>CAZDKK010000067.1:0-16746 GCA_964506245.1 uncultured bacterium | reverse complement strand
TCTCCTTCTGGCTCGAGGTCGAGATCGCCGCCGCCCAGGCGATGGAAGAGCTGGCCGGCGCCCCGCGGGGCACCGCCGCGGCGCTGCGAGCGAACGCCCGCTTCGATGTCGCGCGCATTCTCGAGATCGAGGCCGAGGTCCACCACGACGTGATCGCCTTCCTCACCAATGTCGGGGAACACCTCGGGGCGGAGAAGACCTGGCTGCACCGCGGCATGACCTCCTCGGACCTGCTCGACACCTCGCTGGCCCTGCAGCTCGGGCGGGCGTGCGAGCTCATCGAGGCGCGGCTGGCGCGGGCCGGGCGCCTGCTGCGCGGCCTGGCCGAGGACCACCGCGCGACGCCGATGATCGGGCGCACGCACGGCGTGCACGCGGAGCCGATCACCTTCGGCCTGAAGGCCCTCCTGTGGTTCCAGGAAATGGAGCGCCACCACGCGCGCCTGACCCGGGCGCGCGATGAGGTGCGGACCGGAAAGTTCTCGGGCGCGGTGGGGACCTTCGCGCACCTCACGCCGGCCGTCGAGGCGCGAGCCTGCGCGATCCTCGGCCTCACCGCCGCGCCGGTCTCGAACCAGATCGTGCAGCGCGACCGTCACGCCCACCTCCTGGCGGTGCTGGCGCTGATCGGGGCGACCTGCGAGAAGATCGCCACCGAGATCCGCCACCTGCAACGCACCGAGGTGGCTGAGGCGTTCGAGCCGTTTGCCCGGGGGCAGAAGGGCTCCTCGGCCATGCCGCACAAGCGCAACCCGATCCTGTGCGAGCGCATCTGCGGCCTGGCGCGGCTGCTGCGCGGCTACCTCGGGCCAGCCTATGAGAACATCGCGCTGTGGCACGAGCGCGACATCAGCCACTCGAGCGTCGAACGCGTGATCCTGCCGGACGCCTTCATCGGCCTCGACTACACGCTGCACCTGCTGGAGCGCGTCCTGGGCGGGCTCGAGGTCGATCCCGTGCGGATGCGCGCCAATCTCGAGGCTGACGGCGGGCTCTTCTTCTCGCAGCGCGCTCTGCTGGCCCTGACCGAGGCCCTCGGCTCGCGCGAGGATGCGTATCGGATCGTCCAGGGCGCGGCCATGGAGGCTCGCCGTTCGGGGCGCGCCTTCCGCGATCTGCTCGCGGAGGAGCCGCGGGTCCGGGAACACTTGCCCGCCGCGCAACTGGCCCAGGTCTTCGACCTCGACGCGTTCTTCGTCCACCTCGCGCCCGTCTTCGAGCGGGTGCTGGCCAGCCCGTGGGCGCGCTAGGCTCCGGGCGGCGGGGAGTCGAGCCGGTGGAGACGGACGGCGGGGGCGTGTCCTCGCCCGGTCGGGCGCGGCGCGTCGCGCTCTTCCTGCTGGCGCCGATCTGGGTGCCCCTCTTCCTGCTGGCGCAGGCCATCGGGCTGTGCGCCGACGGCCTCGTCCAGGTGGCCGCGGGGCATCACGCGCATCCGTCCCCGCGGGGCCTGGGGCGATGGGTTCTGGGCACGATCGGATTGGTCGCGTTCCCGCTGCTCGTGGGGCTGCGGGGCCTGGCGCTGATCGTGATGGGGCTCGGTCGCGCGACCGCGCGGCTCCTCGGGCACCCTGCGGCCGGCCGCGGCGCGCGGGCCGGGCTGGGCATCCTCGCCGGCCTGCTGCTGCCCGTCTGGCTGCCGGTAGCGCTGGTCGTCTGGCTGCTGCGCTGGGTCTTGTGGAGTCTCCTCGTGCCCGAATTCCAGCGGGCGCTCGAGCCGGGACGCGGTCGGGGCGGCGAGCGGCTGGTCACCTTCGTGGGGCTGCGCTATCTCTTCGGGCGGCGCGAGACGGCGCTCCACTCGGCCACGACCTACTATGCCGCGGCCGGCATCGCGCTGGGCGTCTGCGCCCTGATCGTGGTGCTGGCGGTCATGAGCGGGTTCAACACCGAGGTCAAGGACCGCATCGTCGGCACGAATGCCCATGTGATCCTGCTGCGCTTCGGGCTCGAGGGGCTGACGGCCGCCGACAGCCTGGCCGGCGTGGTGGCGCAGCACTCGGAGGTGGCCGCGGTGGCACCCTTCGTTTACGGCAAGGCGATGCTGACCGCGGGCGAGGCGGCCGAGGGTGCGATCGTCAAGGGCATCCGCTGGGCGGATGAGGTCAACGTCACGGCCGTCGGCCGCTACGTTCGCACCGGCGGGAACGAACCGCCCCTGACGCGCGACGCGCAGGGCAAGCCGGGGATCCTGGTGGGCAAGCAGATCGCGGCGAACCTGGGCCTGGCCGTCGACGACGAGGTCACGCTGGTGAGCCCGGCCGAATCGCGCCGCACGCCGCTGGGCTACGTGCCGCGCATGCGCCGCTTCCGCGTGGCGGGCATCTTCGACTCGGGCATGTACGAGTTCGACGCGACGCTCGCCTTCATCGATCTGGGCGAGGGCCAGAGCTTCTTCGGCCTGGGCGATCGCGTGACCGGCCTCGAGGTGCGGCTGACCGACATGGATCGAGCCCCGCTGGTGGGCGAGGAGCTGGTCGCCAAGCTGGGCGGTTTTCCCTACCGGGCGAACAACTGGATCGACTTGAACGAGAATCTCTTCTCCTGGATGCGCCTCGAGAAGATGGCGATGTTCATCATCCTGATCATGATCGTCCTGGTCGCGGGTTTCAGCATTGCCAGCTCGTTGATCATGCTGGTCACCGAAAAGCGCCGGGAGATCGGGATCCTCAAGTCGATGGGCGCGACCTCGGTGGGCATCCTGCGCATCTTCGTGCTCGAAGGCTGGGTCACGGCGTTCAGCGGCGCTGCGATGGGGACGGGCGTGGGGCTGGCCCTGTGCTATGCGCTCGACCGCTGGCGGTTCATCCACCTGCCGGCGGATGTCTACTTCATCGACACGCTGCCGGTGCGGGTCGAATGGACGGACGTGGGCTGGATCATCGCCGCGGTGCTGGTGATCTCCGCCCTCTCGACGCTCTACCCGGCCTGGCGGGCGGCGCGGCTCGACCCGATAGAGGCGATCCGATCGGAGTGAGCCCGCGCGAGGAGCAGCCATGGTTCCGGTTCTCAGCGTGAGCGGTCTGTGGAAGAGCTACCCGTCGGGAGGGGAGCGCATTCGCGTGCTTGCCGACCTGGACCTGGAAGTTCCTGCGGGCAAAGTGGTTGCGATCATGGGTTCATCCGGCTCAGGAAAGAGCACCCTGCTTCACCAGGTGGGCGCCCTCGATCGGCCGGATGCCGGACGGATCCGCTACGGGGAACTGGAGATCGGGCTGCTGGGTGATGACGAGCGGGCCGCGCTGCGCAACCGGTACGTCGGCTTCATCTTCCAGTACCACCACCTGCTGGCCGAGTTCTCGGCCCTCGAGAACGTGGCGGTGCCGGTGCTGCTGGCCGGCGCTTCGGAGGAGAGCGCCCGCGAGCGCGCCCTGGAGCTGCTTGAGATGGTGGGACTTCGCGCACGCCGCGATCACCCGCCCAGCCGCCTCTCCGGGGGCGAGCAGCAGCGGGTGGCACTGGCGCGGGCACTGGCCAACGGGCCTGCCCTGGTCCTGGCGGATGAGCCGACCGGCAACCTGGACCGGGCAACTGGAGAGGCCCTGTACGAGCTGCTATATTCGGTGGCCCGATCCGGGCAGCAGAGCTGGCTGGTGGCCACGCACAATGAATACTTGGCGAGGCTTGCCGATATTAGGCTGAGACTCGAAGATGGCCGGCTCTTGCCGGCGGACTGACCCCGCTGGGCAGGACGCCCGGGGCCGGGATAGGTGGGGGCCAGGGACCATGAAATGCCAAGCTTGCCGGGTGGCGGAGGCGACCATCCACGTCAAGGAGGTCAAGAACGACCAGGTCACCGAGATGCACCTGTGCGAGAAGTGTGCCCGGGAGAAGGGGTTCCACTCGATGGTCGAGAAGGGCAAGCTCTCGATCGCGGGGCAGCTCGTCTGGATGGCAGAGAACCTCTACCCCGAGGGGGTGCCGAAGGTGGGCACCGTCCAGTGCAGTGAGTGCGGGCTGAAGTACAGCGACTTCCTCAAGACCGGCCGTTTGGGTTGCCCGACCTGCTATGAGAGCTTCGGCGCCCAGCTCCGGCCGGTGCTGCGCCGGGTGCACGGCGCCCTGCGCCACGTGGGCAAGGCGCCCGGCAAAGAGGGCGACCAGTTCGAGCGACGCCGCCAGGTCCAGAACCTGCACGAGGAGCTCGACCGCGCGGTTGAGCGCGAGGAATACGAGAAGGCCGCCCAGATCCGAGACCGGATCCGGGCGATGGAAGCCGAGGCAGCGGCCGAGGGCAACGATCCAGCCGCGGCCTCCACGGAGCAGGGACCGGGCCGCGGCCGCAGCGCCGGGGAGGGCGAGGGGTGAGGACCGGAGCCATGGAGCAGGACTGGCACCTGCCCGTCGCCGAGATGCTCGACGCGCGCCACAAGTGGTTCGCGGAGAAGGGGCAGCTCGCCGACGCGATCCTGAGTACGCGGGTGCGCCTGGCGCGCAACCTGCGCGGCATCTACTTCCCGGGCCGGGCGCTGGGCGAGGAACTCTCCGGCGTCTTGCACCGCGTGGCCGGCGCGTCGCATCGGGTCGACGCCCTGAAGGGGCGCGAGCTGATTGGCATGGAGGCGCTGTCGGTGATCGAGCGGCAGTTCCTGCTCGAGCGCCACCTGATCAGCTACGACCTGGCGACCAACGGCACCCACTCGGGCCTCGTGTTCGCCCGGGACGAAGGTGCCAGCGTGATGGTCAACGAGGAGGACCACCTGCGCATCCAGGCGCTGCGCTCCGGCTTTCAGCTCGATGAGTGCTTCGCGGCCGCGAGCGCGCTGGATGACCAGCTCGAGAACTCGCTCGAGTGGGCCTTCTCCGATGATCTGGGTTACCTGACGGCTTGTCCCACCAATGTCGGCACGGGGCTGCGCGCCTCGCTCCTCGTGCACCTGCCGGCGCTGGTGCTCACGCGCAAGATCAAGAAGGTGCTGACCGGTGTCACGCAGGTGGGCCTGACGGTGCGCGGCTTCTACGGGGAGGGCACCGACGTCCTGGGCAACTTCTTCCAGATCTCGAACCAGATCACGCTCGGCGAGAAGGAGTCGCAGGCGCTGCTCAACCTGGAGCGCGTGGTCCGCCAGCTGCTCGACTACGAGGAGAAGGCCCGCGAGGTGCTGCTCAAGGACGCCCAGACGCAGATCGAGGACAAGGTCATGCGCGCCCTCGGCGTCTTCACGCACTCGCGGCTGCTCTCCTCGGAGGAGGTGATCGGGCTGGCTTCCGCCATTCGCCTCGGCGTGACCCTGGGGCTCGAGGGGCTGCCGCCGATCGAATTGATCAACGAGATCCTGCTCTACTCGCAACCGGCCCATCTGCAGGTCATGGCGGGCCAAGAGATGAGCTCCAACGAACGCAACGCCTACCGCGCCCGCTTCGTCCGTGAGAAGCTGGGCGCGGCCGGGGTGAATTGAGAGGAGTCACGGATGCACGACAAGTTCACCGAACGCGTGCGCAAGGTGATCTTCCTGGCGCGCGAAGAGGCCAGCCGGCTGCAGCACGACTCGATCGGCACCGAGCACCTGTTGCTGGGCCTGCTGCGGGAGGGCGAGGGGATCGCGGCCACCGTGCTGGCCAACCTCGGCCTGGATCTGGATGCGATCCGCCAGGCGGTCGAGAGCCTGGTCGCCCACAGCGGGGGGTCGCTGACGATCGGGGAGATCCCCTTCACGGCCAACGCCCGCCGGGTCCTGGAACTGTCGGTCGATGAGGCCCGCCAGATGGGCCACAACTACGTGGGCACCGAACACCTGCTGCTGGGTCTGATCCGCGAGGGCGAGGGCGTGGCGGCCAAGGTGCTGATGGACATGGGGGTCGATCGCAAGAAGGTGCGCGAGGAGACCCTCAAACTCCTGGGCGGTCACGCTGCGCAGCCGCAGCCGGAGAGCGAGGAGCGGCCCGAGACGCCCAGCCTGAACCAGTTCGGGCGCGACCTGACCCAGCTCGCCAAGGAGGGCAAGCTCGACCCGATCTTCGGCCGCGAAACCGAGATCGAGCGCATCGTCGAGATCCTCTGCCGGCGCAAGAAAAACAATCCGGTGCTGATCGGCGAGGCGGGCGTGGGCAAGACGGCGATCGTCGAGGGGCTGGCCCAGCGCATCGTCGACGGCAAGGTGCCCGAGCTGCTGCGCGGACGCCGGCTCGTCACCCTGGACCTCGCCAGCGTGGTTGCGGGTACGAAATACCGGGGCCAATTCGAGGAGCGGCTCAAGACCATCATGAACGAGCTGCGCGAGTCGCAGGACGCGATCATCTTCATCGACGAGCTGCACACGATCGTCGGCGCGGGGGGGGCCGAGGGGGCGATCGACGCCTCCAACATGCTCAAGCCCGCTCTGGCCCGGGGCGAGCTGCAGTGCATCGGGGCCACCACGCTCGACGAGTACCGCAAGCACATCGAAAAGGACGGAGCGCTCGACCGGCGCTTCCAGCCGATTCTGGTCGACCCGCCCTCGGTCGAGGAGACCATCCGGATCCTGCGCGGCCTGAAGGACAAGTACGAGGCCCACCACCGCGTGCACTACGAGGACGCGGCGCTGCTGGCGGCCGCGCAGCTTTCCGACCGCTACATCACCGACCGCTATCTGCCCGACAAGGCCATCGATGTGATCGATGAGTCCGGCGCCCGGGCGCGCCTGTCGCAGAGCACCTTCCCCCTGGAGCTGCGCGAGCTGGACAAGAAAATCGAGCAGATCGCCATGGAGAAGGAGGCCGCGATCCGCGAACAGCTCTTCGAGAAGGCCGCCTCGATGCGCGATACCGAGAAGGAGCTGCGCCAGGAGTACTACCGCATCAAGAAGGAGTGGAACGAGGAGAAGAGCACGCAGAAGACGTGGGTCACGGAGAGCGACATCGCTTACGTCGTTTCCCGCATGACGAAGATCCCCGTGGCCAAGATCGGCGAGGCGGAGAGCGCCAAGCTGCTGCGCATGGAGGATGAGCTGGAAACCCAGATCATCGGCCAGCGTCCGGCGGTCGAGGCGATTGCCAAGGCGATCCGCCGCAACCGCGCCGGGCTGCGCGACCCGCGCCGCCCGATCGGCACCTTCGTCTTCCTGGGACCGACGGGCGTCGGCAAGACCGAGCTGGCGCGCGTGCTGGCGCGCTTCCTCTTCGACGACCCCGACGCGCTCGTCCGCATCGACATGAGCGAGTACATGGAGAAGTTCGCGGTCAGCCGCCTGGTGGGGGCGCCCCCCGGCTACGTGGGCTACGAGGAGGGCGGCCAGCTCACCGAGAAGGTGCGCCGCAAGCCCTATTCGGTGGTGCTGCTCGACGAGATCGAGAAGGCGCACCCGGATGTCTTCAACATCCTGCTGCAGGTGCTCGAGGACGGGATCCTCACCGACAGCCTCAAGCGCAAGGTGAGCTTCAAGAACTGCGTGCTCATCATGACCAGCAACATCGGCGCGCGCCGCCTGCGGGGGCGTGGGGCCATGGGTTTCTCGCGCCAGGACGAGGGTGCTACCTACGAGTCGATGAAGAACACGGTCATGGAGGAGGTGCGCAAGGTCTTCAATCCCGAGTTCCTCAACCGCATCGACGAGCTGATCGTCTTCCGCTCGCTCAACCGCGAGGACATGGAGAAGATCATCGCCATCCTGATCGATCAGGTGCGGGTGCGGTTGCGCCAGTCGGACCTGGACCTGGCCCTGACGCGCGGGGCGACCGAGCTGCTGCTGGAGAAGGGTTTCGACCCCGACCTGGGCGCGCGACCCCTGCGGCGCGCGATCCAGAAGTACATCGAGGACCCACTCTCGGAGCTGGTGCTCAAAGGGCGCTGCAAGGCTGGCGACATCGTGCGGGTGACCAAGAAGGGCGAGGAGCTCGGGTTCGAGGTGGGGCACGGCAGCGGGGGGGGGCGGGTCGGCGAGGAGCCCCCGGCGCACAGCGCCTCCCAGGAGCAGAACGAAGAGGAAGGCGGCGGTCCCGGCCGGTCCGTCTCGGCCCGCGTCACGGGAGAGGAATCCTAGGCGCGGGAGCGTGCGCGGGGCGGGCGGAGCCCGTCCCGGGAAGGGGCAGGATGTCCATCCATCCAGTCGAGCCGCCCGCCCGCCGGGCCGGGGCGGCTCTGGTCCTGGCGGCGTGTGCTCTGGCCTGCGGGCCGCTTGCGGCGGCGCAGGAGCCAGGGGTCCCCCCGGTCGCGACGATCGAGTATCAGGGCCTGGGCGAGGTCGACCGCGCCCTGGTGGACGAGGCCGTGCGCCTCAAGCCCGGCGAGCCCGCTTACCCCTTCCGCATCACCCAGAGCGTAAGAGAACTCTACGCGCTCGGCGTCTTCGACGAGGTGGAGGCCGCCAGCAGCGTCGACGACAGCGGTCGGGCCGTCGTTCGCTTCCGCTTCGCCGAGCGGGCGAAGGTCAAGGAAGTCACCTACGAGGGCAACAAGGAATTCAACGTCGAGGACCTGAAGGTCCACGGCGGCCCGCAGATCGGCGGCGTGCTGCGGCGCAGCGACCTGTTCCGCGTGGCCCGCAACATCGAGGGCGCCTACCGGGAGAAGGGCTACCCCCACGCCCAGGTGACCGCCGAGGCGGCCCCGGATCCCCGCGGCGGGCCGGGGGTCGTGGTGCACATCGCTATCGATGAGGGCTCGCGCCTCAAGATTCTCACCATCAGCTTCAGCGGCAACGAGGCCTTCAACGACGGGAAGCTGCGCGGCCAGCTCAAGACCAAGCCCAAGGGATTCCTGCGCAAGGGGCGCTATCAGCGCGACAAACTCGAGGAAGACATCACGCGCTTGGTTGACTTCTACACCAACCACGGATTCAAAGACGCTCAGGTGACCCTCGACGAACCGATCTTCTTGCCCGAAGACCGTGGCATCGAGGTGGGCTTCGCGGTGGTCGAAGGCCCGCGCTATTACTTCGGGACCTCCAGCTTCGAAGGGGCCACGGTCTTTCCCGACGCGCCCCTGCGCAGCGCGCTGCTCTACCTGCCCGGCGACCCGTACGCTGCCGGCAAGATCGATGCCAGCCTCGCCGCGATCTACAACATGTACACAGAGCGGGGCTACCTCGTCGACCTGCGCATCGACCCCGTCACGACCGTCCAGGGCGACACCGTCGCGGTCGCCTTCCGCGTCAGCGAGGGCCAGCCGTCGCACGTGGGCGAGGTGCGCATCGTGGGCAACACGCACACGAAGGAGAAGGTGATCCGCCGCGAGATCTCCCTCTTCCCGGGTGATCTGCTGCGCCGCAGCCGGCTGGCCCGGTCGCAGCGCGACATCTTCGCGACAGGGTTTTTCAAGGACGTGCAGGTCGACTTCGAGCCGTCGCCGACGCCGGGGGAAGTGGATGTGACCTTCCGGGTCGAGGAGCACAGCTCGGCCACGATGAACGGCGGCGTAGGGTATTCCAGCCAGCAGGGGCTCACCGGCTTCGTCAAACTGGGGCACAACAACCTCTTCGGCAATGGGCAAGCCCTGGCCCTGGAAATCGAGCGGGGGAAGAAGCGCGAGTACTACGATGTCTCCTTCACGGAACCGTGGGTCTTCGGCCGACCGATCTCGGCCGGCATCGATCTGTACAACACGGACAACTACCGCGAGGTCTACGCGGGTCTGGACATGGACGCGTCCTACTGGAGCCGGGTGCGCGGCGCCGGTGTGCGGGTCGGGTTCCCCTGGATCTTGTCCTTCCCGGACTACACCCGCCTGGCCCTGGGGTATTCCTACAGCGAGACGAGCTACCGGGATTACGAGAACCTGCCCGACGAGACGATCGAGCAGCTCCTCGAGGGCGCGGGACAACGCTCGCGCTTCTTCCTGTCGCTCATGCGCAACTCCACCGACAATCCGTTCCACGCGACCCTGGGGACCCGGACGACCCTGCGGCAGGAGTTCAATGGCGGGATTCTGGGCGGGGATCTGGACTACTACAGCTTCACCGTCGATCACCGTCAGTACTTCTCACCCTTCTGGCGGCCGGTGCTCATGCTGCGGGGACGTTTCGGTCTGTTGGGCTCCTACAACAATAGCGACGTGCTGCCCTCGGCCGAGCGGTTCCGCCTGGGGGGCATCACCGGCTTCGATCTGATGCGCGGGTACGACGATTACTACATCGTGCCCGAGGAGAACATCGAGCTGCGCAACGGTGCCGAGTATCGGTTCCCGGGCGGCAAGACCATGCTCGGCGTCACGGCGGAGCTGCAGTTTCCGCTGGTCGACCCGGTGTGGGGCGCGTTCTTCCTGGACGCGGGCGACACGTGGAACTCGACGTACGATATTTCGCTCAACGGCCTGAAGTTAGGCGTCGGGGCCGGGATCACCATGGAGATCCCGATGCTCGGGCCGATCGGCTTCTACTACGCCTACGGAACCGAGACTGGGCGCTGGAAGACCCACTTTGCCTTCGGGCCCCAGCTCTAGGACCGGCGCGGTGCCCAAGAAATCGCTGGTCACCGGCCGCCGCCATTGACTAGGATCTTGCCCGCTGCAAGTCCCGACTGGGAGGATACCTATGCGTGACACGAGCAAAGCGTTCGCCGTCGTCCTGCTGGCTGGACTGATGCTGGCCGTGCCTGCCGGGGCCGAGCTACGCATCGGCTTCGTCAACAGCGAGATCATCATGCGGGACTACACGGCGGTGGAGAGTGTCGTCGAGACATTCAACCGGGACGTCGAGGGGTGGAATCAGGAGGCCCAGCGCCGTAAGACCGAGCTGGAGAATCTGCAGCGCGAGCTGGAGAGCCAGGGGCTGATGCTCAGCGATGAACGCCGCCAGGAGAAGGAGCTGGAGCACCAGCGCCGCCTCAACGAGTACGACCAGTACGTCCAGAGCGTCTTCGGCCCTGACGGGCTGGCGGAGCAGCGCAACGAGGAACTGATGCGCCCCATCATCACGAAGGTCCAGGCGCTCCTGACCAAGATCGCCACCGAGGAGAACTACGACTACATCCTGGACGCCGCGGACAACAACATCCTCTTCGCGGATCCCGACCACGACCTGACCCAACGGGTGCTGACCGAGCTGAACGCCGAGGAGGCGGGAGGCTCCAACTGATCCGGGGCCGGCCGGGCCGGCGCCGGTGGGTGGGGGAATATGGAATTCCGTCTGGCCGAGCTGGCCGCTCACGTGAAGGGCGAACTCCACGGGGACCCCAACCTGCGGATCTGTGGCGTGGCGGGAATCAAGGAGGCGCGACCCGGCGAGATCACCTTTCTCGGGAACCCGCGCTACGAGGAGTGGCTGAGCAAGACCGCGGCATCCGCGGTCATCATGCCGCGCGATCACGTCGCCAACGGCCGGGCGGGCATCGGCGTGGACGACCCCTACGCGGCCTTCCAGGCGGTCATGACGCTCTTCCAGAGCCAGCAGCCGCTGATCGAGGCCGGCGTGCACCCGAGCGCCCTGCGCGGAGTCGGGGTCAAGCTCGGCAAGGGGGTGGGCATCGGTCCGCTGGTCGTGCTCGGCGATCGCTGCACCATCGGCGACGACACGGTGATCCTGCCCGGGGTGGTCGTCGGTCCCGATGTGACCATCGGCAGCCAGTGCCTGATCTATCCGAATGCGGTCATCCGCGAGGAGACGGTGATCGGTGACCGCGTGATTGTCCACGCCGGCGCCGTCATCGGCGACGATGGTTTCGGCTTTCTCACCCGGGACGGGCGGCACGAGAAGGTGCCCCAGCTGGGTCGCGTGGTGATCGAGGACGACGTGGAGATCGGCGCCAACACCTGCATCGACCGGGCCACCGCGGGGGCGACGGTCATCCGGTGCGGCAGCCGCATCGACAACCTCGTCCAGGTGGCGCACAACGTCTCGATCGGTCGCAACTCGATCCTCTGCGCCCAGGTCGGCATCGCCGGGAGCACCGTCGTCGGCGACGATGTCACCCTGGCCGGCCAGGTCGGGGTCGTGGGCCACATCGAGATCGGTGACGGGGCCAAGGTCGGCGCGCAAGGGGGCGTCACCAAGTCGGTGCCGCCCCGGACGGAGGTCTCGGGCTATCCAGCCGCGCCTCATCATCTGGCCAAGCGGGTCTACGCGGCCATGCGCCAGCTCCCTGACCTGCTGAAGACGGTGCGCCAGCTCGAGCGCCGCCTCCGGAACCTGGAGGAGAGAGGAGAGCCGCGACCGTGAAGCAGCGGACCATCGCCAAGCCGGTCGCCTTCCGCGGGGTAGGGTTGCACACGGGGCAGGAGACCACGGTCACCTTCCGGCCGGCCGATGCGGGGGAGGGCATCGTGATCGTCCGCGCGGATCTGCCGGGCGAGCCCCGCATCCGCGTCTGCCCGGAGAACACGGTCGAGGATCGGGAGGGTCGCCGGCGCACGATCCTGCGCCAGGGCAATGCCGAGGTCCACACGGTCGAGCACGTCCTGGCGGCCGTCGCGGGCCTGGGCATCGACAATGTCGTCCTCGAGGTCTCGGGACTGGAAATGCCGGAGCCGCCCGATGGCAGCGCGGCCCCCCTGGTCGAGCTGCTCGAGCAGTCGGGGGTCCGTGAGCTGCCGGCCGAGCGCGAGCCCTTCGTGATCACCAGCCCCACCTCCTACGATGCCGACGGCGTCCAGGTCGTCGGCACGCCCTACCCGGGGCTGAAGCTCAGCTTCACGATCCAGTTCGACAATCCCGTGCTCGGGACGCAGTACCTGAGCATGGACATCACCCCGGAGAGCTTCCGCGACCTGATCGCGCCCGCGCGCACCTTCGTCCTCTACCGCGACGTCGAGGCGCTGCGCTCGCAGGGCATGATCAAGGGCGGCAGCCTGCGCAACGCCGTGGTGGTCCAGGAAGACGGGATCATGAACAAGGAGCCGTTGCGCTTTCCCGATGAATTCGTGCGCCACAAGATCCTCGACCTGCTGGGCGATCTCACCCTGATCGGGCGCCCGGTGCGTGGCCATGTCTACGCGGTGCGCAGCGGCCATTCGCACAACGTGCGTTTCGTGCGTGAGCTGGTCCGCCGTCACACGGGCGCGGCGGAGCACGAACAGCTCCTCGACCGGGTCCACTTCGACATCGACGACATCCAGCGGATCATGCCCCATCGCTATCCGCTGCTGCTGGTGGACCGGATCCTCTATCTGAGGGAGCGGGAAAGGGTGGTGGGCCTGAAGAACGTGACGATCAACGAGCCGTTCTTCGTGGGCCACTTCCCGGGCCATCCGATCATGCCGGCCGTGCTGATCATCGAGGCCATGGCCCAGGTGGGCGGCGTGCTGCTCCTGAACACGGTCGAGAACCCCGAGACGAAGCTGGTCTACTTCATGGGGATCGACGGCGCCAAGTTCCGCCGCCCGGTGCTCCCAGGGGATCAACTCATCTTCGACCTGCAGCTCCTGCGCTTGAAGAGCCGCACCTGTCAGATGGCGGGGCGGGCCTACGTGCGCGGCCACCTGGTGGCCGAGGCGGAACTGCTCTCCAGCATCGTTGACAGGGAGGCTCCGCGCCCATGACCCAAATCCACCCGACGGCGATCGTCGCGCCGGGCGCCGAGCTGGGCGCCGACGTCGAGATCGGGCCCTACTGCATCGTCGGCCCGGAGGTGCGGCTGGGGGACCGCTGCCGGCTCGACTCCCACGTGCGCATCGATGGCTGGAGCCTCATCGAACCCGATTGCCGATTCTTCCACGGCGCGGCGATCGGCGGGCCGCCACAAGACCTGAAGTATCGCGGCGCCCGCAGCCAGCTGCGCATCGGCGCGCGCTCGACCTTTCGCGAGTTCTGCACGATCAACCGCGCCACCGGCGAGGGGGAGGCGACCGTCATCGGCGAGGACTGCCTGCTCATGGCCTACTCGCACGTGGCCCACAACTGCAAGCTGGGTCACCACGTGATCATCGGCAACTGCTCGGCGGCGGCGGGGCACGTCGAGATCGGCGATTACGCGATCCTGAGCGGGCTGACGCCGGTGCACCAGTTCGTCCGCCTCGGCGCTCACATCATCATCGGCGGGGGCCTGCGCGTGCCGAAGGACGTGCCGCCCTTCGTGCGCGCGGGGGGCATGCCCCTGAAGGTCAGCGGGCTCAACACGGTCGGCCTGGAGCGACGCGGCTTCGCGCCGGAGACGGTGGCCGAGCTGCGCAAGCTCTACCGCATCTTCTTCCGCGCGCAGCTGATCAAGGAGGAGGCGCTCGCCCGGATCCGCGCCGAGTGCCGGCCGCTGCCGGAGGTCGAGCAGTTCTGCACCTTCGTCGAGGGCTCGGAGCGCGGCTTGACGCGCTGAGCGCCGGAGTCCGTGCGCAAGTTCGGCCGGGGATCAGGAGCCGTAGCATGTCCGCAGCACTTCCGATGGCGGTGGTCGGGGCGGGCCACCTCGGCACCTTCCACGCTCAGAAGCTCCACGCCCTCGACCCGCAGGAGCCCCGGTGGGTGGTCGATCGCGTCCGCGAGCGGGCCGAGGCCCTGGCCGCCGCGGTGGGCGCGCGCCCCGCGACCGATCTCGGCGCGGTCCTGCCCGAGGTGGGGGCGCTGATCGTCGCCACCCCGACCGAGAGCCACTTCGAGGTCGCCGCCCGCGCGATCGAGGCCGGTTGCCACGTGCTGGTCGAGAAGCCGATGACCAGCACCGTGGAGGAGGGCCAGGAGCTGGTGAAGCTCGCGCGCTCGGCGGGGCTCGTCCTGCAGGTGGGTCACGTCGAGCGCTTCAACCCGATCTTCCTCGCCGCCCGGGATCAGATCGGCACGCCTGCCTTTGTCGAGGCCGAGCGGCTGGCGCCCTTCGTGCCGCGCAGTGTCGATATCGATGTGATCCTCGATCTGATGATCCACGACCTGGACATCCTGCTGAGCCTGGTGCCCGATCGCATCGCCACGCTCGATGCCGTGGGCGTCGCGGTGCTGACCGAGCGCGAGGACATCGCCAACGCGCGCTTGCGCTTCACCAACGGCACGGTGGCCAACCTCACCGCCAGCCGCGTCTCGCGCGAGAAGGTGCGCAAGCTGCGCTTCTTCGGTCCGGCGAACTACCTCTCGCTCGATCTGGCGGCCCGCACCGGGCGCCGCGCTCGGATCGTTCCCGACGCCGGGGGTGATGTGGCGGTGCCCGGCCTCGGCCGCTTCCGCCTGGCGGAGGAGGCGCTGATCGCTGGGGACGGCGATGCGCTCACCGAGCAGATGCGCGCCTTCCAGATCGCGATTCAGGAGAACGCTCCTCCCGCGGTGAGCGGGGAGGACGCGGTGCGCGTGTTGCGGATCGCGGGACGCATCCAGCAGGAGGTGCAGCAGAGCCTGGAGGTCTTCCGCCTGCGCGGCGGGGCAGGGACCCGCGGCCCAGGCGCCGGGCTGCCGGCCGGCGCCCGCGGCAGCGACCCGGAAGCGTAGGGCGACCCGATGGGTAGCCCGCGGGTCCTGATCGTCGCCGGGGAGGCCAGCAGCGACGCCCACGGCGCCGGACTGGTCCAGGCGCTGCGCGCGCGGGGTCTCGCGGCGGAGTTCTTTGGTGTGGGCGGCCCGGCCCTGGCGTCGGCCGGCGTCTCCCTCACGGCGCGTTATGACCGGTTCGCAGTCGTCGGGCTGCTCGAGGCCGTCGCCGTGGTACCCCGCGCGCTGAAGCTGCTGGGCGACCTGAAGGCCCAGATCCGCAGCCGTCCGCCCGACCTCTTCATCCCGATCGACTCGCCCGAGATCAACCTGCGCCTCGCGCGTGCGGCCGCCGCGCGGGGTGTTCCCGTTGTCTACTTCATCGCACCGCAGCTCTGGGCCTGGCGCGCGGGCCGCGTGCGGCAGATCGCGCGCGACGTGCGCGAGCTGCTCGTGCTCTTTCCCTTCGAGGTCGAGTGGTTCCGGGAGCGGGGCGTGACGGTCACCTATGTCGGCCATCCGCTGGTCGACGCCGCCGCTGCCCGCTTGGGGCAGGGCGAGGCCCGCCCGGAAACGCCGGCCACCGGCCCGTTCGAGATCTTGCTCCTGCCCGGCAGCCGGCCGGGCGAGGTCGCGCGCCATCTGCCCGTGATGGCCGGCGCCGTCAAGCGCCTGCGCGAACGCACGCCGGTGTCGCTGCGCCTGCGGCTGCGGATGGCCGATGCCCTGGCCGAATCGAGCTACGAGCCGTGGACCGGGGCCGCGGGCATCGAGCTCAGCCGCGCGTCGCTCTTCGATCTGGCGCGCGCGGCCGACCTCGTCGTGGCCGCCTCGGGGACCGCCTCGTTCGAGGCATCCCTGATGGAAGCCCCGACGATCGTCGTCTATCGTGTGAATCCGTTGACCTGGGGGCTTGCCCGCCGACTGGTGCGCGTGCCGCACGTCGCCATGGCGAACCTGGCGGCGGGCCGGGCGATCCTCCCCGAGCTGCTCCAGGGGGAGTGCACGCCCGATCGCCTGGCGGCCGAGATGGCGGGGCTGCTGGCCGACCCCGCGCGCCGGGCCTCCATCCGCGCAGCGCTCGCGGGTCTGCGCGGCGCCTTCGGGCCGCCCGGGGCCTACGAGCGCGCGGCCGCGCGCGTCGCGGGACATCTGGAAGCGAGGTAGGGGTGGGGGCCGGCGGACGAGCGCAGCCGCGCGGGGCCTGGGTGGCCGGGATCCTGGGCGCGGGTCTCTTGCGCATCCTCGGGATGACGTGGCGCCTGCGCGTCATCGGTGCCGAGCAGGACCCCGCCCTGCGCCGGGCGGGCCGTCCGCTGCTCTACGCCTTCTGGCACGGACACCTTCTGCCGCTCGCTTACCTCATGCGCGGCCTGGGCGTGGTCGTTCTCGTCAGCGAGCACCGTGATGGGGAGTACATCACCCAGGTCATCCGGCACCTGCGTTTCGGCACCGTGCGCGGGTCGACCACGCGCGGCGGCTACCGCGCGCTGCTGGCCCTGGCCCGACTCGG
>CAZDKK010000066.1:0-27678 GCA_964506245.1 uncultured bacterium | reverse complement strand
CAAGGGCGCGGCCTCGGGGCCAGGTCGAGCGTCCGGTTCATGGCACCTCCCCTGGCGTCCAGGCCACGGCCAGGCGCGGCGATCCTCCCAGCTCGGGGTGCCAGCGCTCCCCCACGGTCACGTGACATCGCCCGCTGCGGAGCGTCACCGCGAGGCTCGCTTCTCCCACCGCCCATCGGTAGCCCTGCAGCAGGCCGATCGGCCCGAGCGCGAACCACGCCAGGATGGTCGTCTCCGCGTCCATCCCGCGCTGGGACGATCGGTCGAGCACGAGGCGCACGCGCGCCGCCGTCAGCCGCACGCGCGTGACGGCGATCGGCGTCACCTCCACCGCGCGCCCCGGCGCCCAATCCACGAGCCCCCCGGTGACCTCCAGGGCGCGCAGCCAGGTCGGCGTGGCCGAAAGGAGCAGAGATCCGGTCCAGCACACCGGCTCGTCCAAGGCAGCGTCCATGCCCAACACCCGCGCGCCGGCGAGCAGCCTCAGACCGCACCCTGGTCGCAGGGTCGCCCCCACGCCGAGATGCCATTCGCGATAGTCCTGCGCGCAGCGCAGCGTGCCGGCATGGATCTGCCAGGTGCCCGCGGGCTTGGCCAGGCGCACCCCCTGGAAGGTGAGCCCGCTGATCCCGTAGGGCACGCACGCGCGCAGCTCGACAGCGGCGGCGTCCGCGGCGGGATGCGCCAGCCGCTCGAGCACCTCGAGGCTCTGGGGGCTCGCCCAGTCGGCGCGCCACTCGTGGGCCGCCCGCCCGCCGGGCGCAGTGCAAGCCAGACCCACCGCGATCCAGAGTGCGAGCCGCTCTGCGCGCACGCCACTACCCCCGCACCAGCAGCAGGGGTCGCACCGTGCGCTGCACGGCCCCGCCGGCCAGCGGCGCGAGCTCGATGCGCACGAGGTAGAGGCCGGTGCACTGGCGCTGGCCCGCGCCATCGCGGCCGTCCCACAGCAGCACGCTCGGCCCCAGCACCTGCGCGGCGGCACACAGCGTGGCGACGTGGTGGCCGGCCAGGGAGTAGATCGCCGCGCTGAGCTGGCCCGCGCCGCCCGGCGGGGCCGGCACGCGCACGCTGCACAATCGCGCGCCATCACCCGCGTCGGGCGCGAAGGGCGACGGGTGCGGCTCGAGCCACTCGCCGCGCGCGCCCGGCGGGCCGCGCACCGCTCCCGGCGTCGCCCCGCCTGCCGACGCGCAGGCGATGAGCAGGCGCGGTTCGACCAGCCGCCCCTCCTCGATCCAGCGCTCGAGCGAGACCCCGCCGCCGTCCAGCCCGCCCGGGGAGTAGCGCACGTAGTCGGTGGCGATCCCGTCCGCCCCCGCCAGCAACACCTCGTCGGCGTAGCCAAGATCGCGATCCAGCGAGTTGTTGAGCCCCGGCCACGCGCCCGTCCGCTCCAGGATCACCGCCCCCGCGAGATCCGGCCAACGCGCCCGCAGGCCGTCGGCATCTTCGGCCAGCAGCGCGCAGCCTCCCGGCTCCAACGCCTCCGCGCTTGGATCGATCGCGGTCGTGTGGCCGGAGGCATCGCGCACGGACCAGCCGCCGATAGGGACCGCCTCGGCCGACAGGTTGCACAACTCCACCCACTCCCCCTCGCCGGGCGCGGGATCGTACTGGATCTCCGAGATGGCAACCGCGCCCCGGCCGATGCGCAGCGGCACCTCGAGCGGGCCGATCTCGGACCCGTTGCCCACGGCGCGGGCCACCAGCCGGACGACACCGGCCGGCAGATCGCCAGGGGCTTCCAGCGTCCACCGGCAGACGGCTTCGCTCGCCGGCTGCAGTCGCCCGGTCGGGGGGGCGGCCTCGGCGATGCTCAGGCCGCCGCAGTCGAGCCCCCACGTAAGGCCCTCGAGCGCGATCGGCTCGAGCCCTGGGTTTCGGACCGTTGCCTCCACGAGGGCCGGCGTGTCCTCGTCCAGCACCGGCGGATCGCAGCGCAGATCGCTCAGCTCGAGGAGCCCCGCGGCGGCGTTGGGCCTGCCGGGCGAGGGCCAGGGCCGGGCCATGAAGTCGGCCGCGTTGGACCCGGAGTCCTGCCCATCGGGAACGCGGGCCAGCGACCAGCCCGAGGGCGCGTCGGGCGCTGCCACGCCCTCGTAGAACTCCGCGTAGGCGTGCGTGCCCCAGCCGAGCAGATCGGCCAGGCCGGCCGGCCCCACGAGTCGCACCGCGTCCGGGCCGTTCTGCAGGCTGAGCGCGGCGCGCGCATCGGCCGCGCCCGCCACCGACTCGCCCGCCACGAGGAAGAACGCGCCGGGCCGGACCGCCTGCCCGGCCTCGCCCTGCCACTGCACGCGCCAGTCCCCCGGCGCAGCCCCGTTGCCCGCTTCCAGTCGCCAACCCGACAGGCTGACGATCTGGGACGAGCTGTTGTACAGCTCCACGAATTCCGCCCCGGCATCGGGACCGGCCGGGTCGTAGAGAACCTCATTGATGCACACCTGTCCGCGCGCCGGCCCCCCGCCGAGCGCGAGCGATGCCAGCGCCGGCACGAGCAGGGTCACGACCGGCGTGCTCCAGCGCCCTTGCGCCACGACACACCTCCTCGTTCGTGTCCGATCGATGTCGTCGTGGGGAGAGATAGCCAGCCGCGTGCCGCGAGTGGTATGGCCCGCGGGAGCGTCAGGGGGTGGGGACGAGACGGCCGGGGGGATCGGGGCGGCTATTCTTCTTCCGCGTCGGGCCGCCCGGAGAAGATGAATTCGACCCGCCGGTTCAGGGCGCGCCCCTCCTCGCTCGTGTTGGACGCGATCGGCACGGTGGCGGCTAGCCCCGAGGCCACGAACTGCTCGGGCGGCAGGCTCTCGGCCGCGATGAGGAAGCGGACGGCGGCCCCGGCGCGTGCCGCCGACAGCTCCCAGTTGGAGGCGTAGATCTCCGAGCGGACCGGGATCACGTCCGTGTGGCCCTCGACGTAGACCTTGCGGGGAAAGACGGTGCAGACGAGCGCGACCTTACGGAGCAGCGGCAGCGACTGCGGCAGCAGCTCGGCGCTGCCTTGCTCGAAGGCGATTCGGTCGTGCACCCGCAGCACGATGCCTCGGTCCGTGCGCACGAGCGTCGCCTCGCCGGTCAGGCCCTCCTCCTGGACGGCGGCGACGAGCTTGTTCTCGAGTTCCTGCTCCATGAGCGCACCCTCGCCCGCGTGGCGCTGCCCGGGCGGGTTCATCGCCTCACGGCCGGGGATGACCGGCGCCAGCGTCTGCCGGTCCTGCGAGCCGAAGGCCGCCTTGAGCGAGCCCACGAGCGCGCGGTACTTGATCACGTCCATAGTCGAGAAGGAGTGGAGCAGGACGAAGAAGCCCAGCATCAGCCCCATCATGTCGCCATAGGTGACCATCCACGGGGGCGTCGACGAGGGCGGATCCTCCGGCTCGGGGTGCCCCCCCTCGACCTCCGGCGGCAGGGCACCGGCCTCTTCGTCCCCGTAGATCTCGTCCGCCATGGCTCGCTCTCTCGTTCCAGTACTCGCTTGCCGGGACCGCGGTGCGGCTACGCCGCCGCCCGCCTCGACCGCGCCGCCGTGGCGGCCTGGTCGCGCGCCTTCGGACCCAAGTAGGAAAGTAAGCGCGATTCGACCAGGCGCGGGTGCTGGGCCGCCATGATCGCCATGATGCCCTGGATCACGATCTCCTTGTTCTGCATCTCCTGGGCTGAGCGCTGAGCCAGCTTGTCCGCCATGGGCAGGCAGAACAGGTTGGCCAGGAGCGCGCCATACAGGGTCGTGAGCACGGCGACCGCAAAGGCCGGGCCGATCGTGTTCGGGTCGTTCATGCCGATGAACATCTGGACCAGGCCGATCAGCGTGCCGATCAGACCGAACGCCGGGCCGGACTCACCCAGGCCGCGAAAGACACGCTGTCCGGTCTTGTGCCGGTTGATGGCCGCGTCGATCTCGATCCGCAGGGTCTCGCGCACGGCTTCCGGCTCCGTACCGTCGACGCAGAGCTGGATGCCGCGCCGCAGGAAGACATCGTCGATCGGCACGCTGTCCAGCGCCAGCAGGCTGTCGCGACGCGCTTTCTCCGCCAGCTTCACGATCTGCGGGATGAGCAGGTCAGGCGGATCCACCTTGTCGACGAAGACCTTGCCGGCCACCACGAAGGTATTGCCGATCGTCTTGAGCGGAAAGCGGATGAACATGGCCGCCGCCGCGCCGCCGAAGACGATCAACAGCGCCGGCATGTTGAGGAACGTCATGGGCGCGGGTCCCATGAGGATGGCGGCGCTGATCAGCAGGACGCCGGCAATCACCCCGGCGACCGTGGCGGTGTCCATGCGATTTCCTGGATACATGTCTCACACTACCAGCAGCTCGAAGACATTCGAGCGCTGGTACTCCTCGCGAAAGGTTTCCGTCAGTGCCTCGACGTCGGCCGCCTCGTGATCCAAGACGGCCAGTGCGGCCGGATCGAGATCGACCGTCCAGGCGCCCACGGCGATGCCCTCCCGCCGAGCCATCACGTCGGCCACGTGCACCAGCGCTGCCGGCACCGACCACTGGCGTCCGGCCGCCGGCCCGTGGTGGTCGGCGATCCCCGTGATGACGCTGTCGGGGAGCTTCCACTTGCGCGCCACGTGCGCCCCGACCGCGGCGTGGGTGAGGCCGAAGACATCTTCCTCGACCTCGAGCATCGATGCGTCGCCTCGCCTGAGCCGCGCGAGGCTCTCCGCAAACTCCTCCGGAAAGTGCTGATCCAGGATCACGCGGCCGATGTCGTGCACCAGACCGGCGAGGAACGCTTCCCCCGGCGTTCCCAGCTTCCACGTGGCCGCCAGGATCGCTGCCGCGGTGGCACACGCGATCGAGTGGCGCCAGTGGACGATGCGTTCGAAACCTGCGACGCGCGCGTGCCCTCCGTAGCCTTTCATCACCGCGGCCGCCAGGACCAGGTTGCGGATGGTGCGGAAACCGAGCAGCACCACCGCCTGACTCACCGATGAGATGCGCCAGTGGAAACCGTAGTAGGCCGAGTTCACGATCCGCAGGACCGAGGTCACCAGGCTCTGATCCCGGGCCACGACCTCCGCGAGCTGGTGGGCCGTGATGCGCGGGTCGTCGACCATCTTCAGAATCCGGCCCGCGACCTCGGAGAGCATCGGCACCGAGTCAATCCGATCCAGCTCTTCGCGCAGCATGGGTCCCCCGCCTTCGACCGCCCTACTTGCCCGCCGCCTGCCGGCGCTCCTCGTCGTCGCCCGGCGCGCACGCGGCCGCCTGCAGCCGCGCGAGCAGACCCGCGGGTGGCGCGGGGATCTCCTCCCCGCGTTCGAACGCACCCAGGTAGGCCAGCAGCAGCTGGCGGCTTTCCGCCAGCAGGCGTGATGCCTCATCTGTGGGTGCGCGCCCGGCCTGCCGGGCGGCCTTGGCCACCTCCTCCACGGCCTTGGCCAGCGCGCCGATGGGGATAACCCCCATCTGGAAGGCCGCGCCCTTGACGCTGTGGATGCTCCGGTGCAGGACCTCGAGCGGCACCGGGTCGGCGGGATCTGCTGCCAGGCGGCCGAGCGCCTGGTCGAAGGCCGCCAGATGGTCTCGGCTCGCAGAGGCGAAGAGCGGGCGCAAGACCTGCAGTTCTTCCTCGGTGAAGTCTTCCGGGCCGGGCATGCTCACCCCTCCACCTTTGCCCCCGGGGGCACGGGTCACGAGATCACGGCTTCTCTGGGGAGTTATCGACGGGGAAAACGAGGCCCTTGAAGGCAAAGGCGGGCGCGCGGGGCGGGGCTAGCCGGGGGTCGGGGCGGCAAGGCGCTCGCGGTAGGCGAGCAGCCCCTTGGCGATCGTCTCGGCCAGGGCCTGGCGGTGTTGCGCGGAGGCGAGCTGGCGGGCGTCGGCCGGATTGGAGATGAACCCCAGCTCCACCAGGATCGACGGCACCCGGTAGGAGCGCAGCACGACGAAGTTGGCCTGCTTGACGCCCCGGGTGGCCGCCAGGCGGCTCGCACCCAGGGCCTCGAGGACCAGTTCGGCCAGCTTGCTGCTGCGCTGGTGTGTGGCGGTCTGGATCAGGTCGCCCCCGAAGGGCAGCCGCGCAATCTCGTCGGGCACGGGCAGGTCTTCGGTGTCGGCGGCGTTCTCCAGCTCGGCCACGGCGTGGGCCTCCGCGTTGGTCGCTCCCTGCAACGAGAGGAAGAAGACCTCCGCCCCGCGCGCCGATTGGTTGGGGCACCCGTTGACGTGAATGCTGACGAAGATGTCGCCCTCGGCCTCCTCGGCGCGGCGCACGCGCTCTCCCAGCCGCAATCCCCGGCTGGTATCACGCGTGAGGACGACCTTGACACCGCCGCTGGATGCCAACTGGCGTTGGACCCGCTGGACGACGTCCAGGACGATCTCCTCCTCTTGCAGCCCGATCTGTGCATTGACGGCACCGGGGTCGCGGCCGCCGTGGCCCGGATCGAGAACGACGACCCAGTCGCGCGGCGGTGGCGCTGGGGCTGGACCCGCGGCACGCAGGACATCGCAGACGATGCGGAAGGAGTGGCCCTGCGCGGCCGGCAGCGTGAAGACCTTGTGCGGCGCGGACCGGACCAGCTCGACGACCACACGCGTTCGCCCGCCCTCGGCTTGCTCGATCCGGACAGCGCGGACGAGGGCGTCCTTGACGACCGGCGGCTTCACGGCGGACGCGGCGGCGTCGATGTCGAGGAGGATGCGGTCGGGACTGGTCGCGGTCGGCTCGTCGACCTCGGCCGGCCGACTGAGGTCCAGGACGACGCGAAAACGATCCTCCCAGGCCGCGGCGCGGACCTTCTCCAGGCGCGCCCCGGCCCCCGCCCCGCTCACGGGCCAGGCAGCCGCCAGCCAGAGACCGACCGCCAGCGCTGTCCCCCGCAGGGTGTATGTGGCCCCGCCCGCGTGCACCTGCCTACTCCCCCAGTTCGTGGACCTGGATGCCCAGGGTCTTTAGCAGCGCCGCCGTCACGCCGTCGCCGGCGATCAGCTCGCTCCCGTTGCTGACCGACCCAACGCCGCAGGAGGGGCTGCGAGCCTTGAGCACGACCGTGTCGATGCCCAGGCGGCGGCACAGCTCGGCGGTCTCCCGCGCCCCCTTGAGGAACTGGCTCGTCACATCGCGACCCTCGGCGCTGACGACCCGCGCGCGCCCGGCCAGCACATCGGCCCCAGCGCCCCCCTCGATCCGCGCTGGAGCCCTGGGTGTGGGCAACCCGCCAAGCTGTTCAGGACAGAAGGGCACCCACGGACCCGCAGCAATCAGACCCGCGAGGTCGGCACTGGGTTTCGCGCTGCCGTCGTAGCGGCAGGCAACTCCCAGCAGACAGGCGCTGATCCCGCGCGCCGATCCGCCCGGGGGATCAGGAGCCGAAGGGCGGCGACTCGAGCAGGAAGGGACGCGGGTTGATCGGCTGGCCGTTCTGGTGGACTTCATAGTGCAGATGCGGCCCGGTGGAACGACCGGTTGTGCCGACCTCCCCGATGATGTCACCCCGGCGGACCGTTTGGCCGGTCTGGATCGAGGCCCGGTTGAGGTGGCCGTAGAGCGTCTCGTATCCGCCGCCATGGCCGATCACGATCGTGAGACCCAGCCCGCCGCTGCGCTCGACCAGCGCGACCGTTCCGGCGGCGGGGGCCCGCACCGGCGTCCCCAGGGGGGCGCAGATGTCGATGCCCGGATGGTACGCCGCCGCACCGGTGAATGGGTCGCGGCGCCGGCCGAAGCCGCTGGAGAAGTGGTACGGACCGCCGACCGGGTTGATGGTCGGGATGTGGTCCAGGCGGTCGCGATCAGCCTCGATCACCTGGCGCACCTCGACGAAGCTCTCCTCCTGAAACGCGAGCTGCCTGGAGAGCTGCTGCAGGCGCTCGCGATAGTAGTCAGCCGTGCGCGCCAGCGATGGCGACAGCCCTGGGTGCGCGGCGTTCGATCCGATCGCGGGCGTGCCGCCGACACCCAGCAGCGCCACTTCCTCGCTGATCGGGGATAGCCCCGCCAGGAGGCGCGAGTCGTTGGCCAGCTTGATGTGATTGCGGGCTAGGCCGTCGAGCCGGGTCAGCTCGGTCCCCAGCGTCACCAGCTCGGCGCGCAGGAAAGCGTTCTCCTCCCGCAACCCGTCGACGTCGTTCTCGGAACGAAGAAGGCGCAGGTAAATGCACCCTGCGCCCACAATCAAGGCCGCGAGCATCATGCCTGCCGCGGCCACCATGTACAAGGACCAGAGTCGGATTCGGATCTGATGGAGCCTGCCGCCATCCTCGGGTATGATGAGCAGCTTGGCGTACTGCCTTGCCATCCGGACTCCCTCTTCGACGCGCGTGCGACCCCTTAGCAGGGCGGCGCGTCCGGCCCCCTCCCTGGGATCGAGCTCCCTAGTCCGCACGGGTGTGGGCAAGCTAACAAAGGAACCCCCAGCTGTCAATCCGCCGGCGACTCGGGCGCGCGGTTCGTGCGGCCGCACCCGCCTCCCTTCCTGTCGGCTCCTGGGCTGGCGGATCTCCAGCCCTTTCTGCCCCCGGTGCCCCTGGTCTCCCCGGGGCCATGGGCCGCGGGCTACTTGCCGTGCGGCTGATCACCGCCAGCCCCGGCCGGAGGCCGCGGCTCATCGACCTCCAGGGCGCCCGTCAGCTCGGCCTCCCGGGCCGCTGATCGCGCCGCCTCCACCGCTTCGTCCTCCCCGTACTCCCCTGGGCCCGCGGGCCCGCGCACACCGGCCGAGGGTTCGTCGTACTTGCGGCGCACGTCACCGCTGCGCATGTTGGCGGAGTCGTGGATGGTGGATATCTCCTTCTCGCAGCTCGCGAGGGCGGCCTCGAGCGTGGCGATGCGACCCATGATCGCCTGGACCGTGACATCCTCGAGGATCTCCGTCTGGCCCCTGCGCCGGGCCAGATCGTAGACGCGCTCACCCAGACCGGCTCGCTCGCGGCCGAGCTCCCGCGTCAGGCTGAGCACGTCCAGCCGCTTCTTGGTGACCTTGGCGTACTCCTCGGTCCGGATCCCGGCAATCTCGCACACCTCCTTGATCTGCCGCAGGAGGCGTGCGCTGTGGCTCTCCTCCATGGACTGCCCCTCCTTCGCTTGGGAGAGTTTGAGTGGCTCACCGCCGCTCTGATACTATGCGCCCCGTGGCCGATCCATCCAAAGCAGTCTTCTTCATCAGCGACGCCCACCTGGGCAGCGGCCCCGACCTCGAGCAGAGACGGAGGACGCTGATCGCCCGGCTGGCCGATCTGCGCCCGCGGGCCGAACATGTCTACATCCTCGGCGACCTGTTCGACTTCTGGTTCGAGTACCGGCACGCGGTCCCCAAGGGTCACTTCGCGGTTCTGCGCGCATTGGCCGAGCTGGTCGAGGCGGGCGTGCCGGTCGATTTCTTCGGGGGCAATCACGACTTCTGGTGCGGCAGCTATCTGCGGCAGGAAGTCGGCCTGCTCGTGCACCAGCAGCCCATCGTCGTGAGTCACCAGGGGCGGCGGATCTTCCTCGCCCACGGGGATGGCATCGCGTCCGGCGACCAGGGGTACCGGATGCTCAAGGCCCTCCTGCGTCACCCCTGGGCGATTGCGCTCTATCGCACGATCCACCCCGACGTGGGCATCCCGCTGGCCTACCGCGTCTCGGCGATCAGCCGTCCCCATTGCCTGCCCCTGGACGTGCTCCTGGACCGCTACCGGCGCAACCTGGTCGAGCCGCGTTTCGCCCAGGGTGACGACGCCGTGGTGATCGGGCACGTGCACTCGCCGATTCACCTACGAGATGCGCAGGGCAGGGAGTTCCTGATCCTGGGCGACTGGATCGAGCACTACACCACCATCCGGCTGGAACAGGGGGTCTTCCACCTGGAAAGCCACCTTCCCGGTCAGGCGCCCGGACGGATCGAGCCAGCGCCGTGGCCGCCGCCGCTCGCGGACCGCTAGAGGCCCAATCCCAGCGTGAAGCGGTGCTCATCGCCCAGGTCTTCGGCGATCGGCACGTAGGCCCAGTGGAAGGCAAGCGCGCCCTTCTGGATGCCGATGCCCAGACTCAGATCGCGCGTGTCATGTCCGGTCCGGTACCCCAGGCCGAAGCACACGACCCGGCGGTACTCGTACGAAGCCCCCATGAGCAAGGCGGCATCCTCGTCCCGCACGCTGCGTCCCTCCAGGGCCAGCTGCACTCGGCCGTGGAGTGACTCGAGCGGGAGCACGGTCGTCGCGCCGCCCTGGATCGTGAGCGGCAGGTCGATCTCCTCGTCAATGAAGCTGACCGGCGCCCCCAGGTTGCTCACGGCCGCGCCGAGTCGGAGCGACGGGCCTCCCTGGCGCGCAAAGGCCGCCAGCATCTGCCCCGCATCCCACTGGACCCCCACGTCGGCCGCCCAGCCGGTGGCGGAGTACTCGGCGATGCTCTCATTGAGGTACTTCAATGCCAGGCCGGCATCGATCGCCCCCGTGACCGGCATGCCGGCAGCCAGACCGATGGCATAGGTGGCGTAGCCAAAGGCGCCCGTGGGATTGGCCTGGATGTCATAGCCCTCGACGTCGTCCGCCCACAGGCCGTTGAAGAAGAGCCCGGTGACGACCCGGCCCACGGGCTGCGCGACGGCACCGTACTCGTGCCGCAGATCGGCGAAGCTCTCGGTGTGGGACACCATGAGTGAGGCGCGATCGAGGGCCGCCAGCCCGGCCGGGTTCCAGTGGCAGGCGGAGACGTCGGCCACGTGGGACACCACCGCCTCGCCAAGCAGGCTGGATCGCGCATCGACCCCCGTCTTGAGGAACGCCAGCCCCGTCAGGGAATCGGCCCCAGCGTTCGCGGCCAGGCCTGCGAACACCAGCAGCGCCAGCCCCACCCGCCTCGTCAGATTCGCACTCATTCCTTCTCCCCTCGACTCACACTGCGTGGACTTCGATCGCACCTGCCGGCCGTCCCCGCCCCACTGGGCCACTGGGCCTGCGATCAGGGCACGCTCAACTGCTGATTGCCCGGCTGGGTCTGGTAGGCCCAGTGGAGGGCAACCTGGTTGGGCTGTACGCTCGTGAGCCAGACCTTCGCATACATCCCCAGCGGGTCGTCCAGGAGCCTGAACGCGTAGATGTGGCCCGGAATCGCTTCCACCACGCCGGTGGGGGACCAGCCTTCGCCCACCCCCGGCGCGTACCCGATCTCATCGAAGGCGCCCGCGTGTCCCATGTCCTGGACGAGCACAAACTCCGTGTGCGCCGTGAGGAGGAAGGACTCGCCCGTCTCGGGGACATACTCGTAGTAGAAGTCGGCGTCAAGCGCGTCCCACGCAACGATCCGGCCGAAGTGGTTCCCATCGTCGAAGTCGAACCCGGCTGTCGCCGGCGCCGCGTGGGTGCTCGTCAGGGTGGCGATCCCCTCGGGACGGGGCGTGTCCCACACGTACTCACGGCTCAGATCGCTCTCGTTGCCGGCTTCGTCGAGCGCCGTCACGGCATAGAAGCAGGTCTCCCCGTTGCTGGCCCCCGCGTCGACGTACTCCTCGTCGTACTCGCCCGAGGGCTCCACCGTGGCCAAGAGGTGGTACTCGCCGTCATAGGCAGTGCTCCACCAGACGCCGTAGTTGTCCAGATCGGATTCGGTGTTCGCCAGCCAGACCAGCGTCACCTCGCCGTCGCCGGTGATGGAGTAGAGCCCCCGCGGGGCCGCCGGCGCGGTCAGGTCTGGTCCGCAGCAAATGCAATCGTCATCGTCATCGTCGCACCCGGCCACGCTCAGCACGAGCGCGGCTGCAAGAACCCCCAAGCCGACGGGGCCCGCCAGCCGGATGAACATGGCCACCTCCACGCTGACCGCATCTTCGCGTGCCCCCGGTCGCTCGGCCGGGGACGTATCTCGACCGTGTGTACCCGGGATTGTGGATGAATGTTCGATCGGGGGGTAGGTGAAAGGGGAGAAAAGTCCAAGGGACCCACCTTGCGACGGGCCCCTTGGCACGGAGAGGATCAGATCAAGCCTTCACCCGGGACAGCCTGGACATCCCCCCATGTTTTTGGTCTGACACCGTCCGGCTGACCCGACCCTCCCGTGAACCACGCGACCGGTCCGCTCCGCGTTTCTGCCCATGATGTGCGCCGTTTCGAGCAGGAGCCGACCGGCTTTTCGGATCTCCTTGGAGGTCCCCCCCTCCAGGCTGCCTGACGTGCACGACTCGTGCCAAATCGCGCCGCGGAGGGCGGAAAGAGTTCGTATCCCGCAATGGATTCATAATGAGTTACTTACGGGCTCGACTCGCGATGGGAGCGAGACACCCGTAAGGAGGGCGGTCCGCTCAGCCCTGGCAACGCCCTTGATAGGTGAGCACCCGAGGGTCCGAACTAGCTGCGATTATTGGAGTTAAGGCTATAAAACGGTTTTATAAAGATCGGTACCAAGAGCAGGAAGTGCACGGGCTAGCCGCGCGGCGGCTGAAGCTGGAAGAGCCTGATCTTGGCGAGCAGGCTGGGGTAGCTGATCCCCAGGGCCCGGGCCGCAGCGGAGCGGTTCCAGGCGTGCTTCTGTAGCGCCTCGTGGATCAGCCGGCGCTCCAGGGTCAGGACCTGGTCGCGCAAGTTGGCAGGGCCAGCACCCGGCGTGGCCGCGCCCACCGAGCTCACGATGTGGGGTGCCGCCACGGCGGTCGCCGCCCGTCCCGGGACCAGCTCGTTCGGCAGGAGGTCCAACGTGATCAGCTCGCCGTCCTCGCATAGGGCCACCAGCCGCCGCACCACCTGGATCAGTTCGCGGATATTCCCTCGCCAGACGTGATCCAGGAGTCGCTCCTTGACCTCGCGGGCGAACCCCCGCGGGCGGCGGCCCATTTCGCGGCAAGCCAGCTCGTAGAAGTGATCGAGGAGGAGCGGGATGTCTCCGCGGCGGTTCCTCAACGGGGGCAGAACCACCACGAAATCGCTCAGGCGGTAGAACAGGTCCTCCAGGAACTCCCCGCTGCGAATGGCGAGCTGCAGGTCGATGTTGCTGGCACAGATCACGCGGACGTCGGTCTCGCGTCCCCGCACCGCACCTACCGGCCTGATCTCGCGCGTGTCGAGTGCGTGCAGGAGCTTGGCCTGAACCGCCCGACTCGTGCGGCTGATCTCGTCCAGGAAGAGCGTCCCGCCGTGCGCCTCCTCGAAGAGTCCGCGCTTGTCCTTGTAGGCTCCTGTGAAGGAGCCCTGGACGTGACCGAAGAGCTCGCTCTCGAGCAGCGACTCGGGAATCGCCGCGCAGTTGACCGAGATGAAGGGCCCGCCGCGGCGCGCGCTGGCTTGGTGGATGCACTCGGCGAGCAATCCCTTGCCGGTGCCCGTCTCGCCCAGCGCGAGGATGGTCGCGTTGGAGTCGCCCACGCGCTCCAGCTGGCGGAAGGTCTGGAGCAACGCCGGGTCGGAAGTGATGTACCGGGCGAAGGGCCGGCTCGCCTGCGCCTCGGCATCCTCGGCCCGCTGGCGGGCCAGTGCCCGCTCGCGGCGCGCCTGGATGAGCCCGAGGCCCAGCAGCCCCGACAGCACGCTCAGCAGCCGCAGGTCGCTGCGCCCGTAGGGGCGCTCGCGCGACTCCCGCCGGTCAAGGTAGAGTACCGCGTTGCCACCCGGCAGAGCGATGCGCAAGGCCGCAAAGGAGTGGACGGCAGCCCGCTCGCCGGACAAGCGCTGCGCGAAGCGGGGGTCGTTGCGCGGATCGGCGCCCAGCGTGATGCCGGTCCCGGCCAGATGCGGTCGCACCATGCGAAGCAGGGTGCGGGCCTCGTCCGCCTCGACCCCGATGCGGCCGATGATCTTCATGCGCCGCGACCCGACCGGAGCCGCGAGGACCGCCGCGCTGCTCTCGAGTCGATCGGCCACGAACGCCAGCATCTTCTGGACCCACGACCCCGCGCCCGATCCCTCGCTCGACAGCCGCATCCACTCTTGGATGATGGCGACCTCGGGGACGCTGAGGAGTGCTGTCTCGGCCGAACGCGATTCGAGGGCCCCTCGTGTCCTCTCCAGGCGCACCATGAGGTCCGATCGTCCCACCTTTTCGGCCGTCGCCTGGGCTCGCGCGATGTCCCGCAGTGCCCCCTCGAGGTCGGAGAAGGTCAGGCGCACCTGCGCCAGCTCGGTGAGGGCCTCGGCCGCCCGGTCGGGGAGACTGGCCCCAACGAAGAAGCTCCAAGCCTTCTGCAGCAGATCGACGGCCAGGCGCTGCCGATCGGGGCCACCGCCGGGCTTGCGCGCGCCCGCGACCTTCGATAAGTGCCGGGCCAGGGCCATCTGGGCCAGGGCGAGCTCGAGACGCTCGGGCGTCTGACCGAGCATCTCCACTGAGCGGATAAGGGCTTGCTCGGCCGGCTTGTCGAGCCCCTTGAGGGAGAGCGCATCGCCCAGGACTCGCATGGCGGCACCGGCTTCGGCGTTGTCGCGAATCTTGCGTGCACCCCGCACCGCGCGTCCGGCGAACCGGCGCGCTTCATCGATCTTGCCCTCGCGCGCGGCGATGTCCGCCAGGCGGCGCAGCAACTCGGGCACCAGATCTCCGTCCGGGGCGACGTGCACTGCCAGCTCGAGCCCATGGCGCAAGCTCTCGGCCGCTTCCCGCAGGCGCCCGCCGTCGATCAGCAGATCGCCTTCGGCTTCCCAACAGAGCACCAGCTCCCGCCCGTAGGCGTGCTCCTGACACAGCGTCCGCGCCTCGGCCACGCAGGCCGCGGCCAGTTCCCGCTGGCCGCGGCGGCGATGCAGCATCGCGTGCGCCAGAAGCGCCTTGGCCAATGAGAAGCTGTTGCCCACCTCCCGGTGGATACCCACGCTGCGGGACAGGTGTTGCTCAGCGGGTTCCCACTCACACAGCTTCGTGTGCAGGATCCCGAGATTCGCGCAGTGCGTGGCGATGCGGCTGTAGTTGCCCGCCTCTTCGCTGACCGCCAGGGCCCGCTTCAGGTAGTCCCGCGCGTCCGCCCAGCGTGGCCCGTTCTTCAGGAGCAGGCCGAGATTGTTGAGCGCGCGGGCGATGCCCTCGCGGTGGTTGATGCGGCGGAAGGTGAAAAGCGCTCCCTCGAAGCACTCCTGGGCCTCGTGCACGCGGCCCGCGCGGACGTGGACCGTGCCGAGCGTGAGCTGGAGCATTCCAACTTCAACATGCTCATCTGACTGGCGCAGGAGTTCGTAGGCCTCCTGGCAGCACTCGAGCGCGTTCTGGTACTCGCCGAGTCCCGCGCGCACAGCCCCCTCGCGCGAGAGCACTCTGCCCCTGAGCAGGGAACCGCCTGCTTCTTCGGCCAGCAGGCGGGCAGCGGTGATCTGTTCCAGGGCGGCGTGAAGGTCGCCGCGTTTGCGCAGACAGTCCGAAATCCGGTACTTCAGTTCGGCGGTGAGCCCGTGGGGAGCCCGGCACTCACGGGCCAGGGCTTCGGCACGATCTAGACACTCGAGCGCGGCAACGACGTTGTCGGCGGCCTGGTGTAGTTCGGTCACGCGGATGAGGCGCTCGATCTCCTGCAAGGCCCCTTCCAACTCAACCCGTCCGTCTGGAAAACGGGCTCTCGGCCGCAACTCCGACTCGTGTGCGCCGCCGCTTCTCTGCCTGCCCTCTTCCATGGCCAGCGGTCCCACCTCCTGCTGGTGGCTAGTGAATTAGATACAGCGGAGATTGCACCAAGGACACCACGAATTGGATGACGATCTTGTCGTAGTCGTCTGGATCCCCCTCGTTGGGAGGATCACCGTTGCCGCTGCCCCCGTCCGTCGGCATCCCGCCATCAGGGTCGGGCGCTGAAATAGTGGCCCCGGCTTGGTTCGCAGTGGGATCCTCTCGGCCTGCTGCGGCAGTGTGTCGGTCAGCAAAGACGATGGTGGTGAAAATGGTGGACAGCAGGATCGCGCAAAGAATCAGAGCCAGCGTCCCGCGAATGAGACTTGAACGCTGTCCTTTCATGACTGACCTCCTGGCTTGAATGGGCAACACCGGGAGGGGGAAGAGCGTTCCCCGCAGGTCGCCCCGTGGAAGTGTGAGAGCGGTGGCGGAGCACCTGGGGGGAGGTTCCTCCCTGCTCACCTGTAAGAGTATAGGAACAACCCGCGGACTGTCAAGACGAGCAGCCTCAATCCCTTAGGTTGTGGTGCGACGATCTGTGCTGGGGGGGGGACGAACGCTGCCGTGGGGTGGGAGCCTGTCTGAGGACGAGGTTGTCGTTGGGCAGCGAACGGAGACTGCCTGCTGCGGTGGCCCCCTGGCGGGGGGCCTGCGCCCATTCAGGCTCTCGCCCCGGCAGGGCCAACAGCGCCGCTCTGCCGGTCTGCCAGGAGCTGTGCTTCCCCGCCGCCGCCAGCGCCTCGCGCTAGGCCGCCGCCGGATCGACGAGGTCGGGGAACAGCCGCCGCCGCAGGATCTGCCGCCAGCGCAGGGGGCGATCGATCACCCCGGCCCGCATAGCGGCCGTTTGCGCCGGCCAGCACTCCTGCTCGCGCCGCTTCTTGACAAAGTTGCGCCAGACGACGAAGAGCGCCAGGCGGTTGATGGCCCCCCGGGGGCACTTGCTGAAGGCGATGGTCTCGCGGCGGTGGTTGGCGCTGCCGTGGCGTAGGAGCAGGTCGGCCAGGTTGACGGGAAACAGCGGGTTGCTCTGCGTGCGGCGCACGGTGGAGGGTGTGACGCGGTGGAGGATGCGAGGTCCCCCGGGGACCTCGGCCCGCAGGCGGCGCAGGGCGCGGGGGTAGGCGGGGTGGTCGTCGGAGTAGAGCAGGAGCCACTCGCCGCGCACCCGTCCGAGCAGTGGGCGCAGCAGGTCGGCCATGCCGCGTTCGATGGCCTTCGGATCGGGTCGCCCCAGGTCGCGCTCGAACCGGGCCCGCTTGAGTTTCTGGTAGGGGGTCATGGCACCCTTGCGGCGCAGGGGGCTGAAGGTGAAGTGGTAGATCATCCAGCTCTGGGCGCCCACGGCGAGGTTGGCGTGGAAGGGGAAGTACTGGGAGCGGGTGAAGGATTCGAAGCCGTCGATGACCAACGGCTCGGTCAGGGTGGCCTTCTGAAGCTGGGCGCGCTGGAAGAGCCGGCCGTGAGCTCCGAGGCGGGTGGTGTAGCGGACGATGGTGGTGTGGGAGACTCCCAGGACGCGGGCGATTTGGCGCAAGGCGGGGCCCTCGGGCAGCCAGGCGGCGACGGGGATCAGGAGGTGGCGGTAGCGCAGGCCGCAGGAGCAGGCGAAGGAGCGGGGCGAGAAGTTGCGCCGGCAGTGGGAACAGCGGAAGGCTTGGATGCGCCGTCCGTCGGAGGGTCTTATGAAGGACCCGCGCCGGACGAATCGCCATTGTGGGTTCGGCCGGTGGAAGGCGCACTCAGGATTGGGGCAATGGGGTGGGTGGAAGCCCCCGTACCGGTGAAGGTGTTGTGACGCTGGAGTGCTCACACCCCTGGGAGAAGCCAGGCAGGTGCCAGACCAGCGGGGAAGCGTAATCAGCAAGCAAGAATCTGCCAAGGGCCGACCCAGACGACACTCGCGTGCTGCCCCTCACAGATCCTCGCACCACAACCTGGAGCATAGGGGTCGTGCGGGAGAAGAGGTATGCTCGCTGTCACCATGAACTCTCTCAAGCAGAAACTCGTAGGCCTGACATCCGAACAGATCGCCGCCCTGCCCGAGTTCGCCGGCCAGCCCACCTACCGCGCCCGGCAGGTGGCGACCTGGATCTACGCTCGCGATGCCCGTTCCTTTGCGGCGATGACGGATCTGCCCACCGAGCTGCGCCGCCGCCTGGACGTGCGCTGTTCGCTCGAACGGCTGCCCATGGTGGCTGCGCGCCGATCGGCGGCCGGCGATGCCGAGAAGCTCCTCTTGGACCTCGGGGATGGACCGCAGGTCGAGGCGGTCGTGCTGCGCGCCGGTGACCGCGACACCCTCTGTATCTCGACCCAGGCCGGTTGCGCGCACGGGTGCGCCTTCTGCGCGACGGCCGCCATGGGGTTGCTGCGTGATCTGTCGGCGCATGAGATCGTCTCTCAGGTCATGGTCGCCCGGGATCGGCTGCCCGCGCGCGACGAGACGACCCGCTTCAACCTGGTCTTCATGGGCATGGGGGAGCCACTGGCGAACTACGACGCCGTGGTCCAGTCCATCCGCGTTTTGCACGAGGATCACGGCCTGGCCATCGGGCGGAGGCGCATGACGGTGAGCACGGTCGGGCTGGTGCCGCAGATGCATCGCCTGGCGCGGGAACCCGTGGCGGTCCGGCTGGCGCTGTCGCTCAACGCGACGACCAACGAGGTTCGATCGCGGCTGATGCCCGTCAATCGGCGCTACCCGATGGAGGAGGCGCTCGCAGCGGCGCGGGACTACGGCCGGGCGACCGGGCAGCGGGTCACGCTCGAGTACGTCCTGCTGGCCGGCGTCAACGACTCGCTTGAGGACGCGCGGCGGCTGGCGGCGCTGGCCCACGCTCACGGCTGCAAGATCAATCTCATCGCCTTCAACGCCCATCCACTTTCCGAGCTGCAACCTCCGCGACCCGAGGCCGTGCAGCGCTTTCTGGATACGATTCTGCCAATTGCACCGGAAGTCACGTTGCGGGACAGCAAGGGCGCGGACATCCAAGCCGCCTGCGGCCAGCTCTCCACGGCTTTTCGAGCGGCCGACCGCGGTCCCCGCTCGACCCTCGAGGCCGGCGGCGATTGAACCGGCGGCTTGGGACCTCCCGGCCAGCAGTGCCCCGGCGGCCTGGCGCGCGCGGGCAAGCAGTGAACCGGCGGCCTAGTACGTGCCGGCTAGAAGCTCGTCGAAGAACGCCCGCACGGAGTCGATCCGCGATTCGAGCGCCGGCGCCGAGGACGGCGAGAGCGGCTCGATGGACCGTGCCTCCGGGCTGCCGAACAGCCGGCGGAAATCCTCGGCGAAGATCTCGTGCGGCTGATCCGGCAGGGGGGCGGCGTGATGGTAGCGGCGCAGGTCGGTGAGCCCGCGCACGCGGTGGTACTCTCGCCACCCGAATACGTCCCAGTCGGGCAGGAGCCGGCGGTGCACCAGATGGCCCACCTCGTGGAACACCAGGAAGTGGACCGTCTCGCGCGAGAGCGGCCGGACACCCGGGGAGAGGTAGATGGTCTGGCCGTCGCACGAGGAACGGGTCATCTCGCGGCGCGGAAAGGGCAGGATCACGACGCGGCCCGCGACCCGAGCGCTGACCGCGGGGTCCAGGCTGGCCAGGGCCTCTTCCACCCAGGCGACGGGCACCGACCAGAAGCGGCCGCTCCCGGGGTTCGCGATGGCGGCATCCTGGGGATCGATCACCAGGGACCACTCGCGACCCTGGGGATCGGTGAAGACTGGCCCCCCCGGGGACTGCCGGCAGGTTTCCAGGACCTGCAAGGGCCCCACCACGACCCAGCCCGACGCCCCGGCGTGCGCCGTCGCCAGCACTGTCGCCAGGGCGACTGCCGCCGCGTGTGATCTGTACCTGGAGACCCCTGGGCGCATGACTCCCCCCTAAGAGTGCCAGCACGCACCCAGCCCGCAAGGGCCATGCCCCGGAGAGGGGCCTATGGGGGCCCAGCGGGCGTCCCCTGGTTCCCGTGGATCTGTATCCTCTACATTGAGTTAGGGATGGTTGACCAGCCCGCGCTGGCGGGCAGGGCCCCTGCGCGAGGGCCATCGGGGCTCGATGCCTGCGAACTGCGGTGCGCCCCCTTGCAGGGCGCAAGGGACCGTGCGCGCACGGCCGTCAGGCCGCGACCGCGGGGGCGCGCCGCCCGAAGCGCGACAGCAGGAAGGCCCCCCAGCCCAGCGCGATGGCCAAGTGGATGACGGCGAACTCCAGCAGCAAAAAGCTCTTGGAAGCCAATCCCGGCCCGCCCGTCAGGAGCGCCAGAAGCAAGCTGAGCACTCCGGGCACCGACAGGAAGAGGTGACCCAGGAGGTAGGCGCGCGTCAGCCCCTCCGGTTGCGGAATCGGACCCGCCGCGCTTCCCTCACCCGGTGTGGCCTCCCCGGCCAGCGGTGATCCGAGGTTCGCACGCGCCTGCTGGCCGGTTGCCGACAGACCCAGGAGCGTCGCGGTCACGAGATACCCGGGGATGGGGAAGATCAGGATCAAGAGCGCGATCACGGGGACCAGCGGGATGCCGATCACGATCGCGACGAACACGACCGCCAGCAGGAGCAGGAGCGGGACAGCGAAGATGTGATAGATAATCGCCGCGCCAACCCCGGCCAGCAGCGACTCCCAACCCCGTGCGCGCAGGGTGGCCGTGGCAATTGCCGACCGCCGCCGGTTGAGGCCGAGCAGCAGCCATCCAATCATCCCCACGACGATGAGATGGAGTATGAAGCCCAGCCAGAGCAGTCCGGAGAGGCCGAAGCGCGGGCCGAAGGAGGGCACGAAGGAGATCTCCACGCGCTCGCCGACCAATGCGCTGTCGGCCTGGTCCACCCTACCCCCCACGGCGACCGCCTCCCCTTCCACGATGCCGCCAGGTCCTACCTCCACGGACCCGCCACCGATCGCGATGGCCTCTCCCCGCACCAGGCCGGCCGATCCGACCTCGATGTTGCCGCCGATCACGACGACGTCGCCGCGCACCGTCCCGTCGATCCGGGCGGATCCGAGAATGCACACCACATTGCCGACCACCACGTCTCCCGCGGAGACCCGGATGTCGTGTCCGAGGGCCACCCGGTCGTTCCCGTCGTTGCGGACGTGCGGACGACCCGCGCGAATGTCTATCTCGACGTCACCCCGTTCCCTGCGCTTCTTGTCAGCCTGGACCTCTTCACCCTCGAGGCCGGGCCCGGGCTCCTCGTCAGACTCGCGATCGCCCTCTTCCGCCACGATGCGGATCTTCTGACCACCCGCTTCCGCCTCGACGCTCACCTTCTGGCCTGAAGACTCCGTGGAAGTCACCCGCAGCCGAGCCCCCTGGCTGGCGCCGGCATCCTGATCACCCTGCTCCTCGCCGGTACGCGGCGTCCGCGTCCCGTCATCAGCCGGCACCGGGGCGGGCACGGCGAGGGCCAGCAACGTGACGAGGAGGGCGGTCACGGGTGCGCTAATGGCCGCTGAGACAGCGTGTGGGCGGGTCGCAACGGCGAAGAGGGGGCTGGGCCTAGGAAGACGCATGGGTGAGCCTCCTTTCTCCCCGGGGGAACAGCGCCCGCCAGCAGAGCAGGGCGCCCACCAGTAGGATCCCGATGTAGGCAACCAGGAGGATCGGGCCGAGCGGCTGCAGCGGCTCTCCGGCCCGCCAGGTGAGGGACCAGAGCTGCTGGGCGATGGGTTGCACCAGCTGGGCCACGTCCCCGAGCACCTGCACCAGCGACCAGAGGTCCCGCACCGCACCCCACAGCGCCACCAAGTCGCGCGACATCGTCTGGCCGGCAAAGCCAACGATGCGCGACGAGTAGCCCCACAGCGCAATCCCGAAGGAGATCGCGAATGCGCCGGCCATGATGGCCAACAGGCTACGGCGGACGAGGGAGGCGGCAGCGGTCTCACGGGCGGGACGGTGCGCCAGATGGCGCGCGCGCACGGCTGCCATGACCTGGGCCGAGAGGTCGACGGGGATTCTGGGGTCGGGCATTGCCGGCAAGGTGACCATGATGGCCCGGTATGCCCGCAAGTCCTTGCGACAGGATGCGCAGGCGCGCAGGTGCGACTCGAGCTCCGACCTGGCGCCGGCCCCGAGCCTACCCTCCGCGAGGTCCTGGAGGGAACTCTGGCGATCTCTGCAACTCATTGCCCAGCCTTCTGCAAGACCTTTGGACTCCTGCTGCCCCTTCTTGACCCGTGACCCCACATCGGGAGCCCTTCCCAACCGGGGAGAGAGACTCCTATACTGTGGATCTTCTCCCCAACTGACGCAACCAGCCGGGGTCCGGTTTCAGAGGCCCAGGTCCTCGGGGTCGAACCCTGCAATTTCCAGCTTTTCCTTCAGATGGCGGTGTGCTCGGTGGAGGCGGGCCTTCACCGTCCCCAGCGGGATGTCCAGCACCTCCGCGATCTCCTCATAGGCAAGTTCCTGCTTATATCTAAGTTCCACGACGGCTCGGTAGATGGGTGGCAACCGGGCCACCAGGCCGTCCAGCAGCTCCTGGAGCGAGGTGCGCCCGTAGTCGGCCTCCGGCGTCGGGCGGTTGTCCACCAGGGTGATCGGGGCGCGATCCTCTTCGGTCTCGTCCAGATCGATCGAGAGCGTCTTGATGCGTCGCCGCCGAATGCGGTCGATGCAGTGGTTGGTGGTGATCCGCAGAATCCAGGTCGAGAACTTCCGGCGCTGGTCGAAGCTGCCCAGCGCACGGTGAACGCGCAGGAAGACCTCCTGAACCGCGTCGCGGGCCTCCTCCTCGTTGCGGAGCATCCGCCACGACAGCCGGTAGAGCGCACCGCTGTAACGCGTCACCAGCAGGGCGAAGGCCCGCTCGTCCCCTTCCAGGCACCTGCGGACGAGCGCGTGATCGTCTGGACCTGCCTGAACCACCGGCTGCCTCGGACCCAGCCCCGGGCTGCCGCGGGCGACGGCCGCGACCACCCAGCGCACCAGCCCCGGCCGCGCTGCGGGCAATCCAGTCGCAGCCGAGCTCCAACCGCAAATCGCACATAGAATTACGTACAACCGCCCCGAAGGGTAGGCACGAGTGGGCCAGCGGTCAAGGTTGCGCTTGGGTTGTGGTGCGAAGATTGATGGAGGTCCCAATGCTTCCCGGGGAACGACAAGCCGATTGAACTGCAGAGAACGTGGGCTACACTGCGGACGTTCATGATGGTGCGGTGTACCCCCGTGCGGGGATGGCACGGCGCCACAGGTCTGTGCAGGCGTTCACCTCCCCCGCTCGCGGGGGCATGGAAACGCGGGGAGGAAGTATGACGACCATCGAGCAGGTTCTGGCGCGCGAGGTGCTGGACTCCCGCGGCAATCCGACCGTGGAGGTCGAGATCCACGTCGCGGGCGGGGCGATCGGCCGCGCCATAGTTCCGTCGGGTGCGTCGACCGGCGAGCACGAGGCGCTCGAGCTGCGCGATGGCGACCCAGATCGGTACCTTGGCAAAGGCGTGCTCAAAGCGATCGAGAACATCCACGAGAAGATTGCACCCGAGATTCTGGGCGAAGACGTCACACAGCAAGCGCTCATCGACCAGGTCATGTGCGAGCTCGACGGCACGCCCAACAAGTCGGCCCTGGGGGCCAACGCTATCCTGGGCGTCTCGCTGGCAGCCGCGCACGCGGCGGCCGAGATGCTCGGCCTGCCGCTCTACCGCTACCTCGGCGGCGTGGGGGCGCGCACCCTGCCGGTGCCGATGATGAACGTCCTCAACGGCGGTTCACACGCCGACAACAACGTCGATATCCAGGAGTTCATGCTCGTGCCGGTCGGTGCCCAGACCTTCGCGGAAGCGCTGCGCATGGGCGCCGAGGTGTTCCACAACCTCAAGAAGGTCCTCAAAGGGCACGGCTTCGTGACGGCCGTGGGTGACGAGGGCGGGTTCGCCCCGAGCCTGAAGTCGAGCGGCCAGGCGCTGGATGTGATCATCGAGGCAATCGAGAAGGCGGGGTACGAGCCCGGCCAGCAGGTGGCGCTCGCGCTCGACGTCGCGGCCAGCGAGCTGTACGCGAGCGGCAACTACGTGCTGAAAGCCGAGGAGCAGACCGAGTTTTCCGCCGAGGACATGATCCGCTTCTACGAGCGGTTACTCGAGAAGTACCCGATCGTGTCGATCGAGGACGGTCTTGCCGAGGACGACTGGGGAGGCTGGAAGAAGCTGACAGAACGCCTGGGCCACCGCGTGATGCTCGTCGGCGACGACCTGTTCGTCACGAGCACCGAACGACTCCAGCGCGGCATCGCCGATGGCATCTGCAACTCGATCCTGATCAAACTCAACCAGATCGGGTCGGTGACCGAGACCCTGGAGACGATGAACCTGGCCACGCGTCACGGCTACACGAATGTCGTCTCGCACCGCTCGGGCGAGACCGAGGACACGACCATCGCAGATCTCGCCGTGGCCATGAATACCGGCTTCATCAAGACCGGGTCGCTGTCACGCTCGGAGCGGATCGCGAAGTACAACCGCTTGCTCCGCATCGAGGAAGAGCTCGAGGAGGAGGCGCGCTACCCCGGCCACGCCGCCTTCGCCCGCTGGAGGCGCTAGGCAGACTGGGGAGGAGACGGCCGCCGCAGGCCGCCCGCCAGGGGACGGATGGGGATGATCGACTTCAGCCACATGCGCTCGGCCATGGACCGGACCGTCGGTGCGCGGCTGCGCGGTCTGAGGGAGGCGGCCTGGGACCGAGGGCCGCTGACCTCGGAGGAGGCAGCCTCACGCCACCAGGAAGGACACTTCCTGCGCAAGCTCTGGCAATCGAGCCGCGAGCAGTGGCGGCGCATGGCCGTGCTGGGTGTCTTGGTCTGGGCGGCCTACGCGATCCTCTTCAGCCCCGGCGGCACCTTCCACGTGATGAAGCTGCGCCACCAGGCCCAGCGCGTGGAGCGCGAGGTAGCCCGGCTGGAGGCCGCCTGCGACTCGTTGCAGCAGGTCATCCACACGGTGGAGGGCGGAGATCCTGCGGCGCTGGTGCGGGTCGCCCGGGAGGAGTACGGCTTCGTGGGCGACAACGAGCGCATCTACGTGCTTCCCCCCGACGCCCTGGATCGCAAGCTCGTGGATCAGTCGCGGCGCCGGGCGGAGGGCGCGACCGCGGGGTACTGACGCGGCGGTCCCTCGGGCGTCGAACGCGGTTGACACGACTGGCACCGAGGCGTAGGGTTCCTTGTTCGTGCGCAAGTTTGCTGCGGGGTGGAGCAGTCCGGTAGCTCGTTGGGCTCATAACCCAAAGGTCGCTGGTTCAAATCCAGCCCCCGCTAAGCTACAGCGAAGGCCCGTGCACCGCAGGGTGTGCGGGCCTTCGACTGGGTCCGTGCCCCGCCGCTGATCCGCGACCGTCCCGTCGGTGCTGCCTCTCAATCGGGCGGAGTGGCCGGCCGTGGTACAATCAAATGTTGGAGTGGACTTGCGCGACTTTGGCGCCCCAGCCCACAAGGAGAAATGATGCGCCGGAACCACCTCGGGCTCACTCTGGGGGGAATCACCACGGCCGCGGCGCTCTTGATCACCGCCCGCGTCGTCACCCAGCAGGGCTCAGAATTGCCCTTCCATGCCGGCCACTTGGTGCACGGTCAACCCATCCAGCTTGCAGACCCGCGGCTGGCCGCAGCGCGGGGTGAGACCCCGCCGGCGCCAACCGAGATCGCGCAGTGGAAGGCCGATCGGCGGCAGCACCGGCGCGAGCGCCAGGCGTGGTACGAGAGCCTGCACCGAACAGAGCCCGGGGTCGACTGGCGCGCGATCGAAGCAGCCAACCGCGAGGCGCTGTCGCTGGAGCGGTTCGCGCGCATCGAGCGCGGCACGCGAACGGACTGCTGGAGCGAACTCGGCAGCGTCGACCTGGCCGGGCGCACGCACGCCGCTTACCCGAGCAGCGATGGGACGCAGCTCTACGTCGGTTCTGACCTTGGCGGCGTGTGGCAGGGCACCATCGGCGGCCAGGACTGGACGCCGCTCTCCGACGGGCTCGGCCGCGGATCGCATCAGCTCCTGGTGGTGCCGCCCGGCTCGGGCCCCGGAGAACCCGAGATGGTCTTCACGCTGACGTCGTCGACAGTTCACGCCACGGCGGACGGAGGGCAAACCTGGTTCGTGCCCGCGGGCCTGCCGGAGGCGTTGTGGACGGTGAAGCGGATCGTCCACGACGCCGCGCATCCCAGGACGGTCTACCTGCTCGTCTACGGGCGCAAGTACGTCGGCGGCACCTACCAGGTCGGATACCTGGTGATGCGCTCGACCAACGGGGGTTCTGATTTCGAATACCGCTGCAACCTCGGCGGCTCGCCCCCCTGCGACCTGTGGATCGACCGCGTGGCCGGCGGCGCCTTGTACGCGCTGGACGGCAACACCCTGTACGTCTCACACGATGGCGCTCTGACCTTCCAGGCCCTGGGCACCGCCCCGAGCGGCAGCGCGATCGGCGGGGCGCTGCTCACCGGCTCCGAGGCCGGGGCACCCACCTTCTACGCCGCGCTGAAGGAAGGCTCCGACTGGAAGCTCTACCGGTCCATCGATGGCGGGCTGCAGTGGACTTATCGCTACGCCATCTCCGATTTCTGGGAGACGCTGGTCGCCTCGATCACCAACCCCGATCTCGTCTTCTACGCCGGGGTCGAGTGCTTCCGCTCGACCGACGGGGGCGGTTCGTTCACCAAGGTGAACGATTGGTGGGCGTACTACGACGATCCCGCGAACAAGCTCCACGCCGACCTGCCGGGCATGGACGTCCACATCGTGGATGGGCGGGAGACGATCTACTTCAACACCGACGGCGGCACATACGCGTCCTATGACGGCGGGTTGACAGTGCACAACCTGTCGCTGTGGGGTCTGGCGATCAGCCAGTACTACAGCACGTTCACGAGCAGTACCGACCCGTACCTGATCGCGGCTGGTTCGCAGGACCAGGGCTACCAGCAGTCGCGTCCGGGCGGGCGCGGCGCCCACCTGCCCTTCGAACAGCTCATCAGCGGCGACTACGGGCATCTGACCACCGCCACCGGCACGCACAACTGGCTCTACTCGGTCTATCCCGGTTTCGTGCTGTTGCAGAGGTACGAGGCCTCCCCCTTCACGCTTGTGCAGATCGACTTCCCGGCGTGCGACCACAGCTGGATGCCGCCCATCACCGCCGACCCCCTCGACTCGGATGTCCTGTACTTCTGCGGGGATCATCTGTGGAAGTACGACCGCCTGGGCGGCTACTACTATGTCAGGACCGAGCTGCCCCAGGACTTCGGTGCCGGGGGCGGGTACCTCACCGGCCTGGCGATCTCCCCGGCCGATTACCAGTACTGGTACGCCGTCACGAGCACGGGCAGTCTCTGGTACTCGCACGATGCCGGCGCCAACTGGACCCAATCGTCCCACGGGCCCGGTGCGCACTACTTCTACGGCACCGCCATCGTCGCCTCCCCCACCAACCGCGACGTGGCCTACGCCGGCGGCAGCGGCTACGCCGGCCACGCGGTCTGGCGCACCGCGGACGGGGGTGTGACCTGGCAGGGCTTCGGGACCGGATTGCCGCAGACGCTCGTGCTCGGCCTGACGCTGGGCGGCCTGACGGGCGAGACGCCCTACGCGGCCTGCGAGGCGGGTCCCTACGGCTACGACCAAACCACGAACACGTGGGTCAGCCTGATCGGCACCGAGGCGCCGATCACGACCTACTGGTGCGTCGAATGGGTGCCCGCGATCGGCGCCGTGCGATTCGGGACGTACGGGCGCGGAATCTGGGACTGCGTCCCCGTCGATCCGGCCGCGGTGACCGCCGGGGATGCGACCCGGGAGGCCCGGGGGAGCCTGCGCGTCACGCTGGGCCCGAACCCGGCCACCGGCCCGCTCGATATCGACTTCGAGCTTCGCGCGGCGGGCCGGGTGCAGGCTGACCTGTTCGACGTGAGCGGCAGGCACGTGACCCGGCTCGCGGCGGGCGAGTTCAGTGCTGGCGCGCACCGGCTGCAGGCCGATCTGGCACGCATCTCGCTCGAGAGCGGTTTCTATCTCGTCCGCCTGAGTGCGCCTGAGGGCGTCGCCGTGAGGGGAACGCAGTTCATTCGGTAGTTCGCGCCGCGGGAGGCAACGGGGTCCCCCGGCGTTCGCTTTGTCACCCGGTAGGAGGACGGCATCCATGAGAGTCACGTCGCGGTGTGCGGTCGTCG
>CAZDKK010000065.1:0-27685 GCA_964506245.1 uncultured bacterium | reverse complement strand
CGCCGAGCGCGTCCAGGCTGGTGATATCGCGCGCCAGCGAGCGCAGCTCGGTGCCGGGCGGCAGCTCGCGCGTCCAGGCCGGGCCCTCCTCCGCTTCGATCGCGCCCGGCGCGGGGCTCGTCACCACCTCGGGACTGCCGGCCGCGGTCTCGGCCTGGGCGAATGTGGGCTCGCGCGGGCCGGAGACCTGCGCACCCGCGCTCTTCAGGACGATCGCCGCCTCGGTGGCCGCGGCCGAGCCCTGGGCCACGCACTCGGGGATCACCTGGGGGCCCGTGGCGCTGCCGCACACGAAGATCCCCGGGCGCGTCGTTCGCTGCGGGGAATCGCCGGGCTCGACGGCGATGAAGCCCAGGGCGCTGGTGCGAACGCCCAGGCGCTCCGCCAGCTCCTTCGTCCCGGCCGAGGGCGACCCGGCACAGGAGAGGACGACCATGTCGGCCCCCAGCCGGAGCGGCCGCCCGCTCTCGGTGTCCTCGGCCAGCACGACGAGGTTGTGCCCCTCGTCGCTCTCATCGATCCGCGCGGGGCGCCCGCGCACGAAGCGGATCCATTCGCTGGCGCGCGCCCGCTCATAGAACTGCTCGAAGCCCTTGCCGAAGGCTCGGATGTCGGTGTAGAGGATCGTCACCGATTCAACGCCCGGATCGTGCTGCTTGAGCAGGAGGGCGTCCTTGACGGCGTTCATGCAGCAGAAGCGCGAGCAGTAAGATCGGCCGCCCTCGCCCCGCGCCCCGACGCACTGCACGTAGATGAGGTTGCGTGGCGGTTGCCCGTCCGACGGTCGGCGCACGTGTCCCAGCGTGGGGCCCGAGGCGTTGAGCAGCCGCTCGAGCTCGAGGCTCGTCAGCACGTTGGGGTAGACGGAGTAGCCGTAGCGGCGCAGGGGGCGCGGATCGAACTCCTCGAAGCCGGTGGCCACGATGACGGCGCCCACCTCGAGGGTGCGCTGGGTGGGGGTGCGATCGGAGGTGGCCGCGCCGGTCGGGCAGGCCTTGCGACAGCGTTCACAGCGGATGATCTGCGCCTTGTTCAAGCAGAGGTCGGGGTCCACGGTGTAGATCGCGGGCACGGCCTGCGGGAAGGGGCGGAAGATCGCCTTGCGCGTTCCCAGGCCCATGTCGAACGGGTTGGGGGCCTTCACCGGACACACCTTGGCGCAGTCCCCGCAGCCGGTGCACAGCTCGGGAATCACGCCCAGCGGCCGGCGCAGCACGGTCGCACGGAATGCGCCCGCCTCGCCCTCCAGGGCGGTCACCTCGGCGCTGGTCAGGATCTCGATCCGCGGATGCCGACCGGCATCCATCATCCGGGGTCCCAGGATTCAGATCGAGCAGTCCATCGTCGGGAAGGTCTTGTCGAGCTGGGCCATGCGTCCACCCAGGGTGGCGCTGCGCTCCACCAGGTAGACCTGGTGGCCGGCCTCGGCCAGATCGAGCGAGGCCTGGATGCCCGCAATCCCCCCGCCGATGACCAGCACCGCTCCCGCGGTGTGCTTCTCCTCCATCGCAACTCCCATGCGGATTCCCCGGGCAACCTTGCCCCGCGCATCGCGCCGCGAAGCGGATCGTCGGGCCGCCGGCCGCCGGCGCCCGGTCCGCCCGCCGGGGGAGCTAGACCTTGCTCCGGGCGACCAGCGCCTCCTGCGCAAAGGCTATCCCGCGCTCGAGCGCGCCCAGGTTGAAGTCCTCGGTGCCGTGCGGGACCGACGAGCGCACGGCTTGCTTCATCGCCTCCGCCGAGACGAGGCCGGTGCAGCCCGCCAAGAAGCCCAGCATGACGATGTTGGCCGCCATGCGCCGGCCCATCTGCTCGGCGGTGCGGGTGGCCGGCACGGCCGCCACCAGCTCAGCGCCCGCAGGCGGTGTGCCGAGCTCGACCAGATCGCTGTCGTAAAGCAGCGTGCCGCCCGGCACGAGGTCCCGCGTGTAGATGTCGTAGCCCTCCTGCGAGAGGGCGCAGAGAATCTCCTGGCGGCGCACGTAGGGATCGTGGATCTTGCCGTCCGAGATGACGACCTGCGCGGCGCAGGCGCTGCCGCGCGCCTCGGGCCCGTAGGACTGGACCATCGTCGCCTGCTTGCCATCGAAGACGCAGGCGGCCTTCCCGAGGATGTACCCGGCCAGGATCACGCCCTGGCCGCCGAAGCCCGTGATACGGATCTCTTTTCTCATCGCGCCCGCCCCGGTGCGGACCCGCGGCCGCGGACCGGCCCGGGCGCCCGCGCCCCGGCCCGGCCCGCCCCGGGCCCTAGTGTCTGGCCAGCCCTTCCTGCACGCGGTCGAGGAAGGTGGGTTTCTCGATGTCGACGAACTTGCCGACCGTGATCTTGCTCTGGAAGCCGATATCCAGCTCGGAGGTGTCGGCCCCGTGATGCACCTCGCAGTTGTCGTGGTAGAACTTCATCAAGTCGTAGCCGGTGCCGAGCCGGTTCTTGCGCGCGTAGAGCGTCGAACAGGGCGCGATGATCTCGACAAACGAGAAGCCGCGCTTCTGGATCGCCTCCAGCATCGCCCGCTTCATGCGCCGGACGTGGAGCGCCGTCCAGCGGGCGACGTAGACGGCGCCGCAGGAGGCGACCAGGTGGGGCACGTTGAACGGGTACTCGTCGTTGCCGTAGGGCGTCGTGGTCGTGCGCGCGTTGTGCGGCGTGGTGGGGGCGAGCTGCCCGCCGGTCATCCCGTAGATGAAGTTGTTGACGCAGATCACGGTGATGTCGATGTTGCGCCGCGCGGCATGGATCAGATGGTTGCCGCCTATCGCGACCAGGTCGCCATCGCCGCTGAAGACCACCACCTTCATGTCCGGCCGGGCGATGTGCAGCCCGGTGGCGAACGGGATCGCGCGGCCGTGGGTGGTGTGGAACGAGTCGAGCTTCACGTAGCCGGCCACGCGGCCGGTGCAGCCGATGCCCGAGACGATCGCGAACTGCTCCTCGGGAATGCCCGACTCGTGAACCGCCTCGACGAAGCTGTTCACGCAGGTGCCAATGCCGCAGGTGGGGCACCAGATGTGGGGCAGCCGGTCCTGCCGCAGCAGCCAGTCCCGGGGGTGTTGTTGCGCCGGGCGCACGATCCCCGGCGTCGCGGGGGCGGCGGTCTGGGTCTTGGTTCCGCTGTCGCTCATCGCAGCACCTCCTCGATCGCCTTCAGGATGTCGGCGGGATCGTGCACGGAGCCGCCGGCCAGCGGCACGGACGCGACCCTGGCCTGGCCCGCGGCGCAGCGCTCGACCTCGCGGACCATCTGCCCGAGGTTGATCTCGGGCACCACGAAGCCCTTCACCTGACCCGCGAGCTCACGGATGCGCGCCTCGGGGAAGGGCCAGACGACGATCAGGCGCAGGAAGCCCACCTTCACGCCTTTGGCCCGCGCCTCCTCGACCGCCATCAGGGCCACGCGCGATGTGATGCCGTAGGAGACGAGCACCACGTCCGCCCCCGCCAGGCCGTCCTCCTCGCACCGAACGATCCGGTCGGCGTTGCGGCGGATCTTCTCGACGAGCCGTGGCACCATCCGCTGCTGCACGGGCGCGGTGACCGCGGGATACCCGCGTTCGTCGTGCGTCAAGCCGGTCACGTGGATGCGATAGCCCTTGCCCACCTCCACCATCGGGGGCACGAGGTCCTCGCCGGCCTGGTAGGGCTTATACTCCCCGGGGGGCTGGTCGGTCAGGCGCCGCGCCACCGTGTGGATCTTGTCGGCGGCGGGGATCGAGACGCGTTCGGTCATGTGGCCCACGACCTCGTCGGCCATCAAGAGCACCGGCAGCCGGTAGGTCTCGGAGAGGTTGAAGGCGTCGATCGTCAGATCGAAGCATTCCTGGGGTGAGTTGGGGGAGAGGGCGATGATCTCGTAGTCGCCGTGCGAGCCCCAGCGCGCCTGCATCATGTCCTGCTGCCCGACCAGGGTGGGCAGGCCGGTGGAGGGTCCACCCCGCTGAACGTTGACGAGCACGCAGGGAGTCTCGGTCATGAGGCCGAGCCCCAGGTTTTCCATCATCAGGCTGAAGCCGGGGCCGGAGGTGGCGGTCATCGACTTGCGGCCGCCCCAGGAGCCGCCCAGAATCGCGCACATCGAGGCGATCTCATCCTCCATCTGGATGTAGATCCCGCCCACGTCGGGCAGCCGCTCGGCCATCCGCTCGGAGACCTCGGTGGCCGGCGTGATCGGGTAGCCCGCGAAGAAGGTGCAACCGGCGGCCAGGGCCCCCTCGGCGGCGGCGACATCGCCGTTCATGAAGTGCTCACCGGTCAGCAGCGCTCCGTGCTTCTTGCTCACCCCCTAACCTCCTTCTCGTTCTCGCCCGGGTGCTCTTCCAGCTGCTCGGCGCTGTCCTCCACGCGCTCGGAGTAGATCGCGAACTCGGGGCAGATGCTCTCGCACAGGTCGCAGTCGACGCACGCATCCTCCTTGACCGCTTCGGGGTAGTGATACCCCTTCTTGTTGAACTTCTCGGAGATGCGCAGGACGCTGCGGGGGCAGTACTCGACGCAGAAGCCACACCCCTTGCAGCGCTCGATGATGATGTGGATGCGACCGTGCGGGGTGGTGTACTTCCCGTGGTCGAGCGGAGTTCTCCAAAAGCGCATGGGCGGGTTCCTCGCAGCGGCGTTCCGTCTCGCGGCGCCGGGCTGGGGGTCCTAGGTTCGCAGCGACATGATGAGCAGATCGTGCTTGTTCCCCTTGATGTCCTTCACGAAGTTCTTCAGGACGCCCTCCGGTTCGAAGCCGAGCCGCTCCGCGCTGCGCACCGCGCGCAGGTCGTCGGCCATCATGCAGGCCTCGATCTTCTCGACGTCCATCATGATCGCGTGGGCGAAGACCTGGCGCCCGAGGTAGGTCGCCAGGCCGCTGCCGCGCAGGTCGGGCGCCACCAGCAGGCGCATCTCCGCGACGTGGGACTCGAAACCGTAGGTCCGCCGGGCGAGCGAGCACTCCGCCACCACCCGATTGCCGTAGATGCCGATGAGCCGCACCTCCTCCCAGTGGGGCCGGGACGTCATCCGCCGGCGCATGACCTCCCGCTGCGTGACATCCACGCGCAGATGCAGGCGGTCCTCCTCGGGCAGGCTCGTGAAGAACTCGAGCAGGGCATTGACGTCGTCTCCGGTCGCCGGCCGGACGACCACCGCCCGCCCGTCGGTGGCGCGATAGACCTTCGGGTAGCGGATCATCCGTCGCCCCTCGGGCCGGGGCCGTATTCCTGCCCCCGCCCGTCCATGGCGTCCATCATCTCCTCGAGCCGATCCCAAGCGTCGCTCAGGTTGCAGGTCATCACCAGGACATCGTGCAGGTCGCCGTGCAGGGTTCGCTGGTGGTCGCGGCGAACGACCTCGCGGCGGAACCCCAGCCCCTCCATGATGCGGATCGCGGCCGCTTGCTCAGCGGCGGCCTTGGCGAAGAGGATCTCCACCCCCTGGCGGGTCGCTTCCTGGAAGAGTTCATGCAGGAGGATCTTGGCCAGCCCCTGGTCCTGGAGTTCGCGGGCCACGACGCAGCGCAGCTCGCCCGTGTGCTGCGCCCAGCCATGGCGGGGCCGCAGCAGGGCCGCCTGGCCCACGATCCGGCTACCCGCGGTCGTCACGAAGCGCGTGCGCTCCTCCGCGTCGCTGTCCTCCATCTGCATCTTGACCATGGGCAGGGCGCGGACGTCGGTGCGCAGGTAGAGACGGTCCTCTTCGGGCAGGTTCAGGTAGAACTGGTGCAGCGCTGCCAGGTCACCCTTTTCCAGCGGCCGGAGGGTGACTTCGGCCCCGCTTTTGAGGCGAACCGTCTTCGGATACGGACCCATCGCACGCCCCCGTGGCGGATCAAGAAGTCGACGACATAACCTTCACGCCTGCCGTCAGTTCCTGGGCCCCGCGGTGCAGCCGCGCGACCCGGGACGCCACGCCCCAGAGGCTACCGGATCGGGGGAGGGTTGTAAATCCGAAAGGCATAGGTCATTCCGCTGGATGGTCTTCGCGGAAGCGGCGCAGCCGCTCCTCGACCAGCGGGTACTGTGACTCGTCGACGAACGAAACGCAGGCCCGCAGTCCTTCGGTCCGGGTCGAACCCGTGGACTCCAGGGTAATGGCGCTCACGCCGTAGTGGAGCAGCTCCAACAGCAGTTCGGGACCGGAGAAGCCCGGGTAGCTGAAGGTGAAGTAGAAACCGTCGGCCAGGGGTTCGCCGAGGTCGTTGTCGTAGACGATCCGGAAGCCGTTGCGCTGGAAGGCCTTCTTCAGAACCGCGGCCCGGCTCCCGTACTCGCGGGTCGCCTCGACGAAGTTGAGCTTGCCGGCGTTGGCCTGGCGCATGAGGCCCAGCAGGCCCCACTGAGAGGCCTGCGGCACGCCCGAGGTGGTGCAGTAGACCCCCCCGTGCACGAACGCGTGGCCCACGTTGTCCGTCCCGAACTTGGCCCGCAGGTCGGGTGCCTTCATCGTCAGGAAGGCCGGGGAGAAGGCCGCGATCCCGATGCGCCCGCCCGCGAAGCTGAAGATCTTCGAGCTCGAGATGAGCACGAAGTAGTTCGCGGTGTGCCGGGCAATCGTCGGCTGATAGGGAGGGCGTCCCGGGAAGCCATACGCCTCGCGGAAGTCCATGCAGAGGTAGGCCAGATCCTCGATGGCCAGGACGTCGTAGCGCGTGCACAGCTCGCCCAGGCCGGCCAGCTCCGACTCCTTGAGAACGATCCAGGCGGGGTTGTTCGGGTTCGAGTAGATCATCCCCCCGATCCGCCCGGACTGGAACCGGCGCTCCACCTCCCGCACCAGGTCGCGGCCGCGGAAGTCCCCCATCTCGACCGACTCGGGTGCGAGGCCCAGGAAGAGCGTCTGGCGCTTGCTCACCGGGAAGGAGGGCTCGAGGAAGAGGATCGTGCTGCGCCCGGGCAGGCGGTTGCCGGCGATCGCCTGCGAGATGAAGCCGCCCTGCATGGAGCCCACCGTCGGAATGCAGCATTCGGGCGGGATCTCCAGGTCGAGGAAGTTCTTGATGAAGCGCGAGGCTTCCTGCTTCAGCTCGGGGATTCCGTCGAACGGCGGATAGGAACGGCTCACCATCCGCTCGGCCTCCGCCCGCGTGATCGACTCGGCCGCGACGGGGTCGTAGGGGAGGTTGGGGACGCCGAACTCCATCCGGATGAACTTCACCCCGAGGTCCTGCTCGATCAGCGAGACGAGGCGGTTGGCCTCCCGGATCGACAGGTTGTTCGGGTCGTACCCGGTGCCGGCGAGGATCGATTGGATCCTGGCCCGGTCGAAGGGGACGGTCGTCGTGCCCGCGCTCATCGCCTCAAGCCTCCTTGGCCGCCTGCTTGCCGGGCCACCGGCTGGGCGGCCATCGGGATCACCTCCGGGAGGCGAGTATACCGGGCTGGGGGACCCGGCGGCGACAGCAACTTGGGGCCGCCCGGGTCAGGGCCGGGCCGCGTGCAGGCGAGGCCCCGGGCGCCGGCGTGCGGCGCGGTGCGTCCGTCGTGCGGGCTCTACTGCCTGGCCGGGGACGGGTGCACGGTGAAATCGGCCGGCGGTGCGGACGGCGACGCCAGAACCTCGGACGGCACCGGGGCCCGGTCGCAGGTGGCACCCCAGGCGTCGCCGAAGATGACGAAGTCGGCCAGCGCGGTTGCCCCATCCCCGTCGTAGTCGGTGCAGCCAGGCGCCGCGGCGATCAGCCCGTGGCTGAAGGTGGTGAAGTCCGCCAGGAGCACGTCGCAGTCGTTCGCTTGGGGCACCCCCTCATAGGCGGGGCTGACCGAGACATCGTAGCTGCGCAGGGGATACCAGCTATCCAGCCAGAACGACCAGGCGTTCGGGTGCTCGCAGCACCCCCCGACGGATACGTAGAAGTAAGCGATGCCCTGGGCGTTGGTGGTGGCGGTATAGGTGCCGTTCCAGCACCAGCAGAAGTTGTCGTTGGCGCACTGGGGATCGACCAGCATCTCGATCTGCACGCCGGGCCAGGGATTCCAGGCGTAGTCGAACATCTGCACCTCGATGCGCGCGTACGGCTGGGGGTAGGTCCCCCCGGACGGGATCCCGATGATGCGCGGGTGTTCCATCTGGTCCTGGGGGTAGACCCGGAAGCGTTCTTCGTAGGGGAAGGGCGGATTGGCGCCGGCGGTGGCGCAGAGCAGCAGCACCACCAGGGTGACGATCGTGAGAGAGCGCATGGCGAGTCTCCTCCACTGGCCGGATCCGGGACGCGGCCACGTGGCCCGTACGTCGGGGGAGCGGGCTCACGTCCGCGGAGCCGCAATCGAACGAGCTGTTCACCGCACCTGCGGTAGCCCCCGAGGCATCATCGAACAGAGTATAGTCCAAGTTGTGGCACGATGATTGGTGAATCCCGATCTCACGACCATCGAGCTGGAGGTCGGGCCGCTCGGTCTGCCCCGAACCTGCGGAAGGAACGTGATCGGGGGAACGCCTCAGGCGCGGTCGGTCCCGCGCGTCCCTGCTTCTCCCGCCGCGGCTCGATGCAGTTGCGCCAGCCGGCGAAGACCGCCAAGCGAGGCTACCCCCCGATCGTCCGCGGCAGATCCTGGAACAAGAACTGAAACCGCCCGATCAGCAGGCTCACGCGGCCCATCACCGTGTAGCCGAACGAGGCCCCGAACCCGGCCATCAGGAAGGTGATGCCGATCTGTGAGATGTGCCCCAGCGCGCCGGTGTGGGGGGCGCTGAAGTAGAAGTAGATGAGGATCGAGACGACGCCCACGAGCAGGACGATCGCCCCGAGCAGCGCGCCGAAGCTCGCCGTCGCCAGTGCCGGGGGGAAGGTCGCGCCGATCTGGGTCAGGATCCGCTCCTGGATCGTCGACGGGATGAGATACCCGGACCAGGCGGCGACGTAGAAGGCGATGGCATAGCGGCTGATCCACTGCGTGCGGCGGCTCAGCCGGAAGAGAATCAGCAGGCCCAGCAGGCCGCCCGGCAGCAGCCACAGGTTTCCCTGCTGGAAGACCGGGACGTAGAACTTGCGGATCACGCCCGAGGAGAAGTACTGCGCGAGATAGTAACCGGCCGAGACGCCCACGAGCAGATGCTCGGCCGCGCGGTAGAACGGGTTGTCCCGGTAGAGCAGCGAGAAGACAGCCAGCGTCAGCGCGGCGGCGACCCAGATCCCGAGGGTGCTCCAGTCCACGTGTGGTCTCCCCCTAGCCCGCGGCCCCGGCGCGCCCGGTGGCCTCGCGGCGCGCACGGACCTTCTGCATCACGAGCCCGACATTGCCCAGGACGATGAAGCAGACGATCAGCAGGTGGGCCATCGACTGGGCGTCCATGCCGCGCAGCCCGGCGCCCTCGTGCTCGATGAGCTTCTCGTACTCGGCGGCGCCCTTGAGTCCCCCGAGGAACCCGCTGAGCTGGCCCGATTCGTAGTAGGGGTAGATCAGGACCGCCTGGATGGCGCTGTTGCCCGCAATGATGCGCTGGCCGTAGTTCCCGCCGGCCCAGATGATCCAGTACTCCGTCAGGGCGCTCGAGGAAACCGACACCAGCAGCTCGATGTCGGCGTAGCGGTCGATCCCCTGGAGGAGCGGGATCTCGCCGGTGGGTGTTCCGAAGTGGTCGGTGGGGAAGGTGGCTTTAATGCTCTCGCCCATGCGCAGGATCGTGGCCGAGTAGTCGGGGTTGTAGCCCAGGAAGACGTAGTCGATCCCGTACTGCCTGCCGGCCTCCGCCGCGGTCTCCCTGAGGACCCGCTGCGCGATGCCCGGGCCACCGGCGTAGGTGGTCAGCGCGATCACCCGCAGCCCCTTGCGGAACGCGTGGCGCAGCGTGGCATAGCTCATGGGATCCATCTCGGCCATCGTGTCGGGCTCATAGTCGAAGCTGAAGATGATCTGGTCGCCGGGCTGGAGGCGCTCGATCTCGTTGTAGAAGGCGCGCGCCTCGGCCGAGATCCGCACCGGTAGATGGGGCGGGAAGATGAGCGGCAGGGCCACCGCCGCGGCGACGACGCAGAAGATGACACGACGATCGACGTTCATCAGCCGGTCGTAGAACGGCCTGCTGCCCGCACGCGTCTGCGTCTCCCGCCGGTCTGCCAAGCTCACGCCCCCTTGCCCAGGTAGGTGCGCTCGATGCCCAGGATGATCTTGATCGCCGTCGCGACGATCCCGAGCTGCACGCCGATCAGGACGCCGCGCTTGGCCGCCACATTGGGGTAGTTGAGGACCCAATCGGAGAGGGTGGCCAACGAGTAGGTGTGGCCACCGGCGTGGAAGCCGATCATCTCGCCCACGGAGACGCGGCCGAGCATGACGATCACGCCAGCCGTCAGGAGCAGCGCCGCGTGGAAGCTCCGCGCGCGGAAGGCGCGATAGGAAGCGCTGGCGACGTAGAAGGCGAGGAGGGCGAACATGGTCGACTGCATCGGCGCCTGCACATGGTCGAACATCCACAGGTAGGGCCCGCTGTTCTGCCCGCGCCACGCGGCGGCCACGATCATGAAGGCCACCCCCGCGATCGTCAGGACGGAATAGCCCCAGCCCTCCTGCCGCTGCTCGATCTTGCGCCAGTGGTAGAGCACCAGGCTCAGCACGCCCAGGATCAGCGTGACGCCGAAGACGACCTGCTTCCAGTCGAGCACGTTGTTGTAGCGCGCCTGGATCCAGGGATGGGGGGAGAAGTACTGGATCAGCATGAGCGTGCCGATCACGAAGCCGAAGACGACCGGGCCCGTTCTCTTCATCCGCCCGCCTCCGAACCGCTGGCGATGCCCAAGACGGGCCGGATGTCGACGCCGGCCAGCGCGAGCACGCTGCCCACCAGGAGCACCGCCAGCAGGATCAGCTTGGCGGCATCCTGGCCCTTCAGGGCCCCGAGCAGCAGCGGCTCACGCGAAAGATAGACGCTGCCGGCGTACAGCTCCTCGCCGATCAGGGTGTAGTCGCAGGCGCAGATGAAGAAAGGCAGCTGCGAGTCGGAGTCGGTCCCCGCGATCTGGATCGCCCCGGTGGCGTTGCCCGTCTCCGCCAGCACCAGGGCCTCGGCGTAGAAGTGGCCGATGAAGAAATTGGCCGCCGGCTGCTCGCGCATCATCGTGCCGCACACGGTGGCGGCATAGCCGAACTGGCTCTGGGTCGTGTAGTAGATGTCGTGCGGGTCGAACAAGTCCGGACGCCCCACCTCCGTGTAAGCCTCGCGCACGACCTCCTGCGCCACCGTCATGACGATCGGGTCGCGGTTGGGCATGATCAGGCGCGTCTCGTACTGCCCCGCTCGACGCGCCACCTGCGCCAGGATGTTGACGCTGGCGACGGTGGCGACCTCCTCCATGGGATCGAGACCGGGGGAGTAGAGAATGGGCCGCCCCATCTCGGTTGCCCGCCCGACCGCCTCGTCCACCGCTTCCAGACCGGCGATGCGACGGATGTAGAGCGGCCGGCCGCGGCGGGCCGACCGGATGAAGGTGATCAGCACTGCGCCGAAGAGGAGCGTGGCCAGCGCGGCCGGGAGCCGATCGCTGTTGAACCAGGGCGTCAGTTCGCCTCCCATTCCACTGTCTCTCCGCTCGCCAGCACTTCTACATCCAGCTCGCCCAAACGGGCGTCGGGGAAGATGCAGCAGTTGCGGCCGATGCGACAGCGGCGGGGGATGGACGCTGCCTTGCCGATCACCGTGATGCCCTGGTCGAGGTGGGTCGGGAACCTGCGGTTCTTCTCCTCGCCGAGCTCGGGGTCGCCCACGCGGGCCTCGCGCCCGATGACGACCCGCTTGTCGGCGACGACACCGTCGACGACGGCGCCCGCGTCGACGTGCGTGTCGTGCAGCAGCACGGAGTTGCGCACGACGGCGCCCTCCGCGACCACGACGCCGGGCGAGAGGATGCTCGATTCCACCGTGCCCAGGATCCGCGCTCCGCGCGCGAGGGTGGCGTAGCGCACGCGCGCACCGCGGGCGATGAAGGCCGGCGGCCGGTCGCCCAGCGACTCCTCGACCAGATTGGTGCGCACGCCCCAGCGCGGCAGATCCAGGGGCGACCCCGGTTTCAGCAGCTCCATGTTGGTGTCGAAGTAGGCCTTGATCGTGCCCACGTCCTGCCAGTAGCCGCCGAAGCGATAGGCGGAGAGCCGGTCGCGCTCGAGCATGTAGGGGAAGACGTGCTTGCCGAAGTCGGTCTCGTGGCGCAGCCCACAGACCTCTTCGAGGCTGCGGACCAACGCCTCGGTGCTGAAGACGTAGATGCCCAGCGAGATCAGGTTACTGCGCGGCTGGGCGGGCTTCTCTTCGAAGGCGACGATGCGATCGTTTTCGTCGGCGATCACCGTGCCGAACTCAGAGCACTGCTCGATCGGAATCGGCATCACGGCAATCGTGGCGCTGGCCCCGGTGCGGATGTGATGCTCGATCAGCGCCACGTAGTCCATGTAGTAGATGTGATCGCCCGACAAGAGCAGGACCATCTCCGGTTGGTGACGCCCGACGTAGCCCAGGTTGCGAAAGACCGCGTCGGCCGTTCCCTTGTACCAGTCGAACTCGCGCGTGCCGGTGTGGGGCGGGAGAATGCGCACCTCCCGGCTGCGGCCGACCATGCCCCAGCCGTCCCCCCGCCCGAGGTGTTTCGACAGGCTGTAGGGCATGTACTGCGTCAGGACCCCGACCCGCTCGATCCCCGAGTTCATGACATTGCTGAGCGCGAAGTCGATGATCCGGTAGGTGCCCCCGAAAGGCACAGCAGGCTTGGCGCGGCGGTGGACGAGGACGTTCAGGCGACTCCCGACGCCGCCGGCCAGGATCAGGGCCAGCGTGTTGCGCAGATCATAGGTCTGTCGCCCCGCCAGGACCATGGTGCGCTGCTCCTTGCCGCCCAATTCCCCTCGTCCGGTCGGCCCGGGGGGGCCGCGGCCGGCGCCCGGCCCGCTACTCCAAGCCCGCTACTCCAGATCGATGCGATCCGGCGGGTTCACAATCCCGCCGGGGGGCACGACTACGCCCTCCGCCACGCGTGCGCCCTTGCCCACCAGCGTGATGCCCCGCCGCGACACAACCGGCTTGGCGCCCGCGGCGGGCTCGCACACCCCGCCCACCGAGGCCCGCCGGCCGATCATGGCGCGCTTGTCGACGATGGCGTTGCGCACGCAGGCCTCTTCCTCGATCACGACGTTGTTGAAGAGGATGCTGCCTTCCACCACCGCGCCCTTGCGAACGCGCACAGCGGGCCCCAGAACGCTGCCCTGGACTCGCCCTTCGACGATGCAGCCCTCGCTGATCATCGAGTTGTCCGCTTCCGTCCAGGAGCGGAAGATCGGCGGGGTCTGGCGCACCAGCGAGTTATCCTCGTTGTTGGTGCGCACGCCCCACCGCTCCAGATCGATCTTGCCGGCCAGCAGGTCCTCGTGGGCCTCGTAGTAGCTGTCGACGGTGCGCGTGTAGGCCCAGTATCCGTCGAAGATGTAGCCGTGCACGCGGTGGTGGGCGAGCATGGCCGGGATGACATCCCGCCCGAACTCGATCGAATCGTGGTCCCGCATGCTGGTCAGCACCTGGACCAGAGGCTTCATGTTGAAGACGTAGATCGTCAGCGACGCGAGGTTGGAGACCGGCCGGGCCGGCTTCTCTTCGTAGGCGACCAGTCGCCCGTCCTTGTCGAGCTTGCCGTAGCCGAACCGGCGATCCTCGTGGGCGACGCGCTTGAACGCGATGGTCAGATCGGCGCTCTTCTCGAGGTGGTGCAGGATCAGCTCGCGGTAGTCCATCGAGTAGATGTGATCCCCCGAGAGGATGAGCGCGATCTCGCTCTCCCGATCGCGTAGGTAGCGCAGGTTCTGCAGCACCGCGTCCGCGTTGCCCCGATACCAGTCGCTGCCCTCGGCGGCGTGATAGGGAGGGAGGATCTTCGCGCCGCGGCCGTAGCCGATCAGGTCCCAGCTTGCGCCGACGCCGATGTGGTCGATGAGCGAGGCCGGGCGATACTGGGAGAGAATCCCGGCATTCTGGATCCCCGCCCGCGCAACGTTGCTCAAGGGGAAATCGATGATGCGGAAATGACCGGCGAAGGGCAACGCGGACTTGGGCCGGTCCAGGGTCAGCACGGACAGCTCGCCGACGCGCCCGCCCGCCAGGATCATGGCCGTCGTCTGCGGCAGTTTGATGCTGGGCACCATCTTCCGCTCCGGCCCTCCCTCACTCCGGCGACCGCGCACGTCTCGTAACAGATTAGAGTATACACGGATACTTTCTGTCGGGTGACCAGATGTCAACCCCTTTCGGCCAGGGCGATCGCCAGGAAGTCAGGGGCCGGTGTGGGGGAGTCGGAAAAGAAAAATCAGGCGTGGAGGGATTTGAACCCCCGACCTACGGTTTTGGAGACCGTTGCTCTGCCAACTGAGCTACACGCCTAGTCTCAACGACCTATCGGTCCATAGACCGCCAGGCTGAGTGCAACTTATATCGGAATCTCAGGACCGGGCGCAACCGCCTTTCTCCGCCGGCGTCCTCGGCCAGCCGCGCGGGACCGGGGCGTGGCCCCGAGCCCTCGGGCGTTGCGCCTGCCCGCGAAATCGGGCAAGGTCTGGTGCATGGATCCTGCCGTGCAAGGTGACCGGAGCGGAACGACCGCGGCCCGCCTCGCCTCGTTGAGGGAGACGATCGAGCGCGCCTGGGCCGCCTCCGAACGGGTGCTGACCCCCGAGCAAGCCGAGGCGGTCCGCGAGGCCGTGGGGTTGCTCGACCAGGGGCTGGCCCGGGTTGCCGAGCCCACCGCGGAGGGCTGGCGGGTCAACGGCTGGCTCCAGATGGCCATCCTGCTCTTCTTTCGCCTCACGGAACCCTCGGCGAGCCAAGCCGGTCCCTTGCGCTTCCGGGACAAGATCCCGATCAAAGAAGACCTCGAGCAGCGCCAGGTGCGCGTGGTTCCCCCCGGCACGGCCCGCTACGGCAGCTTCCTCGAGCCCGGCGTCGTTCTGATGCCCGGCTACGTGAACATCGGCGCCTACGTCGGGGCCGGCACCATGATCGATACCTGGGCCACCGTGGGCAGCGGCGCCCAGATCGGGCGTGACGTGCACCTCTCGGGCGGCGTCGGGATCGGCGGGGTGCTTGAACCGCCGCAAGCGATGCCGGTGATCATCGAGGACGGCGCCTTCATCGGGTCCCGCTGTATCGTGGTCGAGGGCGTGCGCGTCGGCCGACGGGCGGTCCTGGGCGCCGGGTGCGTCCTGACCGCCTCGACGCCGATCGTGGATGTACGCGCGACCGAGCCGACCATCGCGCGCGGACTGGTCCCCGCCGGCTGCGTCGCGATCCCGGGGACCTGGCCCCGTCGTTTCGCGGCCGGGGTATACCAGACGCCCTGCGTGCTGCTGATCGGCGAACGGGGCGCCTCGACCGATGCCAAGACCCTGCTCAACGAGATGCTGCGCGAGGTTCCCCTGGACCTTCAAGCGGCTGCTGAACCGGCACCCGACCGATCGGCCCCGTCCGGACCAACGGGGCGGGCCTGACCCACGGAGGACACCTGGCGATGAATCCCAGCGATTCCGGCACGGCGCGCAAGAAGAGTTCGAAGAAGGCCGGCGGCCCAAGCCGGGCGGCCGGCCAGGCTCCCGCCGCGCCGGTGGCGACCCGCGGGCCCTCCGGGCCGATCGCGCCAGTCGACATCACGCGCTTCGCGCTGCCGGCGGAGAGGCTCGGCTGGCACTGTGATCTGCGGGCGTGCGGGATCAGCTCGACCGCGGAGGTGCCCGACTTCGAGGGCATCATCGGCCAGGATCGCGCCATCACGTCGATCACGCTGGGCCTCAAGATGCGCTCGAAGGGCTACAACATCTATGTGGCCGGCGTGCCGGGGACCGGCAAGATGACGACCGTCAGGCACCTGCTCGCGACGATCGACACCGGCCGCGGCGTTCCGCCCGACATCGTCTACGTCAATTGCTTCAGCGATCCCGATCGCCCGCGGGCGATCCACTTGCCGGCCGGCCAGGGGCGGCGCCTGCGGCGCGACATGGAGATGCTGGTCATCAACATGCGGCGCAACATCGTCCAGGTCTATGAGAGCGATATCTTCAAGGACCGCATGAAGGCCCTGGTCGAGGACTTCAAGGAGCGCGAGAAGGTGATCCTGCGCTCCTTCGAGGACCGGATCCGCCGCGAGAACTTCGCGCTCATCCAGGTCCAGATGGGCCCGTTCTCGAAGCCCGAGATCGCGCCGGTGATCGCCGGGGAGCCGGTGCAGATCGAGAAGCTCGAGAACCTCACCCACCAGGAGAAATTCAGCGAGGACGAGTTCATCCGGCTCCGGACGAAGTACGAAGAGCTGACCGCCGAGATGGAGCGTGCCTTCAAGGCCGCCCGCGATCTGAAGCGCGAGCTGCGCGATGCCATGGCGAAGATGCAGAAGCAGTTCGGCTCCCCGGCCGTCACCGACTACATCAAGGACCTCAAGGCGGTCTACGACCACCCCGAGGTGCTCGACTACCTGTCCGAGGTTCAGGAGGCCATCCTCGACAACATGGAGCGGTTCACCGAGGACGGCGAATCCGAGGAAGAGAAGGCGGGCAAGGAGGCGACGGAGAAGCGGGAGGCGCGCTTCCGCGACTTCACCGTCAACGTCCTGGTGGACAATTCGAAGACCAAGACCCCACCGGTGGTGATCGAGACGAGCCCGAACTACCGCAATCTGTTCGGCACGATCGAGCGAACCGTCGATCGCTCAGGTCATTGGATCAGCGACTTCACCAAGATCAAAGCCGGGAGCTTCTTGCTGGCGAACGGGGGCGTCCTGGTGCTCAACCTCATGGATGCGATCGTCGAGCCCGGCGTCTGGGTCACGCTCAAGCGCGCGCTCAAGCACCAGAAGATCGACATCCAGACCTTCGATCCCTTCTACGTGCTCTCCGTCTCGGCGCTCAAGCCCGAACCGATCGGCCTGGACGTCAAGGTCGTCGTCCTGGGGGACCGTCTCGCCTATCACATCCTGTACAACCTGGACGAGGATTTCCGCAAGATCTTCAAGGTCAAGGCCGAGTTCGACACGCAGATGCCGCGCAGTCAGGCCGGGGTGGAGAAGTACATCAACTTCACCCGCAAGATCACCTCCGAGGAAGGCCTGCTGCCGATGGAGGTAGGGGGCATCGCGCGTCTGGTCGAGCTGGGCGTGCGCCTCGCTGGCCGGCGCAGCAAGCTGTCCACGCAGTTCAGCGTGATCGCGGACGTGATCCGCGAGGCCGACCTGTGGGCTCGCCAAGCGACTGCCGCGGCGATCGGGGTCGCCCACGTGGAACAGGCCATCGAGGCTCGGCGGGAGCGGCTGAACCTGGCCCAGGAGCGGGCCCGGGACATGTTCGCCGAGGGGCTCGTCTTCATCGATACCGAGGGGGCCAAGGTCGGCCAGGTCAATGGGCTGTCGGTGCTCGACCTCGGCGACTTCGCCTTCGGTCAGCCCGCCCGCATCACGGTCAAGGTCTCGCTCGGCCGAGACGGGATCGTCAACATCGAGCGCGAGGCCGAGATGTCGGGCAAGACCCACAACAAGGGTGTGCTCATCCTCGAGGGGTACATCCGCAGCCTCTTCGCTCGCAACAAGCCGCTCGCCTTGAACGCCAGCATCTGCTTCGAGCAGAACTACGGCGGCATCGACGGCGACAGCGCCTCGTCGACCGAGGTCTATGGGCTGCTCTCCGCCCTGGGGGACATCCCCCTGCGCCAGGACGTGGCCGTGACGGGCAGCGTGAACCAGCACGGCGAGATTCAGCCGATCGGCGGCGTCAACGAGAAGATCGAAGGCTTCTTCGAGCTCTGCAGCCGGCGCGGTCTGACCGGACGCCAGGGCGTGATGATCCCGGCCGCCAACGTCGAGGACCTGATGCTGCGGGCCGACGTGATCGAGGCGGTTGCCCAGGGGCGTTTCCACGTCTGGGCCATCGGGCGCATCGAGGAGGGGATCGAGATCCTCACCGGCCTCCCGGCCGGGGAGCGGGACGCGCAAGGCGCCTATCCGGAAGGGACCGTCTTCGGCGCGGCCGATCGCCGTATCGAGGAATTCGCCCGGCTGCTCAGGGACTTCGGCGCCAGGCAGGACGGCAAGGAGCCGTAGGCCGGCCGGCGCGTCACGCGAGCCAAGGGCCCGGATCGAGACCCCGCTCGCGCAGCGCGGCGGCCAGATCGGCGGGCAGCGGGCTGCGCAGCTCCAGCCGCTCGCCGGTGGCCGGATGGTCGAGCGCGAGGCGGTGGGCGTGCAGCGCCTGGCGGGGCAGCGCCAGCGCCGCCCGTTCCCCCTCCGTCAGCGGCTGGCCGGCGATGAATCGCAGGAAGAACTGCTCGCTCAGTCCGTAGACCTTGTCGCCCATGATCGGCAGCCCGACGTGCCGCAGGTGGACGCGAATCTGGTGCAGGCGGCCGGTGCGCGGGCGGGCCTCGAGGAGCGACCACCCCGCCCCCCGGTGAAGCACGCGCACGTCGGTCCGCGCCGGCACGCCGTCGGCCCGCACGCCCACCGCCTTGCGAATGCGGCTTCCCTCCGCCCGGCCCAGCGGCGCGTCGATCGTGAAGGCCTCGCGCTCCGGGGTGCCATGCACGAGTGCCAGGTAGCGTTTGTCAGCGGTGCGACGCCGGAACTGGCGGGCGATGTGGTTGGTCGCCTCGCGCGTCCGGCCGAAGACGACGATGCCGCTCGTCTCGCGATCGAGCCGGTGAATCACGCGCAGCGTGCCCCACTCGGGGTGCGCCTCGGCGAGCAGGTGGATCAGTGTGTTGCGGAAGTAGGCGCCCGAGGGGTGCATGGGCAAGTTGCCGCTCTTGGCGACCGCGACGAGCTCGGCATCGACGTGGAGCACCGCGATCCGGCGATCGACCTCCGGCTCCTGGCGCTGGAGCGGCACGTAGGTGACGAGGTCGCCGGTGTGCAGGGCGCGCGCCGGGCGGACGGGCCGGCCGTTCAGGGTGACCCGCCCCTCGGTGATGATGCGCCGCCACTGGGTGCGGGAGCGATAGGTGAAGCGCGCTGCCAGGTAGCGGTCGAGTCGGGTCCCTTCATGGGCGGGGTCGATGTGCACCTCGCCCCGCCGCACCCAGCGGCGGACGACGTCGCGCGTCGCCTCGTCCGGATCCCGCGTCGGCTCCATGTCGTGCATCGCTCGTCCCCCCGGAGCACCCATCCTAGCCGTGGGCCCAGGCGGAGTGAATCGCCGACTGCGCAGGGGCCGCTGGCGGCGATGCCCCACGCCGCGGCACCGGTTGACCGCCAGGGGCCCTCCTCCCTAGACTCCGGCGCACCGGCGGCTCGCCGGCCGGCAGTGCCGAGGATGGGCCGCATTCCATCCCCCGGGGGAGGAACTGGTTGACCGCTGCGCATCGAGAGGAATCGCTGGGTACGGTCGTGGCGGTTCGGCCGCGGCGCGTGCTGGTGCGCGTGGGGGAGCGAGAGGTCAACTGCGACCTGCGGCGAGGCATGCTCCAGGGCCGACGCCTCGAGCGCAATCGGCTCGTGGTCGGCGACCACGTGCGCGTCGCGATGGCAGGCCAAGAGCCCGCCGTGCTGCTCGCGGTCCTGCCGCGCGAGACGAAGGTCTCGCGCGTCGATTCGGTGCGTCCCCCGCGCGAGCACGTGATCGCCGCCAACGTCGACCTGTTGCTGGCGCTGCAGGCGGTGGACGAGCCCGTGTTCAACCCCCGGGGCCTGGATCGCCTCCTCGTGCTGGGCGAGGCGGGAGGCGTCCGCTGCGCTGTGGTCGTGAACAAGATTGACCTCGGTCGCCTCGACGAGATCGAGTCGCTGGTCGCCGCGTATCGCCGGATCGGGTACCCGGTGCACCTGACCTGCGCACTCAGCGGCCAGGGCATCGCCGAGCTCGCGCGGGACCTGACGGGCCGGACCGCGATCCTGGTAGGACCGAGCGGCGTCGGCAAGTCGACCCTGCTCAACCGTCTCATTCCCGGCCTGCAGCTGCGCACCGGCGAGATCAGCGTGGCGACCAGCCGCGGGATTCACACGACGACCCGCGTGGACCACATCGACCTGCCGGAAGGGGGCGTGGTGCTCGACACGCCGGGCCTGCGCGCCGTGCAGCCGTGGACGCGTCCGGAGGAACTGGCGCACCATTTCCCCGAGATGCGCCCGTTTCTGGGGGCCTGCCGCTTTCGCGACTGCCTGCACCAAGGGGAGCCGGGCTGCGCCATTCGGACGGCGGTTGAAGAGGGTGCGGTCGCCGAGGCTCGGCATGCGAGCTACAGGCGGATCCTGGCGGGGCTACTGCATGGAACCGTCGGCGGTGAGCTCTCGGATCTGAGGTCCGAAGGCGAAGAGCGGTGAGGTGGCCTCGACCGTTTCGGGCAGCCGGGCGATCAACGCCTCGCGCCGTCCCCAGCGCAGGGCGTGCTGCGCGTCCGCGAACCAGATGTCCGCCCGATTGGTCCACCGCTCGTGCATCGTGTCCTCCACCGAGAAGACTCCCACAGTCGGGATCACGACGCAGTCGCCGAAGTCGAAGGGCGCACCGGGCGTGAAGGTCCGCAGCAGATCGCGGGAGAGGGCGATGCAGCCCGGGCGAACCTGGGTCATCGTGGCGGTGAGGGTCGGGGTCGAGTCGGTCGTGGCTTCGCAGCTCGCATACCCGGTGACGACGACCGGGAGGAACTGGAGCTCCTGGTTCCCGGTGACCGCCAGGGTCACCAGGGGCGGCTCCGAAACCGGGTCGCGCGGGGCGGGCGGGCATGCGGGGGCGGCCTGGACGGCGGCCCCAAGGACCTCGCCGCTCACGCCCGGGTCGGATGGCCCGACCCGGATGGCAGCCAATGCCCCGGCGAGAAGCGCCAGCGTGGCGGCGGCGATCCGGATGAAATGCGTGCGAAAACGCAAGCTCCCGGCCTCCCTCCTTGCTGCCAACTACCACCAGTAATTCTATTTATGGGAATCGGTGCGCGACCAATGTAAGCAGATCTGACTTCGGAGGCTCCGCGGGCCCAGGATCGGGCCGAAGGAGGCGGGCCCCGCACCGCTGCGCATCGACGTCTGGATCACTACGAGAAGCATACCAGGTTCCCCGGCCGGTCGCAACCCCCAAGGCCGGGGGTGTGGCAGACCCTGCCCGCCTGGCCGATTCCAGGACCGAACGGGCCAACTCGTTTTCAGAGTTAAAGTTACGTACAGAGGTTGTCTGGCCCCTGGATCGCCCGTAAGGTGCCAACGGGTGTCTTTGGCTGCGCAGCGCCATCCGAGAGAGAGGAGCAGGCATGAACGACCTACCCGCGGCACTGGCCTTCTTGGGTGTCCAGGACGCCTTCGAGCGGGCGTCTGTGGGGGTGCTGCCGGTGCCCTACGACCTCACCACGACCTACCAGCCGGGGGCGCGCTTCGGACCGCGGGCCCTGCTGACCGCCTCGCTCAACGTCGAGCTCTTCGACGAGGAGCTGCACTGGGATGCGAGCGGCGCCGGGATCCACACCCTCGGGGCCCTCGAGCCGGTGGCCTCCGGTCCCGAGGGGATGATGCCCCTCATCGGCCAGGCGCTGGCGGCGCTCTTCCACGCGGGCAAGCTGCCCGTCATGATCGGCGGGGATCACTCCGTGACCATTGGCGCCTTCGAGGCGCTCAAGCAGTCGTGGGAGGAGGTGAGCATCCTCCAGTTCGACGCCCACGCCGACTTGCGCGACAGCTACCAGGGCAGTCCCTTCAGCCACGCCTGCGTGATGGCCCGCGCCGCCGAGTCCTTCGCCTGCATGCAGGTGGGGCTGCGCAGTTGGAGCGAGGAGGAAGATGAGGCGCTCAGCGCGGCGGGGGAGCGCGTCCTGACGGCGGCAGACGTCCACCGCGACCTCGAAGGGGCCTGCGATCGGCTGCTCTCCGTCCTGGGCGATCCGGTCTACGTGACCTTCGATCTGGATTGCCTTGACCCGTCGATCATGCCCGCCACCGGGACCCCGGAGCCAGGCGGTCTCTCCTGGCAAGCGGCGACGCACCTGCTCCGCGCGGTCGCGCAGGAGCGGCACGTGGTGGGCTTCGATATCGTGGAGCTCTGTCCGATCCCCGGATTGGTGGCCCCCGACTTCCTGGCGGCCCGCCTGACCTACAAGATGATCAGCTACGTGCTCCACGCGCGCCGCGGGCTGGACTAGCGCGACCGCCGGCCGCCCGTGGGCTCAGGGTTCCGCGCGCTTGGCCTGCTGCCAGGCCGCCTCCATGCGCGCCAGATCGGCGCCCGGCCAGGGGTGGCCCTCCCGCGCCAGGATCGCCTCCATCCGCGCGAAGCGCTCCTGGAACCTGCGCGTGGTCTGCCGCAGGAGCTGCTCCGGGTCGCCCCGCAGGTGGCGCGCGAGATTCACGAGCGTGAAGAGCAGATCCCCGATCTCCGCCTGGCTCTGCCCGGCCGCGCGCTGCTCCAGCGCCTCGCGCAGCTCCCCCTCCTCCTCACGGAGCTTCTCCAGCACCCCTTCGACCCCCGGCCAGTCGAAGCCGTACCCGGCTGCCTTCTCCTGGACACGATAGGCCTCGATCAAGGCCGGCAGACCGCGGGCGCCCGCGGTCAGGCGGCCCGATCGTCCCTCGGCCGGCGTGGCGCCGGCCTGGTCCGCAGCCTCGCCGCGTTTGATCTCCTCCCAGGTCGCGTGGGTGTGCGGTGCGCCAGCGAAGACGTGCGGATGGCGGCGGATCAGCTTGGCGATGATGCCGCCGGCAACATCCTCGAAGGTGAAGCGTCCCTCTTCTTCGGCCATCGTGATGACGAAAACGATGAGGTAGAGCAGGTCGCCCAGCTCTTCGGCGATGGCACGGTCATCGCTGCGGGCGATGGCCTCGAGCAGCTCGTGGGTTTCCTCGAGCAGATAGGGGGTGAGCGTGGGCGCCGTCTGGGCGCGGTCCCAGGCACACCCATCGGGCGCGCGCAAGGCCCGGCACAGGGCGCGCAGGCTTTCCCAGTCGCATGCGCCTTGCAGATCCATGCCGCGACGCTACCATGACGCCGGCCCGCCGCTCAATCGGCCGGCGGACGCCGGGAGGGGAGAAGACGTGGGGGAATGGTCTCCGCAGATGGAGCAGCTGGCCCTGGCAGCCCGCGCGGCGCTCGAGCGGGCCCATGCTCCCTACTCGCGATTCCCGGTCGGCGCCGCACTGGAGGTCGAGGGCGCCGGCGTCGTTGCCGGCTGCAACCTCGAGAACGCGTCCCTCGGTCTGGGCATGTGTGCCGAGCGCGTCGCGCTGCTCGCGGCCTGGGCACAGGGACTGCGTCCAGGTCCACGGTTGCTGATCGTCACGTCGGCCGACGAGCCGACGCCCCCCTGCGGTGCCTGCCGGGACGCGCTGCGCCGTCTGGCGCCGCGGACCGAGGTGATCTCGGTCGGCGCGGGGGGGCGCTGGCGGCGTTGGGGGCCAGGCGAGCTGCTGCCCGCGCGCCGCGCGGAACCGGGCGGCGAACGGCTCCATCCGCGCGCCACGATCGCGCGCAAGCGCGATGGGCTGGAACTGACCCCGGGCGAGATCGACGGCCTCATCCGTGGGCTGGTGTCGGGCGAAGTGCAGTCCTACCAGATGTCGGCCTTCATGATGGCCGTGTTCCTGAGGGGCATGAGCCGCCGGGAGACCTGCGACCTCACCCGCGCGATGCTCGCCTCAGGGGAAAGGCTCGACCTGTCCGGCATCCCGGGTCCCCGCATCGACAAGCACTCCACGGGCGGCGTGGGAGACAAGGTGTCGATCCCGCTCGTTCCGCTCGCCATGGCGGCCGGCATACGCGTGCCGATGATCTCCGGCCGCGGCCTGGGCCACACGGGGGGCACGCTGGACAAGCTCGAGTCGGTGCCGGGCTTTCGCACCCGCCTGCCCGTGGGCACGCTGGCGCAGCTCGCGCGTGATCCGGGCGCGTTCGTCGCCGGGCAGACCGGCGAGCTCGTGCCGGCCGACCGGGTCATGTACGCGTTGCGCGACGTGTCGGCCACGATCGAATCGCTGCCTTTGATCGTCAGCAGCATCCTGAGCAAGAAGCTCGCGGCCGGCCTCACGGGCCTGGTCCTCGACGTGAAGGTGGGGCGCGGGGCCTTCATGCCCGACCGCGCGCGCGCCGAGGCGCTGGCGCGCGCATTGGTCGACGTGGCGGGTGAGCTGGGCCTGCCGGCGGTCGCGCTGCTGACACGCATGGAGGAACCGATCGGCCAGTGCGTCGGCAATGCCCTCGAGGTGCGCGAGAGCCTCGCGCTGCTCAAGGAGGGCGCATCCGACACCGATCTGGCCCGCCTGACCCTGGCCCTGGGTGGCCTGATGGCGGTGCTAGGGGGACGAGCCAGGACGATGCGCGAGGGGGCGCGCCTGCTGGAAGGACATCTCCGCTCGGGCGCGGCCGCCGACTGCTGCCGCCGTTGGCTGGCGGCCCAGGGCGGTGACCCGGGCGTGGTGGCAGCTCCCGAACGCATCGCGATCGCCCCGCGGATGCGTGCGGTCCGCGCGCCGGACGATGGATTCATCGCGGGAATCGACGCGCGGCTGGCCGGAGACCTGTGCGTCGAGCTGGGCGGCGGGCGGCGGCGCATGGAGGACAGCATCGACCCGCGCGTCGGCCTGGTGTTTCACGCGCGGCGGGGTGGTGGCGTGCGCCGGGGCGACCCGCTGGTCACGCTCCATCTCCCCGAATCCGTCCCGGTGGATAGGCCCTTGCCCGGTGAGGAGCGCTTGGTGCTTCTGTCCGTGGAGGCGCCACCCCCGGAGCCGCAGTTCCTGGCCTTGGTGACGCCGCGCGGGGTGTTCGACGATCCGTGGGACGTGCCGTGCGGGGAGCACTGCCGCTAGAACCCAGCCGCCGTTGCGAGGAGCACTCACGCGTCAATCGGGTTCACCGTCGTCGTCCTCTGACGGGGTCTCCGCGCCGTGACCCTTGCAGTACTGCGTTGGCGCCGTTCCCCGGACATAGACGTCCTCGATCGCAACGGGACAACTCGGCGTCGCGAGCAAGCCGCTGTATAAGCAGGTGGTGACCTTGACGATGCCTTCCGGAGCGGCGAAGTCGGGCGCCCCGTAGCGGCTCTCGGCGAATCTCATCACCTGCGCCCAGATGGGGAGCGCCGCCGCCGATCCGGTGCCCGTTTTCGCACCGCCGATGGGGATCTTCAGATCGAAGCCGACCCACACGCCGACGGCGAGGCGGGGCGTGAAGCCGACGTACCAGGCGTCCGTGTAGTCGTTGTTGGTGCCGGTCTTGCCCGCACCGACGCCGTGGTACTCCCAGAGGCTGCGAGCGGTGTGGCCGGTTCCCCGATCGAGGGCCGATTGCAGCATGTGCGTGACGATGTAGCTCGTGCGCTCGTCGAGCACTTGCTCGGAGTGCATCTCATGGGACTCCATCAGGTGCCCAGAACGGTCGGCGACTCGCTCGACGAGGTACGGCTCGACGCGGATGCCATGGTTGGGGAAGGCCGAGTAGGCACTGGTCAGCTCGAGCAGGCGCACCTCGCCCGTTCCGGTCGCCAGCGAGAGCACTTCCGGCAGATGGCTCTCGATGCCCATCTGGTGCGCCAATTGCGCCACCGAATGCGGGCCGAGCTCCGACAGCAAGCGCGCGGTGGGGATATTGATCGACTTCATCAAGGCAAAGCGCAGCGTCACCGATCCCCGGTACCCGCGTTCGAAGTTGCTCGGGCTCCAGGTGGCCTTGTCCGGCGGGGCCCCGGGGATCCTGAACGTGACGGGCGCGTCGAGCAGGGTGCTGTTGGTTCGGTATCCGCGTCTAATCGCCTCCGCGTAGATAAACGGCTTGAAGGCCGAAGCTGGCTGGCGCGGTGCCTGCAGCGCGCGATTGAACTCGCTCTCCTCGAAGTTGCGACCGCCAATGATGGCCCGCACCGCACCCGTAGCCGGCTCGAGCGCGACCAGCGCGCCCTGCAGTCGCAGCGGGGCGTCCAAGGAGTCCTGGGCGGGCAAGCCATAACGACGCAGCAGCAGATCGGGGCGACCCCAGAGGTACGGGTAGGCGTTGGCCTCTTCGATGCGCTGCAGGTGCTCCTCGAGGATTCGCTCGGCGGCCTCCTGCAACTCGAGGTCGAGCGTCGTCTCGACGTTCAGACCCAAATGGTAGATGTTCGTGGACCCGTAGGTCCGAGCCAAGTCGCGCCGCACGGCCTCCACGAAGTAGGCCGCGTGCCGGCCTTCCTTGCCCGCCCCCTTGAGCCGCAGGGGCAACTCGACCAGCTGATCGCAGATCTGCGCGTCCAGATCCCCTGACCGAACCATGGCGCGCAGGACCAGATTGCGCCGCGCCAGACAGGCGTCCGGATGGCGCGTCGGGGAGAACGCGGCGGGGTTGCCCACGATGCCGGCCAGCATGGCGCACTGATCCGTCCCGAGCTCGCTCGCGCTGATGCCGCAGAAGCGGCGCGCCGCGGCCTCGACACCGTAGGCCCCCTCACCGAAGTAGACCTGGTTCGCGTAGAGCTCGAGGATCTCATCTTTGCTGAACGCGCGCTCGAGGCGGATGGCCAGCACCGCTTCCTGGATCTTGCGCTTCCATGTGCGCCTGTGGTGGAGGAACAGATTGCGCGCGAGCTGCTGTGTGATGGTCGAGGCGCCCTCGCGCACCTCCAGTTCTACAATGTCTCGCTGCGCTGCGCGCAAGACGCGCAGGGGATCCAATCCCCAATGGTGGTAAAAGCGCCGATCCTCGACGGCGATGATGGCGTGCAGGAAATCCTGCGGGATGGCGGAGAGGGGCAAGGGCACCCGATCCTCGACGAACAGCTCGTCCACCAGACGGCCATCCATGTCGAGAATGCGCGTAGACGCGCTCTGCTGAACATCCTCATAGCTGCGTGGTGAGGGCAGGTCCTCACCCATGGTGGACATGATCACGTAGAAGAGTGCTGCGAGCAGCAGGGCCGTGATGATGAATGCGAGCGCGAAATGCTTCACCCTGGGATCCTCCCCATTGGCTGCGCGCGAGTCAAGCCGCGGCGCGGCAGCTCCCCAGTGCGAAGCGTCGCGGTGCAGCAGAAATACCCCCTGTGCGCGCTGCGCGCTCCCGTGGATCGTTCACGCAGACCGGCCGCGCGCGCGGCAGAGCCCGGTCGTCACGGGCGCGGGCGGCGGGGGGGCGGCGCGACCGCGGAGATGGTCGCTCTCCACGCGTCCTCCATCCATCTCGCGGGGTCCCCAGCGAGGGCACAAGGTCACCGAAAGATCGCAGGATGAGCGTAAGCCATCCAAGGGTTATAGCTTAGCCGTTCTTTGGAAAAAGAGAGCAGAGCTGAAAAAACCTGTTGAACTTCGCGCGCGGGCCGATGTTTAATCGGCGTTCGCGGTCGATAGGGTGCTTCAGGACCCTCGCCAGCCTGGTCAGGATGGTCGAAAAAAACTGTTTGACCTGCCCGGCGTGTCTGCGTAGACTGCGAGTTCGTGCCTCTTTTGGCACCTCTTTATTCGATTGCCTCTCCGGAGGCTCAAGGCTGGTCTTTGACAACGGAATTGCGAAGGCGTGTGAGCCCTTCGTCGTGGAGATCCGGACGCTCGGTGCCGGATCACATTGGCGATCAATCAATGGGTCAATGATCCTCTCTGCCTTCTGAGAGAGGCTCCGAGGTTTTTACCACGGAGGGTTTGATCCTGGCTCAGAACGAACGTTGGCGGCGTGGATTAGGCATGCAAGTCGTACGAGAAAACTCCCTTCGGGGAGTGAGTAAAGTGGCGAACGGGTGAGTAACACGTGGGGAACCTGCACTCGGGTGGGGGATAACATTCCTAACGGAGTGCTAATACCGAATGACACGTCCGGGTCGCAT
>CAZDKK010000064.1:0-28037 GCA_964506245.1 uncultured bacterium | reverse complement strand
CCATCCGCCCGGCCGCTCCGCACAGAGCCACGCGGATCATCACGCGCTCCTCCCCGCCGCTCACGGGCGTTGCGCCGCCACCGCGGGTCGCTGGGCCGCGCCGCCGCGCAGGAGCGAGTAATCGGCCAGCGCCTGGGTGAGCCTGGCCGCGTTGTCGGGCCGCATGCGCACGAGCGGGAGCCGCACCTGGCCGACAGCAAACCCCAGCATGTTGAGCGCCTCCTTGACCGGAACGGGATTGGTTTCCAGGAAGAGCGCCTGGGCCAACGGCAGCAGCCGCAGGTGCCAAGCCCGCGCGGTCAGCCAGTCGCCGCGCTCGCAGGCCTCGATCATCGCCATCACATCCTTGGGCACCACATTGCCGAGCACCGAGATCACGCCCGTCGCGCCGACGCAGAGCAGGGGGAAGGTCAGCGCGTCCTCGCCCGAGAGCAGCGCCAGGCGATCGCCGCAGATGCGCACGATCCACGAGGCCTGTTCGAGGCTGCCCGAGGCGTCTTTCAGCGCGACGATGGTCTGCTCCTCCGCCAACCGGGCCACGGTCTCCGGGAGCATGTTGACCCCCGTGCGACCGGGGACGTTGTACATCACCACGGGCACCGGACTCGCGGCGGCGACGGCGCGGAAGTGCGCCAGCAGCCCGTCTTGCGTCGGCTTGTTGTAGTAGGGCGTGATGATCAGCGCCCCGTCGACCCCCAGGCTTCCCAGGCGCCTCACGTTGGCCACCGTGCGGGCCGTCGAGTTGGTCCCTGCGCCGGCGATGATCTTGAGCCGCCCACGGGCCTCCTCGACCACGATCTCGATGACGCGGAAGTGCTCGTCCCAGTCTCGGAAGGCCGGGTTTTCGCCGGTCGTGCCGCACGGCACCAGGCCGTGGGTACCGGCCTCGATGTGGAAGCCCACGAGCTCGCGCAGCTTCTCCTCGTGCAGCGACCCGTCCTCTTTGAAGGGGGTCACCAACGCCACATACAGGCCCCGGAACATCCGCAACCTCCTTGGGTGATCGGCGGTCAGCCCGCTGGCGGCCGCCGGCCACCATATCCGCCCCCACCCCGGTCGGCAATGGTGAAGCGCAGGTGGTGGAACGGAGAATCATGGCCCGGCTGCGGCATCTTCAATCCGGCGTGTTCCTTGAGTCCGTTTGTCTCTTCCTGAGTCCCCCCCGGGACCAAGGCCTCATAACTCAATGAGCGGCATAGCGGTAGGCGGGAGCGACCGATACTCTTCGTTCCACGGCCGACACGGGTTCGCTCCTTCCCAAGAGGGATTAGGTAAACCGCCCTAGATCATGGTAAAATCGACGGTTGGATGCTTTCGGCGGGTCCCGGCGGGGTGCTGCGGGTCATGGGTATGCCCGCCCCCCGAATGAAACTTGGTACGCAGTCCTGGAAGGCAGGAGGAATGGAAGCCATGACGTGGCGGCAGGCAATCTGGACATCGATGTGCGTCTTCACCTTGCTCGGCGTGGGTGCGTTCGCCGACCCCCCCGAGTCGATCACCCCCCAGCCCTGGGAGATCGACGGCGCCCCGGAGGAGGCCGCGCGCAAGATCGCCTTCTACGAACGGCTCGCGCTCCAAGAGCGCTGGTCGCAGGCCCCGACCGCGAACCAGCTGCTCCTGGATGCTCGGTACTATGACCTCTCGCTGGCGCTCGATCCCGTGACGGCGACCCTCACGGGCACGCTGGGCGCCCGCTTCACGGTGAGCGGCGCGCAGGTGAGCGGGCTCGATCTGGACCTGGCCGTCACCCTGTCGGTCAGCAGTGTCACCGCCGGCGGCGTGCCCGCGAGCTTCACGCACACCAACGACGTCCTGTCGATCACGCTCGACCGCACCTATCTGCAGGGCGAGACAGTCACGATCGGGCTTGCCTACAGCGGTGTGCCCGACTACAGCTACGGGGCCTTCGGATTCGACGACCACAACGGCGACCCGATGATCTGGTCGCTCAGCGAGCCGTTCGGCGCGCGCTCGTGGTGGCCATGCGACGACTGGTCGGATGACAAGGCCGACTCGGTCGACCTGCACATCACCGTGCCGGCCGGCCTGCTCGTGGCCAGCAACGGCACGCTGCGCGCGGTCACCCACAATGGCGCGACCGATACCTTCTGGTGGCACGAGGCCAACCCGATCGCGACCTACCTCGTGATGCTGGCGGCCCACCCCTACACGCTCACGACCGACTACTACGCCTACAGCCCAGCCGACTCGATGGAGATCACCTTCTACGACTACCCGGACCATGCCGCTTCCAACCACGCGGTCAACATGCAGGTCAAGGACATGATCGCCGCGTACGCCGAGATCTTCGGCGAGTACCCGTTCCTGAGCGAGAAGTACGGCCATGCCGAGTTCAACTGGGGCGGCGCCATGGAGCACCAGACCTGCACGAGCATCGGCGCCTACTACGAGTCGATCGTCTGCCACGAGCTCTCGCACCAGTGGTGGGGCGACATGGTGACCTGCGCCACGTTTCACGACGTATGGCTGAATGAGGGTTTCGCGCGCTACTCGGAGGCCCTCTGGTTCGAGCATGCCTACGGTCCCACGGGTTACTGGGGCCGCATGAACGGCATCCGCTTCTACGGCCCGGGCACGGTCTACGTGCCCGACCTCAGCGACTGGGGCCGGATCTTCGACACCAACCTGACCTACAACAAGGCGGCGTGGGTGGTCCACATGCTGCGCGGCGTGCTGGGCGACGAGGACTTCTTCGAGTTCCTGCTCGCCTACCGGGCCGCCTACGCGTACAGCTCCACCACGACCGAGGGGCTTCAGGCGATCGCCGAGAGCGTCTCGGGGCTCGACCTGGACGACTTCTTCCAGCAGTGGATCCACGGGGAGTACTACCCCTTCTACAGCTACATGTGGGAGATCGCCGAGGTGGGCGGCACCTACGAGCTGCACCTGACGATCGACCAGATCCAGACCACTGCCGGCGTCTTCCACATGCCGATCCGGATGCGCGCCACCCTGGCGGGGGGCGGCACCTTCGACTTCACGGTGGACAACGCGTCGGTCAGCCAGGACTACGTCATCGCCGTGCCGGAAGCGGTCACCAGCCTGCAGCTCGATCCCGAGGACTGGATCCTGAAGCGCGTGCAGGAGCCCGTGGTCAACCCGACGTTCGCGGAGGGCACGCTGCTCGTCAACGGCATCGACTGGGCGACCTATGGAACGGAGGCCCGGAGCGCGTACCAGGATCGCGCCTTCTGGGGCACCCTGCCGATCTCCTTCTGGGACTGCTTCGACGAGCCCGCGGGTGGCTACCCGTCAACGTTGCCGGCCCCGCTCGGCCACGGCCGCGTGCCCGCCGATCAGCTCGGCCGTTTCGCCAACATCATCTGGGTCGGCGCCAACTACAACGGCGACCTCACCTGCTGGCTCAACACCTCGACCATGTCCTACCTCACGGCCGGCGGGAACCTGCTGCTGATGGCCCGCAGCGGCGACGCGTTCCTCGAAGCCCCGCACCGCAGCTACCTCGGCATCACGGGGATCAACGGCAGCCAGACCCTGTACGACTGCATCTCGGTGCACCCCGAGCTGACGAACATCGGACGCACCGGTACGCAGAACTCCTGCATCACGTTCAACATGACGCTGACGCAGCCGACCAGCACACTGCTCTACATCGCCGATCAGGGCTACAACCCCAACGTGGGCATCGGCGTGCTGCGCGCGCCGACCGAGGGCGGCACGTACAACCCGAACGGCGGTCGCTTCGCCTTCCTGAGCGGGCGGCCGTACCGCTGGAACCACGCGAACCTCGCCACCAACGTGGAGACCATCATCACCTCGCTGATGGGGAATCCGGCAGCCGTCGGCGGCGAATCGAACGGGGCCGGTGCGCACCTCGCGCTGCGCCTCCCCAGCCCGTCCCTCGGGGCTGTGCAGATCGGCTTCCATCTGCCAGCCGCGGCCGCGGTGAACCTCGCGCTCTTCGACAGCCAGGGCCGGCGCATCCGCCAGCTCAGCGCGGCGCCCTGGCCGGCCGGGGAGCACGAGCTCGCCTGGGACGGGCGCTCCGACCGCGGACAGAGTGTCCCGGCGGGGATCTACTACGTGCGGCTGCAAGCCAACGGTGAGACGAGCAGCCGGCCGCTGCTCATGGTTCGATAGGCCCAAGCGGGCGGGTGCGGGGCCCCCTGGCTCGCGCCCGCCCTCTTCTCTGGTCCGCAATCGCCCCCCAGCGCGGGCAGACCCACTGCGACAGCCGCTGACCCGCAGACGGGGGGCGGAAAGGTGGTGTAGCATGCGGGTCTCTCTTCCCCCGGCCCCGGCGTGCCTGCTCATCGCGACCCTGGCCTGCGTGGTGCCCCAGGCGGCAGGCGGCGCTCAGATCCAACCCGACCTCGAGATCGAACTCGCCTACCGGCAGGACAGCGACCTGGTCTCGGTGATCCTGTCCCTGAGCGAGCAGGCACCGATCGAACAGATCAACACCGACCTCAGGGCCCGGCGGGTATCGCTCGGCGAGCGGCACCTCGCGGTGGTGAACGCCCTGCGCGAGGCCAGCCGGTCCCAGGCGCCTCTGCTGGCCGAGCTGTCGGCCGCCCGCGACCGCGGGCAGGTGGAGGGCTTCACGAGCTACTGGATCGCCAACCTGGTCGTGGCGCGCGTCACCAAGGCCTACCTGTTCGAGCTGGCGGCCCGCGAGGACATCGCCTACATCGAGCCCAACTTCACGGTCTCGCTCATCGAGCCGGTGGGCGACTACGCGACCTACGCGACGCCGGAGCCGCACGGGCGCGGCATCGGGGTCACGCCCGGGCTGCGGGCGATCAACGCCGACCGGGTCTGGTACGAGCTGGGCTTCACCGGCACCGGGGTCCTGGTCGGCAACTGCGACACGGGTGTCGAAGGCACCCATCCCGCCCTGGCCGGTCGCTGGCGCGGCGCGCACGGTCACCCCGCCGGCGAGTGCTGGCTCAACTTCGTCGGCAGCCATCCCAACCTCCCCTACGACGGCGGCGGCCACGGCACGCACGTCATGGGCACCCTCACCGGCCTCGGCGCCGCGACCCAGGACACCGTCGGGGTGGCCTGGAACGCGCTGTGGATCGCCACCGACGCGATCAACATGACGCCCGGCCCCGCATTCGACAACGCCATCTTGACCGCCTTCCAGTGGTTCGCCGACCCGGACAGCAACCCCGCGACGACCGATGATGTGCCCGACGTCGTCCAGAATTCCTGGGGGGTCAACGAGAGCTTCGGCTATGAGGATTGCGACTCGCGCTGGTGGGCGGTGATCGACAACTGCGAAGCCGCCGGGGTGGTGACGGTCTGGTCGGCCGGCAATGAGGGCGAAACCGGTGCCGGGACGATCCGCTCGCCCGCGGACCGCGCCACGACGCTGACCAACTGCTTCTCGGTCGGGGCGATCGACGCCACGCACTACAGCTATCCCTGGCCCATCGCGAGCTTCTCGAGCCTCGGCCCCTCCGGCTGCGAAGTACCACCCGAGTACAAGATCAAGCCCGAGGTCTGCGCCCCAGGTGTCGAGGTCTATTCCTCGGTGCGCGGTGGCGGGTACGAGCAGCACAACTGGGACGGCACCTCGATGGCCGGCCCCCACGTGGCCGGGATCGCGGCCCTGATGCGCGAGGCCGACCCCGACCTCGACGTCGACACGATCAAGGAAGCCCTCATGGCCACCGCCCGCGACCACGGCGATGTCGGCGAGGACAATACCTACGGCTGGGGTGTGGTCGACGCCTACCAGGCGGTGCTGAGCGTGTTGGGGGAGTACGGGCTCCTGGCGGGCACGATCACCAACGCCTCCAGCGCCAACGCGCCCGTTCCGGGCGCGACCGTCCTGGTGGTCGAGACCGGCCGCACCGTGCCGAGCCGCGACGTCGGCGCCTATTCGCTCGCCGTGGCGCCTGACACCTACACGGTGACCGTCAGCCATCCGAGCTTCGCCCCGCAGACGGCCGCCAACGTCGTCGTCCAGGCGGATCAGACCACGACGCTCGACTTCCAGCTCGTCGACATCGTGGGGCCGGTGATTGGCGGGACGACCGATCTGCCTTCGACGGACAACACCGCGGGCCCCTACGACGTCTCGACCACCGTGATCGACTACTCGGCGGTCGGGAACGTGACCCTCTTCTACCGGGTCAACGGCGGTGCGCTGCAGTCTCTGGCCATGGTGCCCCAGGCTGCCAACGTCTATCAGGGGGGGATTCCTGGGCAGCCGCACACTTCGCACGTCCAGTACTACGTCAGCGCCTCCGACGTCGCGGGCAACGCGTCCGTGGACCCGCCGGGCGCGCCGGCCACGCTGTACGACTTCTGGGTCGCCCCGATCGTGAACCTCTTCTCCGACCAGATCGAGGCTGGAGCCGGCCAGTGGACGCATGGCCCCGTCACCAGCGGCTGGGGCGACCAGTGGCACATCTCGACCGAGCGCAACCACACGGTCGGCGGCTCGCGGAGCTGGAAGTGCGGGGACAGCGGCACCGGCGGCTATGCTGCCCGGCTCGACGCCGGCCTGGTCACGCCGGAGGTCACGCTGGTCGAGGGCTCGTTCCTGCACTACTGGCAGTGGATCGAGGCCAGGGTGAATCCCACGAATCCCAGCGAGGCCTTTGACGCCGGCCTGGTCGAGATCAGCGCCAACGGGGGCCCCTGGACCGAGGTCTTCCCGGACAGCGGATACACGCACCGGATCCGCGTGGCGGGCACCATGCCCGGACCGTTCGCGAATGGGACGCCCGTCTATTCGGGTACCTGCGACTGGATCGAGAGGCGCTTCGACCTCTCGACCTACGCCGGCCCCGTGCGGCTGCGTTTCCGCTTCGGCACCGACGGGGGCCAGGCAGCGGAGGGCTGGCACATCGACGATGTCATGATCGACGGCTTCGACCTCGGCCTGAGCGGCGTTGCGGCACCTGCCGCGGGAGTGCGGCTCGCGCTGCGCAGCGTGACGGGCAACCCGTTCGCCGGGTCGGCGACCCTCGCGTACGAGCTGCCGCAGATGGACAAGGTCGCCGTCCAGGTCTTCGATCTCAGCGGGCGGCTGGTGCGGACGCTGGTGCGGGGAGAGCAACCGGCCGGGTCGTACCAGGTCACCTGGGATGGCCGCGATGGGGCTGACCACCCGGTGCCCGCCGGGGTCTACCTGTCGCGCCTGCGGGCCGGTCAGGAGGAGAGAACGGCCAAGCTGATCCTGACGCGCTGAGCCGGGGGCGCTCTTGCGCGGCCGTCCGCTGACAAGGGGGAGGGCGGGTTTGACACGCCGGCGAGCAGCCCGTATCATTTTCTTTGAAGCGGTCGGCAACCCCGCAGCATCGGACGCGTCCGGTGGCGGCGTTGCCTTCTTTCATCCTCACTCGTCATCTCGATCGCTCCATGGCGGAGTGCGACACCGTGCAGGTGCACGGGACCCACGGCCGTGGGCGGAAAGGCGGTGCAGTATGCGAACCTCTCCCCTGGTTCTGGCGTGCCTGCTCATCGCGACCCTGGCCTGCCTGGCGCCGCGGGCGGCAGGCGGCGCTCAGATCCAACCCGACCTCGAGATCGAACTCGCCTACCGGCAGGACAGCGACCTGGTCTCGGTGATCCTGTCCCTGAGCGAGCAGGCACCGATCGAACAGATCAACACCGACCTCAGGGCCCGGCGGGTATCGCTCGGCGAGCGGCACCTCGCGGTGGTGAACGCCCTGCGCGAGGCCAGCCGGTCCCAGGCGCCTCTGCTGGCCGAGCTGTCGGCCGCCCGCGACCGCGGGCAGGTGGAGGGCTTCACGAGCTACTGGATCGCCAACCTGGTCGTGGCGCGCGTCACCAAGGCCTACCTGTTCGAGCTGGCGGCCCGCGAGGACATCGCCTACATCGAGCCCAACTTCACGGTCTCGCTCATCGAGCCGGTGGGCGACTACGCGACCTACGCGACGCCGGAGCCGCACGGGCGCGGCATCGGGGTCACGCCCGGGCTGCGGGCGATCAACGCCGACCGGGTCTGGCACGAGCTGGGGATCACCGGCGCCGGGACCCTGGTCGGCAACTGCGACACCGGCGTTGACGGCACCCATCCCGCCCTCGCCAGTCGCTGGCGCGGCGCACACGGTCACCCGGCCAGCGAGTGCTGGCTCAACCTGATCGGCGGCCACCCGAGCTTCCCCTACGATGGGTACGGTCATGGCACGCACGTCATGGGGACGATCACGGGTCTGGGCGCCACGACCCAGGACACCATCGGGGTGGCCTGGAACGCATTGTGGATCGCGACCGACCCGATCAACCAGGGTGTCGGCACCGAGTTCGACAATGACATCCTGGCCGCCTACCAGTGGTTCGCCGACCCGGATGACGACCCCTCCACGACGGACGATGTGCCCGACGTCGTCCAGAACTCCTGGGGCATCAACGAGAGCTTCGGCTACCCCGACTGCGATTCGCGCTGGTGGGCGGTGATCGACAACTGCGAGGCGGCCGGGGTGGTGGTCACCTGGTCGGCCGGCAACGAGGGCCCGAGCGCGCAGTCGATGCGCTCGCCGGCGGACCGCGCGACGACGCTGACCAATTGCTTCTCCGTCGGGGCGATCGACGCCACCTACTACAGCTACCCCTGGCCCATCGCCAGCTTCTCGAGCCGCGGCCCGACTGGCTGCAGCGTTCCGCCCGAGAACAGGATCAAGCCCGAGGTCTGCGCCCCCGGCTATGACGTCTACTCCTCCGTGCCGGGCGGCGGCTACCAGCAGGCCGGATGGCAGGGCACCTCGATGGCCGGTCCGCACGTGGCCGGGATCGTGGCCCTGATGCGCGAGGCCAACCCCGATCTCGATGTCGACACGATCAAGGAGATCCTCATGTCCACCGCCCGAGACCACGGCACGACGGGCGAGGACAACACCTTCGGCTGGGGCGTGGTCGATGCCTACCAGGCCGTGCTGAGCGTGATGCAGGGCTACGGCCGGCTGGCGGGCACGGTCACCAACGCCTCGAATGGCAACACGCCGCTCGCGGGCGCGACCGTCACGGTGCTCGAGCTCGACCGCAGCGTGACCAGCAGCGTCGACGGCTCCTACGCGCTCAGCGTGCCCGCGCGCACCTACACGGTGACCGCGAGCCATCCGAGCTTCGCCCCGCAGACGGTGCCCGACGTGGTCGTCCAGGAGGACTTGACCACCACGCTCGATTTCCACCTCATCGACATCGCCGGCCCGTCGATCACCGGCACCACCGAGCTGCGCTCGACCGAGAACACGGTCGGGCCCTACACCGTGTCGGCCACGGTGACCGACTACTCGGCGTTGCTCCATGTGACCCTCTTCTACCGGGTCAACGGCGGCGCTCTGCAGTCTCTGACCATGGCCCCGCAGGGCGGCAACGTCTACCAGGCCGGGATCCCGGGTCAGCCGCAAACCACGCATGTGGAATACCACGTGAGCGCATCCGACATCGCGGGCAACGCGTCGACCGATCCGGCCGGCGCACCGGCCACGATGTATGACTTCTGGGTCGCCCCGATCACGAGCCTCTTCACCGATACGATCGAAGGCGGCGCCGGGCAGTGGACGCACGGCGTGGTGGGCGGCGGCTTTGTCGACCAATGGCACATCTCCAGTGAGCGCAACCACACGGCCGGAGGCGCCCGCAGCTGGAAGTGCGGCGACAGCGGGACCGGGACGTACGCCAGCCTCCTCGACGCCGGCCTGGTCACGCCGGAGATCGAGCTGACCGAGGGCTCCTTCCTCGACTACTGGCAGTGGATCGAGGCCGAGGTGAGCAGCGCCCACGCCGGCTACGCCTACGACGGCGGTCTGGTCGAGATCAGCCTCGCGGGCGGCCCGTGGACCCAGATCTTCCCCGACGGCGGGTACCCGTACCGGGTGCGCGCGGGCAGCACGCCCGGGCCGTTCCCGGCCGAGACGCAGATCTTCTCGGGCACGGCCGACTGGCATGCGGTGCATTTCGACCTCTCGGCCTACGAGGGCCTGGCCCGACTGCGCTTCCGCTTCGGCTCCGACGGCGCGGACCAGCTCGAGGGCTGGCACATCGACGACCTCACGATCAACGGCTTCCAGATCGACCTGACCGCCGTCGGCGAGCCGGTCGCGGAGGCGCGGCTGGGCTTGCGCAGCGTGGCCGGCAACCCTCTCGTGGGATCGACGACCCTCAGCTACCAGCTGCCGCAGCCGGCCGCAGTGGCGCTGCAGGTCTTCGACCTGGGCGGGCGGCTGGTGCGGACGCTGGTGCGGGGCGAGCAGCCGGCGGGAAGCTACACGGTCAGCTGGAACGGCCGTGACGAGGGGGATCGCCCGGTGCCGGCGGGCGTCTACCTGTCGCGCCTGCAGGCCGGCGACCGGGAAACGGCGATGAAGCTGATCGTGACCCGCTAGATCAGAACAAGGTCATCCGAGAGAGGAGCCGAGCGGCCACTCCCCCGGGAACGGGGGGTGGCCGCTTGCGCAGGTGCCCTGAGTCGAGTCCCGCGCCGTCAGGGAGCCCCGTCGCGCGGTGCGAGCTCGCCCGCGCGCTCGAGGTACGTGCGCCCGCAGGCGGCGCATCGCCACGCCCCGAGCCGATCGGCCTCGCCGTGCAGCGTCGCGCCACACCAACAGGCCCAGCCGCGCCGCCGGCCCGGCACCCCGAGCATGAGCGCATGGGCCGGCACGTCGCTCGTGATCACCGCCCCCGCGCCGATCAGGGCATAGGCACCGATCGTCACGCCGCAGACGACGGTGGCGTTCGCCCCGATGGTCGCGCCGCGACAGACGCGCGTGGGCTTGAACTCCTGCTTACGTTCGATGAAGGCGCGCGGGTTGATCACGTTCGTGAAGACCATCGACGGGCCGCAGAAGACCTCGTCCTCGAGCGTCACGCCCTTGTAGACCGAGACGTTGTTCTGGATCTTACAGCGGTCGCCGATGCGCACGTCCGGGCCGACGACGACGTTCTGGCCGAGCACGCAGTCGGCACCGATCGAGCTGCCGCGCAGGACGTGGCTGAAGTGCCAGATGCGCGTGCCGGGGCCGATCACCGCCCCCTCGTCGACAACGGCCGTCCCGTGAACGAATGCCTCCATCTCCCCTCCGCGCACCACCTAGGGGCGACCGAGCGCAAATGGGTGGGCGTGCCCGCGCACCGCTGCAACCGGAAGCGTGCGAATCTGATGCACCAGCTCGATCGAGGGGCGCGCCTCCTCGATGCCCGGGCCGCGCCCGGCCAGGATGTCGCGGTAGACCTCCGTGTGCAAGTCGGTGAAGCCCTCCGAGAACTCGAGCTCCTCGCCATCGACCGAGATCGAGCGATGGGTCCGTTGATCTGCGGCGATCCCGGCCGGCAGGTCCTGACGGTCGACCGACAGGAACCAGCGCACCCGCGCCCGTTCGAGCTCCAGGTACCCGGCCATCCGCCGGTCGTCCGCCAGGTGCACCTCGCAGGCCTCCACACCGCCGAAGACCCACAGGAGCAAGTCGAAGAAGTGGACCCCGATGTTGGTCGCGACGCCGCCGGACTTCTCAACGCTGCCCTTCCAGGAGACGAAGTACCACCGGCCCCGGGAGGTGATGTAGGTGAGGTCGACCTCGTGCCGGACCGCGGGCGTCTCGCGGGCGATGCGATCGCGCAGGGCTACGAGCGCCGGGTGCTTGCGCAGCTGGAGGATCGTGAAGACGCGCCGGCCGGATTCCCGCTCCAGCTCCGCCAGCGGGTCGAGATTCCACGGGTTGATGACCAGCGGTTTCTCGCAGATGCAGTCGGCCCCGATCCGGAGCCCGAAGCGGATGTGGGCATCGTGCAGGTAGTTGGGCGAGCAGACCGTCACGTAATGGATGCGCTCGGCCTCCGGGCCGCGGCGGAGCTTGGAGGCATGGCGGTCGAACCGCTCGAACTCGGTGAAGAAGCGCACGTCCGCGAAGTAGCTGTCGAGGATCCCCACCGAATCGTGCCGATCGAGCGCCGCGACGAGGGTGTGGCCGGTCTCGCGGATGGCCCGCAGGTGGCGGGGCGCCACGTACCCGCCCACCCCGATGATGGCGAAGTTGCTCATGCTCCCGTTCCCCCGGATCCCTGATCGCGGCGCTGCTCCGCGGCCCGCAGCAGGTTGGGGAAGTCGCCGTGGGCCCGGCCGCGCGCGGCCTGTCTCAGGATGGCAGCCAGCTCTCCCGCCAGCCGCCGCCGGGTATACCGGTTCACGGCGGCCCTGTCCACCTCCCAGCGCTCGCCGCGGCGCCAGCAGGCGAAGCGTTCGCGCACCAGATCGGTCAGGTCCGCGCCGTGCGGGCGCATGGTCCCGGCCGAGCACTCCGCCAACAGCTGCGCGGCCGCCCCCTGCAAGGGGCCGATCCCGAGGATGAACGTGCCCGCGGCCAGGTACTCGAAGATCTTGCCCGTGACGATCGCCTCATTGCCCGGCGCGTCGGGGATCACGAGCAGGAGGAGGTGGGAGCGGCGCATGGCCGCGATCGCCTCCGCGTGCGCCACGTAGCCGCGCAGGTCGCAGAAGCGCAGCAGTCCCGCCGCGGCCAGCCGAGCGCGGATCGCCGGCTCCATCACCCCGAGGTGGATGAACCGAAAGGCATCGGCGAAGCCCGGCTCCTCCCCCGCCAGGGCGGCGAGCGCCTGCCACAGCCGCTGCGGATCCTGCTGCGTGGTCAGGTTGCCCGCGTAGCAGATCGTGAACCGCTCGTAGGGGGTCAGGCCCGGGTCGGGCGGGAAGTCATCCTCGTCGAACCCGTTGGGCACCAGCCGGAACCAGCCGGCCGCCTCGTCGCCCGCCAGTTGCCGGGCCACGATCGGGTTGATCGTGACGCGCACGTCGGCGGCCGCGACGGTGCGCTGCTCGAGCCGGCGATCGCGCGCCGCGGCCCAGCGCGTGCGGCGCGCCGCGGCGTAGTGGTAGATGCGGGTCCACGGGTCACGGTAGTCGGCCACCCACGGCAGACCACTCGCGCGCGCCAGCCGCCGCGCGATCAGGTGCACGGTCGAGGGTGGCGAGGAGCTGAGCAGCACCGCGGGACGCTCGCGGGCGATCACGCGGCGTCCCGCCCGCACGGCGTAGGGCATCCAGCCGATCTTGGCGTCCGGGATGAAGAGGTTCAGCCGAACCCAGTCGCCCAGCCGGCGCCGCCAGCCACCGCCGGCGCGCGCGAGGGCCGCCACCGGGATCGCCTCGCCGGCGCGCATGCCCACCAGCCGGCGGTACAGCGGTCCCGGCTCGAGGGCGGCGGTGCGGTAGACCGCGCAGCCGGGCGGCACCTCGGCCTGGAGCGTGGGATCGAGGCTCGGGTACTCCCCGTCGCGCACGGTCAGGATGCACACCTCCCACCCGAACTCCGGCAAGTGCTTGGCGAACTTCAGGACGCGCTGCACCCCCGGCCCCCCGGCGGGAGGCCAGTAATAGGTGATCAGCAGCACCTTGTCCATGGCGGTCCCTAGGGCACGAGGCTCCGCCGCAGCAGGCTCACCACGTCGGCCACCTGCACCTGCTCGTCCAGGTCGCGTCCCTTCACGCCGTCGGTCAGCATCTGGTGGCAGAAGGCGCAGGCGACGGCAATCGTGTCGGCGCCGGCGGCGGTGGCCTGGTCGACCCGATGTGTGTAGGTGCGCCGCTCGCCCTGGTCGATGTCCATCCAGTAGTGACCGCCTCCCGCTCCGCAGCAGAAGCTGTCCCGGCGCCGGTCCTTCATCTCGCGCAGCTCGAGGCCGGGGATCGAGCGCAGCACCTCTCGCGGCGCGCCGAAGATGCCCTGGTAGCGACCGAGGTAGCAGGGGTCGTGGAAGGCCACCTTCGCCGCGACCGGGGCGGTGGGCTTGAGCCGGCCCGTGCGGAGCAGCTCGGCCAGCAGCTCGGTGTGGTGGACGACCGAAAAGACGCCGCCGAACTGCGGGTACTCGTTCTTGAAGACATTGTAGCCGTGCGGGCACATCACCAGCAGCCGCTGGAAGCGACGGGCCTGCAACGCCGCGATCGTCTGCTTGGCCGCCGTCTGGAAGAGGTTCTCGTCGCCGAGCAGGCGGGCCGGGTCGCCGCAGCAGGTCTCGTCGCGCCCGAGGTGCGCGAAGCGCACCCCGGCGTGCTTCAGCAGGGCGACCAGATCGGCCACGAGGCCGTGCTTCTGCGGGTCGAAGGTGGCGACGCAGCCGATCCATAGTAGGACCTCGGTTTCTTCGCCCTCGCCTAGGATCGGGATCTCCAGCTTCTTGACCAGGTCCAGCCGCTCGGCCTGACTGCCAAAGGGGTTGCCTTGGGCCTCCATGGTCTTGAGGGCCTTGCCCGCCTCGGCCGGCAGCTTGCCTTCCATCATCACCTGGGCCCGCCGCAGCTCCATGAAGAGGTCGACGTGCGCGATCCCCGCGGGACAGATGCTCTGGCAGCCATGGCAGGTGCGGCAGTGCCAGATGAACTGCTCGTCCGCGAAGACGGTGTCCTTCGCGCCCGCGATGGGGATCGCCTCCGCCCCGTCTTGCTCCTTGTCCTGGTCCGCAGCATCCGCACCGCCGTCGCCCCCCGCGGGGCCGCGCGCGGCCTCGGCCGTCTCGAGCATCCCCTTCAGGTCGGTCACCAGGCGCCGCGGACTGAGCGGTTGGTCGGCGGTCCGCGCGGGGCAGACCGCGTCGCAGCGCCCGCACTCGATGCAGGCCACCAGGTCCAAACGCTGCTTGCGCGTCAGGTGCCCGCCGTCCGCGATGCCGATCGTGAACTCCTCGGGGGCATCCTCGGCCGTCAGGAGCGCCTCGATGTCGACGCGCTGCAGGGACCCCTTGGCAGCCAGCTTCGACAGCAGCTGATTGGTGGGGATGGCCAGCATGTGCACGAACTTCGTGTAGGGGATCATCGCGATCAGGGTGAAGGTCCCCAGGGCGTGGATCCACCAGATCGCGAAGTGGATCGCCCGCCCCGTCTCCGGGCTGGCGCCGGCGAAGAGCCCGGAGAAGGCTGCGCCGACCGGCGTCCAGGCCTGCCACGGATCGCCGTTCGGGTGGAAGCGGATGCGCGCCCCCTCGGCCAGCAGCCCGGTGAGGGCCAGGAAAGCCAGGATGGCGAGCACGAGGGCGTCGACCGGCTTGGTCTGCGGCAGGAAGTCGGGCTTCTGCAGGTAGCGGCGCACCGCCGCGACGGCAACCCCGATGAAGAGGCCGGCGCCGGCGATGTCCGCGAGCAGGGAGACCCACAGGTAGAACGAGCCCTGGAAGTCCCACAGGCGGAAATCCATGTCGCCCATCACGATCAGGGTGGTGATGAAGAGCCAGGCGAAGCTGTAGAAGACCAGCGAGTGGAAGAGCCCGGGCAGGAAGCGGCGCCGCGTCTGCACCTGCAGCAGGGTTTCTCGCACGAGGATCCAGAAGCGCCGGCCCCAGTCGCGGAAACCCTCGGAATCAGGCTTGCCCTGGCGCCAGAACGCGATCCGCCGCCGCAGCCCCAGGGTGAAGATGACCAGGGCCACCAGAGCCAGCGCGTACATGAGAACCGTGCCGGTGATGCCACCCATGTTCCAGCCCAGCTGCCGCTGCGCCACCAGCGCATCGCCAGCAGCCTGCATGCCCTCTCTGACCATCGCCCTCCCCCCACTTCCCGGGTCGCCCGCCTGGACGCCGGCGCCCGCCCCCCGCGAGCCAGCCGACGAGCGCGCCAGGTAAGTCCACACACCTTAGCGGATTCGCCTGGACCGGGAAAGCACCGCCGCCAGCGTCCCGCCCGGCGCGGCCGGGGCGCGCATCGGCGCCCGGCGCGCGGGCAACCCCGCCGCGCCCTGGAGAGGGACGCAAGGAGCGCCGATACCAGGGCTGGGAACGGTCGCGCCCGGACCGGCCCCGTGGGGTCGCACGAGCCCCGCCCCGGCCGGTCGGGCCATCGAGTCTGGGAGGAACCGTCATGTCCAATCCGCCGGTGCTCAAGATCGAGTTGGCGCTCAAGGGGCGGCCTATCCGAAGCTACACCTTTGCCAAGCCGGCGGTGACCATCGGCCGCGGACCCGAAGCGGATGTCGTCCTCGACAACATGGGGGTCTCGCGCAGCCACGCCCGCATCGAGCTCAAGGGTGATGCCTACTATGTCAGCGACGAGGGCAGCTCGAACGGCACCTTCGTCAACAACCTGCGGATCGACCGCCAGCGCCTGAATCCCGGAGACGCCATCCAGATCGGGAAGTTCAGCCTTCAGGTAGGCTTCGACGCCGCGGTCCGCGACCGTGCACCGGTCCAGCGGTCCTTCGCCGCCGGCGGGCCCGAGGTCGCGGATGGCACCATGGTTCTCACCACCGACCAGCTCGCCCGCGTCCTCTCGCGCTCGGCCGAGACGCGGCCCGTGCACCAGCCGGTCCTGGGGGTCGTCGACCAGGCGCCACCCCCTCGGCGCCGCGGCTCCGGCGTGTCGCTGGCGCTGCCCTGGATCCTGGCGATCCTCGGAGCCATTCTGGTGGGCATGGCGATCGGGGCAGCCGTCTTCTAGAATCCAGCGCTCCGCTCCACTGGACGACCTCGCGGCGCTGCGCTAGGCCACCTCGCGGCGCTGCGCGCCCTCCCGCTGCTCGCTGCCGCCCCCGCGCCGCAGGATCTGCGTCAGGCCGCTGGAGACCCGGTTCCAGATCAGGCCCGCGACCGCGCGCGTGCCACCGGTGCCGGACAGCGACAGGACCGCCGTGGCGCCGGGCAGATCGGGGTTGGCCGCACAGGCGGCCAACAGGAGGTCGATCTCGGCGATCACGGGGCCGAAGCCGGCCGGCCGCTCCCGGTGATCGTAGGCGACCATGCGCGCAAGCAGCCCGCGCAGCCGTTCCGGAAGCTGCAGCAGATAGGCCTCGGCCACGAAGGAGAAGCCATCGCGCGCCGGCAGCGCGCCGGTCACCATCTGGTGGAAGATGGTGCCGGCGGCCAGCACGTCGGCCGCGACCGAGCGGGGTTCGCCCCACAGGTTGTAGGGATCGGGTTGGCCGTCGGCGAACGGGCCGTGCTGCTCGAGGCCGAAGTCGGTGACCTTGGCCACGTTGCTCTCGGTGAAGAGCACGTTGCCCGGTCGCAGGTTGCCGTGAATGATCCGGTTGTTGTGGGCGAAGTGCAGCGCTTCGCAGATCTCGCGCGCGGTGCGCAGCGCCGTGCCCCAAGGCACAGGCTGCAGCAGGCGATCCTTCAGACTCCCGCCGCTCAGGTACTCCATCACGGTGATGAAGCGGTGCGGGTCGCCGGAGGCCCCCAGGATATCCACGATGTGCGTGTGCTTCAGGGTCGTGAGCAGGCGGGCCTCGCTCAGGCCGGCGCCTGAACCCTCCACCTTGCGGATCACCAGCAACCGGCTCTCACCCTTGTCCTGGTAGAGGTAGATCGCCCCGCGCTCGTCCTCCTTGATCACATCGAGCAGCGCGAACTTGTCCTGCACGTTGGCAAAAACGCGCCGCGCCCGCTCGCGCTGCCCCGTCTGCAGATGCGCGCCCTGCAGCAGCGTCAGGAGCCGGTCCTTGATCTCGTCGGCCGACTGGAAGCGCTGGGCCGGGTCGGGCTCGAGGCACCTGAGGATGATCGCCTCCAGCTCGGGCGAGACTGAGGTGTTGAGCTGCGACGGGGGCCGGAAGCGCCCGGCGGGCTTGGTTCCGGTGAACATCTCGTACAAGATGACCCCCAGGGAGTAGAGGTCGCTGGCCGGCGTGACCCGATCCAGACCGTCCTGCTGCTCCGGCGACATGTAGGCCAACGTGCCCATTACGACGTCCGAGCGGGTGAACTGGCGCGTGGCCGCCCCTTCGTCGAAGATCTTGGCGATGCCGAAATCGAAGACGCGAACGTGGCCCTCGCGATCGATCAGGATGTTGCCCGGCTTGACGTCCCGGTGGATCTCGCCGTTCTTGTGGGCGTACGAGAGCGCCCGGCAGACCTGGACCGCCAGGTCCAGCATGCGATTCGCGTCGAGTTGCCTCAGCTTGATCGCCTGGGCCAGGTCGATGCCCTCCACGTATTCCATCACGAAGTAGGGCATGCCCTCGTCCGTCACCCCGCGGTCGATCACGTGGATGATATTCGGGTGATTGAGGCGGGCGATGATGAGCGATTCGCGGTTGAACCGGGCGAGCACGTTCTCGACGTTGGAGACCTTCTCGTTGAGAATCTTGACCGCAACCGGACGATCCAGGGAAAGCTGCCGGCCTCGGTAGACCGTGCACATCCCGCCCTGGCCGATTTGGTCCTGGATCTCGTAGTTGCCCAGTGTGCGCATGGTCGCCCGCCCAGGAGGTACGCGCCTCACGGATCTGACCCTATGAACGGCAGGGATCCGGAGGGACTGAAGGCGCGAACCGGGGCCGGCCACACGGGGCTGGCGGGGGGCGGCCAGGACGGCTCAGACCGCGCCCGGGCGGTCCCACCCGCGCGCGGCCTGAGCGCCGAAGTCCTTCACAGAGAATCGAATACGGGTCGAATCGCACGCGCCATCTCAGATTCCGACCCGGGTCGGGGTTCCGCCGAATCCCGCTTCGGGCCCCTGCGGATGGCCGCGGTCATCCACCCTGGGGCGACCTCACCGCAGCAGCAGGATGCGCCTCGTCGCGGCCAGCTCCGCGCTCGTCAGACGCGAGAAGTAGCTGCCCGCCGGCAGCGGCCGGCCCCGCTCGTCGGTTCCGTCCCAGATCGCTTCGTGGCTGCCGGCCCCGAGCTCGCCGTCGACCAGCGTGCGCACGACGGCGCCGCACAGGTCGTAGACCCGCAGGGCCGTCCGGCCGGCGGCGGGCAGCGTCCAGCGCAGCGTGCCCGGCGCGGAGAAGGGCGCCGGCGCTTGCAGCATCAGACGCGGACCCGCGGCGATGGGCTCGTTCACCGCCATCGGGTTGGTGAGCGCGGCGTCGAGGAGCCTCGAGCTGCCGGCGGTCACCACCACGCCGCTCACCGTCAGAGGCTCATACCCCGCGGCCTCGAAGCGAACCGTGTAGGTGCCGGCCGGCATGTTGGCCTGATAGCGCCCGTGGGGTCCCCCGCTCCAGATCTCCTCGCCGTGGCCATAGCCCACGCCCACCAGCGTGACCTTGGCCTCGAGCGGCTCACCGGTCGAGGCGTCGGTGACGTGGCCCCAGAGGGGCACGGGCCGCTGCATCGCCCAGAGGGTCCCCGGCCAAACGAGCGCCGCCTCCTGCAGGGCTTCCGCGTACGAGGGCTGGAACTCGTAGGCCGTCTCGATCAGAAAGGCCCACGCACCCATCATCGCGATCTGCCACTCGTAGTGCTCGCCGTCGCCGCTGGGCCCGCGCTGGTCCCCGCCGTAGCCCACCGCCTGGGAGAGGGCAATCGCCTCGCTCTGCCAGTGCGCGTCGAACGGGTGCGTCCAGCAGTCGTAGCCGCGCACCACCTCGCGCCCGCTCGAGTGGTAGTCGATGATCTTGCCGAAGCGCTCGGCGCGGCTCCAGGCGAGCAGCGTCTGCGTCTCGGCCTCGGAGGCTGGCGAGGGCCCCTTGTAGGTCTCCGACGAGGGCGTGCTGCTGCCCGAGCAGGCGTTGTCCCAACCGAAGGGGTAGTTGCGATTCTGATCGATGCCGATGCCACCCGACACGGGCCGGCGGTTCTTCCGCCACCAGTTGTCGACGTAATAGACGTGGTTGTAGCCATCGGGATTCCAGGTCGGCGCGATCCAGATCTCGTGGCCGTCGACGAGCTGGGTGATCGTCGGGTTCGAGCCGTACTGGGTCAGGAAGTTCTGCATCGCCGTCAAGGCCAGGATCGGCGTCACGATCTCGCGCGCGTGGTGGTTGCCCACCAGCATGAAGGTGGGCTCGTCCTCCTCTTCCGCCACGTTGTCCGAGATCTTGACCGCGTAGAGGTGGCGGCCCTCGTAGGTGGTCGGCATGTCGTAGCGCACCGTGAGATCGACGAGCTGGCAGATCGCCGGATACGTGGCCGCCGCCGTGGCCATCTGGTCAATGATGCCCTGGACATTCGGGTACCCGGGTGGGATCGACTCGGGGTCGCGAGCCTGGCGCTCGGCCTGGATCTCGACGAAGGGCCGGCCCACCTCGAGCAGTTCCGGTACGAGGTTCTGGGCCACGAGCTGGTCGAATTCCTCGACCGAGACGATCAACTCGAGGGACGTCGCGGTCACGGTGCCGCGCAGAACGTCATAGCCTTGGTCTTCCAGCGTCTCGGCCAACGCCGTGGCATCCCCCGCGGTCAGTCGAACCCTCCGGAGGGGTTCTTCCCCCACGGCCGGGCCGGCCAGCAGCGAAGCGATCAGGCAGAGCAGCAGCGAAGCGTTGAGGATGCGCATCTCATGGCCTCCATGCGGTGTTCGGCACCCGGCCGCGACCGCGCGGCTGCCCGGAGGGGCCCGGGCCGGGCGACGCGGCAGGCAGGTGAGAGCCTTTGGACTTCGAGCTTTAAGGATCGCATGCCATCCTGGGTGTGGTCAATGACTTGGGTGGTCGGGCGAGAGAACGAACGCTCCAACTCCTTCTATTCTTCCAGTTCCGCCCCTGGGTTCGCGCCCTGGAGGCCCCCGGCGAGGTCCCGCTTCGGGCTTAAGGTGCACGGTCCGGCGCCCGATCTGGTAAGGGGATCCGGCGCGCGGTCCAGTGGACCAACCACAACCGAACTTGGGGGGCCTGCTTTGCGCAATCTTCTCACCTGGCTGCTCTACGGAAACACGGGTCATCCGGTCGACCCGTCCACGGGCCGCATCGACCCTACGCGGCTCGATGCCGCCGCCCGACTCATGAAGTCCTTGGCAGACACGATCGGGGGGCTGCTCCGCGTCGCGCAGGAACAGGCGATGAACGTGCCGTCGCTCCAGCCAGGCGCCTTCCGTGACGAGCTGCGCAAGATCGCCAAGCGCTACCAGGGCCCCCTCTCGGCCCACGAAGAAGAGGGCCTGCGCAAGCAATCCGCGAACCTGATCACGAGCCAGCGCCAGCAGGAGGCCGAGTATATCCGCGGGCGCGAGCAGGAGCTGCGGGAGATCATCGGCCTCATCGGCGAGGAGCTCCACACCGCCGCGCAGGAGAGCGACTCCTTCACGACCCAGATGCAGGCCGAGCTGACAGACCTGGGCCGCGTGGTCGAGATCCAGGACCTGCGCCAGGTGCGCGAGCGCATCCAGCAGCACGTGGGGGCGATCGTGCACCACCTCGAGTCCAAGCGCAGCGGCGAGCGGGAACGCATCCGCAGCCTGGAGGAGCAGGTCGGTGTCCTCACGCACAAGGTGGAAATCACCCCGCAGGTCTCGCAGACCGATCCCCTGACGATGCTCTACAGCAAGGAAGCCTTCGACAAGCAGGTGCGCGTGGAGGTCAGTCTGGCCAATCGCCTGCACCGCCCGCTCAGCCTGGTGCTGATCGACGTCGACCACCTCCAGCTGGCCAACGACACCTACGGACGCGAGGCCACCGACGAGCTGCTGGTCCGCCTCTCGGGTAGGATCATCCGGGAATTCTTCCGCAAGACCGATTTCATCGCGCGCTGGGGAGGCGACGAGTTCGCGGTGCTCCTCACCCAGGAGCAGATGGATGTCGCCCGCCGCGCGGCCGAGGGCTTGTGTGCCGGTCTCACGCACCGAGCGATCCAGACGCGCGCGGGTGAGGTGGTCGCCACGGTCTCCGCCGGCGTGACGCAGTACCAGCCGGGCGAGACGGTGGAGGATCTGCTCGCGCGGGCCTGGGAAGGGCTGGCGCAGGCCAAGCGCGATGGCGGCAACCGCGTGGTCGTGACGGCCGCTCCCGAGGCGCGCAAGCGGGCCGCCTAGGAAACGCGCGTCGCCGTCGCGCCAAGCCGCGCAGCGGGCGGGTGGAGGACCGCGTCCCCGACGGGATTCGAACCCTTGGAGCAGCCTATCGCAACATCGTGCCTGTGTGTGGCTTACACAGTAACTACAGCTACGACCCCAAGATAACCCATCCCCTGCGCCCTACCCCAGCACCCTGTAGCATTCACCAACACACCGCATCCTGGGAGAAGAGCGGGAGAAGCCCATCCCGCGCCCCTCCCGCTCCCCAGCTTTTCGATCACGCGGCGTCGAAGTAGTCGGCAGGGACAGCGGACACGGAGGGGGACTCAGGAGTGTGGGCCAAGCTCGACGATCACTACTACGACAACCCGAAGATCCTCTCGGTCTCGATGCAGGCGAGATGGATCCACACCGCAGCCATCTGCTGGTGCTCGCAGCACCTCACCGACGGCATCATCCCCAGGCGTCAGGCGTGGAAGCTGGGAGCAGAGGACGAGAGCAGCCGGCCAGGGGAATGGATCGACGAGCTCCTCCGGGCGAGCCTGTTTGAGATCGCTGGCCCGGATGCCTACCGGGTGCACGACTTCCTCGAGTACAACCCGAGCAAGGAAGAGGTCGAGCAGGCTCGGTGGGCGAGCACTGAGCAGCGCCGGAGGGCCGGTCAGGCGAGGGCCCAGAGTGGCACGAGGGACGCCAAGGGCAGGCTCTTGCCTAGCGGTCAGGCCCGACCTTCCACAGCGGATAGTCCAGCGGAACCACCAGCGGAGTCCAGCGGTCCGCTGGCGTCGCTGGGGCCAGCGGAGCCAGCCCCGTTCCCGTTTCCCGTTCCCGTATTCCCGATTAACGTACCCGAGCTGTCTGAAGCGCACAGTCCAGCGGCAACTCCAGCGGCACCACCAGCGCGAGCCGCGATCAGGCGGCAAGACAGCTCTCCTCGCGCAAGCGCTCGGGAAGAAGCCAAACCCGAAGCGTCCAGCGAACGTCCAACGAACGTCCAGCGAACGACAGGGCCTCCAGCTCTCACCGACGACGAATGCGAGCGCCTGGATCGGCTCAGGAACCGCATCCTGGCGTCGAAAGAGCTCGACGGGCATCTGGAATCGATCGATCGCGTGATCGTCGCCCACCTGCGACGCGGTGCGCCCTACGGCGCAGTTGAGCAGGGACTCGCGTCGGTTTTGGAGCACACGCCCCGCGCTCCTGCGGCGTACCTGGCGAAGGTGCTGCGTGTCGAGGTCCCGAACCATCACGAGGCCGCGGCGATCGCCAGGCACCAGGCGCTGAAGGACGCCGAGGCCCGGGCACGATCGGCACCAACCGCCGCAGTGGCACACACCGAGCTCGAGCAGATCGGCGGGCCGCTGGCGGCTGTCCTCGGGAGGATCGCTCCTGCGAGTCAGAGATGAACTCACGGATGGCGAAATGAGGTGCTCATGGATGAGTCAGGCGCTCTCACCACGCTGGGAGACGCCGTTCGGGCGCTGGGTGCACGACACGGGCGTCTCGCGGATCGTGGCGGCGCTGGGCCGCGATCCCGACCTGTCCGTCACGTCCCACGCGGTGTACGAGTGGGTTGCCGGCCGCCACCCACCGAAGCCCGCGCATGCCATGGCCCTCGTGCGGATGTCGCATGGGCGCCTGACGCTTGAGGAGATCTACCAACACCGCCACCAAGTCCGGGGGCTCCGAGGGACGGACGAACCGAGCAAGAGGATGCAGCGATGAGAATTGACCTGCAAATCGATTCCACCCCGCTCGTCCTGCGCCTGCGGAACGGGGAGCGGCGCCTGGCCTATGCCGTGGTCAATGCGATCAACAACACGGCGAAGCGCATCCAGACCGCCGAGCGCCAGCGCGTCGAGGAGGAATTCACGATCCGCAAGAAGGAGTTCATCCAGCGCCAGGCCGCGATCATCAAGCCGTTCGCGTCGGTCAGACAGGGCCGTGCCTTCGCTGAGATCGGCGTGGGACAGAAGCCGCGGCTTCTGCTGTCTGCATTCGAGCGCGGGGAAGAGCGCAAGCCGTTCACCTCCGGCGCGAAGCTGGTTGCTGAGCCCGTCGTCGGCGGCCCCGCCCGTCCGCAGTTCGCAGAGCCAGTCCCGCCTGAGTTGCGCATGGCGCGCCTGCGGTTCGACCGCACGAAGACCGGACGCCGGCGCATAGGCGTGACACGCACCCGGACCTACCTCGTGCCAGCGGTCGGGATCTTCCAGCGCATCGCTCAGGAGGCCACCCGCGCAGTCTACCTGTTCACCAAGGGCAAGCGCGTGAAACCACGCCTCCGCTTCGTCCAGACCGCCGAGAAGGAGGCGGCCAAGTGGTTTCACGAGGAGATGGAACGCGAGGCCGTCAACGCGATCGCGCGGGCACGGGGGCGCGGGCTGTGAGCGTAGGTACTGTCCAGTGGTCCAGAGCGGGTGCCGGCGACCCCGGCATTCGAGACGTGGGAGACCCATGAGACAAGTTTCCAGTCATTCCAGGGGTTCAACTCGTAGCGCGACGGAGGCCGCCGGGTCGGCGCCCGTCCAGGCCACGTCCATCCGGCTGCCCGGCAAGCTCGAGCACTGGCCCATCGACCGGCTGCGGCCCTACGAGCGGAACCCGCGGACCCACAGTCCCGAGCAGGTCACCAAGATCGCGGCGAGCCTACTCGAGTTCGGGTGGACGAACCCGATCCTCGTGGACGGCCACGCCGGGATCATTGCCGGCCACGGGCGGCTACTCGCGGCGCGGGAGCTCGGGATGACCACCGTCCCAGTGATCGAGCTCACGCATCTCAGCGACGCACAGAAGCGCGCCTACATCATCGCCGACAACCGCCTCGCACTGGACGCCGGCTGGGATGAGGAGCTCCTGGCCGAGGAGCTCAAGGCCCTCGACGGGCTGGACTTCAACCTGGAACTGACCGGCTTCGACCTGGACGAGTTGCACGACCTGCTGGAGGAAGACGGTGACGAGGAGGTGGCCGCCCCGGAACCGCCCCAGGATCCGGTCAGCCGGCCAGGAGACCTCTGGATCCTGGGCGACCATCGGCTGCTCTGCGGAGACTCGGCTGACCCCACGGCGGTCGACCGGCTCCTCGTCGGCGCCCCGATCCACCTTGTGAACACGGATCCGCCCTACAACGTGAAGGTCGAGCCACGCTCTAACAACGCGATCGCGGCCGGGCTCTCCTCCTTCGCCGGTCCGAAGCACCACCAGTCTCTCGACGTCGCCCGGCATCCGGAGAAGTCGAAGGCGACCGGGAAGATGCGCGCGAAAGACCGCCCGCTGGCGAACGACTTCGTCACCGACGAGGCCTTCGAGGAAATGCTGCGCGCCTGGTTTGGCAACATCGCGCGCGTGCTCCTGCCCGGGCGGTCGTTCTACATCTGGGGCGGCTACGCCAACTGCGCGAACTACCCTCCGGCCTTGAAGGCGGCCGGCCTCTACTTCAGCCAGTCGATCATCTGGGACAAGCAGCACCCGGTTCTGACGCGGAAGGACTTCATGGGTGCGCACGAGTGGGCATTCTATGGTTGGCGCGAGGGAGCGGCGCACCATTTCTTCGGCCCGCCGAACATCCCCGACCTCTGGGCCGTCAAGAAGGTGACCCCGCAGGCCATGATCCACCTCACCGAGAAGCCCGTCGAGCTCGCCCGGCGTGCCATGCAGTACTCATCGCGACCTCACGAGAACGTGCTCGACCTCTTCGGAGGCAGCGGCAGCACGCTCATCGCCGCCGAGGAGCTCAGCCGACGCGCGTTTCTGATGGAGCTCGACCCGGCCTACTGCGACGTCATCATCGAACGCTGGCAGACGGCAACGGGCGAGAGGGCGGTGCTGGAGGCGGACAGGACCACCTTCGAGGATGCCGCCGTGGAGCGCAGGGGCGCTCGGGATGAGTAGCCCTTGGCCCGCAAGCAGAAGAAGGAGCTGATCTCTCAGCGCGAGTACGCCCGCCGGCGCGGGATCTCGCACGTTGCTGTGCAGCGCGCGGTCAAGTCCGGGCGGATCTCGATGGTTGACGGGAAGATCGATCCCGAGCTCGCCGACCGCCAGTGGCGCGCGAACACCGACCAGTCGAAGCCTCGCAACCGGATCACGGGCAACCCGAAGCACACCCGCGGCGTGGGCGAGCCACCGGAGCCGATGGACCTCGGCGGGGAGGGTAGCGACAGCGGCGGGACCTCGAGCTGCTACGCCAAGGCGCGGGCGGCACGGGAGGTCTACCAGGCGCAGCTCGCCAAGCTCGAGCTCGAGCGCGCGCGCGGCGTCCTGGTGCGAGCCGACGAGGTTCGAGCAGGCGCCTTCGCGATGGCCCGCAAGGCCCGCGACCAACTGATCGCGGTGCCCGAGCGCACAGCGGTGATCCTGGCCGCCACGCAGGACCCCGCTGAGGTCCACCGTATCCTCGAAGAAGAGATCGAGCGGATCTGTCAGGAGATCGCGGCAGATGCAGAACGGCCGTGATGTCTACGAGACCGCCTACCGCGCGGGTTGGCGGCCCGAGCCCCAGCTCACGGTGAGCGCCTGGGCCGACGAGCACCGCGTGCTCGGCAACCGCGCCGGCCATGCGGCGATCCGCTGGCGCACCGCGATTACGCCGTACCTGCACGAGGTCATGGACGCGCTCGGACCCCGCTCGCCGGTGCGCCGCGTGGTCTTCATGAAGGGCTCGCAGGTCGGGGGTACGGAGGCCGGGAACAACTGGCTTGGCTTCGTCATGCACCACACTCCAGGCCCGATCCTGGTCTTGCGCCCCACGGTAGACGAGGCTCGAAGGTTCAGCCGCCAGCGCCTCGACCCCATGATCGCGACGACGCCCGTGCTCGCCGAGCTCGTGAAGGAGGCCCGCTCGCGCGACGGCGGCAATAGCCTCCTCATCAAGGAATTCCCCGGTGGGGTGCTGTTCCTCACGGGCTCGAACTCCGCGACCGGCGTGAAGTCCATGCCGATCCGCTGGCTCTTCTGCGACGAGATCGACGAGTACCCCGGGGACGTGGACGGACAGGGGGATCCGATCGCGCTCGCCGAGAAGCGCACGACCGGGCCGACGTACTCACGCCGGAAGGTCTTCCTCGTATCTACGCCGACGGTCAAAGGCCTCTCGCGGATCGAGCGGGAGTTCCTCACCTCCGACCAGCGGCGCTACTTCGTGCCCTGTCCGCACTGCGGCGCCTTTGACTGGATCCGGTGGGAGAACATCCGGTGGAACGAAGGCGATCCGAAGAGCGCGTCACTCGCCTGCGTGGCATGTGGCTCACTGATCGAGGAGCGCTTCAAGACCGAGATGCTCGCCCGCGGCCAGTGGCGCCCGACCGCTTCAGGCAACGGAGAGACGATCGGGTTTCATCTCTCCAGCCTCTACTCCCCCCTCGGTTGGCTCCCCTGGTCGGCGGCCGTCGCTGAGTTCCTCGCGGCGAAGGAGGATCCGCTGCGCCTGAAGAACTGGATCAACAGCGTGCTTGGCGAGACCTGGGAGGAGCGCGGCGACACGGTCGACGCTGAGGGCCTGCTCGCCCGGGCGGAGCGATACGCGGCCGACGTGCCGCAGGGCGTGGGCGTCCTGGTCGCCTCGGTGGACGTGCAGGGCGATCGGCTGGAATGCGCGGTCAAGGGCTACGGCGCCGGCGAGGAGTCGTGGCTCATCGCCTTCTCCCAGTTCCACGGCGACCCCGGGCGCGAGCAGGTCTGGCTCGACCTTGATCGGTTCCTACGGCAGGAGTTCACGCACGAGAGCGGGCGGAAGGTGCCGATCGCCTGCGTCGCCGTGGACAGCGGCGGGCATCACTCGGAGCAGGTCTACCGATTCTGCCGGGCGCGAATCGAGCGCCGGGTCTTCGCGGTGCGAGGCGGCTCCGAGCGCGGCAAGCCCGTGGTCGGCCGACCGTCAGACAACAACCGCTACCACGCGAAGCTCTTTACGCTCTGCGTCGACACGGCCAAGGAGATCATCTACTCGCGCCTCAGGATCGGCGCCCCCGGGCCCGGCTACTGCCACTTGCCTGAGTGGATCGACGCCGAGTACGTGGCGCAGCTCACCGCCGAGAAGGCGATCCGCAAATGGGTGAAGAACCGCGGGACGGTGCGCGAGTGGATCAAGACCCGTGAGCGGAACGAAGCGCTCGACCTTGAGGTCTACTGCCTGGCCGCGCTCTACATCCTGGGGCCGCAGCTCGTGAGGTCGCTGCCCGAGCGGGCGGTGGCGCTGGGGCGCAAGCCCGAGGCCCCACCGCCGCCGGCAGAGCCGACCCGCGGGCCGCTGCCGATGCCAGTGCGCAGCCGGGGATGGGTGGACGGGTGGAGGGGATGATCGCCGCCTCCGGGCCGGAAGGCGCCCCCCAGGGCGGCCGCCGCGGGCGCCAGGGCCGCCACGTGGGCGCGGAGGGCGGGCCCCCCGGGCCCAGGCGCC
>CAZDKK010000063.1:0-28108 GCA_964506245.1 uncultured bacterium | reverse complement strand
CGCCGCGGACCGGGACGTGACCGGCGGCTGGGCCGCCAGCATCTGGCCCAGCGTGGCCGGCGTGCAGATCCGGCCCGCGATCGCGCTGGCCGCGACGACCTCGGGCGAGGCCAGGTAGACGTCACCCTTGCCCTGCTTGCCCGCGTAGTTGCGGTTGCCGGTCGAGACCGTGACCTCGCCCGGCCCGTTCTGCCCGACCTGCCCCGCGGCGCAGCCGGCGCAACCCGGGTTGCTGACCATCGCCCCGGCGGCGTTGAGGATCGCGAAGGTGCCGTCATCCAGACAGCGGCGCCACACCCCGTGGGTAGCCGGCACGATCTTGAGCACCACGCCCGGGGCGATGTGGCGGCCCTTGAGCAGCGCGGCCGCGGCCTGCAGGTCCTCCCACCGGCCGTTCGTGCAGGAGCCGATGAAGCCCGAGTGAACGCGCCGGCCGGCGACCTCGGCCACCGGCACGACATCCTCGGGATGGCCGGGGCGCGCGATGAGCGGCATCAGGCCGTCGATGTCGATTTCGATCGTCTCGAAGTACTCGGCATCCGGGTCGGCCAGCACCGGCTCGACCTTCCGGCCGCGGGCGCTCGAGCAGTACTCGAGCACCTCCTGGTTGGGTGCGATGAGCGCGATGATCGCGCCCATCTCGGTCGCCTGCGAAGCGACGGTGATGCGGCCGGAGAGCGGGAGCTGATCGATGTAGGGGCCGCTCAGCTCGGCCGACAGCCCCAGCAGGCCGTTGGCGCCGAAGTGGCGCAGCAGCGCCAGCGACACATCCTTGGGCGAGGCCTGCCGGCTCGGCATCCCCTTCAGCACGACGCGCACCGAGTGAGGGACCTTGAACCAGGTCGTGCCGTAGGCCCACGCGTGGGCGATGTCCTGGTCGCCCATGCCCTGGCCGAAGGCGCCGATCGCGCCCAGGATGTTGGCGTGGCTGTCGGTCGACACGAAGGTCTCGCCGGGGCCGACGAGGCCGAGGTCGATGGCGTTGTGCGTGCCGATGCCCTGGTCGATGTCGAAGACGCGCACGCCGTGGGCCTCCGCGAAGACGCGGCAGAGCTGCTGATTCGTGGCGTACTTCGCGTCGGTCCCCCCGGGGTAGCAGTCGAAGGTGAAGACCGACCGCGAGGCGTCGTTCACCCCCAGCTGTGCGGACTCGATGTTCTTCACCACGTTCGCCCCGCCGAAGTCGCGTGCCGCGCGCACGTCGATACGGATGTCGGCGATGTCGTTCGCCTTGAGCGGCCGGTCCGCGTGGCGGCTGAGGATCTTCTCGATCATCGTCTGGCCCATCGCATCCACCTCCTCGCGGTCCTCCCGGACCCGCGTCGGGTTACCCCTCGATCAGCGTTCCCGCGTTCATCATCACCAGGGGATTGAACGTGGCGAAGTCTGCCTGGTGGATCAGGATCGTCTCGATCACCTGCGGCCGGCCCTCGCCCTCCTTCGCGTGGCAGGCGATGACGTTGATCAGCCGGTCATCGAGACCCGCACGCGCGGCGAGCATCGCGCCCGAGATGGGGTGGCGTGCGCACTTGCCGCTCAGGCTCTTGCGCCACCCGCCCTTGCCGTCGGGCTCGATCTCGAGCAGCTTGCCGACGTCGTGCAAGAGGCCGCCGGCGATCAACCGGTCCTCGTCGATCGCGTGGGGCATGCGCGCGTAGTGCCTGCGCATCGCACCGGCCAGGGCGAAGGCGCCCTCGGTGACCGCCAGGGTGTGCTCGATGAAGTTGACGCCGCGGGCGTCGGTGAGGAGCGTGAAGGGCATCTGCCGGAGCTGCTCCACGCTCTGCCACTTGCCCTCCTGGCTGGCCAGGTGCCAGACGTCGACGACCTGCGCGCGCAGCTTCTCGTTCTTGATGCGGCCGAGCTGCTCCGCGAAGAGCTTTTCGATTTCGTGGCGCTCGATCATACTCCCCTCCAGGTGATTCACCAGGGCCGGACGGGCCCGATCCGGAACCAACGACTCTATCGGGGCCGTTTCCGGGGTGTCAAGGCGCACCGGTCAGGCCGGCGATTCCGCAGTTGCATGCGCCGCCGGGCGTGGGGCAATTCCCGGAACCGGACGGTCGCCGCCGTCCACCCTCGAGCAGGCAGCTCCGGTGGGCGGTGCCCCCAGCGAGGAGGAACCCGAGCGATGATCCCCAGGTCCCCGGTCCGGTTCGCACCCGATCCCCGATGTCTCGGCGTGCTCGCCGCGGTCTTGGCCGGCCTGGCCCCCGGACCGAGCGCCCTGGCGGATCAGATCCTTTTCAGCCCGGCCCGTCTCGACTTCCCGGCCGGATTCGGCCCGACCGGCGTGGCGATTGGCGACCTGGACGGCGATCAGATCGCGGACGTCGCGGTGGCCGACGGGCTGGGGGATCAGCTGGTCGTGCTCATGGGCCGCGGCGATGGCACCTTTGCCCCCGAGGTGCTCTACCCGGCCGGCGCGGCGCCGCGCTCGGTCGCCATCGCTGACCTCGACCGCGACGGGACGCCCGATGTCGTGGTCGCCAACCACTTCTCGGACGACGTGACGGTGTTCCTGGGGCTCGGCGGGGGCACCTTCGATGCGGGAGCTTCCCGGGCGGTCGGCGGTGGACCCTCCTCCGTCGCGATCGGGGACCTCACCGGCGATGGGATCGCGGACCTCGCGGTGACCGCTACCTTCGAGGACAGCGTGGTTGTCCTGCCCGGCGTGGGGGACGGGACGTTCGGCCCGGCGATGCCCCATGCGGTGGGCCACGATCCCCGCTCCGTGGCGATCGGCGACCTCGACGGCGATGCGATCGCCGATCTCGCGGTGGCCAACACCCGATCGAGCGACGTGAGCGTGCTCCTGGGGATCGGGGGTGGCGAGTTCCAGGCGGCGGCCTACTTCGCCGCGGGCCGCGGTCCCTACTGCGTGGCGATCGGCGATCTCGACGGCGATCAGCTCGCCGATCTCGCCGTGGCCGACGTCAACGCCGACTGCGTCAGCGTGCTGCGGGGATCCGGGGGAGGGGCGTTCAGCGCGCCGTACAGCCTCGCGGTGGGCGACGATCCGGTCTGGGTGGCGATCGGCGATCTCAACGGCGACGCGCACGCGGATCTCGTCACCGCGAATCACGCATCGGACGACGTGGCCGTGCTGCTCGGATCCGGCGGGGGCGCGTTCTTGGGCGCCGCGCTTCATGGCACCGGGGGCATGCCGTTCGGCGTCGTCATCGGCGGCCTCGATGAGGACGCTTTCCCCGACCTCGTCGTGGCCGACTACAGCTCGGGCAGCATCGCGGTGCTGCCGGGATCAGGCGCGGGCGAGTTCGCCGCGGCCGGCGTCGCGCCCGCCGGGCCGGCACCCATCTTCGGGACTCTGGCTGACATGAATCTGGACCAGAGGCTCGATCTGGTCGTGGCCGGCGGCGATCGGGACAGCGTGGCCGTGCTGCTCGGGCAAGGAGACGGGACCTTCGGCCCGCCGGCCTATCGGGATACCGGCCGGGGTCCGCGTTGCGTGGCCGTGGCGGACCTCGATCAGGACCAGGTGCCCGACCTCGCGGTGGCCAACGCGCTCGCCGACGAGATCGACGTGCACCTGGGTCTCGGCAACGGGGCCCTGCGCGCCGCCAGGCCCCTGCCCGTCGGCTATGCGCCCACCTCTGTCGCGGCGGGGGACCTGAACCTGGACGGGATCGCTGATCTCGTGGCCGGCCACGAGTACTCGCGGGACCTCGCCGTGCTCCTGGGCGCAGGATCCGGGAGCTTCGCTCCGGCTGAGTTCATCGCCCTGGGACGTGCACCCCGCTCGGTCTCGGTCACCGACCTCAACGGCGACGAAATCCCGGACGTGGCCTGCGCGAGCCAGGCGACCGACCAGGTCGGCATCCTCCTGGGACGCGGCGACGGCACCCTACTGCCGGCGAGCTGGCTGATGGTGGGCCAGAGCCCGCGCGCCCTCGTGACGGGGGACCTCAACGGAGATGAAATCCCTGACCTCGCCGTGGCCGACGGCGGCTCGAACGACATCGCCGTGCTGCTCGGGCTGGGCGGCGGGGCCTACGGCGATGCGGCTGTGTATCCGGCCGGCGAGATGCCGGTGGCGGTGGCGATCGGCGATCTCGACCTCGACGGCGACGCCGATCTGGCCGCCGCCAATCTCCAATCCAACGACGCCGCGGTGCTGCTTGGAAACGGAGACGGCACATTCACCGAGGGCGGGCTGTACGGTGCCGGCAGCCGACCGGTCAGCGTCGGCATGGGCGATCTGGACGGCGATGCGGTGGGCGATCTCGTCGTGGTGAACCTCGCCTCCGACGACGTGACCATCTTGCTCGGAACCGGCGCCACGGTGCCGCGACCCGATGACGGAACCTCGATCGCGTTCCTGTCGATCGCTCCCAACCCCGTCCGCGCCCAGGCAGCGATCACCTTCCGGATGCCGAGCCCGGCCCGGACCCGCGTCGAGCTCCTCGACGTCGCGGGCCGCCGCGTGGCCACCCTGTCCGACGGCGCGCGATCTGCCGGCCGCCAGGAGGTGGTGTGGTCGCTCGGTGAGAACAGCCCACGCCTGGCCTCGGGCGTCTACTACGTACATGTACAGGCCAATGGCCACGCCTCCGCCTTGCCCGTGATCGTGATCGAGTGATAGGATAGCTTCCGTACGATTCGATCCCGTGCGCAACCTCCGGTTGGCGCCGCGCTGCCGCACGCTCTTCCAGAAGGGGGTCTGTGAGCATGAAGACGCGGTCCAGGACTTGGCTCCATGCACTCCTTGGCGTCGGCATGCTGGCCCTGGCAGCAGGGTGCGGTGATGATGCCGCCAAGCCGGCGGTCATCGACGACGATCCCTACGAGGCCCGGACCTCGCCCCAGAATCTGATCGCGAACCTGAAGGTCGCTTACCTTGAGCGAGAGCTGGCTCCCTACGACAGCCTCTTGGCGACCGACTTTGAGTTCCTCTTCTCGGAGGAGGACCAGCAGATCGCCGAGAAGCTCACGCGCCTGGAGGAGATGACGGTCCACCAGAACATGTTCTCTTCGGATGCGGTTCAGACGATCACGCTCGCGCTCACGATCGGGGAACTGACCCTGGACGCGGATGAGCCCGATCCGGCCAACCCGGGGCAGTTCCTGTGGACCCTCACCGTGACCAACGCGGACCTGATGCTGCTGGTCCTCAGGGACGGGCTGACGACGACCTTCGAGATGCAGGACGGCATCGAGCAATTCTGGTTCCGGCAGGTGCCCTGGACCGACTCCCACGGCAACCCGATCTGGAAGATCGTCAAGTGGCGGGAGCTCACCGACATGATCCCGGATGGCGCCGCGCGCCCGATGCCGACGGAGTTCAACTCGTGGGGTCAGATCAAGGCCATGTTCTAGGAGCCCTGGCTCGCCGGCAAGATTCGGGCGGGCCTTCCTGGCGGAGGGGTTGAACAAGTGAGCTCGCGCGCGATCGTCCATGCTCATGGAATCCTCGCAGCACTGCTGCTGTGCTTGGCCGCCGGTTGCAGCAGCGACGACGGTCCCGGACCGGTTCCGCACGACGATCCCTACGAGGCCCGGACCTCGCCCCAGAATCTGATCGCGAACCTGAAGACCGCCTACCTGCTGCGCGAGGTGGTGCCCTACGACAGCCTCTTGGCAACCGACTTCGAGTTCCTCTTCTCGGAAGAGGACCAAATGATCGGCGAGAAGCTCACGCGTACCGAGGAGATGACGGTCCACCAGAACATGTTCTCTTCGGACGCGGTTCAGAGCATCACGCTCTCGTTCACGAACGGGGAACTGACCCAGGATACAGGGGAGCCCGATCCGGCCAACCCGGGGCAGTTCCTGTGGACCCTGATCATGACCAACGCGGACCTGATGCTGCGCGTTCTCTGGGACGGGCAGACGACGACCTACGAGATGCAGGACGGCATCGAGCAGTTCTGGTTCCGGCAGGTGCCCTGGACCGACTCCCACGGCAACCCGATCTGGAAGATCGTCAAGTGGCGGGAGCTCACAGACCTCTACCCTGATGGCCCCGCGCGCCCGATGCCGGTGGAAGGAGCCTCGTGGGGCCAGCTCAAAGACCTGTATCGATGATGCGCTCCGGCCCGTGCCCCGCTGGCCGCCGCGAATGCCCTTGACCACCGCCGCCTGCCCGGCCACCCTCTTCCCGCACATGGGCTTGCGCGCGGCCGAGGGTCCGCGCCCCCCGGGGGAGAACACCATGGCGACGACCGGCGATCGAAACGGCGGCCTGCGCAACGAGTTCAGCTGGAGCCACAGCCGCTTCGAGACCTTCCGCGAGTGCTTGCGCCGCTACTACTACCACTACTACGCCTACTGGGGCGGTTGGTCGCCCGACGCCGACCCGCTGGCCCGCCGCTTGTACATCCTGCGCAACCTCAAGAACCGCTACCTGTGGGCTGGCGCGATCGTGCACGACGCGGTGGCCGGGATCCTCGAGCGCGTGCGGGCGCGGCTGCCGGAGCCGGATCCGACCGAGGCGGCGGACCAGGCCCTGCAGCGCATGCGCGCCGAGTTCCGCCAGTCGCGCGATGGCGCCTATCTCCAGGACCCCAAGCGGGCGACCGGGCTCGTCGAGCACCATTACCGCGAGGCGGTGAGCGACGAGGAGTGGCGCGGGTTTGCCGAGATGGTGCGCCGTTCCATCCACGGCTTCGCGCAGGGGCCGTTCCTGGCCGCGGCGCGGGAGCTCGCCTCTGAGGATTGGCTGTCGCTCGAGGAGTTGCTCAACTTCGAGATCGACGGGGCCAAGGTCTACGTCAAGATGGACCTCGCGCACCGCCGCCCGGACGGAGGGGCAGTGATCCTCGACTGGAAGACCGGCAAGCGCCGGCCGCAGCCCGAGGGGCTGCAGCTCGGCTGTTACGCGCTCTATGCCAGCCAGGCGTGGGACATTCCCCCCGAGCGGATCCAGGTGATCGAGGCGAACATCCACACCGGCGCCGTCGGGAGCGCCATGCTCTCGGCCGAGCACCTCGAGAAGGCGCGCGCCGAGATCAGCGCGGGGATCGGGCAGATGCGCGAGCGCCTGGCCGACCCGGAGAGCAACACGGCTCGCGCGGAAGACTTCCCCGCCTCGCCCTCGGGACCGACCTGCCGGCGCTGCGTGTTCCGCGAGCTCTGCCCCGACTACCAGGCGCTGGCCGAGGCACGCGGGCAATCCGCGCAGCCGAGCGCGCACTGGGGGTAATCGATGCCGCTGCTCGGCGCCGAGGATCTGCGCCGGACGCTCGCGCGCATCGACGGCCGGGGCTACAAGGCCTACCAGGACCTGCGCGGCGACTACCGGCTGGGGATCTGGACCCTGTCGATCGCCCACGTGCAGGCCGATCCATACGCCCCGCCCTCGCGCGTCGAGGTTCGCGCCGATCTGCACGAAACCGGCCTGGCGCCCTTCGCCGAAGGGCCGGCGCCGCGCCTGCGGGCGCTCGAGGACTTCCTCGCGCGCCGGCTGGCAGCCGAGATCCACCGCCGCGGCGCACGCGACCTCTTCATCGACCACTGCGGGCAGGAGGTGCTGCTGCGCACGATCGCGCGCGCGCGACCCCGCGACCCCGAGGGCCTCGCGGTGCGGCTGAGCGCGCAGCTCCCGGCCGCCGGGCGAAGGATCCTCGGCCGCGCCGCAGCGCACCTGCTGCTCGAGGAACTGCCCGACTTGCTTGCCGCCGCGCTGGTCCCGGGCGGTCCGGCCGCGGGCGCCCCCGCGTTCGACACCGGCGCCCTGCGCCATCACCAGGACGTCGTCGAGGACCACGCGACCCTGGTGCGCTTGCTCGCCGAGCGGGACTGGGTCGCCTTCGTCGCCAATGGAGCCATCCTCCCGCGCCGTGCCGGCCGCGACGATCGCCCGCTCGAGCCCAGCGTCCCCGCAACGCACGGGCCGCCGGCGCCGGTCGTTCCGTTCCGCGCGCCCGTCTCGCTCGAGCGGGAGGTCACGTTGCCGCACGCTGGCAGCGTGCGCGGCATGGCGGTGCCCGCCGGCGTGACGCTGCTCGTGGGGGGGGGGTTCCACGGCAAGTCGACGCTGCTCGAGGCGATCTCGCGCGGCATCTACGCGCACATCCCCGGCGACGGGCGGGAGCGGGTGGCGACCGACCCGCAGGCAATCAAGGTGCGGGCCGAGGACGGGCGGGCCGTGACCGGTACCGACATCAGCCCCTTCATCGGCGAGCTGCCCTACGGCCGGCCGACGGTGAGCTTCTGCACCGCGAACGCGAGCGGCAGCACGTCGCAGGCGGCCAACATCGTCGAGGCGCTGGAGGCGGGCGCGCGCGCGCTCCTGATCGACGAGGACACTTCGGCCACCAACTTCATGATCCGCGACGAGCCGATGCGCAGGCTCCTGAAGCCGGGCCAGGAGCCGATCACGCCGTTCCTCGATCGCGTGCGAAACCTGCACCGCGACCGCGGGGTTTCCACGGTACTGGTCGTCGGCGGGAGCGGGGAGTATTTCCGCGTGGCCGACCGGGTGATCCAGATGGACAGCTATTTGCCGGCCGACGTGACCGCGCAGGCGCGGGCCATCGCGCAGCCGGGGCCCGATTCGCCGGCCCCTTTCCCGGCACCGGGGGCGCCGCGGCGGCTCAGCCTGGAGCGCTACCGGCGGGTGGTAGGGCCACGAGGCCCGCGCGTCAAGGCGCAGGGCGCCTCGCGGATCCTGGTCGAGCGCGAAGAGGTTGACTTGGGGGCCTGCGAGCAGATCATCTCGGCAGCTCAGGTGCGCACGCTGGCCGAGATCCTCGAGCGACTCCTCGAGGGGCGCGGCCGCGATCCCATCTGGCAGCGGCTGGCCGGCGGCCTGACCGCGGACGATGTGCGTCGCACGCTGGCCGACGCCGGGGACGAGGTGCTGGACCGGGCCAGCCGGTACCCGCGCGGCGACCTGGCGGAGGTCCGGGCGGTCGAGGTGATGGCCCTGCTGAATCGGCTCAGGAAAGTGTCGGTGATCGGGGGCTGATCGAGCGCGGGCCGCGCACGGGGCTTGAGGGGAGAGACGATGGGGATGAGGCGCAAGGGTGCGGCGGGCCGAAGGGCGGCCGGCGCGGGGAGCGAGGAGCGGTCCTTGCGCCGCTTCCTGCTTCTGTCGGGCGGGCTGCACGTCGTCTGCTTCGCCCTCGCGGGCGTCCTGCCCAGCATCTCGCGCGAGCCGCGGGTGCAGCAGGCGCCGCTCATGGTGTCGCTCGTGCCCCTCGCGAACATCGAGTCCAGGGCCTCGGGCGGGCCGGTGGTCCTGCCGCCGCGGGGCATGCTGGAGGGCGCGGAGAAGCCCGCCGCCAAACCGGCGCAGGCCGAGCCGAAGGTGAAGTCCGAGGCGAAGTCCAAGCCGAAGACCAAATCCGAGACCAAGCCCGAGACCAAGCCCAAGGATGTCCAGCCGGGCAGAGGCGGCCGGCAGCCTGCCCCCGGCGAGCAGACTGCGGGCAGCGGCGCCGGCGGGCGGGAGTCGTCCGGGGCGTCAGGCCGGCGGGGCTCGCCGTTCGGCACGGACGACTCGCTCCGGGCGATGCCTTCGGCCTCGAGCAACCTGGGCATGGCCGCGCGGGTCGATGACTCCGGCTTCACGTACGATTACTACCTGCCCCAGATCGTGAGCCGCATCTCGGCCGCCTGGGAGCAGCCAGCCGGCATCTCGGGCGAGGACAACGGACCGGTCGCGACGATCCGCTTCCGGATCGAGCGCAATGGCATGGTCAGCGAGCTCGTCGTCGAGCAGCCATCCCGCGTGCCGCTCTTCGACCAGAGCGCGCTCCTCGCAGTGGCCAGCGTTCAACCGCTGCCCCCGCTGCCGCCCGCTTACGGGTGCGAGTGGCTGACGGTCCATTTGCGCTTCGTGTACACCAGTGGCGAGGCGCGCCCAGCAGGGTTGCGCCGGCGGTAGGCCGAGGCGGGGGGCATGGCAGGGATGCGCGGGACCAGGCAGCACAAGTTCCATCCAGCGATTCTGGCGATCGGCGTGATGGCCGGCTGCGCCCTCGGGACCCAGACCGCGCGCGCGCAGGCCGAGGTCTTCACGGAGATCCGCAAGGGCGAGTATGTGCGGACCGTGGTCGCGGTCGAGGACTTCACCTGGCACGACCTGTCGCCCGCCGTCTGCCGCGGCGACGGAAAGAGCCCCGAGGAGGTCGTGGCCTGGGATCTCGTCTACGGTGACGCCTTCCGCGTGGTGCGTCTCGCCCAAGGGGGGACCGCTTCGCCGGGCTCGGCCGACGACGTGCAGGGTCGCGCGCTCGACGCGCCGGTGCGCGCGCGCGTCCGAGGCGAGATGCGGCGCCACGGCGCCCAGCTCGAGCTGCGCGCCGCGCTGGTCGACGAGGGCTCGGGCTCGCGGATCTTCGAGCGCAACTACGAGGTCGGATGGAACGAGACTCGGCGCGAGGTCGATCGTTGGGGCCTGCACCGTCTGGCCGATGACGTCACCTACTACCTGACCGGCAGCCGCGGCTGCGCGTCCACCCGCATCGCTTTTGTCCGCGCGCGCAGCGGCGTCAAGGAGCTCTGGCTGGCCGATTGGGACGGACAGAGCGAGGAGCAGGTCACCCGTCTCGGCTCGATCGTCCTGTCGCCGGCCTGGCATCCTTCCGGGCGCTGGCTGGCCTTCACGAGCTTTCACCTGGGGCAGCCCGCGCTGGTGGCGGCCGATCTCGAGCGCGATGACCTGCGCATCGTCAGCAGCTCGCGCACGCCCGGCGCACCGGCCTACTCGCCCGACGGCAAGTCGATCGCCTACTCCTCGACCGAGGAAGGGAACGCGGAGATCTACATCGCCCGCGCCGACGGCTCCCGCCCGCGGCGGATCACCTTCGATCCGGAGATCGACACCGAGCCGAGCTGGTCACCTTCCGGCCGGCGTCTGGTCTTCACCTCCGGCCGTCCGGGCAAACCGCAGCTCTTTGCCGTCAACGTGGACGGGTCGGGTCTCGATCAGCTCACCTTCGAGGATGCCTGGTGCGGGTCGCCCGACTGGTCGCCCGTCGGCGAACGGATCGTGCACGTGATCCGCATCGAGGGCACATTCGAATTGGCCCTCATCCGCGCGGACGGCACCGGTGGCCAGCGCCTCACCGTCGGGGGCGGGTGCGAAAATCCCCATTGGGCGCCCGACGGGCGACACGTGGTCTTCGCGCGCTCGGCCGGCGGGAGCCGCAGCCTGATGGTCCTCGATGTGGATACCGGTACCGTGCGCTCGTTGACAGCCCTCGAGGGCGATACCTATAATCCAGCCTGGTCTTCACCGGCCAGGGAACGGCTCAGCATACTCAGCCCAGGAGGATGATCCCTGATGAAAAGAACGATGGAACTTGCTCTGGTTCTCATGCTCACCCTGGTGGTGGCCGGTTCGGTCGGCTGCTCCAAGAAGGCTGCCACGACGGTGACACCCCCGCCCGCGGTCCAGCCCGCCGCGCCCACGGCTCCTGCGGCCTCGACGCCTGGGACCTCGACACAGCCCGCGACCCGGGCGGAGCTGGATTTCCAGCCGGCCTTCTTCGACTACGACAAGTCCAACCTGCGCCCCGATGCGATCGATGCGCTGACGCACGATGCAAAGCTGCTCGCCGACGATCCGGGCTTGCGCATTCTCATCGAAGGTCACTGCGACGAGCGCGGGACCCGCGAATACAACCTCGCCCTGGGAGATCGCCGGGCGCGTGCGGCCAAGGACTTCCTCGTGCGCTACGGCATCGATGCCGGCCGAATCGAGACCATCAGCTACGGCAAGGAGCGCCCCTTTGCCATGGGCAGTGACGAGCGCTCCTGGCAGCAGAACCGCCGGGCCCACGTCGTGCTCAAGAAGTAGCCTGAAGGTCGGCTGATCTGGCCGTTTGCCATGAAGACGTCACACAGCTTCACATCTCGCCCCCGGGCGGGGCTCTGCCTGGCGGGACTGCTCTGCGCGGTCGTCGCGGGGACCGGCTGCGTCGCCTCCACACGCAACCGCACGCCGGAACCCGTGCCGCCCACGCCCGCCGAGCAGGAGATGTTGCGGCGGCTCGAGCAGCTCGAGGTCTCGCTCAAGCAGCTCGACGACCAGGTGCGCCGGGCGAACGCCGAGCTCGGGGCGCAGATCGGCGACGTGAAGGATCAGCTCCAGACGGTCAGCAGCAAGGTGACGTCGCAGGAGCGGCTCCTCAATCGGGCAGCGACGGCGATGGGCGCCTTCGGGCGCGGCGTGCCTGTTGCGGGGTCCCCTCTGCCCGGCATCCCCGGCCTACCCGGTGCCGGGGCCCCAGGTGGCGGGGCGGAGCCTGGCGCGACGGGGCCGCAACTGGGCCCGAGCCCAGCCGTCTTAGAGTCGACTGGCCCAGCCGGCAGCGCAGAGGCGGGCGAGGCCTACCCGGGTGCGCCCGGAACGCCCCCCGCTGCCGGTCAGAAGACTCTTGAGAGGGATCTGGGAGAGCCGCCAGGGGTCGAGGCTCTGCCTGAGGCGGATGAGCCACGGGTGGGCGGCAGTCGGGAACCCTCCAGTGAGGGCCTGCGCCGCTACGAGACGGCCTATCGCGATCTGCAGCGCGAGAACTACCAGCTCGCGCTCATGAACTTCCGTTCCTTCCTCGCCGAGTACCCGGACACGCGCCTGTCGGACAACGCGCAGTACTGGATCGGCGAGATCTACTACGCGCAAGGGCAGTTCAACCAAGCGGTCGAAGAATTCCGCCGGGTGATCGACGACTACCCGGGTCAGGACAAGGAACCCGCGGCCTATTACAAGATCGCCCTCAGCTTCATCAACCTGCGGGACACGGTGACCGCACGACGCTACCTGATCTCCTTGCTCGAGCGCTATCCCGAGGCCCCGGAGGCCCGGCTGGCCGAGGAGAAGCTCGCGGAGTTGTAAGCCGTTCTGCCCGGGACGTGCGAGGTCCGGCCCGCGGGCCGGCAGGGAGAGAGGGTTGCGGGTGTGGGCCAACAGCGCACAGAGAAGCCGCGCGGCGGCGGTTTGGGGAAACGGGCCGCGTGGCCCATGCCCCACCTGGCTGCCGTCGTGTGGGTATTCCTGGCGGCCTGGGCGGCGCGGCTGCTGTTCCTCGCCCGCCAAGGGGATGCCGGACAGCCCTTCAGCCTCCTCTTTCACGGCGACACGGCCGCTTTCCTGGGTTACGCCCGCGCGCTCCTGACGGGTCAGCCATACGATCAGGGCATCCCGTTTCACCCGCCCGGCTATCCGTACTTTCTGAGCCTGCTGCTGCGCCTTTTTGGGTACCACCCCGGTGCGGCTCCAGCGGGGACGTTCCCCGCCGATGGGCTGCCCGCGACAGCGCTCAAGGTGACGATGGCGCTCCTGGGCGCGCTCACCTGCGCGGTCTTCTACGCGCTCGCCCGGCGCGTCGCCGGGCGAGCGGTGGCACTGGCGGCCCTGCCGCTCGCGATCTTCTCCTTCGGCCATTGCGTGCTGTCGACCGCTGTCGGATCGGAGGCGCTCTACCTGCTGCTGGTGCTGCTCGTGACGCTCGGGGTCCTGCGTCTGGCGCACGCCCAGACCTCGGGTGAGGCGCTCTTCGGACATGCCCGCGCCGGCCGACAGGTGCTGGGCCTGTCCGTGACGCCTGCACGCCTGCAGCTCGCGTTGGCCGGCACCCTGGGACTGCTGGCCGCGTGGGCGGCCCTGACGCGGGCGGAGTTCGCGCTGACCGGGCTGCTGCTCGCGGCCATCTGGCTGCTGCGGGCCGGACGCCGAGCGCTGCCGCCGGCGGGCGCGTTCGTCGGCGTGTTCCTGCTGGCGATGATCCCCTGGACGATCCACTGCTATCGCAGCATCGGGGCGGTCAACGCCGCCAACGCGGGCCGGTTGCCGCGTCCCCTGCCGCAGCTCGTGCTCGTCACGGGCTACGGGCCGCTGAACTTCGCGACCGCGAATAACAGCTACGCCACGGGATCCTTCGACACGGCGCTCATCGAGCGCCTCGTTCCCCAGCGCGAGGGGCGCGGGCTGGACCTCGCCGATCCCGAGGTCAATCGGCTCTACGTGGACGGCTATCGCGTGGGCTTGGGGTGGATGGCGAGCCACCCCGGCGAGGCGTTCGGGCTGCTCACCCGCAAGCTGGGCTTCGCCGCGCAGTCGCTCGCGCTGGGATACCTGCCGGGGAACGTGCCCTCCGGCCTCCGAGGGGAGCGGCGGCCGGTGGACCAGTTCCTGCCCGCCGCGCGCGGGCTCGTGTGGGTGCATGTCGCGCTGATGGCGCTGGGGCTGGCCCGCCTCCGCAACGGCCATCCCTTCGGGCGTCCCGGTCGGGCGGCACGCGCTGGCCGGACGTGGGTCTTCCTCGCGCCGCACGTCGTGACGACCCTGGCCGTCATTGTCGCCTTCTTCGGATACGTCAGGGTGGGATCGATGCTGGCCCCGGTCGTGTGGCTGCTGGCGGGGGCGGGGCTGCTCGCCCTGCTCGAGCTCTTCCCCTGGCCGGCGGGGTGGCGGCAGCAGCCGGCGGGCGTTGCGGCCGTGGTGATCGCGGCGCTGCTGCTGATCGAGGCGGCGGGGACGGCGACGGGCGTGCAGCGGTACCACACCACCGGCTCGCGCCTCCCCGGCACGGATCAGATCAACCCGGATGATCTCGTGATCATCCGGCCCGCGCGCTGAGGGAGCGCGCGCTTCTCGGGGGCTGCCACGTCCCCTCGTACGCCGACAGGAAAGGAATCGGGATGCAGATCCGGATCTACGTCACCGGCGGCACATTCGACAAGGAATACAACGAGCTGAACGGCCAGCTCTTCTTCAAGGACTCGCACGTGCCCGAGATGCTCCGGCTCGGCCGCTGCAACATCGACTACGAGCTACGCACGCTGATGATGATCGACTCGACCGAGATGAACGAGATCGATCGCCAGATCATCCTCAAGAGCTGCGTCGAGAGCAGCACCGATCGGATCGTCATCACCCACGGCACCGACACGATGTCGGCGACCGCCCGCTTCCTGGGCGAGACGATCAAGGAAAAGACGGTGGTGCTGACCGGCGCCATGATCCCCTATACCTTTGGCTCCTCCGATGGCCTCTTCAACCTGGGCAGCGCCATCGCCTTCGCCCAGGTTCTGCCCCCGGGCGTCTACGTCGCCATGAACGGCCGCTGCTTCAACTGGAACAACGTCCGTAAGAACAAGAAAACAGGGGTGTTCGAGGAGGCGGAGGAACCACACGGCTAGCCAGCGCAGCCCGGAGTCGCTCCCCGATCGGCCCCGGGCTGGCGCTCGAGGTGGAGGATCCCTACACGATCCGCGAGGAGATGAGCCCGGCGGTGGTCGCGGCGCTGCCGGGTTTTGTGGCGCGCGCGCAGGGGATCCTGGAGTCCTGGACCGCGGATCGGCCGGCGGCTGCCGGTGTCGTACATCCCAACTAATCTGTTGCAGGAAAATGAGTTAGCTATCTAGTCCTCTGTCTCCGCTCGCGCGCTGAAGATTCTCTTGCTTCCTGAACATTTGTTCAGTATGATGGCGCCGTTGCTGAGCGGCAGGGGTGTCGCTTGGTTCACGGGATCCACGGCTGCGGCGGCCCGCCGTTCAGGGGCATGTCGGCGGGCCCCGCGGCTGTGGAGCGATCCTCATGAAAAGCCGCGCCACGGCGCGGGTCGAAAACTGGAGGGCAGGGCGATGAGCCTCCCCAGGAAGACCGCCGAGATCCTCGCCTTCATCATTCGCTTCCAAGCCGATCGCGGCGCTCCTCCCACCCTGCGCGAGATCGGCCGGCGCTTCCGCATCCGCTCGACCAACGGGGTCTGCTACCACCTCGACCTGCTCGAACGCGAGGGAATGATCCTGCGGCGCAAGGGCTCGGCGCGGGGCATCCAGCCCAGTCCCGCGGCGCTGAGGGTGGAACCCGAGACCGCCTTCAGCCGGCACGCGACGAAACCGCAACGTGCGGGGCATGCGCCGTTCACGGGGCTGCCGATCCTCGGACGCATCGCGGCCGGCCTCCCCGTATCGGCGGAGGAGAATGTCGAGGGCTTCCTGGATGCGGGGCGTCTGACCGGCCGAGATGCCTCCTTCGCGCTGCGCGTCAGTGGCGACAGCATGCGTGACGCGGGCATTCTGGACGGGGACCTCGTCTTGGTCGCGCCTGGCGCCGAGCCGCTCAACGGCCAGATCGTGGTCGCGATGATCGGCGACGAGACGACCGTCAAACGCTTCCACCGGCGCAGGGGTAGGATCATCCTGCAGCCGGAGAACCCCGCCTATGATCCGATCGTGGTGACGGCGGAATCGCCCGAGCTGCGTTTGCTGGGCAGGGTCGTGAGCGTGTACCGCGAGCTCGGCTAGATTCGGGAGCAGGGGTCATGCGGGCCTCCAGACGAATCCTTCACCTCGACATGGACGCCTACTTCGCGTCGCTCGAGGTGCAGGCCTGCCCCTTCCTCCGGGGACGTCCGGTGGTGGTCGGGGCACTTCCGGGCTCGCGCGGGGTGGTGGCATCGGCGTCCTACGAGGCGCGCCAGTTCGGGATTCGCGCGGGGATGCCGGCGGCGCAGGCGCGCCGCATGTGTCCGGCCGCCGAGTTCGTCCCCTGTCATCCCGCGCTCTACATCGATACCTCCCGCCGGATCCTCAAGCACGTGCTCGCCTTCACATCCAACGTCGAGATGTTCAGTATCGACGAGGCTTTTCTCGATCTCTCCGACCGCCTCGGGGTCGAGCCGGAATCGGCGGTCTCCTGGCAAGCCGCCGAGTCACTGGCAGGGGAGATCGCCGGCTCGATCGAGCGGGCCTTCCAGCTGACCTGCTCGATCGGGGTCGGGCCCAACAAACTCGTCGCCAAGATGGCCGGCAAGCTGCACAAGCCGCGGGGGATCACCCTGCTCGGTGCCGAGGCCTTCCGCGGGCGGTTCTGGCATCGCCCGGTCGACGACCTCTTCGGCGTGGGGGAGAAGACCTCGTCCTCGTTGATGATCTTCGGCATCGAGACCATCGGGGATCTGGCGCACACCCCGGTCGCCACCCTGCGTGAACACTTCGGGGTTTTCGGCGAAGCACTGCACGCGATGGCCTGGGGGGAGGATGAGACCCCGGTCGTGGCGGCCCACGCGGCCCCCGCCGCCAAGTCGATGGGGCATGAACACACCGTCGTGAGCGATCTGGGGTCCCCCGACGAGGGGCTGGCGCTGCTCCTCGCGCTGACCGAGCGCGTCGCGGGCCAGCTCCGCGAGGAGGGCTATGCGGGGCGCTGCGTGACGATCAAGCTGCGCTACAGCGACTTCAGCACCCTCACGCGCCAGCACACGCTGCCCTATCCGACCCAGGAGACGCGCGATGTCTACCGCGCCGCGAAGGATCTCTTCCTGCGCAACTACTGCGGGGATGGCTTGCGCCTCATCGGGCTGACGATGGGGGGGCTGATCGCCACCCGCGGCCGCAGACAGATGGGGCTCTTCCCCGAGGACCGCCGCTACACGGACTATCTCGACACGGTCGACCGCATCCGGCGAGAGCACGGCCCGCAGAGCCTTCAGCCGGCTGGCGCGATCCGGGTGGCGCAGGACACGCAGCGCAGTGGGGTCCGCGCGCCCGGCGCCGGAGCTCGGGAGGCGATGGCATGTACCGAGAAGCAGCTTCTTTCCACTGGCGGGTCCTGACCGCCACCCGCCGAACGCCGGCGCGCGTTCGCTGGCTCGCCCGGCCGCCCGGGACCGAACCCACCCCACGCGCCCGCGGCCGCGCCCCGGCGCGCTCGCCGGTGAACCCCGGTCAGGCCGACCTGTTCGGACTCGCCCCGGCGGATGACCGCCCGCCGTCTCGCTGCAAGCCCGGGCCGATTCGCGTCGGCACCTCCGGCTACAGCTTCGCCGACTGGGTTGGACCCTTCTATCCACCCGGGACGCGCGGCGGTGAGATGCTCGACTACTATCAGCACCACTTCAACACGGTCGAGGTCAACGCGACCTACTACCGCTTGCCTCCTCCGGGAACCTTGCACCGCATGGCCGAGCGGACGCCGCCCGACTTTCGCTTCATGGTCAAGCTGCCGGGAGCGCTCACGCACCAGCGCGAGGGCGTCACGCAGCCGGCCGGTGAGTACGCCGCGGTCGTGGAACCGCTCCAGCAGGCGGGCAAGTACGCCGGTGCGCTGGCCCAGTTCCCCTTCGCGTTCCGGCGATCCCCGCAGAGCGAGGACTACCTGCACCGGCTGAGAGATGCGCTGCCCGGCCATCCGCTCTTCGCGGAGTTCCGGCATGCCTCCTGGGCCGGGCCCGACCTCGAGGAACTCCTGCGCGGCCTCGGGCTGGGCTTCTGCTCGGTCGATGAGCCCGCGCTGGCCGGCCTCTTCCCGCGCCGCGCGGCGGCGGTCGGACCGGTGGCCTACGTGCGCTTCCACGGGCGCAACGCCGGCCAGTGGTGGTCGGGCGGCGCACAGCGCTACGACTACCTGTACAACCGCGCCGAGCTCGAGCAGTGGGCCGAGCTGATTCGCGATCTGGCCGCGCGGGCGGCGCAGACCTACATCTTCTTCAACAACTGCCACGCGGGACAGGCGGTGCTCAACGCGCGGATGATGGAGGAGATCCTGGGCCTGGAACGGGGGACCTGAGCCACCAGAAGAAGAGCGCGCAAGACGCCACCGTGACGATCGCGTTCCCGGTTGCGAGCCAGAACTCCCACCGCGACAGGTGGCGCTGGAAGTCCGGATGGAAGAAGCCCGAGGGCGGCCCCAGGGGTCCCAGCCACGCCATCCCGGTGTTCACGTCGTGCGTGAACGCATTCACCAGCAGCACGAATCCCGCCGCCCCCAGCATCCAGGCCCACCGGCGATCGCGGCCGGCCACCAACACGAGGAACGGCAGCGCCGGGAAGAGGTGGTTCTCGTGCATGTGGGTCGACAGCGTGAAGAAGGCAAAGGCCGTGGCAGCCGCGGCCAGATACCAGATGTGGTCGGCGCCGGAAGGGTCCGCGCCGAGCGAGACTTCGCCGGACGCCGGCGCGGCCGCAGGGCCACCCCGGGCCGCCACCCGGTCGCGGCGCCACACCCACCAGAGCACGGCGGCGTAGGCGATCGCGAAGAGGCCCAGTCCGATGGTCTTGGGCGTGAGCGGTCCGATCCACTGGGCGTTGGCGGGCTTCCAAGGTCCCAGCAGCCACCAGAGGTTGTGCGCGTTGACCGAGGTGTAGGGCATGAGGTCGATGTCGGTGAAGAGCCGCTGGGCGACGTCGGGCCCGCGCCCCGCCATCATGAACGGCGCGAGCCCGGCCAGGATGGTCGTGCCCGCCGCCAGCCCACCGGTCAGCAGGCGCCGCCAGCCCGAGCGCACCCACGTGAGCAGCGCCAGGAGCGGGAAGAACGGCGCGGCCAGGGGCTTCATCAGCAGGGCCAGCGCGGCTGCCACCCAACCCGCCTCGGGCTTGCGCTGGAGCATCAGCGCCATCGCCAGCATGACGAAGTAGGTCTCGATCACATCCGGCTGGCCCCAGTAGCCGGAGACGAACAGCACGGCCGGGTGACAGAGGTAGAGCAACGCGGGGTTCCAGCCGCGCCGCGAGCGCTGCGGTGGCCACAAGCCCTGGTCGCGGACGAGCCTGGCGAGCAGGAGGGCCATGAGCACATCGAAGGCAAGCGGCGGCAGCTTGACCAGAAGCGAGAAGAGGGCTGAGTAGCCGGGTCGCCGCGCCGGGTCGCTGTCGAGGTAGGCGGCGGCGTAGTTGGGGGCAAAGAGCGTGACGAGGGAGCCTAGGGGAGAGAGAAGGTAGCCGTAGAGCGGGGGGTAGTCGTACAGCGACTCCTTGTCGTAGAGAGCGGTGACCCCCTTGGTCCCACCCCAGATGGCCCAGCGTTTGTAAGCCCCTATGTCGGGGGGATATCCGGGCGTCGTGCCCAGCCACCAGCGCACGATGGCCAGGAGAATCAGAACCGCTACCGCATAGCGCGGCCTGCGCGATCCCCCTGGAAGCGGCCCCCGCATCGGTTGCCCCCGTTGGCCCCGGGCCCGATCCACCGGCAAGCCTCCGGCGACCGGGCGCACACACACTGCGGATCCTAGCAACCGCTCCCCAGGCCTGGAAGCAGGATCGGCGTCGCTGAAGATCGGCTTGCGGCGCGCGCCCCGGGGTCCCTAGACTCCTGCGGTACTCGAAAAGGGAGCTCACATGCCGACAGCGGGGCGCCTCCGCCCACCTCACCGCCGCCGGGCCCGGGGAGTTGTGCCCCGGGACCTTGCGCGCATTTCTGGCTGCACGGCGGCCGTGCTTGCGGCTGCACTGGCGCTCGCGGGTCCCGCAACGGCGGCGGGATCTTCATCCTCATCCTCCGACAACGGCAGCCAGGGCGCTCGGGGCCGCTCCTGGGCATTCATCCCGCTGGGGCCCGAGGGGGCCGACCTCGTCTCGATCGTGCCGCTGCCCGAGGGTGGCTGGCTGGCCCAGGCCGCGCGCGGACAGCTCTTCTGCTGGGCCCCGTGCGACTCCACCCCGGGCGGCGGGGCGTGGGAGCGCGTGCCGCTCTGCGCCGATGGCGCGGTGCACCTGGTCGCCCGCGTCGAGAGCAGCGCCGGCCGGTCGTGCGTCGCGGCGTTGGTCTCGAGCGGCGAGCTGCTGCGCTGGGACTCCCGGGAGACACCCGGCGAGAGGAGCTGCGAGGCCGGCACGGAGAGCCCTTCGTCGTTCCCGTTCCAGGGGGACTCCGCGCTGGGCCCAGGATCGCGGGCGTCCGATCGGGGGCGGGGCGCGGTGGAGGGCGGGCTGCGGCCGTGGGCGCAGCTGCCCGAGGGGCGGGTGCTGAGCGCGGTCTCGATCCTGCCGGGGGAGGGCGCGGCCGGCGCACCCGAGGTCCTGATCGCTCTGCGCGACGGCACCTTCTACGCGGTCAGCGCCGATGGGGGTCTCGAGCGGTGGTTGGCGCGGTTTCACGACCCGAGCCTCGCGTCGAGCGGCGATCGCGGCGGCGATCCCCTCCGCATCCGCCTGCGGTGGGCGGGCCGATTGGCGGGTGAACCGGGCAGCGTCCTCGCGATCACCGAGTGGGAAGGCCTCTACCTGAGCCGGGACGGCGGCCGGCTCTTCGCGCCCATCGCGGGGGGATTGCCCAAGGGCGTCCACTGTCTGGTGGATGTCCCCGGCAGCGGGGTGCTGGCCGGGTGCGCAGAGGGGCTCTATCGCGCCAGCCGCGTCGGGGCGACCTGGCAACCCTGCTCCGAGCCGTACGCGACGGGCGGGTCCGAGGCGCGTGAGTTCTGGGAGCTGCTTCCCACCGCCGGCCAGCTTCTCGGGCGCGTGGCGGACGGGAAGGTCTACAGCAGCGACGACGGCGGCGCGACCTGGCATCCCGTCCTGGGCGACGTGCCGCTGCGCGTGCGGGCGCTGGCCTGCGACCCTCGGGGTGGTGAGGTCCTGCTCGCTGCCTCGCGCGGCGCCCTGCTCTCCACCGACGGCGGTGCCTCCTGGGAATGGCGCAACCGGGGCCTGCGCCTGGCAGGTGTGCAAGCGATCGCACTCAGCCACAACGGACAGCAGATCTTCGTCGGGACCGATCTGGGGTTCTTCGCGCGCTCGGGGGAACAGGGTGAGTGGCTGCCGCAGCTACCCTGCGCCGCGTCCATCGCGCCGAGCACTCCGGGCGAGCTCGACGAGCAGGTGGCAGCGGCCAGCGAGACGGGAGCCGGCCTGGACCTGACGACCTGGCAGCGTCTCAGCGGCCGGGTCCTGGCGCTCGACCTGTGGGAGAGCCCCGCGGGCCTGCGTCTCCTGTGCCTGGGGACCGAGTCGGGTCCGGCCGTCTGTAGCTGGCAAGGCGCTGCCGATGTCTGCCGTTGGGATCCGGACGGCCCGCCGGAGATGGCGACGTCGATCCTGGCGCTGCCCGGTGGCGCGGCCTGCGCAACGGGGGGCATCGCGAGCGAGACCTGGGCTGTCTGGCGAGGACCGCGGGGGGACTGGACGCCCATCGAGTTGCCGCCGCGCCTCACCTCCGCGCTGGATCCCGATGGGCCGCCCGGGACGCTCGTCCCGTGGGTGGGCGAGGAGGACGGGCAGGTGGTGCTCGCCGGCGGGGGCCTGACCCGCCTGGCGCTCTGGGGCGCGTTCGATCCGCTGGGGGCGCGCGAAGCGCAGCGCGGTGAGCCGCTGCCGCTCAGCGCTCCCTCGGGCTGCCAGGTTCTCACGGCCGCTGCCGCATGGGGCGACCTGTGGACCGGAACGGACGATGGCCTGTGGCGCCTGCGTGAGGGCGACTCCTGGGAGCGCGTTGCCTTCGACGGCGAGCGCGTGGTCCGGCTGTGCCTGGCCGCAGGTCGTCCCGGGCTGGTCGCGTGCCGCGTCGCGGGCGGGGTGTTCCTGAGCGAAGACGATGGTCGCTCCTGGCAGGCCCTGCCCGTCCCGGAGCAGCTGCACGTGCAGAGCCTGGCCGCGGATCAGGCCGGGACGCGGCTCTACCTGGGAACGCAGCTAGGGCTCTTCGAGGTCGCGCTCGGACCAAGCCTCGGCGTCGCCACCGGCTCGCTCGACCCGGAAGCGGCCCAGCCCCTCGAGGCACAACCCAACCCCTTCAGCGCTCAGGTCGTCGTGCGCGGTCTGCTGACCGGCGATCCCCTGTCCGCCGTGCGCGCGGCGGGCTGGGGCGGTGAGGGCGTGGATGCCGGCGCGGCGATTGGATCAGGGGAAGGCGCGGGTGGCGAGGGTCTCGAGCTGCTCATCGTCAACGTGCACGGGCAGCTCGTGCGGCGGATCGCTGCCCGGGCCGTGGTCGCCGCCGGGGATGGTGCGAGCTACTTGGAGTGGCAATGGGACGGTCGCGATGAGCGTGGCCAGGCGGCGCCCAGGGGGATCTATCTGGTGTCCGCGCGGGTAGGGGGTACCGGCTTTCGGGGCAAGGTGATCAAGCTGCGGTAGGACCGGGCTCGGGACAGGCAAAGGTTGGGGACGATGAAACGCAACGGGAAACTCGGGTGGGTGGTCGCGACGGCCCTGGCGGGTCTGGCGGGGGTGGCGGTGATCCCGGCGGCGTGGGCACAGCCGCCCGCAGGCTCCGCGGGCGAGGCTTCCCCGGGATCCACGGAGGAGGAGCACCAGCAGCGAATCATGGCTCTCTACGAGAAGATGGTGAAGTTCAACCTCGAGAGCGATCACGCGGTGCCCTCGGGCGAGATCGACGCGCGCATGGCCGAGATGACGGCGCTCGAGATGGGGGATCGTATTGCGGCGTGGGCGGAGTACTTCCGGCAGCGCGGCGATGCGCGCTACCTCTACGGCCGCGATCCCGGCGGGTACGTCATCGAGGGCCGGCTGGTCGATGATTTCGCGACCGATTGCGTGCTCTTCTTCTGCCGCGTCACGGAGCTGGGACGCTCCACCAACGCCCTCGAAGCGGTTCAGTTCGCCTTCGGCACCCGATTCCTGGCCGGATCGCTCGAGCAGATCGTCAACGACGAGGGGCGGGTCGACTACGACAACCCGGTCCATCTCGACTACACCGAGGACATGATCCGCTCGGGTGTCTGGGGCAAGGACGTCACCGCCCAGGTCGGACCCGCGCGCCCCGATCAGGCCGGCTCGGCGCGGTACGAACCGGGTTCGTTCTCCTTCATTCCCACCGCCGACATCGACTACGCGAAGATCAGAAGCGGCGACATCCTCTTCTTCGTGAGCAACGAGGCCTCCCCCGCGGGTCAGGCGGTGCGCGCCTCGGGCGCCGTCATCGGACACGTGGGCATCGCGCGCGTGGAAGGCGGCGAGGTTCAGCTCATCCATCCGGCGGCCAAGCCGCTGCCGGGCGTCTACGCGGGGGGCAGGATCGAGAAGCTGCCGCTGCGGACCTACCTGGAACGGGTGGACACGTTCAAGGGCATCATGGTCACGCGGATCGAGGAGCTCTGATCGCGGGGGCGGGTGGCCCCTCCTAGAGCCAGGGCAGGATGCGCTGGCGCAAGGCCGGGAGGGGCAGCGCGCCGAGCACCCGATCCACCTCCAGCCCGCTGCGGAGCACCACCAGCAGGGGGATCGAACGCACCCCGAATCGCGCCGCCGTCGCCGGATGCTCCTCGGTGTTCAACTTCGCCACCACCAGCCGGCCCTCCATCTCGCGCGCCAGCTCCTCCAGGACCGGGGCCAGCGCGCGGCACGGCGCGCACCACGGAGCCCAGAAGTCGACCAGCACCGGCGACGGACTCAGGCGCGTGAGCAGATCGAAGCGGGCATCGGTCACCTCGACCGGCCAACCCGCGAAGAAGGCGTTGCGCGGCAGTTCCGCGCGGCAGCTCCCACAGCGACCGGCCTGTCCCAGGCGCGCGAGGGGGATCTTGTTGCGGGCCCGGCAGGCCGGACACGCCGTGTAGACGTGGGACTCGGTGGCCATCGCTCCTCCCTGCCCTGCGCAGCGCACTCCCAGACCGGCTAGGACGCGGCTTCCGCGGCGACCTTGGGTTTCTTGGGCTGGACGCGCAACAGGCCGCTCAAGCGGCTCTTGAGCTCGCCCATCTGCAGTCCCCGGGTCAGCACGCCGCCCTCGGCGATCGAGATCTGGCGCGTCTCCTCCGAGATGACGATCACGATCGCGTCGGACTCCTCGCTCAGCCCCAGGGCTGCCCGGTGCCGGGTCCCGAGGCTGCGCTCGACGTCGGGATTGGAGGAAAGTGGAAGAATGCAGCCGGCCCCCACCAGTTGGCCGGCGCTGACGATCACCGCGCCATCGTGCAGCGGTGAGGGCGGCGTGAAGATCGTCTCGATCAGCTCGGCCGAGACGTTGGCATCGATCTTGGTGCCGGTCTCGAGGTAGTTGCGCAGCCCGATCGTGCGCTCGATGACGATCAGTGCGCCCAGCCCCTTGCGGCTCAGCCGTTCGACCGCGTTCTGGATCTCGGCCAGGTAGCCGTACTCCTCGACCGGGACGAAGCGCTGGAAGAGGCGGCTCTCGCTGATCTGGCTGAGCGCCTTGCGCAGCTCCGGCTGGAAGATGATGACGAAGACGATCACCCAAACGGTCCGCAGGCTGTTGACGATCCAGCTCAGCACCGCCAGATGCAGGAATTCGCTCAGGAAGCCCAGGAAGACCAGCGTGATCAGACCGATGAACATCTGGGCTGCCCGGGTGCCGCGGACCAGGATCAGCAGCCGGTAGAAGAGGAACGCGACGATGAGCACGTCGACCGCGTCGCGCAGCCATTCGAGTTGGACGGGCAGCGCCATCCGCTCCTCCTAGGCTGTTCCCGCCGCGAGCAGCGCGTCCAGCACGCGCATGGCCCGCACGTGGGCCGCGACGTCGTGGGCGCGCACCACGTGCGCGCCGCCCAGCACGGCCGCGGCGTGCGCCGCCAGGGTGCCCTCGAGCCGCTCCTCGGGGGGCAAGTCCAGCACCGCCCCGATGAAGCTCTTGCGGGAGCAGCCGATCAGCACCGGCCGGCCCAGCGCGGAGAACTCCTGCAGGCGCCGGAGAATCTCCAGGTTGTGTCCAGCAGTCTTTCCGAAACCGATGCCCGGATCAATGACGATCTGCTCGCGGGCCACACCCCGATCCTCGGCCCGCGCGACCGCCGCCGCCAGCTCGGCGAGGATCTCGGCCGCCACGTCGTCGTAGCGCGGGTCGGCCTGCATGGTGCGCGGGGTGCCCCGCATGTGCATGAGGATCAGCCCCGCGCCATAGCGGGCCGCCAGGTCCGCCAGCTCCGGCGCGAAGCGCAGGCTGCTCACGTCGTTGACGATCGCCGCCCCCGCGTCGAGCGCGCGCGCGGCCACCTCGGCCTTGGTGGTGTCGATCGAGAGCGGCACCGGGTGTCCGGCCCGGCGGGCGGCCCGCAGCACCGGTTCGACGCGGCGCCACTCCTCGGCCGCGTCGACCGCCGCCGCCCCCGGTCGCGTGCTCTCGCCGCCGACGTCGACCCAGTCCGCGCCATGGGCGAGCAGATCGTGGTAGCGGCCGGCGGCGCTGTCGGGATCGGGGCAGCGCCCCCCTGCGTAGAAGGAGTCGGGCGTGCAGTTGACGACGCCCATCACCAGCGTGCGCTCGCCGAGCACGACCTCCCGGCCGGGCAGGCGCAGCGTCACGGTCGGGCGCCGCGGCCAGGGTCCGCCCGCCGCGCGGACCGCGCCCGGCGTGCCCTCGCCGCCGAGCCTGGGCGGAGAGCCGGCCGCGGGCTCGCGGTTCGAGCTGGGGCGGCTCTCTGCCATGACCGGCGCCCCTCTCAGGCCCCTGCGTCGCGCTGGGCGGGCTTGGCGTCCCCGGCGCCCTTGGGTGCTTCTCCCCGGCCGTCGTCGCCCAAGATCTCGCTGATCTCCTCGCGGTCGAGGATCTCGCGCTCGAGCAGCTTGGTGGCCAGCGTGTCGAGCTGGTCGACCTTGGGGCTGAGGATCTCGAGGGCCTTGTCATAGGCGCGGGTGACGAAGCCGTGCACCTCGGTGTCGATCGACTGCGCGGTCCGCTCGCTGTAGTCCTTGTGCTGGGCGATCTCCTTGCCCAGAAAGATCAGCTCATCGTTCTTGCCGAACTGCACCGGCCCGAGCGTGTCGCTCATGCCCCATTCGCAGACCATCTTGCGGGCCAGCTCCGTGGCGCGCTGGATATCGTTGGCCGCGCCGGTCGTGAAGCGCCCGAACTTCAGCTCCTCCGCGGCGCGGCCGCCCATCAGCACCGCCATCGACTGCTCGAGGAACTCCTTGGAGCTGTTGTAGCGGTCGTCCTCGGGCAGCGAGTGCGTCAGGCCGAGCGCCCGGCCGCGCGGGATGACGGTGACCTTGTAGATCGGGTCGGCGTCGGGCAGGAACCAGGCCACCAGCACGTGGCCCGCCTCGTGGTAGGCGGTCACGCGCTTCTCCTTCTCGGGGATGATCAGGCTGCGGCGCGCCGTGCCCATCATCACTTTGTCCTTGGCCTCCTCGAACTCGTGCATCGAGATCGATTCCTGATTGCGCCGCGCCGCGAGCAACGCCGCCTCGTTGACGAGGTTCTCCAGGTCCGCACCGGCCAGGCCGGGTGTGCCCCGCGCCAGCACGTGCAGGTCGACATCGGGGCTGAGCGGCTTGTTGCGCGTGTGCACCTTGAGAATGCCCTCGCGTCCACGCACATCGGGTCGGTCGACCACCACCTGGCGGTCGAAGCGGCCGGCGCGCAGCAGGGCCGGGTCGAGGACGTCGGGGCGGTTGGTCGCCGCCAGCATGATCACGCCCTCGTTCGAGTCGAATCCATCCATCTCCACCAGAAGCTGATTCAACGTCTGCTCGCGCTCGTCGTGGCCGCCGCCCAGGCCCGCACCGCGATGGCGCCCCACCGCATCCAGCTCGTCGACGAAGATGATGCACGGGGCGTTCTGCTTGCCCTGCTCGAACAGGTCGCGCACGCGCGCCGCGCCGACGCCGACGAACATCTCGACGAAATCGCTGCCGCTGATGCTGAAGAAGGGCACGCCGGCCTCGCCGGCCACCGCGCGCGCCAGCAGCGTCTTGCCCGTGCCGGGCGGGCCGACCAGCAGCACGCCCTTCGGGATCCGGCCGCCCAGCCGGCGGAACTTGCGCGGCTCGCGCAGGAACTCGATCACCTCCTCGAGCTCCTGCTTGGCCTCGTCGGCCCCGGCGACATCGGCGAAGGTCACCCGCACGCTCTTCTCGTGCAGCATCTTGGCCTTGCTCTTGCCGAACTTCAGGGCCGCTGAGCCGCCGCCCTGCATCTGGCGGATCAGCAGGAACCAGAGCCCGATCAGCAGCAGGAAGGGCAGCCAGGTGAAGATGTAGCCGAACCAGGGCGTGGGGTCCGACTTCGACTTGATCGTCGCCGGCGGCCGGGCCGGCGCGCCCGTGACGGGATCGAAGGGCTCGCCGCGCAGCAGCTTCATCAGCTCGGTGTCGTCGGCACTCGGCAGGAAGCAGTGGAAGCGGCGCGTGCCGCCCTCCCCGGTGTCGCGGAAGCGCCCGGTCACGTTGCGGCTGACGATCGTGACTTCCTCGACGAGTCCCTTCTTGGCCGCATCCCAGAACTCGGTGTAGGAAATCTCCCGGCCCGCGGACTGTGCGGTGAAGACCTGCTGGGCGACGACGAAGATCCCCATCGCGATGAGCAGCCAGATGCTCATCGTTCGGAACGAGCGCCCCGTCGGTCGCCCCGGCGGTCCGGAAGGCCCCGTCAAGCGCGGCCCGCGGCGCGCCGGGCGCCGGTTGCCCGCCGTGCGGCGGTTCCCGCGCGGCCGGGTGCCCGGCTCCTGCTCCTTCGGGCGCGGCTCCGGCCCGGACGGCGATGCGCCCCCGG
>CAZDKK010000062.1:0-28819 GCA_964506245.1 uncultured bacterium | reverse complement strand
TGCCCGCGCCGCCGCTCTGCCTGCGCTGCGGCCGCTGCGCCGAGGCGTGCGTCACCGGCGCCCGGCGCCTGATCGGCCGGCGCGCCGCGGCCGGGAAGCTGCTCGAGGAGATCCTGCGCGACCGCGCCTTCTTCGAGACCTCGGATGGTGGCGTCACCTTCTCGGGCGGCGAGCCCCTGCTGCAGGCGGGTTTCTTGCTGGCGCTGCTCGAGGGTTGCCGGCGCAGCGGCCTGCACACCGCCGTCGACACCTGTGGCCATGCGCCGGCCGATGTGCTCGCCGCGGTGGCGGCGGTCACCGACCTGTGGCTGTTCGACCTGAAGACGCTCGACGCCGAGCGCCACCTGCGCTGGACCGGCGTGCCTCTGGCGCCGATCCTGGAGAACCTGCGCCGCCTCGATGCCGGTGGCGCGCGGATCTGGCTGCGGGTGCCGCTCGTGCCGGGGTTCAACGACGGCGACGGGGACGTGGATGCCCTGGGCCGGTTCGTCGCATCGCTCGCGCACACGCGCCGGGTTCACTTGCTGCCCTTCCATCGCGGGGCGGAGCAGAAGTATCAGCATCTCGCCCGCACGGGAGCCTACGCGGGATTCCTCCCGCCGAGCGGGGAGAGAGTCTCCGCGGTGCACCGCAGCCTCTCGGCGTTCGGGCTGGAGACGCTCATCGGGGGATAGCCGGTTGGCTGAAGCGAGACCCTAGGGCGCAGTCTCCGACTTCGGCGCGTTCGCCGCCTGTTCCGTGGGTCGGCCCGCTTCCGCCCGCAGCCGCTTGAACATGTCCCGGATATCCAGCAGACCCTTCACCGCGACGTACACCGTCACCGTGGAGTACCAGACCAGCACCGCGACCGTCATGAAGAACCAAAAGGGCTGTCCGTGAAAGCTCATGGCACCCTCCTGCGGGCTAGATGGGTCCCGAGCTTCGAGCCGACCACCATGGCCGCCGCCGATCCCGCGTACGCCGCCAGGCCCGACCAGTACGGCCCGATAGCTTCGCGTGCGAACGGGCTGGTTGCCGGAAGCTGTTCGAGTACGAGGTAGGTAACCGGGATGAGGGCGCCGGTCACGATGGCCGCGGCCGCGCCGGTCGCGTTGGCGCCACGCCAGTAGCAGCAGGCGATCAGGAGCGTGGACATGCTCGCCAGGTAGATCGTCCCGGTCACGCCGAGGTAGGTCCAGAGGTCTCCCTTGAGCGGGTACCACAGGCCATAGAACAGCAAGAAGACGCCGATGCCGGCCACGATGATGCGGTTCCAGCGCAGACCACGGCGTTCGCCCCAGAGGCCGCGGTGCAGGGGGCGCAGGATATCGTTCCAGATCACCCCGCCCCAGGTCAGCATGTAGCTCGAGTCGGTGCTCATGTCGGCCGCGAGCATCGCCGCTACCAGCAACCCCATCAGGCCGACAGGCAGCAAGGTCGCCAGGTAGTGCGGCATCGCGTGCAGCGAGTCGGCTTGCGGGCCGAGGACGGCCAGCGCGGCGATGCCCCACAGACCCGGAATCAGGAAGCGCGCGGCGAAGAAGAAGCTCGTGCCGGTGTAGATGCGCCGGCCCGTGCGGGAGTCGCGCGCCGCCAGCACTCGCTGAATCGCCGTCTGCCAGGTCAACACGGCCGCCAGCTGCAGGCACGCGTTGAACAGGACGTACGGCCAACCCATGCCCGCATTGGCCAGCGGATTGAAGCCGCCCGCACCGCGGTGTGTCGCCACGGCGTTGACGAGCGCGCCCCATCCCACATGGCGCAGGATCAGGAAGGTCACGACCAGCAGGCCGATGCTCATGACCACGAACTGCAGGAAGTCGGTCACCAGTACCGAGAGCATGCCGCCGAGCGCCGTGTAGATGGCAACGAGCAGGAGCAGTGCGGTCATGGCGATCTCGAGCAGGTGGGTTGCCACCCAGCCGCCGTCCCCGGCAGCGGCGTCCGCGCCGGTCACCTGCAAGAGGAACTCGCCGCCCGTGCGCAGAAAGACCCCCATGTTGAGCAGGCCGCCGAGCACGATGACCACGCCGGCCGCCCACCGCACCCGTGGGCCGAAGCGCTGCTCGAGCAGCTCGGGCAGCGTGGTCACACGCGCCTCGCGCAGCGGTCCGACCCCGAAGCCGGTCAGCCCCACGACGAGCATGGCGGCGGCCTGCAGCAGGCCGGGCACGGCGCCGGCGAAGCCGTACAGGTGGCCGTTCTGCGCCGTGTACATGCAGGTGACGATGCCGAACTCGGTGGCAGCCAGGCTGGCGATGCCGAGGTGGACGTCGACCTCGCGGCCGGCGAGCAGGAAGTGCTCGACGCGGCCGACGTAGCGCCGCACCGCGATGCCCGCGATCATCGTGCCCAGCAGGTAGAGGCCGACGATGGCGCCGTCGACCGCCCCGAATCCACTCACGCCGGATCCTCCCCCGGGACGACGCGCGCTGCGCCCGCGCGAAGGACGGGGCCGGACAGGGCGAAGGCCCGGCCGGCGGTACTGCAACTGGGTGCGAGACGTCTCATCAGGCGCCCGATGCTACGCGAGGCGCACCCTCAGCACAATCGGTCACAGTCCTGCGTGGAACGCCCTCCGCCAGACCCATCCCGGAGGTGGCGGATCGCGCCGGCGCAGGAATCGCCGGAGGGCATGACTGCTTCGGCGGCGCGGGGGAACGGACCCGACTTCAGTCGCCGTGTCCGCTTGCTCTTCCCGCCAGCGAAGGTCCTTGAACAAGGTCACAGAAGATGATCAAGGTGTCGCGATGAGCTTGCCGTTCACGAAGTAGGCTCCCTGCACTCCCTGGGGCAGCTGGGCGATGAACCTCTTGATCACCTCCTCGTGGCCCCCGGTGTGGACCGGCACGACGATGCGGGCCTTGGAGGTCGCGGCTATCTGGAGGGCTTGGTCGAGGTTGCCGCCGCATCCAAAGAGCAGGGGGAAGAGGACATCGGCCTCGATCTGGGCCATCTCGGGCAGAGGCTGGGTATCTCCGGTCACGTAGTAGCGGGCGTTGTTCAGGTGCAGCACGTACCCGACCCATCGGTTTGCCTGGGGGTGAGACCGCCCATCCAGGAAGCAGGCCGGAACCGCCCGGAAACGAATGCCCGCCAACTCGTAGTCCTGGCCCGGCAGCACCTCTCTTGCCCCGCTCAACCCTTGCTCCCGAGCCTGGCCGACGACATCTGCCGGGCCCGCGAGAACGACGTTGGGATTGAGCTTGGTGTACTCCTGAAGCACGGCGGGCTGGAAGTGGTCCCCATGCGGATGCGTGATCAGGATCAAATCCGGCCTCACGAAGCCCGCCGCGACCACCTGCGGGTCTGCGGGGCCTGACACGGGGTCCACAAACACGCTGACCCCATCGGCAGTGTGGAACCGGACGTCGTTGTCGCTGAGATGTACGACGCCGGCGAGCAACTGGGAAGCAGAGGAAGGGGCTGTGGCATCACCCGCCTGGTCACCCGTGGCCAGACACATCCCGAGCAGAATGACCGCCAGACCTGCCATGCTGACCGACCTGAGCGCCGCCATGACTGGCTCCTTTCGCAGATTCGGTTGGGTTGCGCCGAATCCACCCCCGAGGTTTCGGAGAGCGCGTCTGAGATCCACCTTGTGTCATCATCGATCCGCTGCACCCTGACGCAGCTCGTGCGGGAGGAGTTGTGGAACTGGGCAGGAAAAGCGATCGCCGTGCCCATCGGTGCGACGAAACCGCCGGATCGCGAGATGAAGCGACGCGAGGCGCGCTATCGAAGGATCGCAATCGGCCGTGTCAGCGAGTGGCCGCCAGCCGTCAGCCGGCAGTAGTAGGTGCCGGCAGGGACGCGGCGGCCGTGACCATCGGCACCGTCCCAGTCCACCTCACGGGCACCGGAGAGCGCGTATGCTGCGGGCAGCGCCCGGATCAATCGGCCCGCCGCGTCGAAGATCTCCAGGCTCACACCGGCGTGGCTTTCCGCGGGCGCGACGGCATAGCCGATGCGCACGGCACCGGTGGCGGGATTGGGCGCCGGCGCCGCAAGGTGCAGGGCTTCGGACGTGAACAGCGGCTCCTCCGCATCGGACGCGGGACATCCCACACCCCAGGCGCCGATCTGCCGGCACTCCTGGTTGTTCTGCGGCGCGCAGGGCGAGCTGACGTCGAGGGCGAAGGGTGCGCCATAGGGCCAGCAGAAGAGGGGGTCGGCGGAGATATTGCCGTGCGATCCGTACTGCCCGGCAATGCAATTCGTCCAATTGCCGCCCGCGTTGCCGTAAACGTCGCAGCAGGTCATCGTCACCATCCCGCTGCCGGCGCAGTGGGCGGCCTCGTCGGTGCCGAAGGCCACGATCGTGTTGGCGGCGACGATCTCTCCCCCAGGGCCTGCGGAGAGCGCCGCGTTGGCCTGGGGGCCATCGCTCGCGTTGATCGTGCAGTGATCAAGATGGGTTTCGCTGTAGGCGCAGTAGACCGCGCCGCCGCTGTCGCCCCAGTTGTCATTGAAGGTGCAGTAGGAGATCTCGGCCGTCGAGCCGTCTTCCAAGTAGAGGACGCCACCGGAGCCTCCCTGGTTGGTGCTGTTGCCCGGGAGCATGCAGCCGGTCAGCGTCAGTGTACAACCCACGGGAGCATAGATCGCCCCGCCGTCGTACTCGGCGTGGTTGCGCCACAGGATGCACCGGTCGAGCGTGAGCGTGGTTTCGCCGCACTCGATCCCGCCGCCCGAGCCCATCACCCAGCCGTTTTGGATGGTGATGCCTTGCAGCAGGGTGCCGGCGGCGTTGTCCTGAACCGCCATGCCGCGGTGACGAGCGCTCGCGCTGGCCTGGCAGTCGATGATGCAGAGACCGCCGGGGCCGGCCTGCGCCCGGATCACCAGCCGCCGATGGACGTTCAGATCGCGATTGCCCGGTCCGGTGAAGGTGCCGTCGGTCAGCTCCAAGATGTCCCCGGGCGCGGCGCCGTCGATGCCAGCCTGGATGGTGGGGAAGTCGCCCGTGCCATCAGGCCTGATGACGTAGGTGGCTGCACCGGGCTCGGATGGGAAGGAAACGCCTGCGGCGAGAACGATTGCCGCGCCGAGAATCGCCCTGCCTGGTGACATGATGATGCTCCCTCTTGAGCGGCTAACGCGGGCAGCGCCGGAGGGGCCCTCCGACCGACCTGACAGCGTCCGGCTGAAGGGTGCCCACGCTCTTTACCATTATAAGGGATGCATTCGGGTCGCCAGAATCACACGCGGGCGCCGCACGGGCCTGCTCACTCACGGGCAATCGCCACTGTTCTCCCCCACGTGCCTTCGGATGGCCGGCCGTGGATCTGCACCGGGCCGGATCCGGCCGCCTACAGCCCGACGCTGATCGCGATGGACCCCGCGTCCAGGCGGTACCCTTCCCGCACCCGCTCCGACGGCCCCGAATGGCCGAAGCGCCCTTCGATTCGCGTCCGGCCGAGCTGACCGACGGCGCCGAGGCCGTAGGCGGTGTAAGCGGACCAGTCGCCGTGCGCTTCTCGGCCCAGGCCGGTCTCGAGCGAGCCGGTGAGCCCGATCCCGCGGAGCAGTGGAAGCTCCAGACCCAGCCGGAGGAAGTGGGCCCGGTTCTCGTCCGGGCACCAGTATCCGTGGCCGGACCAGCGGCGGGTGTCCTGGAAGAGGCTGCCGGCCTCCAGCTCGAGCCGCGTCCGCCGCGGGCGGGTCAGCCAGCGCAATCCCGCGCGCCCCTGGACGCGCTCGTTGTCGTCCGAGTAGTCGATGTAGTCAAAGGCGCCGGCCAGGGACAGGGCGTGCGGCATCCGCCAAGTGCACCCGATCCCGCTCTGCACGGCGATCACGCGCTCGGGCAGGTACTCGAAGGTGAAGATCGTGGCGCGCGAGGCGCCCAGATCCACTCGCAGCCGATCCGTGGGGGTCCAGATCCCGTTCAGCGAGGCCTCCAGTGGGACGTAGTCGGCTCCCTCGGGGCGATCGATCTGCACGCGAACCTGCCCCGAGTAGTACCACGGCTCGCTGAACCGATGCTCGGCGCCGAGGTAGAGCCAGCGGTCGTATTGGGGGGTGGCCCCCGGACGGTCGAAGCGGCCGTCTACGACTCCCAACCGCATCCGGGCGCGGTGGCGGATCGGAACCTCGCCCTCGAACCGCAGCGAACGCGCGGCGAAGTCATCGGAGTCCAGCGAGACATCGAGGGCCGTGGTCACGCGCGGCACCCAGTGCGCCCGCAGGTCCTGCTCCAGGCGCCGGGCCGCGGGAGACTCTTGCCCCGCTTCGTCCGCCGCACCCAGCGCGGCCAGGGCCAGATCGTCGCGCCCACTCCAGCGGCAGGCCAAGGCCAGCAGCTCCCACGCGCCGGCTGGAATCTCCCCGCCCGCAGCGGGCAGGCCTTGCCCGGGCAGATTCTCGATGCCAGGCTCCTTCGGCCACACGAGTCCGGCCCAATCCGGCGCGATCGGCCGGCGCTCGAGCACGGCCTGGCAGATCTCCCGCGCGCGGCGGTTCTCTCCCTGCCAGGCGCAGACCTGGGCCAGGCCCAGCCAGGCCTCTGCGTCCTGCGGATCCGCGCGCAGCTGCGCCCGGTAGCTCCGCTGCGAATCCTCCAGTCGGCCGAGCCAGGACAGCATGCGGGCTTCACCAAGGCGCGCCCCGCGGTTGGCGGGGTCAAGGCTCAAGACCTGCCGATAGGACACGAGCGCTGCCCGGGTCCGTCCGCCCCAACTCTCGGCGAGCGCGCGACCCAGCCAGGCGTCGATCCGGTCGCGATGCAGACCCAGGAACCACTGGTATTCCGCGATCGCCTCATCATAGCGACCGGCCCACGTGAGCTGCGCGGCGATTTCCGGCGCGAGCGAGTCGCGCAAGGCCGGTTCGACCGCGAGGAGTTCGCTGTATGCTCGCAAGGCCACCGCATGCGAGTCCTGTAGCGCGGCCGCCCGCGCATGGGCAAGGAGATCCCCCGGGCCCGCCAGGGCCTGGCCGGCGAGGACAACCCCGCAGAGTGCCAGCGCGATCGCGAGCCGCCTGGGATCGAGCGCGCAGCTCGGGTTGATCTCAGTCATGCGGCACATCGCTGATACGGTAGAGGTGAACGCCCTGCCAGGTGCCCATCCGCTCGAGACGGTTGCCTGAGACTGCCACGGCCTCGAAGTCATCGAACCCCAGGCGATCGGGTCGGAATCCCTCCTCGGCCAGAACGTACGCGCCCTGGTGACTCAAGACCCGCTCCATGGCCCCGGTCTCCGTGCGCCCGGGGACCGGTTTCACGGGGCGCCCGGCGTGCAGCGCAACCGTCTCCCAGACGTTGGTCACGATGACGGCGCCGGGGGGCGTGGACTGGGCTGCGGCGACGGCGGCGCCGAGTTGCGTGCTCGGGGTGGCGAGGCTGACGCTCCGCCAGTACGGCCAGCTCAGGCTCCGGTCCTCCCGCGGGCCGAGAACCCAGTGCGTGGTGGCCAGCGCGTTCAGGATCAGCATGATGGCGCAGGAAGCGAGAAATCCCCGGCGCTGCCATTTCCCCGTGCGCCAGTCGACGTAGGCTCCCCGCAGGAGGCCCGCGCAGAGCAGGAGAATCGCGGGGTACGCGGGCGCGAACAGCCGCCAGTTGAGCGGGTCGTAGGAGATCATCCCCGCGGAGATGTCGAGAACCACCACGTAGATGAGCACGAACGACATCATGACCACCGAGACGGTCAGCCGTTCGCTCTTGCTCTCCATGGTCTGTGGTCCGTAGCGGTGCAAGGCCAGCGCCGCCAACCAGAGAAACGCGCCCAGACCGAGCGCCATGGTCAGTTTCTCGGCCGATGGGTTCGAGGAGACGTGCGGGCAGACCCAATCCGCGGCGATCGTGCGCAGGGTCCCAACCAAGACGTCCTCGGGAGCCAGACCCGCGGCGGCGCGAGCCTCTCCGAAGGCATGGCCGGTGACGCGTAGATTGCGCAGCAACCACAGGGCGATGGGAAGCGTCGCCGGCAGCAGGTACGCCAGCAGTCTCCTGGCCGTCTGGCGCCCGCTCGCGCCCTCGGTGCGCAGGATGATGGCGACCGCCCCCGCCGCCGCCACGGTCAGCCCGACATAGCGGGTGGAGGCGGCCAGCGCGGTCAGGACACCCGACACGACGAAGGACCGCAGCCCGATCCGATGCGACGCGCTTCGCTCCATGGCCCAGACCAATGACGCCCAGGAGAGGAGGGCAAACAGCAGGAACAAGCCTTCGGACCACGCGAAGGAGCTCACCAGCTGAATGGGCCTGAAGACAGCGTAGAACCCAAGGGCCGGGACGACTCCCCGGGGCCCCGCCATGACGCCCGCCAGAAAGGCCAGAGGGAAGAAGGAGGCCGTCAGGGCGAGCATGTTTACCCAGCGCGCCCACCGCAGCGGCGCGGCCGGCAGCGCGTCCGGGGACGGGCGCTCCCCAACGCCCACCGAGAGCAGGATCGGATAGAGCGGCGGCCAATCGGTGAACGAGACCCGCGGGGCCGGGGTCTCCAGCGCCGTGGCCGAGGTGACGAAGCCGTACCCTCCGGCCAGGTTCTGCGCGGCGTTGAGGTACTGCACGGAGTCCGGTGTCAGGGCCGGGATCGGATCCGTCGACATCCACGCAAAGGCAACGGCGATCAGCGCGAACAGCGCTGGCAGGAGGAGATAGCTCAGGACCGGATCCAACCGGGCCCGCAGGTACCCGCGTGCAGACAGGGGTGCCTGCGGCATCCCACGGGCACCGAGGGGGAGGAAGGACGTTCCTGCCTCGCTCATGCAACCTACCTTATTCGCGTTGGATGGGCGCTTGATCTGCCGATATAGGGTATCGGCGTTCCGCGCGGGGCCCCTTAGGGAAGGGGGCTCTTCGGCCGCGCTTGCCGACTGAGGATCGGGGACGCAAGGGTCCCCCTATGCAGGAGTCGCCGGATGGACCCTGTGGGTGACTACCCCCCCGGCGGACATCCGGCCGAGAAGATCACGCGCACCGCGAACCCGGTGCGCCACGCGTTCCATGGCCTCATCTGCGTCCTGGGCTGGGTGGCGTTCGTCTGGTACCTGTACGCGGTCCTGCTGCGACCCCTCGAGCGCGATGCCGTCTTTACGTTCCTGCTGCTCGTCGCGTACGGCGCATGCATCGCCATGATCAATGAGATGTGGATCCGCTTCAATTCCAGGCTGAGCCGGAGGCTCGCGCGCAGGCAGCAGCCGCGACTGCTCGAGTTCACGGCGACGGCGGACAAGATCGGCCGCCGGCTCGAGGGCGCCGATTGGTCGCGACTCCGCCAGACCAGCCACATCTGGATCCAGATTGACGAGGCCACGCGGACGAAGCGCTACCGCGCCGATTCACCTGACTTGGAGCCTTAGGACGCTCGCCCATGGACTGGCTGATCGGCATATTCGCCTCTCTGGAGCAGAGCCCGCCGTACATCGCGCTGCTGGTCTTCTTCGGGTTCTATCCCGTCATATCGAGCATTCTCTGGATCGTCACGGCGGTGAACTTCTACTATCGGCGCGAGCGCCGGGGCGCGATCCAGTTCTACCTCACGGACACGGCGCCCTTCGTCTCCGTGCTCATTCCCGCCTACTGCGAGGGACGGACCATCCGCAAGACCCTCTCGGGGGTCCTGGGCATGAACTACCCCTCCTTCGAAGTGGTGGTCGTCGACGACGCATCGATCGACGACACGGTGGAGCAGATCGCCGACCTGGTGGCGGAGGGAAAAGTCCGCCTCATCCGCAAGCAGCGCAACGAGGGGAAGGCGATGGCCCTGAACGATGCCCTCCCCTGTCTGAACGGCGAGCTGGTCCTCATCATGGATGCCGACGCCTACCCCGACCGATACCTGCTGCGCTGGCTCGTCCCTCACTTTCTGAGCCCGCGGGTCGCCGGCGTCACGGGAAATCCCAAGGTGGCCAACCGGGAGAGCTTCCTGGCCAAGCTCCAGGTCATCGAGTTCACATCGATCGTGAGCCTGCTCAAGCGTGCGCAGCGGGTCTGGGGCCGCATTCTGACCATGAGCGGCGTGGTCGGCATGTTTCGGAAGTCGGCTCTCTTCGACATCGGCCTCTTCAGCCCGGAGATGGCCACGGAGGACATCGACATCTCGTGGAGACTCCAGAAGCAGGCCTACGACATTCGCTATGAGAGCAGGGCCCTCGTCTACATGCAGGTTCCGCCCACCTTCGCGCGGCTCTGGCGCCAACGGGTGCGCTGGGCCAAGGGCTTGGCGCAGATCCTCAGGCGCCATCGCGACGTCATGACCAACCTCCGCTACCGGCGCCTGTGGCCTGTGTACGTGGAGGCCAGCTTGTCCGTGATCTGGGCCTACCTGGCCATCCTGCTCTTTGCGTTCTGGATCCTCAGCTACGCGGTTGGATATCTGCCGTTCGGCATCTCACCCATCCCCCAGTGGTGGGGCATGCTGATCGCCACGCTCTGCCTGCTCCAGCTCTTGACGGGGGTCCTGTTGGAGCGTCGATACGATCGCGAGGTCTTGCTGTACTTCCCCATCGCCGTCTTCTACCCAGCGTTCTACTGGACCATGATGGCCTTCATCACGACCCTGACCACGCCGCTGGGGCTTTTCGGATCCATCGCCAGCGGGAGGCTCACGCGCTGGAGGACCAAGCGCGACCAGTTCTAGCCGGGTCTTCCCGGGCGGGCGCTGCGACTCCGGACCCCTGGCTCCGCCCGGCGGCGGGCCGGCGACCCCAACGCTGCTGTCGGGAACGCCCTACCGGAGACGGCGCCAGGCGGCCACCGCCATCCAGCCACCCAGGCCGGCCAACAAGAGCAGCACGGACTGCGGTTCAGGCACCGGGTTCACCCAGTCGAGGGCATCGCGCATCATGGTCTTGGCGCCGTCGAACCCCTGATAGGCGTGGTAGTCCGGGTCCTGCATCGTGAAGACCATCCGGCCCCAGCCCCCGCTTCCGTAGGCGCCCGCCAGGGTCAAGACTTGATGGGTCCGCGGGTCCCCGACGCCGTAGTCACCGGTGCGCGCCAGCGGGTGGAGGCGGGCATCCCAGGCGTCGAACCAACCATGCCAGGAGCTGTGCCAGTCGCTCAGGCTCTGGTTTGTCGAGTGAGCCATCACCGGGTGGGCGGGATCCACAATCTCCACCTGGTTCTCGTGATAGGTGCCCCAGCTGTTGAGGAACACGGGGGACCAGTCCCAGAGGTTGGCGACCCCGCTGGGCAGGGGCTCACTGCAGGCCACCAGTCCCCTGCCGGCCTGCATGAAGGCCTGGATGTCCCCGGCCTTGTCGTTCAGCGCGTTGAGCGCGGCGGTCGCACGCTCCAGGACCCAGTCGTCGGTGAACCCGGACTGGACCATGAGGACGTCATACCTCAGGAGATTCGTGCTCGCGAGGTCTGACGGGCTGACCATGGTGTACCAGCGTTCGCCGGACGCCCCGGGCGTTCCGTACCCCAGCTGAGCGCCGAAATGCTGGTGGTACATGTTGTTCCAGTATCCGCCCATGTCCAGGGCCAGGATGTTGTAGGCCTGCGCCGAGCCGCAGAGGGAGATCGTGGTTATAATCATACATATCAACAGTTTACGCAAGGTAGCCATATCGCACCGTCCCGTTGATGGCAAATAGCTCTCACCCATGGTCTATCCCATGTGAACTAAGTATACTTCATTCGTGGAGATTCCTCAAGGGAGCCAAGCTTCCTCCCTCTCGACCAGGTCGACGAAGCAGGCCGCGCTTCTGATACGCCTGTCCCGGGCTTTCCCGGGCTGTCCCGGGCTGTCCCGGGCTGTCCCGGGCGTTCTCTCATTCATTTGTGGAATAAGGGGGAATGGCAATTCGGCCGGGGGGCCTCCCCTCCGAGGACCTCCCGCGGCTTGGCTGGGTCACCGATCAGAAGTAGTACGAGAGCGTCAGCGATGTCCCACTGATTCCCGCCGACAGATGCGTCTGCTCGGACTCATCCGAGCCCTCGGTGTCGTTCTTGGTCTTCCCGCTGCGAAACCCCAGGTCGTACTGGGCGGCCAGGGAGACGTCTTGCATGATCCAGCACTCCACCCCCACGAGCAGATCGATGCCCCAGGTCGTGCTCCTGTACTGCCACTCCTGGCCCGTCGCTAGCTTTCGCTCACTCCAGCGATGGCTGATCTGGGCATCGGCGCCCACGTAGGGCGAGATCCGGTGGGAGACGGGCCGGTGCTTCTCGAACCCCGCCGTCAGGCCGAGGTCCCAGTCGGTTCGCTCTTCCGCCGGGGTGTCGTCATCGCTCTCCGAGTCGACGTAGCGGACATCGGTGCTGAGGGTCCAGGCCCATGTCTCGGAGGTCCGGAGCTTTCCGCCGATGCCCCCGTTGAACGCCCCGATAGCGAAGGAGCTGAAGTCGAAGCACAGCGCATGGCCGCGCGAGCTGAAGTCGTGAGGCCGGTTCACGTCCTGAGCGGACGCCGGAGAGGCGGACCCAACCACGAGCAGAGCGCCGAGCAGAGACACTCTCTTGAGCAGCATGACATCTCTCCCCCGTCAGTTTCTCATGTCGTTGAGTGCCGAACACCTGTCGCTCCCAAGCCCCGCATGCGCTAGGACGTGGGAACCGCGGCCGCCGTTCACCCTCACGGATCGTACACGAGGAATGCAACTTGGTTTCGACTTGCGTCGGGGCTGTGCCCCGCACCACGGGCGGGGCGCAGCCGCTCCCGCGAGGGGTCGCGGCCTATCCCGCCAGCGCTGACTTTCGTCTTGAGAACGGCGCCTCGCACCCGCAGCATCCTCTCGGGGAAACACGCTGCATGACCGATCGCATCCATCGCTTGCGCGCACAGAGCCTCGCCGCTCGACCGACGATCTCGGCCGAGCGCGCACTGCTGCTCACGGAATTCTGCCGCTCGCAGAACGGCAAGCACTCGCCGCCGGTCCTGCGCGCCTTGGCCTTCAAGCACCTCTGCGAGCGCAAGACAATCTACATCGGGCCGGGAGAGCTCATCGTGGGCGAACGCGGCCCCGCGCCCAACGCCACCCCCACCTACCCCGAGCTGACCTGCCACAGCCTCGAGGACCTGCGCATCCTGGCCACGCGCGAGAAGACGAGCTACGCGGTCAGCGAGGATGTGCTCCGCGCCTACGAGCGGGAGATCCTCCCCTACTGGCGTGGCCGCAGTCTGCGGGAGCGGATTTTCGCGAGCCTGCCGCCCGAGTGGCATCAGGCCTACGAGGCCGGCATCTTCACCGAGTTCATGGAGCAGCGCGCCCCGGGCCACACGGTCGCCGACGGGAAGATCTACCGGCGCGGGCTGCGGGACTTCCAGGCCGAGATCGAGCGGCGCCTCGCGGTGCTCGGGCCCTGGGCGGGCGTGCAGGCTACCGGCGCGGGCAGCATCCCGGCCGCGTCCGACCCGCGCGAGGAGTTGCGCGCGATGTCGATCGCGGCCGACGCGGCGATCCTCTTCGCCGAGCGCCACGCCGCCGAGGCCCGCCGCCTGGCCGGCGAAGAGCGGGATCCGCTGCGCCGGGCGGAGCTGGAGCGCATCGCCGCGGTCTGCGCGCGCGTGCCGGCGCAGGCGCCGCGCGACTTCCACGAGGCGCTCCAGGCCTACTGGTTCGTCCACCTGGCGGTGATCACGGAGCTGAACGGCTGGGATTCCTTCTGCCCCGGTCACCTCGATCAGCATCTCGCCCCGTTCTACGAGAAGGATCTAGCCGACGGTACGCTCACCCGGGAGCAGGCACGGGAGCTGCTCCAGTGCTTCTTCATCAAGTTCAACAACCACCCCGCCCCACCCAAGGTCGGCGTCACGGCGGCGGAGAGCGGAACCTATACAGACTTCGCCAACATCAACCTCGGCGGCCTCCAGCGGGACGGCAGCGATGGGGTGAATGCGGTCTCCTTCCTCCTGCTCGAGGTGATCGACGAGCTGCACATCCTGCAGCCGAGCCAGAACGTCCAGATCTCGCGCGAGACGCCCGAGCCGTTCCTTCTCGACGCCCTGCGCGTGATCCGCCGGGGGTACGGCTTTCCGTCGGTGTTCAATGCGGATGTCGTGATCCAGGAGCTTCTCCGGCAGGGCAAGTCCATCGAGGATGCGCGCGAGGGTGGCACGAGCGGCTGCGTCGAGGCAGGGGCTTTCGGCAAGGAAGCCTACATCCTGACGGGCTACTTCAACCTGCCCAAGCTGCTGGAGCTGGCCCTGCACGACGGCCGCGATCCCCGCACGGGGCAACCCCTCGGACCGGCCACGGGCGATCCGCGGGCCTGTGCGAGCTTCGAGGACCTCTTCCGCGCGTGGGAACGGCAGGTTCATCACTTCGTCGACATCAAGATCCGCGGCAACGAGATCATCGAGCGCATCTACGCCCGGGAGATGCCCGCGCCCTTCCTGTCGCTCATCACGGATGACTGCATCGCCAAGGGCCTCGACTACAACGCTGGGGGCGCGCGCTACAACACGAGCTACATCCAGGGCGTCGGCATCGGGACGCTCACCGACTGCCTGGCGGCGATCCGGCGCCACGTGTACGTGGATCGCGCGGTGACCATGGCGGAGCTGCTGGAGGCTCTGCGCGACGACTTCGCCGGCCACGAGCCCCTGCGCCAGCGCCTGCGCAACCGCTCCCCCAAGTGGGGCAACGACGACGACGAGGCCGATGATCTCATGCGCGCCGCATTCGAGACCTACTTCCGCGCAGTCGACGGGCGGCCGAACGCGCGGGGCGGCCGCTACCACATCGACATGCTGCCCACCACGTGCCACGTCTACTTCGGCGCGGTGACCGGGGCGACCCCCGATGGACGCCGGGCGGGCACGCCCCTGTCCGAGGGCATCTCTCCCGTACAGGGACAGGATCGGCGCGGTCCGACCGCAGTGTTCATGTCGGCGGCCAAGATGGACCAGGTCCGGACCGGCGGTACGCTCCTCAACCTGAAGTTCCTGCCCCAGGTGCTGGAGGGTGAGGAGAGCCTGGCGAAGCTGGCCGCGTTGGTGCGCACCTACTTCCGGCTCGGCGGCCATCACGTGCAGTTCAACGTCGTCGGCGCGCAGACCTTGCGGGCCGCACAAGCCGATCCCGAGAGCCATCGTGATCTGATCGTACGCGTCGCGGGCTACAGCGACTACTTCTGCGATTTGTCGCGCACGCTGCAGAACGAGATCATCGCGCGGACGGAGCAGCCGCTGGGCTAGCGGCTCCGCTGCCGCCTCTACCAGGTCGTAGACCCTACCCGTCGAGATAGGGCCCGGCCTGCTGCACCGTCTTCGGCAGTCGCGGGGCGAACCTTCGCAGAGCCTCGCTGAGTCGCGGTGCTTCGGCGGGATCGATCGCGTAGAAGCTCACCGTGTCGCCCCCGGTGACGACATCGTCCTGGATGCGCCAGCGCCCGACCCGCTGCCAGCTCTCCGGGATGCGGATCCAGTTGTCGTAAACGATCGCCACCTTCACGCCGTGGCGGCGGATCAGCTCGTCGAGCGCGCGCGCGCCGTACGTTCCAGCGCGCAGCTGCGCAGCGACGTCTCGGCTGGCCAGACCCATCAGATCGAGGCAGCGCACGTCAGCGAGGTAGTTGACCGCGCCGATGTCGTTCACCGCCACGACCGCGCCCGTATAGTGCTCGCGCAGGAAGCGGCCCATCTGGACCTGCTGCTCGTGGATGTTGCGCATCGCGCGCGGCGCCTCGAGCATCGCCCGTGCCCCGCGATCGACCAGGACGCCCGTGGCGAGCAGGGCCAGGAGGGCCAGCGCCCAGGCGCGCGCGCCGCGCAACCTCAGGCGCGGCGCCGGTTGGCCGGCGCCGCGTGCGCGCAGCTCGAGCCATCCGGCGGCCGACGCGATCAGCCCGAGGCCGACGAGGTAGGCCTCGTAGCGGTAGAACCAGCCGACATCGGCCAGCGCCAGGTGGAGGACGAGCGTCACCAGGAAGAGCACGAGCAACACGGCGCTCGCACCGCGGACGAGCGCCGCCAGGCAGGCCAGCGCGGCTGCGACCAGCACGAGCAGATGCGCGTTGGCGATGAGCCTCCGCAGGACCACGTAGCCCGTGAGGGTGCGCAGGGTCTGGCCCGCCGCCTCGCCGGGAAGGTTGGCCTTCAGCACGAGCGAGTTCGGGAAGAAGAGCCAGCCGTGCGAGAGCGAGATCGCCCCGAAGGCGACGACCGGCAGGGCAGCGGCCGCGGCGAGCGCCAGCGCCGCACCGCGCCGGCCGCGGCGGGCCAGCAGCACGCAGGCCCCGAACACGAGAAAGAGGCTCTCGTAGCGGACGAGCGCCAGCGCTGCCGCGACCAGCCAGAGCCTCCAATCCACCCACGGCGCGCGCCGGGCCGGGCGCTCCCCATCGTCGCGGCGTTCCCCGGCGCCCAGACGCTCCCCATCGTCGCGGCTCAGGCGCTCCGCGACCATGCCGGCAAAGAAAAGCACGAGCAGCAGGTGCAGCGTGTGCTCCTGCCCCGTGGCGATGAGCCCCGCGAGCGGCACGCAGGCCACGAGCGCCAGGAGCGCAGCCGTGATCGCCCCCCCGTAGCCTGGCGCCGCCCGCGCGGTCAGGAGGCGGTGAGCGACGAACACCACCCCCACCGCGCAGATCAGGTTCAGCACGAGCGGCACGGCATCAACCGGGCCGGTAGCGGTGAACACCCCCGCGAGCAGGAGCGTCCAGAGGGGAGACGACGAGGACGAGGAAAACTCGTGACGCGTGACGCCCCAGACACCGTGCTGGGCCAGGTTCTTCGCCATGGCCATGTGGACGTAGGAATCGTCGAGCGCATAGGTGAGCTGGCCTTCGGTCAGGCCGAGGCCGCCGGCCAGGACGAGGGTGGTCAGCACGGCCAGGAGGACCAGGGGGGCCACCCAGGATCGCGGCCGGTTCAGCTTGTCACCTCGAGCGCGCATGAGAGCTCGAATCCTAAGCCGGAATGGGGATTGTCCGCAACCCGCACCCGGGCTCACCCCTGCCGAGCGCTCAGGCAACCGCGGGCAGGGGGTTCTCGTACTGGCCTGCAGGAGGAGGGACCCCCCGTGATATCCCCTGCCGTCGAGGCTCATTGGGGCGAGGCCCGCGCCTTCGTGGCCGACCTCGCGACCCGGATCCCCCTGCGCGGAGCCGTCCTGGACCGCTGGAGCGGCGTCCATCGCATCGTCTACGACGCGCCCTGCGTGGACCGCTGCCCCTCCGCCTGCGAGCAGTGCGGGCTCTTCCAGGCGCTCAGCGGCCAGGGCCGGCCGGATGGAAACGGGCTCGTGACCGCACTGATCCCCGCCAGTGCGTCGGATCTCGAAGTCCAGGCGACCGGCCAGCGGCAGCTCAACTGCAAGACCTTCGACCAGTACCTCGAGTATCTCGTGGAGTGGATCGTGGCCCGCTGTCACACGCGGTCGGAGGTCGAGGGGGCGCTCGAGCGAGTGCGTGATTTCCGCTTGCTGTGCATGGAAGGCGTCTCCGACTTCCCGGCCCTCGAGCAGGCGACGAAGCGCATCGTGGTGCGGGAGAGCATCGTTCGCCTGGGACGAGACCACGATCGAGCGGCGCTCGTCGCGGCCGCGGCTCGCCACCTGGGACTGCTCGGCTGACCCGCTCCCCCCGCGGCGCTGGGCACAGACGCACCACCCTGCTACGATCTTCCCGATCCCGGCGCTCGAGCCGGACCCCAGGAAGTCCCTCAGAGCGAGGTGCACCATGGCCGGAAGGCGTACGAAGAGTCGGCGTCCGGTTGCCCCCGGAGATCTCTACACCCTCAAGTCGATTCACGGCGGCAGTCTGTCGCCGGACGGCGAGAGGTTCGTCTTCGCGGTCAAGTCGGTGCGCAAGGACCACCAGGGCTATGACAGCCACCTCCACGTGGTCAGCACGCGCGACGGCTCGCTGCGCCAGTTCACCCATGGAAAGAAGGGCGATGCGGGGCCCATCTACTCCCCCGGCGGTCGCCTGATCGCCTTCACCGCCAAACGCGGCAACTATCCGGGGATCCACATTCTCCCCGCCGACGGCGGCGAAGCCAGGCCGCTCGTCGAGCGGGACGGCGGCTTCGGCGACCTCTCCTTCTCGCCCGACGGCCGGCGGATCCTGTGCACGTTCCGGCCGAACGACCCCATCGAGAAACCCGGCGCAGCAGGGGACGAAGCGAAACAGCGTGCGGGGCGGCGACCGCAGGCGCCAGCCTTCGATCCAGAGGCCGCGCCCCCCAAGCGGGAGCCGCCCGTCTGCCGCGAGATCGACCGCCTCCACTACCGCGCTGATGGGGCGGGCTTCGTGCCCAAGGCAGAGCCGCAGATCTGGATCTTCGACATCGCCACCGGCGAGGGCACCCAGATCACGACGGGCAGGCGGGGCGCTGCCCACCCCGCCTTCTCCCCCGACGGCCGGTGGATTGTCTTCGCACGCAACGTGCAGCCCGACCCCGATCGCGACGCGGAGAAGATCGACCTCTTCATCGTCTCCGCCCGCGGCGGCAAGCCGCGTTTGCTCCCGACCCCACCAGGCCCGGCCGGGTGCCCGCGTTTCTCACCCGACGGCGCGCGCATCGCCTACATCGGCCACGACGACGTTCGCGACCCGTGGTACGAGCAGGACCGCGTGTGGGTCGTCCCGGCCAACGGCCGCGGGCGGGCGCGGTGCCTGTCGCGGCGCTTCGACCAGCCGGCCTATGACACGACGATCACCGACATCGTCGGCGGGCCGGGCCTGCTCTTCCCACACTGGAGCCCCGATGGGCGATCGATCTTCTTCATGTCCAGCCGGCACGGCTCGACCGGCCTCTACCGCGTGCCGGCGCGGGGCGGCGCGCCGCAGCTCCTCACGCCCGACCGAATCCACCTGCAGTCGGTCTGTGTCGCGGCGGACGGCCGTACGGCCGCCGGCGTGGTCTCGACCCCGACGATGCCACCCGAGGTCTTCTCCTTCAACCTGCGCACCGGCACGGCGCGGCGCCTGACCACGCTCAACCAGGCCTGGACCGACGAGATCGAGGTGCGCAGGCCCAGGCGTGTAGTCGTGCGCTCGACCGAGAAGACGCGCGTGGAAGGCTGGGTCCTCACCCCGCCCAGGTTCAATCCGCGCCGCAAGTACCCGGCCATTGTCGAGGTGCACGGCGGCCCGCAGACGCAGTACGGCTACAGCTTCTTCCACGAGATGCAGCTCCTCGCCGCCCGCGGATGCGTCGTCTTGTACAGCAACCCGCGTGGATCGCAGGGGTACGGCCGCGCGTTCGCCGAGGCGATCAAAGCTGACTGGGGCAACCGCGACTTCGCCGACATCATGGCGGTGACGGACTTCTTGGAGCGGTTGCCCTACGTGAACCCGAAGCGCATCGGCATCACCGGCGGCTCCTACGGCGGCTACATGACCAACTGGGCCGTGGGTCACACGCGCCGGTACAAGGCGGCGGTCACCCAGCGCTCGGTCGTCGACCTCGTGCCCTTCTTCGGCTCCTCGGACATCGGGTTCCGCTTTCATCGCACGCTGGGGGCCTATCCCTGGGAGGATGTCGAGGCCTATCGACGCCAGTCGCCGCTCACCTACGCGCAGAACATCCGCACGCCGCTGCTGATCCTGCACAACGAGAGTGATCTGCGCTGCGGCATCGAGCAGGCGGAGAACCTGTTTGCGACGCTGAAGACCCTGGGGCGCAAGGTGGAGTTCGTGCGCTTCCCCGGCGAGCCGCACGGGCTCTCGCGCGGCGGCCGGCCCGACCGGCGCGTGGCGCGGCTCGAGAAGATCGTGGAGTGGTTCGAGCGGCACCTGTAGCCGTCGCGGGGAGGCGGCCCCACGCGCAGGGAGGACTACGCCTCCACGATCTCCCCGCCGGACGGGGGCTTCTCGCGCTCCGGGAAGAGCAGCGAGGCGATCAACGACACTGCCAGGAGCGCCCCCACGATCGCCAGCGACAGCGACGTTGCGATGTGCACCTTGGGAATCACGACCGGCCCGAGGTGGAGGGGCAGGAGGTGGTAGAAGGTGGCCGCCTCCAGCAGCATCTTGACGCCGATGAAGGAAAGGATGGCCGCCAGCCCGTAGTTGAGGAAGCGGAAGCGGCGCATCAACCCGGCCAGCGCGAAGAACATCGCCCGCAGCCCGAGCACCGCGCAGATGTTGGAGGAGAATGCCAGGAACGGGTCGGCGTAGCCAGTCACCGGGTCGCGGATCACCCCGATCACGGCCGGCACCGAATCGACTGCGAAAACGACGTCGGTCGTCTCCACCACGAGCAGGACGATGAACAGCGGGGTCGCGATCAGCAGGCGACGCCCGGGGGTGCGGTAGAAGAAGGCGCCCCCGTGGTACTCGGTGCTGACCGGCAGGATCTTCTTCGCCAACTTGAGCACCGGGTTGCGCTCGGGGTGGATCTCCTCATCGCTCTTGGCCGCCATGCGAATGCCGGTGAAGACGAGGAACGCCCCGAAGATGAAGAGCACCCAATGGAGCCGGTTGATGAGGGCCACGCCCACCACGATGAAGAGGATCCGCATGATCACCGCGCCGACGATGCCCCAGAAGAGCACGCGGTGCTGGTACTTGGCCGGAACGGCGAAGTAGGTGAAGAGCATCAGGAAGACGAACAGGTTGTCGACGGAGAGGGAGAGCTCGACCACGTAGCCGGTCAGGAAGAGCAGCGCTGCGCTGCTCCCGTGCCACAAGCGGATGACCACCGCGACGCAGCCCGCGAGCGCGACCCAGAAGATGCTCCACAGCGTGGCCTCGCGCAGCCCGACCACATGCGAGCGGCGATGGAACACGAAGAGGTCGAGCAGCAGCATCACCGTCACGAACAGGCAGAAGAGCAACCAGGGCAGGAAGCCCACCTGAAGGCCCCCCATATGCCCTCCCGCTGATGCCGCAGGCCCCGCCACCGCCGAGAGAAGACCGGGAATGTCCATCCCCACCTCCCTGCAACCCCTGAACCGGCGGGAGCGCGGCCTCCCGACCCGCGCCCGTCGGATCTGGGAATGATGGGGCCGGATGTGCAGCGTCACAAGCGGATCATGTGGGATCGCCGGGGGACGCTCACAGCGCGTCCCGGCCGCTCCATCGAGGCACGCGCGGTGCGCTGGGGCCCGGGGAATCCACCAGGCAGGCTCCGTCCAATCTTGATGTCCGCGGTCGTTGCCGAACCACAGCCCCCCGTGCTGGTCTGAGGCGATGGGCCAAAGGACGGATATCAGGAGATAGGAACCGGTGAAGCCTCAGGCCACCACGGGCGGGAACAGCGGCGATCGGCACCGTCGCTTCGGCTACCGGCCGGTGTCGCAGGGGTGCGTGCTGCCGCTGATGCTGGGGGCCTTTGCCCTGTGGGGTGGCGACACCGACTCGGCCCTGCCGCCGTTCCCGCTCGAGGCCGAGGGCGACATCCGCTTCATGGCCGACGCCGTGGTCTTTCTCGATGAGGCCGATCAGCCCGAGGGGTTCCTCTACGTGGATCTGCCGGAGCCGGAGCTGGTGCCGGTGTCGATCCCGGATCGCCCCGGCACCTGGATGCAGCTCGACGCCAGCGTGACCTTTCTCTCCTCGGGACAGGATCCCTTGGTGCGCTTGAGCAATCAGCTTGACGTCCGCTGCTCCGATCCCGCCGAGGGAGAGGAGCCCGGACCGCCGCCGAGCGAGGCGGCCCGAGGGGATTCTCCGGCCCGCGCCATCGTCCGGCTCGTGGCACCGCTGGCCGAGGGTGCGCACGGCATCGAGGTCGAGGTCTGCGACCGCAACGCCACGCGCCGGGCGCTGATTCCGCTGCTGGGGGGCAAGCACAAGCGCGGCGCGGCCCGGGGTGGCCTCGCCGTGCCAGACCTGTCGGGAGGCTGGGCGCTGAGCGCGCCGCTGTTCCTGTGGGAGGCTCCCAGCCAGGGAGTCGCGGTCGTCGACGGGGACTGGATGCTGGGTGATGCCGCAACGATGCGACGGCAGCTCGACCCACATCCCAGCCACGCCTACGGACTGCGAAACCCCACCCTCACCGTTTACCTCGAGCTGTACGGGCTCGAGCTGCACGAGACCGTGCTGGATACGCGCGTGACCTCGTGGCCCGATCAGCAGGTTCTCTACGAGCAGGAGAGCCGCCTGCAACCCGAGTGGCACCACTGCGGGGCGATGCGGGTGTTGGATGTGTCCCGGCTGCCCGCCGGGACCTATGCCGTCGAGTTCATGGCCCGGCCGGCGGCGTCCCCGGCACAAGCCGTCCGGTCGGGCCAATCGACGGCGTTTGCCGCCGAACCCGATCGAGTCTCCGGTCACTTCCAGGTGCACTGGGACCCGCTGGCGTGGGCGGGACCACACAGCCAGCAAGTGGAGGAGGCCTCGCTGCTCTTCACCGGCGATGCCTGGGAGCACTTCATGACCCTCGAGCCCGGGCAGCAAGAGGTGGCGCTCGACAGCCTGTGGAGGGCCTTGGGGGGCGAGACACCTGCCACGAACGAGGCCAAGGCACGCTTCCGCGAGCGGGTGTCCACGGCGGACAAGCGCTACGGCACCGGCACGCGGCGCGGGTGCCTGGCGGACAGGGGACGCGTCTACGTGCACTTCGGCGAGCCCGATGAGATCCACAAGGAGCTGGCGCCCCAGGAGGAAGACCTTCTGTACAACTTTCTCGAGCGCGAGATCGATGAGATGGACGCATCCGGTACGGGGGGTCGCCCGCGCGTGCACTGGCTCAATTCCACGGGCTACCAGGTCTGGTACTACAACCGGCGCGGCGATCCGCTCCTGCCCTCGCAAGCGCTGCGCGCACGGGACGGGGCGCTGCGGTTCATCTTCATGGACCGGATGGGCACCGGCAACTACCAGCTCATCTACACCAACCTATTCGGCGGGATGATCTGACGCCGGCCGCCCGTTGCCACCCGCCGCGGGAGATCTCGGGATCTGGTCCGCGCCTGCTCGCGGCGCCGGGGCAATCGACACCACCTCGAGGAACCCAGCCGCGTGGAGGTGGGACGTGAACGTCATCAGATCCCGCGTGATCGTCTCGGGCGGGGTCTGGGGAAAGAGCCTGGCCAGATCCTCCGCCAGCTCGCACACCGCGCGGCCGCGCCCCTGAAGAGCCTCCCAGGCGCGGACCGCAACCTCCCCGGTCACGCGCATGGCCATGCCCGTGCAGGTCACGAGCGTCCAGCCACCCTCCTTGTCCTCGAAAGCACGAGCCGTGCGGCAGCGGCGCAGGCGCGCGCGCAGGGCCAGCTCGCCGATCCGGGCCAGCAGCTCCCGCCGGCCGTTGTGCGGCGCGATCATCGTCCCCTCCCGTCATTGTGGACTCACCCCGGGCGCGGCGCCGCCACCAGGATGTCGCCGCGGGTCAAGGCATGCGCCCCGCCAGCAGCGCGCGGCACTCGCGCGTGACCCCGTCGCCGAGATGCATGACGTCGAGCGGACAGGGCTCGCAAACGAGGTAGTGCTCGCACGCGCGGCACAGGGACAGCCGTTCGTAGGTGCGGACCGAGTGGGCGAAGTTGAAGAAGTCGACGAAGTAGGGGCTCCCCAGAAAGCGCCCGGCGCGCGACGAGCGGATGCTGATCGCCTCGCGGTCGTAGATCGGGCGGCCCGACGCATCGACCGGCACGGGCTGCTCGGCCGCCGCGCGACAGGGATGGAGCTGCCCGCCGAAGTCGACCACCGCCACGGCCAGGCCCCCGGGGCAGATGCGATCGGGCAGAGCGGGGTTGCCGTAGCGCGCAGCCAGGGCGGCTCTCAGGCGGGCGAGCCCGAAATTGATCTGCACGCGCCCCTGTCCCGCCGCGGCCCCGACCCGCGCGGCCTGGCCGGCCGCGGCGATCCACTCCTCGGGACCGGGGGCCAGGGCGCGGACGGCGCGGGAGTGCCAAGGATACGTCTTCATGCGCTCGAGCAGCACGCTGTCGACGCCCAGGTCGAGCAATCGCTGCAGCCTCTCCCCGATGTGCTCGAGGTTGAGCCGGCTCAGGGTGGCCTGGAGGGTGACCCGCACGGATGAGCCGGCCGCGCGTCGCTCGGCCAGCAGATCCCGCAGCGTGCGCGTGCACGCTGCGTGATAGCCCTTGCCGCGCACCGCGTCGTTCTCCGCGGGATCGTCGCTGTCGAGGCTGATGTTGATCGCCAGTCCCTGCTGGCTGAGCAGCCGCCGCTGCAGCTGTCGCGGCATCGTCAGCCCGTTGGTGGCGATGCTCACCGAGAGCCCCAGACGCAGGGCGGCGCAGGTGAGGTCGCCCAGATCGTCGCGCAGCGTCGGCTCGCCGCCGAGGAAGACGACCCCCTCGGCTCCAGCCCGCCGCAACCGGCGCAGGCCGCGCAGCGCTTCGTCGGTCTTCACTGGCGGCTGCGCTCCCTCCCCCAGCGCGGAACGGGCCGAGCAGTAGACGCAGTGGCCGTTGCAGCGCGTGCTGATGTCCCAGTAGACCGTCGTCACCGCGACGGGACCCGTCGCCGCGCTCGACGCCATGGATTCCCTCCCCGGTTCGGGTGCACCCCCGCCGCGTCCTCGGGCGGCGGGGGTGCGCGTCGTGGCCGTCGCGTTGCGCCGATTAGGTGCCGATGTTGCACGTGGAGCAGATGATGTTGGCGGCCCAGTCGGACCCGAAGCGCTCCTGAGCGCCGAACCGGACCCGCGCCGGCACGAGCACGGGGGCCTCGTAAGCCGCATGACCGCGACGAGCCTGTTCGTGGTTCTCCATGGCTCCTCCTTTCGTTGGACGTGACCCGTCGGGCGCGGCCGCCGGCCCATCCGGCGAGCCGGCCGAGCGGGGTCCGCCGACGCCATAGCCAGAGGGGTTCCACGGGACCGGCTGATTGGACTACGATGGGTATGCGCGGCCGCGGGCCGGCAGCAGGCCGGTCTTCGCGCCGCACCAAAGCCTGGCGACAGCCGCCCGCGAGCAGCCGGAGGATCGTGGTGGACTTCTACGAGCTGATCCAGCAGCGGTACAGCGTTCGTTCCTACCGGCCCGATCCGGTTTCGGACGAGAAACTCCAGCAGGTGCTCGAGGCGGCCCAGCTCGCCCCTTCCGCCGCCAACCGCCAGCCGTTCCGCCTGATCGTCGTGAAGACCGAGGGGCGCGAGCAGGAACTGCGGTTGATCTATGGCCGGGACTGGTTCGTCCAGGCCCCGTACGTGATCGGCATCTGCACCGTGCCCGCCGAGGCCTGGAGACGCGCGGACGGGAAGAACTACGCCGATGTCGATGCCACCATCGCCATGGACCACCTGGTGCTGGCCGCGGCGGAGATCGGGCTGGGAACCTGCTGGGTCGGCGCCTTCGACGCCAAGGCGGCGCGTGAGGTGTTGGGACTGCCGGCGGGCGTCGAGCCGATCGCGTTCACACCCCTCGGACTTCCGGCCGATCAGGCACGTCCCAAGAAGCGGCGGGACCTAGCGGACCTCGTGCATTTCGACCGCTGGAACCCGCGAACGGGTGGCTGAATCACAGCCGACCGAGCACGCGGTTGACGCGGCGCGGCCCGAATTCCTCCAGCAGGGCGTAGAAGAACGCGAAGGTATCGTGCTGCTCGCGGAAACGCCGCAGCGAGACGAGGAGCTGCGGGTTGATGCGCTCGTGCTCCTCCTTGCCGCGGTAGTGGGGCACGATGCGCGCATGGATGCGGGCCAGGGAGTCGTCATCCCACGGCACGCTCGCATATTGGCCGGCGAGCTGTTCCAGGTTGTGGCTGTGCCGCCGTTCAATGTGCCGCCCCACCCGCTCCCACACGGTTCGGTAGGGAAACCAGAATCGGATGTGCTGGGTCTCATCGCCGAACCGGCGGCGGGAGGGCCAGGCCAGCGTCCCGTGGTGCACCACCAGCGGGACGACCACGGCGCTGACCCATCCCAGCGTGGTTGCGCCCAGGTCGGCGCCCAGGCCTTGCAGCATCAGCATGACCAGCAAGTAGAGTGCAGCCGCCGCGAGGCCAAAGGGTACCGCGCACGAGAGGAAGACCAGCTTCTGGCGGGAGAACGCCAGGAAGGCGTTGCGCAGACGCGGGCGGTACAGGTGGAAGACGAGGAAGTCCAGGAAGCCCACCAGGAACGCCAGCGCCAGCAGGTGAAGATGGATCTGCATGCGCCACCTCAAGCCGCGTTCGCCCCGGGTTCCTCGCGGTCCAGCAGCACCTGGCGGAGCACGTCGTGCGGCCGATGCTCGTGCAGCTTGCGCGTGGCCTGGTAGGTCAGACGCGCCTCGCCGGTCTCCGACACCTTCAGGTAGCCTGCCTCGATCAATCGACCCAGGAATCGCTGCAGCGCCGGCGTCTCCAGGCCGGTGTGGGCCTTGAAGTCATAGAACCCCACCGATGGGCGGGAGCGCGCCAGATCGATCAGGGTCAGACAGGCGCCGTAGGGCTCGTCCGTCGCGCGCACCACACCGTGGTAGTCGCGCGCGGAGACCTCGGCAGATCGCTCCATGCGGCGGATCCGCTCCAGGAGCTGCGGCCGAACCGGCAGCCGTGCCACCGCGATCGCGTCATCGACCCGGCTGACGCTCTCGCGGATCACCTGTTCCACCACGCTCTCCTCGACGCGCAGCAGGTCGACCAGCTCGGGCTTCGATAGGCAGGCCGCGTCGACCTCGCTCAAGCCATCGGGATATCCGATGCGGTAGGCCAGGTGGTTGGCCAACGCCACCAGCGAGGGCACGGTCCAGACCGTGCCGCTGGCGCGGTGAGCGATCGGGTCCTCGTGATGGCGCATCACCGCGGTGACGATGCTGGCCGGCAGGCCGTGCAGTCTCAGCAGCTCCGCGCCCGTGTGCACATGGTTGCGCAGGATCGGCTGGCACGGTGCCAGCAGCTCCTCCTCCGCCTGCAGCGCCGTGCGCCTGTGCGTCCGGCAGCGCGCCGCGACCCGCAAGTACTCGAGCGGCAGCGTCTTCAGGAGCGCCAGCTTGCCGTAGTCGTGTACCAGCCCCGCGAAGTAGGCGTCCTCGCCCAACCCGCGCCCGCGCTGGAGCCCCAGGGCGCGGGCCAGCTCGGCCACGACGAGCAGATGCACGACGATCTCCGTCCCCAGCTCGTGGCCGCCGTGCCCCAGATCGCAGATGCCTTGTGTGAAAGCGATGTTGCGAATGCTGGTGAAGCCCAGCTTGAGCACTGCCGTGGGGAGGTTGGTGACCGCCAGCGCCGATTCGTCGATGCGCGCGTTGTAGGTCAGGTAGAGCGGGCTGTTGGCCGCGTGCAGCACGCGCTCGGTCAGATCGGGATCGCGCTCGATCGCGTGGGCTAGGTCGTGCTTGGTGCTCTTCTCGTCGTTGACCACCTGCAGGACGTGCAACAGCGTTCCCGGGAAGGAGCAGGCCGACTGCAGCTCGGCGATCGTCTCGATGACGCGCTGCGCGCGCAGGCCCGCCGGGAGCGGCTCGGCACCGCCCTCGGGATTCGCGCGGAAACGCTGCTTCTCTCCGGGATTGGACATGGCAGTTTCCTCCCTTGCCTTCCCTGAGAAAAATCGGTCGCTCGGGAGGGGGCCTTGAGCCAATCCAGCCCCGGGGGAAAGCGGCTAATTCAATGTGACGTTTAGCCTTCGGATACGGCGCAGGAAGGTATTGCGATGCAGGCCGAGGAGCCGCGCGGCCTTTGACTTGTTGCCGCCCGCCCGGGCCAGCGCCTCGCGCAGGACCTCTCGCTCCTGCTCCGCATAGGTGCGCATCTGCCCCGCCTGGGCCGCCGGCCACGCCCCCGGAAGGTCAGCGGGCGCCCTCACATGCTCCGCCGCGGCCGTGAGCCGCCGGATCGCGGCCCGGTCGATCGTCGTGCGCCCCGTGACGAGCAGGGCGCGGCGTACCAGGCACGCCAGCTCGCGTTCGTTCCCGCGCCAGGCCAGTCCCTGGAGGCATTCGATCGCATCGGGCGTGAATCGGACTCTCCGCCGGCCCTCGCGGCCGGCCAGGTGGCAAGCGACGAAGTGGTCCACGAGCAACGGGATGTCCTCCGGCCGCTCGCGCAGGGGCGGGATGCGCAGCTCGACTGCGCTGATGCGGTAGTAGAGCTGCTCCGGGAAGCGCCCGGCGCGCACGTCGGCGCGAAGGTCGCGACGGGTCGCGGAAATCAGCCGCACATCGATGCGTTCGTCGCGCAGGCCGTGGATCGGGCGGACCGCACCCTCCTCCAGCGCCCGCAGCAGCTTGAGCAGCAGCTCCGTGTCCAGGTTCGTGACCTCTTCCAGGTAGAGCACCCCCCGGTCCGCGTCGTGCAGCCGACCCGGGCGTCTCGCACCCGGAGGGACACCGCGCGCATGGCTGAACAGCAGCCCTTCCATCAGCTCGCGCCGGCCGGCGTCGCAGAGGCAGTAGACGAAGGGCCCCCGGGAACGCGCGCCAGCTTCGTGCACGGCGCGGGCCAGCCTCTCCTTGCCCGTTCCCACTTCGCCCAGGATCAGGACCGGCACGTCCACCTGCGCCGCCAGCGCGGCCCGCCTGTACAGGCAGTCCATCTGCGGGCTCGCGGAGGGCAGGCGGGGGAAGGACGCCGGCGCCTCGAGCTGGCTGCGCAGTTGTCTGTTCTCGAGTACGATCTCCGCGTGCGTGCGGGCGTTCTCCAGTGCCACCGCGGCCAGGCCAGCTAGCTCCGCGAGGCGGCTGACCGACTCGGGCGAAATCCGGCGGGGGGCAGACGGCCCGTCCAGGTAGAGCAGTCCGAGCGGACGGCCGCGGCTGATCAGCGGCGCACAGAACACCGAGCGCGCCTCGCCCCTTTGCACGCCGGGAATCGGCGCCAGCCGCGGATCGCCCGCTGCATTCGCGCTGGCCAGCACCGTCCCCGGCGCGGCGACGATGCCGGCGCACACCGTCTCGATCGCCCGGATCTCGTCGCCCGCGATGCTCAGCGCGGCCGCCGGCACCAGACCCACGTCATCGCCGCAGCCCAGGAAGAGAATCCCGCGGCGCGCCCCCACGTTGGCCACGGCGATGGACAGGATGCGCTCGACGAGCGTGCGCGGGTCGAGATCGCTTGCGATCGCCGCGGCCAGGGCGTACGGCGTCTCAGCAGCGCGCG
>CAZDKK010000061.1:0-29132 GCA_964506245.1 uncultured bacterium | reverse complement strand
GATCGTGACCGCGGCCTTGTCGGTCTCGATGTCGACCAGCGGCGCGTCCTCCGCGATCGCGTCGCCGGCGGCGACGTACCACTTGAGGATCTCGCCCTCATGGATGCCCTCGCCCAGATCGGGCAGCTTGAACTCGTACACGGCCACCTCCTGTCCCCTGCGGGGCGCCGCCCGGGCGGCAGCGCTAGAAGTCGAGCGTCTCCTCGATCGCCCGGCGGATCCGCTCCGGGCTCGGGATGTAGTCCAGCTCGCGACCGAAGTAGGGCGTCACCACGTCGTACCCGGTGACCCGTCGCACCGGCGCCTCGAGGTAGACGAGCGCCTGATCGTTGATGGACGCGATCACCTCGGAGGCGACGCCGAAGCTCCGGTGGGATTCCTGAACCACGACGCACCGGCCGGTCTTCGTGACCGACGCGGCGATCGCCCGCACATCGAGCGGCGCGATGGTGAGCAGATCGATCACCTCGATTTGTGCGCCGCGCGCGGCGGCCACTTCCTCGGCCGCCGTGAGCGCCGGGCGCATCATCGCGCCCCAAGAGATGAGCGTGAGGTCCTTCCCTCCTTGAACGACCTGCGCGCGGCCGATCTCGAGAACCTCTTCCTCCTCCGGCACCTCCTCGCGAAACGCGCGGTATGAACGCTTCGGCTCGAGGAAGACCACGGGGTCCGGGTCCCGGATCGCGGCCACGATCAGCGCGCGAGCGTTGCGCGGCGCGGAGGGGACGACGACCTTGACACCCGCGATGTGGGCATAGGTTGCCTCGGGGCTCTCGGAGTGGTGCTCGAGCGCGCGCACGCCGCCCCCGTAGGGCACGCGCACGACGAGCGGCACCTGCCAGTGACCTTGCGAGCGCGAACGGAGGCGCGCGGCGTGCCCCTCGAGCTGGGGCAGCATCAGGTACGAGAAGCCGCAGAACTGCATCTCCGCCACCGGGCGCAAACCGGCCAGCGCCATCCCGACCGACGTCCCCATGATCGCGGACTCGGCCAGGGGCGTGTCGATCACGCGCTCGGCGCCGTACTTCTCGCGCAGCCCCTCGGTCACGCGGAAGACGCCGCCGTCCACCCCGACATCCTCGCCCAGGACCACTACCCGGTCGTCCTTGGCCATCTCCTGGTCGAGCGCCAGGTTGATCGCCTGCACCATGTTCAGCTTGGGCATGACACCTCCCGCGCCGCCCGGCTCGCCTCAAGCCTTTGCCTGCTCGCTGCGCGCACGCACCTGGGCCAGGAACTCGGCCCGTTGATCCTCGATCACCGCATGGCGCGTGCCGAAGACGTGATCGAACGGCGCGTCGGGCTTGAACTCCGTGCGCCGCTCGAACTCCGCTACGGCTGCGTCCTCCTCGGCTTTGACCTCTGCCTCCAGGGCGGCCTGGCGCTCATCGTTCCAGATGCCGCGGCGCTCGAGGTACTTCCGGAAGCGGGGCAGCGGGTCGCGCGCCCACGCCTCCCGCTCCTCCTCCTCGGACCGGTACTTGCGCGGGTCATCGGCCGTGGTGTGCATCATGAGCCGATAGGTCACGGCCTCGATCAAGGTCGGCCCCTGGCCGGCCCGCGCGCGCTCGAGCGCTTCCTTCGTGGCCACGTAGGTCGCCAGGACGTCGTTGCCATCCACCTGGATGCCCGCAATTCCCGCGGCCACCGCCTTCTGGGCCAGCGTGGGGGCGGCTGACTGCCGGCTGCGGGGGACCGAGATGGCCCACTGGTTGTTCTGGCAGACGAAGACCACCGGGGTCTTCCACACGCCGGCGAAGTTCATCGCCTCGTAGAAATCGCCCTGGGAGGTCCCGCCGTCGCCCAGGAACGTGACCACGGCGGCATCGCGCTGGCCGCGCTGCCACAGGGCGTAGGCGATGCCGACCGCGTGCAGCACCTGCGAGCCGACGATGATCGAGATTGGCAGGACGTGACCGCGATTGTCCTCGATGACATTGCCTTCCTCGTAGCCGTTGTGAAACAGCAGGCCATTGGCCGGCGGCTCGCCGCGCAAAAGCCGCGCGCCCAGCTCGCGGAAGGCGCCGACGAACCAATCCTGCGGACCCATCGCGAAGGCAGGGCCCACGTGGGCAGCCTCCTGACCGGTGCTCGGGCCGAAGGTGCCGATGCGCCCCTGACGCTGCAGCTTGAGCATCCGCTGATCGATGCTGCGACCCAGGAGCATCGCCCGGTAGAGCCGGATCAGTTCGGCCTCGGCGAGCTGCGGGTCGAGCTTGGCATCGGCGCCGCCCTCGTGATCGAGGATCTGGAGGCGCGACACGGAGAAGTCCTGGACCTTCGTACGAGGCATGCGCTTGCCCTCCCGGGAACGTGATCTCAACTCCTCGCAACCACGGGCCCAGCCTACCCGACACCCACCCTCCGGCGGAACCCCGGATGAGCCCAGGGCGCCGGGCTCCACTCGGCCCCTGCTGTACGCATCCCGCGCACAGGAGTGGGTTATCCCCGCCAACGCGCCATAAGTTCCAGGGAATTGCACCCTCCACGCCCGGGCCGGTCCGATTGCGGTGCATGGCAGGCGCTGATAGACTGCGGCCTTCACGTGGACTGGAGGCAGCAGCGCATGGGGGCCAGAGGCAAAGGAGCCCGGCGGCCGGAAGTCCGCACCGCGTACAGCGGCCGCTGGCTGCACTTCCGCGTCGCCGGCTACGCCGATGCCGCGGGCCGGCGCCATGACTGGGAGTACGTCGATCGCGAGGGGCTGCGTCCGGCCGCCCTCGTCGCAGCCACCCTGGTGCCCTCGGGCGACCTGATCCTGGTCCGCCAGGACCGGGCGGCCATGGGCGGCTCCACCGTGGAGTTTCCGGCTGGGCTGGTGGACGCGGGCGAGACCGTCGAGCAGGCGGCGGTGCGCGAGCTGCGGGAAGAGACAGGCTACGTCGGACGGGTCGGGCGCGTGAGTCCGGTCCTGGCCACGAGCCCGGGGCTCACCTCGGAGCGAGCCTACCTCGTGGAGATGGAGATACCCGAGGGGGATCGCGAGAACGCGTCACCCTCGGCGCAACCAGACGAGGGGGAGCAGATCGAGGTGCTGCGGGTTCCAATGGCGGAAGCCCTGGCCAGGCTGGCCGAGCTCGGCCGGGCGGGTGTCGTGATCGACTCGCGCGTCTGGGTCTGGGTGGCCGCGCGGTGCTCCGAGCGCGCGTGAGCCGGAACAGGCGGGGCGACGCCCGCGGGACGGCGGCGGAGGCAAGGAGGGCGGGCATGAAGGAGTGCGGCCTGGGCACGCCGGGCCGGTGGTCGGGGCAGGCGGCGCGCGGGATCGCAGTCTTGGGGGTCGGCGCCACCGTTGTGCTGGGGCTGTGGTCCTGTTCGGAGACGGAGGAACCGCTGACCTGGCCGTCGTCGACCCGGCCGGGGCTCGGCGCGGCCGCGGACACCTTCGTCGCCGACACGCTGGTGATCGCCGACACCACCTACAACCCCACGGTGCTCACGGGCGGCGGCATCTACCTGCTCGTGGGACGCGAGCGGCGCGAGGATCCGTTCCCAGGCGAGCTGGACGGCCGGTCGTACCTCCGTTGGAACGTGAGCGAGCTGCCCGAGGGTGAGATCACCGCTGCGCGGATCGATCTCATCGTGCGCGATGTCTCGAGCAACGTCGGGGCCGATCCGGAATCCCTCCTCGTCGAGCTCTCGGCCGTGACCGAGGCCTGGGACGAGGACAGCCTGGGCGTGCTGCCCTTTCCCGCGCCGGGTGCGCCGATCGACACGGGCCTCGTGCGGACCGCGGGCGTCAGCGACTCGACCGACGTGCTGGTGCCCAACGTCTTCGCGGGACCGAACCTGTGCGATCTGGTGGCGAGCTGGCGCAGCGACGTGGCCGCGAACCTGGGCGTGGTCATCGGACCCGCGCCCGACGAGACCCAGTCGGGTTTCCTGCGCCTCATCAGCAGCGAGGGCACGCCCAGAAGTACCCTCGTCGACGTGAGCACGCCCCTGCTGACCCTCACCATCGCGGTCGCGGACAGCGACACGACGATCAGTCTGGAGGCCGAGCAGGACGGTTTCGTGGTATCGGCCCACCTCCCGGGTTCGAGCGACCGGATCGCGACCCCGGATTCGCTGCTCCTGCTCAGCGCCGGTTACGTGCAGGGGCTGCTCTTCGCGTTCGACCTGCCGGCCCTGATGGCGAGCGATCCCGAGCGGTTCCCCGCGGGCCTGCACGTGCATCAGGCGACGCTGCATCTCGCCCCCGTCCGCGGCACGGACTGGAGCCTGGCCGCCGGAGACAGCGTGACGCTCTGGGCCTACCAGACGTCGACCGTGTGGTCCGAGAGCGAGGTGCCGGCGTCGATCATGCTGGACGAGACCCTCTCCTCGGCGAAAGTCTTCGAAGACGACGAAGTCGTGCTCAACGTGCGCACTGCAGTGCAGCGCATGGTGGAGGGCGCCGGTGTGAGTCTGGTACTGAGCTGCTCCTCGGCGACGAGCCAGTTCCGATCCCTGCTGTGCAAGAGCCGCCAGGCGACACAGGGGCGGCCGGAGCTGCGCATCATCTTCACCAGGCCGATCGGCGGCCGTCTGGGCGACGCGGGAGGGGGGCAGTCGTGATGCTGCGGTGCGCGGTCCGTTCACGGGTCTGGTGGGGGCCGGCGACCGCCCTCGCGCTGCTGGCGGGGGTGCTGGCCCTGGCACCGGGTGCCCAGGCGATCAGTGCCTTCGCGCGCGAGGGTCTCGGGGAATGGCTCGAGGGTTACGACGTGCGCGGCGAAGCCCTGGGCTCGACGGGCATCGGCGTGGCCGATCCGTTCAACTTCTGCATGGCCAGCCCGGCCGCGACGGCCTTCTCCTCGAACACGCTGGTCTACGTGGCGCTCGACGGCACGGTCAACCGTGTGGAAGACGCAGACCACGCGTCGCGCCGCGGGTCGGGAACCGTGCGGGGGCTGGGTGTGCACGTCCCGCTCAGCGGCGCCTGGGGAATGCGCTGGACCCTGCGGCCCTATACCGATGGGGTCTACACGCTGCGGGACATCGTCGCCACGGGCTCGGGCAATCCCAACAACATCCGCCTATCCGAGGGCGCGCGCGGCCTGCTGCTGGTCTCCGGGGAAGCCACGTTCCGCCACGGGCACAACCTCGCCGCCGCGCTGAGCGCGGGGCTGACGGCCGGCTCGCTGATCGACGAGGTCAGCTACGACTTCGCCGACAGCGGCTGGACGGACACGCAGGACCAGCGCAAGTTGCGTGTGCGGCCCGCGTGGGTCTTGGGCGGTGGGCTGCTCTGGGCTCCAACCCCTCGCCTGTCCCTGGGCGCCTGCGCCTCGATCGGCACGCGCATGACCGTCGAGGACGAGCTGCGCAGCCCGGGCGGCGCGCAGACCATCCGCGGCACCACGACCGTGGATCCCCCGCTGGGCCTGGGCGGCGGTCTGGCGCTGCGCGTCCACGAGCGCGTGCGGGTGAGTGCGGATCTCTATTGGCGGGGTTGGGAGGATGTCCAGGTCGGCGGGCTGGAGCTGCCCCAGACCCGCCTCGGGCCGTTCCGCAACACGCTGCGCTGGGGGGTGGGCATCGAACGCACGGCGCAGCGAAGTCCGACCAGCCCCTTCTGGAACCAGCTCTCGTGGCGGGCCGGCTTCAGCTGGATTCCCTGGTACGCCGAGGATCTCAACGGCCATGCGCCCGATGAACGCCGGATCAGCGTCGGGGTCGGCGTGCCGATCCGCGTCGATCGCGGCACCCTGGACATCGCCGTTTCCTGGGGCCGCCGCGGATCGCTCGATGAAACCGGTATCGCCGAGGACTATCTGCGCTTCGCCTTCGGCACGACCTTCGCGCGCATGGTGCGAGAGTACTAGCCTCGCGCCGGCGCGGCGATCGGCGAGGAGCTTCGTGTTGCGGCCAGCACCAGGGGCCGCGCGACTGCGCGCGCGCAGGGGCATCGCTGGCCTGGCCTGGGCAGTGGCCGGCCTGCTCGCCCTTCCGGCAGCGATGCCCGCCAGCGCCGTTGAACCCGCGCCCGCCCCCGAGGCGCGCTCCCCGGCCGACAGCACCGCTGCCCAGGTCCCCCGTTCCCTGCGCGCTCGACTGGTCGCGCTGCTCTCGGACTACGTCCTCGCGCAGCCTCCGGACTCGCTGCAGGCAGATCTGATCCCCGCCGAGGAGGCTTTCCAGGCCTACGAAGGACGGACCATCCGCAGCATCGTCATCGAGCAGCTCGACATCTTCTCGGGCATGCCGGGCGCCGCCGGCGGCCGGTCCCACGCGTCTCTTGAGCAATGGGCCCGCCATCTGCACCGGAACACGCGTGCCAGCATCATCCGGCAGCACCTGTTGGTGTGGGAGGGAGACCGGCTCGATCCCTTCACCCTGGCCGACACCGAGCGCATCCTGCGCGCCACGGGCTTCCTGCAGGATGCGCGCATCGAGGTCCTGCCCGTGCCCGAGCAGCCGGATCTCGTCGATCTGCTGGTCGTCACCCGCGACCTCTGGTCGATCGGCTTCAGCCTCCCGCTCGATCGGGTGGATGAGCTGCGCCTCAAGCTCTACCAGCGCAACGTCCTCGGGTACGGGCACGAGTTCCAATATCGCCTTCGGATCGAGACCTCGGCGTGGTCGCGGTCGCAGTGGGAGGCGCGCTACCGCGTCGGCAACATCCTCGGTCGGTTTCTGCGGGCGGAACTGGCGCTGGGAGACTCTCAGGAAGAGCGCTGGCAGCGCACCTCGCTCGGCCGCTCGCCGATCGCGCCGCAGATCCGTCTGGCCGGCGCAGCCGGGATCGAGCATGTGGCCCTGAAGGACGCCGAGGACCTCTACCCCGATCGCTACCGTGAGAAGTCCATCCGCCTGGACGGGTGGTTGGGCTACAACTTCCCGCTGGGACGCAACGAGGCCGGTGGACCGGGGCGGACGTCGCTCTTCCCCGCGCTGCGCGCCACCTGGACCGATTACAGCCTCTGCCCGCCCGATGTTTCGCCCGACGATCTGGAGCATCAGGACCGCGTGCTCGTCCTGGGCGGCCTCCAGCTCGCGCGCAACGCGTATCGCACGACGCGCCTGGTCTACGCCTACGGCGAGACCGAGGACATTGCCGTGGGATACCGAGTAGGGGTGGCTGCGGGGATGGAGTTCGGCTGCCGCGCCGACCGCCCGTATGCTGCCGTCGCGGCGGGTGGCTTCGGGGATCTGGGCCTGCCATGGCTGGTCGGGGGCGGCACGGCCCTGGGGGCGTATCGTCGCAACGGGCGCAGCGAGGATGGGGTGATCGACACCCGCCTGCACGGCTTCTCGCAACTCCGCCACGCGGGGTCGTTCCGGCTCCGGCAGTTTGCTTCGCTACGCCACACTGCCGGCATCCACCGACTCGCCGAGAGCGATCAGCTCGTGCTCGATCACAAGACCGGCGTGCGCGGCCTGCGCGACTCAGGCCTGGGGGATCGGCAGAGGGCAGTGTGCAACCTCGAGTCGGTGGCCTTCACACCGTGGGCGCCGCTGGGCTTCAAGATCGCTGCCTACGGCTTCTGCGACATCGGAGCGGTTGCCCATGACCTGAGCGGGTTCCTGACCGCCCGCTACTACGAGAGCCTCGGCCTGGGGCTGCGCCTGCGCAACGAGCGACTCGTCTTCGACACGATCGATCTGCAGCTCGCCTTTTTGCCCTCACCGCCGGAGGGGTCCGACCCACAGTGGGTGCGGTTCAGGGACCCGCCCAGCGTCCCGACCGATCCTTGGCTGGTCGGCCCCCCGGGCCAAGTCGAGTACCGGTGAGCCTGCAACAAGACCTCCGCGCGCGCGTACATCGGCCGGGAAGCCGAACAACCCAGCAGGCGCGGCGTCTCACCAAGCTGGCCCCAGGGCGCTCGCGCCAAAGAGTCTGCCGGCGCACCCCCCCTGTGCCCGGAGGATCCGAGATGCGCGTGAGGATGCAGTCTCTGCCCGCCGCTCTGCTGGTCGCCCTGTCGGGGTTGCCCGCTGTGAGCCCGGCGGACGTCGCGGCTGCAGCGCCACCCTCCGCGGAGGAGCGCGCGGCCCTGGTGGAACGAACCGAGCAGCTTGCGGCAGAGATCCTCCCGAAAGTGGCCGCGCTCAATGGGTTTGTCGAGCACCGGCCTGTCCGCATCGAGGCCTGGACCAAGGCGGAGCTGCGTGAATACGCGCCCGCGAGTCTGCGCGAGTTGTACGGATCGGACGGACTCCGTCGAGCGGGCCGGGTCATGGCGGCGCTGGGATTGGTCCCGGCGGGGTATGACTTCGAAACCGGATACGCGGCGTTGCTCATCGAGATCATGGGTGGCGGGTACGACCCCCAGCGCAAGGCCTTCTACGTCCTGGTGGACGCTCCCGCGAGCCAGCAAGGTGGGGCGGTCGAGAGGATGGTCGCGGCGCACGAGCTGACCCACGCGCTGCAGGACCAGAAGAGCGGCATCTTCGCTCAGCAGCAGCACGGCATCGAGGATTGGGATTACGAGTACTTGTACAACGCGGTGATCGAGGGGATGGCCTATGTGACGATGATGGCGCTGCTGCAGGGTGTGGCGCTCGACGAGGCCCCGGATGCGACGGAGCTGCTCCGGGCCACCCGCGCGCAACTGGAGTCCTCGCCCGACTACCCAACGATGGGTGCATCACCACGCTTCGTCAGGGAGCAGATCTTCGGCCCCGCCATGCACGGTACCTCCTTCTGCCGGGCGCTCCTGCGGGACCACCCGGAGTTCCCGCTCGCCGGATTGCTCGACAGCCTTCCAGCCTCGGGGGAACAGATCCTGCACTACGAGAAGTACGTCGAAGGGGACCGGCCGGCACGGATCGACCTGTCGCCCTGCGCTGGACGCCTGCCCGCCGATTGGCGGCCGTACTTCGCCAGCAGCCTCGGCGAGTTCGACATCCTGATCCTCTGCGAGAGCCACGAGGGCACCGCCGGCACGGCGGCCGCCATTGCCGCGGGCTGGGATGGCTGCCGGTTCCAGGCCTTTGAGCTGGCCTCGGGCGAGCTCGTCCTGCTCGGCGTTTCCGCCTGGGACACGGAGAAGGACGCGCGCGAATTCTGCGAGGGATTCGAGCAGATCCACGCCCAGGCGGCCGGCGCGCCGCGCGTGACCCTCGAACAAACCGGGCCGGTGGTTCGGTTCGTGCTCGGACCCGCGCGCGAGGAGATCGGACGCCTGGGTCTGGCTGCACTCGCCGCGGTCACGGTCTCGGGCTGAGCCGGACGCCTGCGCGGGATGCCACCGGCCGCGGCCGCCGGGTGCCTTTCCCGCCACCCGCCCCTGCAGTACGATCCCACCTGCACCCACCGTCGTTCGTTCCCCGCAGCGGGCCGCGGTGAGCTGAGGCCCCGCGGGGACTGCGCCGGAGCAGAAGGGAGGGCCCATGGCCAAGCCCCGTCCCCGCACCGGTCGCGGTCGCAGCGCGCGGGCGCGGCGCCCCGAACGCTCGAAGCCCAGCGCGCGCCGGCAGCGCTCCGCACCGCCGGAGCGCACCACGTCGCGGAAGCGCGCTGCATCCCCGAAGCGCGCGGCGTCCGTGCGTCGCGGCAAGCGCGGAGTGGGGCAGCCGCTCGAGGGCGCGACGGTTGTCTATGTGCATGGGATCGGCCCCAAGCCGCCCGCGCACGTCCTGAAGCGCCAGTGGGATGTGGCGCTCTTCGGTCGGGACATGGGCGATCGCACGCGGATGGCCTACTGGGCTGATATCCTGCATCCGAAGCCTCTGGCGGCCGGCGAGGTCGACGGCCCGGGGGGTGGCGAGGCGCGGCCCGAGATGCCGCAGGCGAGGGGGCGTACGCCGCGCGCTGCCGGCGAGGAGCCGGAGCGCTACGCGGCGGCCGTGCGGGCTGCCCTCGAGGCGGCCGAGAGGCGATCGGCCAGGACGACGGCCGGCGCATATCGGGCACAAGTTCTGCCCGCGCCGATCCGTGAGACCTTCACGCGGTGGGTGACCGAGCTTTTCATTCGGGACACCCATGCCTACTTCTACGACCCCGCTCTCCAGGGCGCAATCCGCGATCGTCTGAGCGCGATCCTGCGCAGCCTGACGGGTTCCGTGATCCTGATCGCCCACAGCCAGGGCGCCATCATTGCCTACGACGTGCTCCATGAGCTCGGTCGCAAGTCCCCGGTCAAGCGCTGGCTCACCCTCGGGGCCCCACTGGGGATCGCCGAAGTCCAGGATCACATCCGCCATCCCCTCGCGGTCCCGCCCGGGATCGAGGCGTGGCGCAATGGCGCCGACCCGGGCGATATCGTGGCGCTCGACCCCACGCTCGCCGCGGAGTTCCGGCCCCCGGGCTTCATCGAGGACATGCGCGTGGACAACAGCGGCTGGCAGCCGCCCTTCAGCTTCAATCCGCACTCGGCCACCGGTTATCTGGCCGCCCGAGAGGTGCGCGACACCCTGCGCGCGTGGCTCGGGCCGGTGGCCGTTCACGCGGTGGGTCCCGCCATCGTCGCGCGCGATCTGGCGGCGGCGCTGGCGGGCCCGGAGCGGCGCATCAAGGTGCTGATCGAGCTCATCCAGCCGGATCTGCTGCCCCCGGCGCCGGCGGGTGCACCGCCCGCGCGACCTGCGCGGCCCGCCGAGCTCAGCCCGGCGCAGACGGCGGCCAGGCTCGCGCGCGAGCTCGAGCGGCTCACCCGCGGCGATGAGGCCGCGAACATCGATCCGCTCAGGCACTTCGTGGCCGCAGCACTGACGCCCGCGGAGATCAGCCGTCTGGCGGCCCGTCACGAGGAGCTGCACATCCACCGCATCTGGAGCAACACCCGCAAGCACGCGCTGACCAGCGTGTCGGCCGCGCAGCTCCAGGTCGCGGCGGCGCGGCTTCCCTACCAGGCCACAGGCCGCGGCATCGACTGGGCCGTGCTCGACACGGGCATCCGCCCCGATCACCCCCACTTCGCCCTGCACCAGAACATCGCCGCGCACTGGGACTGCACGCAGCGCGGCCAACCCGTGCAGGACCAGGGTCTGGACGATGACGGCCACGGCACCCACGTGGCGGGCATCATCGCCGGGGCGTGGACTCGACCGGGGAGCGAGGAGCACCATAGCGGGATGGCGCCCGAGGCGCGGTTGCACGCCTACCGCGTGCTGCGCGGGGGCGAGGGGGATGACTCCTGGATCATAAAGGCGCTCGACCACATCGCCCAGGTTAACGAGACCGCTGGCCAGCTCATCATCCACGGGGTCAACCTGAGCCTGGGTGGCCCGTTCGATGCCGAGAACTACGCCTGCGGCCACTCGCCGCTGTGCAAGGAGCTACGTCGCCTGTGGCAGCAGGGCATGGTCGTGTGCGTCGCCGCCGGCAACGAGGGCCTGCTGACGGTGACCACCGCCCAGGGCAACGTCGACATCAATCTCGACCTCTCGATCGGGGATCCGGCCAACCTGGAGGAGTGCATCGCGGTCGGGTCGGTGCACCGCGATGAGCCGCAGCGCTACGGGATCTCCTACTTCTCCTCGCGCGGCCCCACGGCCGACGGCCGGGCCAAGCCCGACGTCGTGGCCCCGGGCGAGAAGATCATCTCCTGCAACGCCTTCTTCGACGCGGCCCGCGGGGACCCGTACATCGAGATGAGCGGCACCAGCATGGCCTGCCCGCACGTCTCGGGCCTGGTGGCGGCTTTCCTCTCGGTGCGGCCCGACTACCACCGGCGCCCCGAGGCGGTCAAACGCCTGCTGCTCGAGCACTGCACGGATCTGAAGCGGGACCCGTACCACCAGGGCGCGGGGATGCCCAACTTGGCGAAGATGCTGTCGGCGACCTAGGGCTCGCCCCCGGGGCCGGGGTCGTGCCTCGGAGGGCGCGCCGAGCCTACGTCCACAGCCGCTTGTACAGCCCCGGCCGCCGGTCGGCGAAGAGGTGATTGCCGGGTGTGACCTGCTTGTCATCGGCCTGCGCGAGATCGATCTCGGCCGTGATCACTTGCTCCCGGTCCGGAAGAGCCTGCGCCAGGCGCTCGCCGCGGCACCCCGTGATCTGAGAGCGGCCAATGAAGTCGAGGCGACCGTGCGCCCGATCGTCGCACCCGACGCGATTGGCGGTCACCGCGAAGACCCGATTCTCCAGGCAGCGCGTCACCATGGCGTCGGGGCAGTAGGGCAGCACCAGATTGGCCGCGTGCACGATGAGCTGCGCGCCGCCGAGGGCCAGGCAGCGCGTCGTCTCGGGGAAGATCCAATCGAAGCAGATCATCGGCCCCAGACGCCCGGCGCTGGTCTGGATCACCCGGGGTGGCTCGGTGCCGGCATCGAACCAGGCGAACTCCCGGTCGAACAGGTGGATCTTGCGGTAGGAGGCGAGCGGGTGGCCTCGATCGCAGATGGCGGCGGCATTGTAGATGCGCCCATCGCGGGCGCGCTCGGCGAATCCGCCCACGACCACCGCCTGGCAGGTCTCCGAGAGCCGGCACAGCCAGGCGCAGGTGCGGCCCTCGGGGAAGGGCTCGGCCAAGGCGGCTGTCTCGCGGCGGTCAGCGAAGAGGTAGCCCGTGTTGAACAACTCGGGCAGGACCAGCACCTCGGCCGGCATCGAGATCGCAAGCTCCCAGGCGCGACCGAGGTTGTGCGCGACGTCTCCGAAGCGGGGAGAGGTCTGAACCGCCGCCACCCGCATGATTGCCCTCCCCCCGAACGGAGCGAAGGGCCCCGTGGGTCCCGGGGCCCCTCGCCGGTGTCCGCACTGCAACCGCAGGCCGCCGGGCCGCGCCATGCATCGCCCATGGCCGGCCGCGAGCGATGCGCGCGGCCTACTCCAGCACGTGGATGTTCTTCTTGACGCAGATCTCCTTGAGCTGCTGCGGCCAGACCGTCACCGTGACCTCGCCCAGGTGCGCGGCGCGCAGGATGTACATGTAGGTGCGCGCCTGGCCGATTCCGCCGCCGATCGACAGGGGGATCTGGTCGTTCATGATCATCTTGTGGTAGGGCAGCTCCAGGAAGTGCTCCTGGCCGGTGATCTTGAGCTGCTTGACGAGCGTTTCCTTGGTGACGCGGATACCCATCGACGAGAGCTCGTGACGCCTCTTGGTGACCGGATTCCAGACCAGGATGTCGCCGTTCAAGCCGTGCATCTGTTCGCCGTTCTTGACGACCGTGGGCGTGGTCCAGTCGTCGTAGTCGGCCGCGCGCATCTCGTGCGGGTAGCCGTCCTTGAGCGTGTGGCCGATGCCGTAGATGAAGATGGCCGGATACTCCTGGATGATCCTGGTCTCACGCTGCTTGCGCGGCAGGTCGGGGTACTTGTTCAGGATCTCCTCGGCGTGCAGGAAGACCAGCTCCTTGGGAATGGCCGGATAGCGCGGGTCCTTCAGCTCGGGGAACATCTCCTGGGCCATCTGGCTCGCGCCGTAAATCACCTTCCAGAGTTTCTTCACCGTGTCGGTGAGGAAGTCGAGGTTGCGCTGGTCGGCGGTGACGACCTTCTCCCAATCCCACTGATCGACGTACGAACTGTGATCGTGGTCCAGGAAGTAGTCCTTGCGCACGGCGCGCATGTCGGTGTTGATGCCCTCGCCGACCTTGCACTCGTACTGCTTCAGGGCCCAGCGCTTCCACTTCGTTGCCGCCTGGACGACCTGGGCGTCGATCCGCCGCGGGAGCCCCAGCCCGCACTGGAAGTCGATCGGCGTGCGCGAGCCATCGCGGTCCAGGTAGTCGTTCATCCCGCTGGCCTTGTCGACGATCAGCGGGACCTGGACCATCTGCAGGTTGAGCTCCTTCTCGAGGTTCTCCTCGATGTAGCGCTTGATGGCATAGAGCGCCTTCATGCGCTTGTGCGGTCCCAGGAGAGGCTTGTAGTCGGTCGGGAGCACCTTCTCGACCTCTTCGTACGTGCTTACGCCGGGTCCGGCCAGATCGGCCTTCTTGTCTGCCATCGTCTCGATCCTCATTTGTGGGTATGGAGTCGATCGTGGATACGCGGGAGAAAAGGCTAGCACGGGCCGGTGGGGCTGACAAGGCGCCAAAAACGCCCGGCGGCGGCGGGAAGCCCCGGTTGCTCTCCGCAGAAGCGCCCATAACCTATTGTAGGGTAAATTGTTACGCGGTCATCTTTCAGGGGCCACCCTCGAATGCGACCGTGATCTTGGCCCCGCCCGTGTTGTCCATTGCCAGATCGTCGATGAAGCCCCCGAAGATCCGGCTGTCGGGCTCGAGGTGCACCGTCACGTGATCGCCGACACCGTTCAGGCTCGTGATCAGGTAATCCCGCGCTTCCTCTTCGGGCTCGTACAGGTGGACGAGCACCAGCGGCGCCACGATGCCCTCACGCGGGCTGAAGTTCGACTGGCCCAGCACGAGGTCATAGGTGCCCGCCCCCATGCTGTCGTACTCCACCTCGACGAACCGCTCCCACAGGTCGGCCGCGGTCACGGTGTGGGCACTGGCGAGGATCTGGTACTGGCTCACCGCGTCGACGGAGACGACCGAAGAACCGTGATTGCCGAGCGCCACGGTCCCGATGTAGCCGACGTGGAGCACGCCGGCCTCGCTGTACCGCACCGTCTTCTCATCGCCGATGCCGTTGAGCGTGAAGAACCAGTCCCGGTACGCGGTCGTGTCCATGCCGGCGTCCAGCACGACGCAGACGAAGTGGCTCTGGTAGGTGGAATCGAGCTGGTCGCCGTAGTCGGAGGCCTCCAACCGGAGGGTATGCGCCCCCGCCTCGACCTCGATGCTCCTGAACTTCAAGAAGAGGTTGGCCAGAGCGGCGCAGTCCTCGACCCCATCGATCTGGTACGGCCGGGGCTCCGGTCTGGGCGATAGGTCCTCGGTGCCACCGCACTGCAGGCTGAGCGCGGCACAGGCCAGGATGGCGACGGCCAGCAGCAGGGCCGGCAGCCGGCGTCCGGATGAAGGCCACATCATGGGATTGGGCTCCTTTCGTCTCCCTATTGGACGTCAGAATCTAGCCTTTGACACCCTCCCACACAACCCGGGCGGGCGTTGGGGAGGGTTCGGGGAAGGGGCGCTACTTCAGCAACAGCAGCTGACGCGTGCTCGCGCGCCCGCCGATCCGCAACCGCACGTGGTAGATGCCGCTCGTCTGCGGGCGGCCGCGGTCATCCCTGCCATCCCAATAGATCGTGTACTCGCCCGGGGGCAAATCGTGGTCGAGGAGCCGGCGGATCACCGCCCCCTTCACGTTGAGCACGGCCAGGGAAACGCGCCCCCCCTCGGCCAGCGCGAAGTGCACGCCGCTCGGGACATCGCCGGCCGTCATCTCGGCACCCTCACCGGTGCCGGCGTCGCCGAGCTCGTCCCGCTCCCCGCCGGATTCCAGCCCGAGGCTGGGTCCTTCCGGCACCACGACCACGGGAGCGTCCCGACTTGCGCCGGGGACGGCCCCCGGCACCAATCGCGCGTTTCCCACCGGTGGCTCGACGGTCTCCAGGCACGCGCAGCGCGAGGCGCTTCCGGCCGCGCCCGGCCACGGCATGCTCGCCGGGTCACACAGGGCGTCGAGGTCCCAGACGTAGAGCGTGTTCAGTCGCTCGGTGGCCGCGAGCAACTCCAGGTCCCCATCGCCATCGAGGTCGGCGGTGACGGGCGAGGCTCGCACGATCTCGTCGTGCGGCAACATGATGGGGTAGTCACGCAGCTGCCGGCCGCCGGCGTCGAGGGCCCAGATCCACGCGTCGCTGCCCGACCCGGTCGACAGGGCGGCCACGATCACGTCGTTGCTGCCATCGCCGTCAATGTCGGTGATGAGGGGGGCGGCGTTGACCGTCTCGGCCTTCAACCGGACCGGCCAGCCCGGCACGGGACGCCCGGTGACGCCTTCGAGGGCGACCACGGTCGCGTCGCCCCCGATCGTGGCCACGACCACCTCCGGCAGATGGTCGCCGTTGAGGTCGCCGAGCGCCGCGCCCACGTTGCACGGTTCGGGGAGCACGTAGGGCCAGCCCACCTCGGGCACGCCGTCGTGGCCAAAGACAGAGACCGTGGCCGGCCCCGCGAAACCGTGCTCGCTGGTGACGATGATCTCCGTGTGGCCATCGGCGTCCAGATCCCCCAGGGCAACGCCCCCGTACCCGGCCCGGGCCCGGTTCGTTACCCACACCGGCCAACCAGCGACGGGGCGGCCGTCGCCGTGCCAGGCGTAGATGCGGTAGGCGTTCGTGGCCACGACGACCTCCGGCAAGCGGTCGCCGTCGAGATCCGCCAGCGCGGGCGGGCAGTAGACACTGCCGGGATTGGGCGGATCCCTGGCGGGCGGGATGATCTGGGGCCAGCCGGGGAGGGTGCGGCCGGTGCCGTCGAGGATCCAGACCAACCCCTCCGAGGCGGCGATGCACACCTCAGCGGCGCCATCGGCTTCCACGTCACCCAGCGAGGCGGAGGCGTGGAACTCGACCCCGTGCCCCGCTTCCATCTGCCCCCCCGCGCGGACGAGGGTGGGTCGGACCGGCCAGCCCGGCACATTCGAGCCGTCGGTGTTCCAGGCATAGACGCGTCCGGAGATGCCCCCCAGCACGATCTCGAGCTCGCCGTCGCCGTCGAGATCCCCGGCTGCCGGCGCGGCGTAGAAGCCGTCGCTGATCTGCTGCGGCCATCCCTCGGCAATCCGCCCGTCGTCCCGCAGCAGATGCACGGTGCCCTCGGTGGTTGCCAGCACGATCTCGCATCGGCCGTTGTTGTCGAGGTCGGCGACGCAGGGGCTGCCCGCGAGCGCGCCCTCGGCCATGAAGGGGAAGCCGCGTTGCTGCTCGAGCGTGGTGAGCGGGATGATCGGGAGGGGAGGTCCCACCAGAACGTCCGACGCGAGGGCCACGCCGGCATGAGGATCAGCACCTGAGCCGTGTGCCCCTGCGATTTCGAAGCGCCCCAGGATGAAGCCGCGGACCTGATCGACGACGATCAGCTTGCCCTGCGCGTCGAGCAGGGCAGCAGGTGCACGCGCCTGTTCGGGGGAGATGCCCTTGCGCGGCTCGATGGCGATGGTGACAGCCGGGGCGCGGGGGGACTGGGCCAGGGCCGGCATCCCGGCCAGCCCCGCAGCGCCCAGCGCGATCGCGCCGGCCAGGCCCGCAGCCCCCGGGCCGATCGCGCGAACCGCGATCGCGGTGGACCATCGGCTCCGCCCCATCTTGGGCTCCGTCCTTGCCGTGCCCCCCGCTGGCGGCACACGCCGCGGCTAGCTCGACGGGGTGTCGACCTGGTGCGCCAGCAGCCGCCTAGCTTCGGCCGCCGCTTCGGTGCGCGCCACCTTGATCTGCCGCTCCACGCCGGCGCGCAGGACAACCTGGCCGGCCGCGATCTCATCGGGCCCCAGCACGGCGATGAGCGGGATCTTCTTCGTGTTGGCGTAGTTGATCTGCGGCCGCAGCCCCTTGGGCGGTTTCAGAGAGACCTCGCACCGCAGTCCGGCGCGTCGCAGCTCGGCGGCCAGCGCCAGGGCTTGCGCGCGCGTCGCATCATCGAAGATCGTGACCAGGACCTCCGTTCCCCCATCCGCCTCGGGCAGCATCGAGAACTCCTTCATCACCTCGATGATGCGCTCGAGCCCGATGGATGTGCCCACCGCGGGCATCGGCTGACCGGTGAGCTTGCCGATCAGTTCGTCGTAGCGGCCGCCGCCCGTCAGGCTGCCGATGGCCGGCGCGGTGACGATCGATTCGTAGACCGGGCCCGTGTAGTAGTCGAGGCCGCGCACCAACCGGAGATCGAGTGCGAGCCGTCGTGCGGGCACGCCTAGCGCGCGCAGGATGTCGAAGAGCTCGGCCAGCTCCGCCACCCCCGCGGGGCCGTTGCGCGTCCCCGCGAGCTCGGTCGCCAGCAGGCGTAGGAGCTCCGCGGGGCCCTCCTCGCGCCCGACGCGTGCCAAAACTCCCTCGGCGATTCCCTCCGGGACGCCGCGCCGTCCCAGCTCCTCCCGCACCCCCGCCGGCCCCACCTTGTCGAACTTGTCTATGGCGCAACAGATGTCCTGAAAGTGTCCCTGCCCGCCCACGATCTCGACCAGCCCATCGAGCACCTTGCGATGGCCGACGTGGGTGACGAACTCCGTGAAGCCGAGGTCCTCGAGTGTTTCCACGGCGATCGCGACGATCTCCGCATCGGCCATCATCGAGGCGCTGCCTGCGATGTCCACGTCGCACTGGTAGAACTCGCGGTACCGGCCGCGCTGCTGCCGCTCGGCCCGCCAGACGGGCTGGATCTGGTAGCGCTTGAACGGGCGCGGCAGCTGAGGGTGCATGGCGATGAAGCGCGCGAAGGGCACGGTCAGGTCGAACCGCAGCGCGGAGTCGACCACTTCGTCGAAGCTGTGGATGGTCACGCTCGAGAGCTTGCCGACCCGCAGGTCATCGAGGGGCGTCCCGCGGCGTAGAATCTTGAAGAGCAGCTGGTCACCTTCCTCACCCAGCTTGCCCTGGAGTACCTCGAACAGCTCGACCGCGGGCGTCTCGATCGGCTCGTACCCGTAACGGTCGAAGACTCTGCGGATGCGATCGATGACCCAGTCGCGTTGGCGCTTCTCGTCCGGCCCGAAGTCGCGCATGCCGCGCGGCGTTCGTGGCTGTCCGTTGGTCTTGCCCATGCCGATCGCCCTCCGTTCCGGTGCGGAACGCCGGCAGTGTACCCGCCGTCGCGCATTCGCGCCAGTCCCGGTGCCTGCAGGGTGGAGCCGCACGCCGAGGGGGAAGGGCCCAGCCCGCCGAGGAAGACGCAGGCCGGGGAACTGGGTGGGCGAAGGGATTTGAACCCTCGACCTCGTGATCCACAGTCACGCGCTCTAACCAACTGAGCTACGCCCACCGCAAGACAGCACGCCGTCCGCTTGATCTCGCGCGGACGCGAAGAGAAATCGTACCGCGAGTGCCGGGTCGCGGCAAGCGCAATCCCCGCCTCGGTTCTAGGGCTCCGGCTCCTCGAGGTCCTCTTCCTCGGCCGCGCGCTTCTGCGCCACGATGCCGGCCGCCACCTCGCGCCGCAGGTTCTGCAGCGATTCTTCCAGGCCCGGTGGGGGACCCTTGGCGAGCAGCCGGTCAATGCCCGCCAGCGCCTCGCGCAGCTCCCCCCGGGCGTGCTGGATGCGCGTCAGGAGGAGGCCGTAGTAGTCGAGCTCTTCGTCCCCCGGCTGGTTCACCTGGCAGCTCATACAGGTGTCGAAGATGTAGCCCTCCGCCTCGACCAGGCCGCGCTGATGGCGCAGGGCGAATTCGGCAAACTCGGAGCGGAAGAAGAGGGCGTGGCCGCCCAGGCGCACCGCTTGGTCGTATGCGTCTTGGGCCTCTTCCGCGGCACCGCTCAACTCGAGGGCGACGCCGCGCAGGTGATGCAGCATGGCGGGGTGCGCAACGCCGAGGGCCATGATGCGGTCGATCCGCGCCAGCGCCTCGGCGGATCGACGGGCCACGAGACACGTCTCCACCGCGGCCAGCAGGTAGGTGCCCGCCCGCGCCGGGTCCAGGCGCAGCCCCTCCTCGAGCAACAGCAACCCGGGTTCGGGATCGATGCCCGCTGTCGCGGCCTCGGCGATGGCCTGCTGCCACGCGGCGAAGGGCTGGATCCCACCAGAGGCCCGCACACCCGAGACGATGCTCGCCAGGGCCACGCGCGCGGCCTGTCGCTGCGGCTCGAGTTCGAGCGCCCGCTCGTAGCACGCCCGCGCCTCGTCGCTTCGGCCCTCCTCGTCGAGCACCAGGGCCAGATGCTCGAGCACGAGGGCATCATCGGGCGCGGCCGCGCGGGCCTGCTCGAGCGCGGCCCGCGCTTCCTGCGCGTCCCCGAGCTGATGGGCCACGTAGCCGCGCTTGAAGTCGGGACTCGCCCGCTGGGCGCGCTCCCGATCCTCCTCCGGCAGGGCGCCCAGGAACTGCTCGAAGGCGATCTCGCTCGATGCATCGACGCCCTCGGTCTCCTCGAGCAGCGGCTCGCCCGCGACGTGGCGCACGGCGCTCGCCTGTCCCGCCGCGTCCGGGGGCAAGTGGGCCGCGTCCGCTGCGGCCAGCTCGCCCCGTTCGCCCAGGGCGCCGCTGGCCGCGAGGCGCGCGCGATAGTCCCGCTCCAGGGCGGCGATCCGGTCGCGCAGCGCCTCGTCCCCGTCCGCCGAGTTCTGGCTGGCGATCTCCAGCGCTTCCACCGCCTCCGAGAGCAGATCGTCCCCGGCGAGATCCTGCGCCTCGGCGATCTTGCCCTCGAGGAAGCGGCGCCGGGCTGCTGCCAGCTTGCCCGCCAGTCGCTCCGCCGCTTCGGGTTCCTTGGACCCGAGCTTGCGCAGGGCGTCCTCGAAGTGACGCACCGCGTCGAGCGGGCGCGCCCGCTCGAGGGCCTCGTCCCCGCGCTGTTCCAGCTTCTCGTACCCGCCGCGCAATCCATCCAGAATGCCCATCGATCACCCTCGCAGAGAACAACCCCATCGGCGGTGTGTCCGCCCGCATGGCGCAGGCGATGCCGAGACCGCCGCGATCCGGCCAGCGGCGATTATCGAGCGACTGCTCGGGTGGCATCAAGGTCGGCTTGGGGCGGCCGAGGGGTGGGTGGCGACAAAGCGCAGGGCGACCCAAGGCCCGTCGACCCGCTGCACGTCGAGCCTCAACCCGGCGCTCGCGCAGGCCTCGCCCAGTGCGGAGGCATCGTCGGTCAGGATCCCCGAGGCCACGAGGCATCCGTCCTGGGCGAGGTGCTCAGCCAACGCGCCGGCCAGCTCGAGCAGGGGGTGGAGGAGCAGGTTGGCCAGGATCAGAGAAAAGTGTGCTCCGGGCCGCACGGCGGCCACCGATCCGGCGAAGATCCCCACGCGTTCGTCCAGGCCGTTGCGGCGTGCATTGTCTCGGGCCGATGCTGCGGCGACCGCGTCGATGTCGCAGCCGATCACCGGCTCGTAGCCGAGCTGGGCGGCCCGAAGGGCCAGGATGCCCGTGCCCGTCCCCACGTCGAGCGCCGGTGCCGGGGTACGTGGGGCAGAGGGCATCAACGCGAGGCAGGCGCGCGTCGTGGCGTGCGTCCCGAGCCCGAAGGCGGCGCCGGGGGACAGCACGAGGAGCGATCCGTCCACACGCGCCGGTCGGTCCCAGGGTGGGGCCACGGTCAGGCCGGGGAGGGGCTGGAAGGGGGCGAAGGAGCGACGCGTGTCGGTCGCCCAGTCGCGGAGGGGCCGGAAGCGCACGACGACTTCGGGGGCCACCTCGGCCTCGGCGGGCTCGGCCCGCATCGCCCCGCGCAGGGCGGCAAAGCAGGTCAGCACGCGGGCGCGGTCGGGCACGGAATCGGGCGCGAAGTAGCCGACGACCTCGACCGGCGCGGGCGCAGCGGTCTCGGGTTCGGGCGCGCCGGCTGGCCAGACGAAGTCGCCACCCAGGCTGGACTCCGGGGCGCCGCAGTCCCGGCTGGTGCCCGTCGCCCCCAGCTCGAGCAGAGCTGCCTCGGCGGCCTCCTCGTCACCGGCACCCACCCGCAGAATGATCTCCGCATAATCCACTGCTCCCATGATAGCTGCTCCCATGGTGTGGTGCGAGGATTGGTGAATCGTCACCCCGATGTAGTTGCTGGATCTTGCTTTAGGGACAGAGGAACACCCCCGGGGGACTTTGCTGCCCAATCTGCGACGCAGCCGGCACCTGTGACTCGGTTTTCACCAATGCTCGCACCACAACCAAGGGGAAGCAGCGCGCCGAGGCTGCGGCCTCTCCCGGGCTAAGCGGAGGGCGGGGGACCGTCGATAAGAAACTGGGGCCCTCTCAGGCGAGGGGAGCCTTGAGCCGTGGCTCGACCCGATCCAGGAGGCTTTGCATGCGAAGCGCCGTGATGACGATTCTGCTCGCGATCTTGGCCGGTCCAGCTTTCGCTGACCCCACCGACGGTCGCTACGCCGAGACCTACAGCGAGCCGGTGTCCAGTGATGCCGGCCAGTACGCCAACGTCCTCGCGGATGACGATGGCGAGTTCGAGTCCTGGGGGGCAGCCACCAGCTGGGCCGACGAGGTGCAGGTCGGTTTCATCATGCCCGACGGCGGGCCGTGGCTGGTGTGGCACGTGCAGGTCTGGATGTCCGGCAACAACGTGCACCACGTGATCCTCCGCGAGGCGTGCCAGACGGTCTGGAACGCGCCCTGCGAGGTGCTCGATCAATCGATCCCGTTCACGCCGGGCTACGCCGCGCCCCCCGACAGCTGGGTCACGGTCGACCTGCTGCCGCTCGGGTTCATGCTCGGCGGGGGGGAGGAGATCTTCGTCGGCTTCTCCCTGGACGGCACCGATGACGGGATCGGACTGGACACGAGCGCGCCCCAAGGCCACAGCTGGGGCTACTACGACGGGACCTGGGAGGATGACTGCCACGTCTGGAGCGCCCAGGCGGCGGTCCGCCTCGTCGTGACCGACACCTCGTTCGAGGCCGAGGAGACCACTTGGGGTCGGATCAGGGCCCTCTTCCCTCCGCTGGCCCCCCCGGTGGTCCTGAACCCTTCCCAGATCGCGCACTAGGCGACGGAGCCCGGGGCCTGGCTGAAAGCGTACACATGTACGCTGAACTTCTTCGGAACCTCCCCTCCACAGCAGTTGTTGCATAAGCTGCAACAGGGCAAGGACTAACCGCCCTGCGCGCTCGACTCCCGCGGATTGACTCAGGCCTGTCGGGCGTGGTAGAATTCCACGTAGCAGCAGCACCGGCACCGAGGTTCCGGCCGCTAGACCGCACCCCGGCAAGCTGGTGGATCACCCCTGCGCTACGGCTGAGACGGAGGCAACAATGCGGTGGTCACTGGTGCTGGTCCTCCCGCTCCTCATGGCGGGGACAGCCATTGCACAGCAGCACGAGATGCGCGGCTACCCCATGAACGTTCCGGTCTGGGACGAGCGCACCGATAGCTACCTCGGATGCGCCGGCAACGAGCTGATCGGCTACGCCGTCGCGTCCGAGTGGGCCGGTGAGGTCCAGGTGGCCTTCGAGCTGCCCGCTCCTCCCAAGGGTGGGCCGTGGCTCGTGGAGTACGTGGCCTTCTTCGTGAGCGGCCACGGAACGCACAACGTGACGCTGCGTCGACTCCAGACCCGAGACAGCGCTCCCGGCACCATCCTGTCCGAGGACCTCACCTTCACCCCGGTCTATGCCACGTGGCCGCCGGCGGAATGGACCTACGTGCCCTTGAAGGACAGCGCTGTCTATCCCAACGAGCTGCCGTCCGCGGAGGGCGAGTTGATCTGCGTCGGCTTCGAGCTGCAGGCCGACGATGCCGTGGGGATCGCAGCCACCGAGGCTGGCACGCACGGTTGGAGCTATCTCAACGGCTCGTGGATCGACGACAACCAGTTCGGCGTGACCGCGGCCGTGCGCATTGGTCTGACCGACCTCGGGCTCAGCGAGGTCAACATGAGCACGTGGGGAGGGATCAAGGACCTCTTCGGCCGCTAGTCCGGCGGGGTATTGGGCGCAGGGTGACGGCCCGGCGCGGACTTCGTTTGTCGAGCGCGGTCTGCAGACGACCGCGCTCTTGTCATGTCCGGGCGATTGCGCTTTGCTATGCGCTCGCGCGGGTGAACCTGGGGCGCAGAGGTAGGAGAGCCGGTGGGCCCTGAAGCGGATCTGGAGGTCGAGGAGCGGCGCTTGGACAATGGTCTGACCGTGCTCCTGCTCGAGACGAACACCGCGCCGGTGGTGTGCATCTCGGTCTGGTACCGGGCCGGGTCGCGGCACGACGCCCAGGGGCGCAGCGGGACGGCCCACCTGCTCGAGCACCTGATGTTCAAGGGAACCGCCCGCCACCCCAAGGGCGACTACGACCGCGTCCTGCACGCCCTGGGCGCGATCAACAACGCCTCGACCTGGCTGGACCGCACGAACTACTACATCCTCATCGGCAGCGATCGCTACGCCGCGGGGCTCGAGCTCGAGGCCGACCGAATGCGCGGAGCCCTCCTGCGCCCAGAAGATCTGGCCGACGAGCGTCCGGTCGTGCTCAACGAGCTCGATCGAAACGAGGATGACCCGGGGGTCGCGCTGTGGGACCGCTTGCTCGCCATCGCGTTCCTCGAGCATCCGTACCGGCGGCCGGTGATCGGCTGGCGCCAGGATGTCGAGGCGATCACGCGCGAGGACCTGCGCGCCTACTACGATGCTCACTACCGGCCCAACAACGCCTTCCTCACCATCGTGGGCGCGTTCGACCGCGCGCAGATGCTGGACGGCGTCCAGCGCGCCTTCGGCGAGCTGGAGCCCGGGCCCGTTGTCGCCCGGCCGGCCGTGACCGAACCCGAACAACGCGGGGAGCGCCGCTTCGAGCTGCGCAAGGCCGGCCAGCAAGAGATTCTCGGGCTCGCCTATCGCGCCCCGCGCCGCGCCGAGGACGAAGCCTTCGCCCTCGACGTGCTGGCTCAGGTGCTGGGGCATGGCCGCACCAGCCGCCTCTACCAGGCCCTGGTCGACTCGGGACTGGCCGTCAGCGTTGGGGCCGAGAACCAGTCGATTCCGGTCGACCCCTATCTGTTCTTCATCGACGTCGAACCGGCCGAGGGCGTCTCGCCGGGGCGTATCGAGGAGGTCATCGACGCACAGATCGCGAAGCTCGCGCAGGAGCCGATCCATCCGCGCGAGCTCGCACGCGCGCTCAAACGGGCCCGCGTGGAGTTCGTCATGCGCCGCGACAGCATGAGCGCGCTCGCCTTCCTCATTGGAGAGCTCGAGGTGGCCACCGGCTGGCGCCTGGCGCGGGACTACCTCGCCCGCCTGGACCGCGTCACCGCCGAGCAGGTTCAGGCCGTGGCCGCGCGCTACCTCGTCTCGGATGCCCGCACGATCGGGCATTTCCGCCCGACGGAGGGCGGCGCATGATCCGCTTGGCCGACAGGGTCCACCCCGCGACGCTGGCAAACGGCATCGTTGTCCACCTGATCGCCAGCCACACGAACCCCACGGTCGATCTCATCGGGCTGATCGAGGGCGGGATGTACCTCGAGGACCCCGCGCGCGCGGGCGTTGCCAACTTGTGCATCTCGATGCTGGATCGGGGCACGCGGCGGCGCACGCAGGCCGAGATCTCCGACGCGCTGGAGTCGTGCGGTGCCCGGCTGAGTCACGGGCTCGGCCGGGAAGCGGTGACGGTGCGCGGGCGCTGCCTGGCCGAAGACATGAGCCTAGTGCTGGAGATCCTGGGCGAGACCCTGGCCGAGCCGGTCTTTCCGCCGGAAGAGCTGGAGCTGGTCAAGGAGGATGCGCGAGCCGGCCTGCGCGAAGCGGCCTTCGACACCGGCGAGCAGGCCTATGAGCGCGCGGCGGGACTGGTCATCGGTCCCGAGCACCCCTATGCCCGCGACCCGCTCGGTCGCCTGGAGGCAATTGACGCGGTCAGCCGGGAGGACCTGGTGGCCTTCCACCGCAGCGCCATCGCCGGCGCTCGGATGCAGCTGGTCATGATCGGTGACTTCGAACTCGCGGCCGGGCTGGACCTCCTGACGCGACACCTGGGCGCCGTGCCCCCGGGGCAGGCCACGCTGCCCGACGGAGCGCGGCCGGGCGGCGAGCCCGCGGCGGGGTCGACCGCGAGCGGATCAGCGGACGGGCCTCGCGTACGCGCTCACGTCGAGGTGGCAGACAAGGGGCAGCTCGACGTCATCCTGATGCGCCCCGGGGTGGCGCGCACCGACGAGACGTTCACGGCGCACGCCCTGGCCAACTTCATCATGGGCGGGAGCTTCGTCAGCCGCCTCAATCAGCGCTTGCGCGATCACGAGGGGCTGACCTACGGAGCCCACAGCTCGATTCACTCGGCGCTCTACCGCGGCCTGTGGTCGGCTGGGGCCGGGGTCCACGCGCGCCACCTCGAGCAGGCCGTTGCCAGCACGTTGGAAGAGATGCGGCGTTTTGCCGCGGGGGGCGTGGGCGAGGAGGAGCTCGAGCTCGCGCGGATGAACCTGACCGGCTCGTTCCCCATCAAGCTCGAGACCAACCGGGCGGTGGCGACCGCTCTGCTCGAGGCGATCCGTCTGGGCAAGGGCCCAGCCCACCTCGACACGTACAACGAGCGCATTGCGGCGGTGACCCGCGAGCAGGTGAACGAGGCGGCGCGAAGCCTCTTCGCGACGGGCGATCTGGTGGTGGTGACCGCCGGCACCCTGGCCGGCACGTGAGCCTGCCGCCGGGTGGCTACTGAATGCGCAGCTTCTGGCCCGGGTGGATGATGGCAGCCCGGCTCAGGTGGTTGAGGCTGATCAGGTCCGACACCTTCACCCCGTAGCGCTTGGCGATCCGGTAGAGCGTCTCGCCGCGGCGCACGACGTGGAACCGGTGCTTGGACGAAGAGGCCAGGTCCTTCCCGCCCTTGCTGCTGCTGCTCGCCCGAGCCGGCGGTCCGCTGACCAGCAGTTCCTCCCCGGGCTCGAGCGTGTCGTTGCGGCCGATGCGATTCCAGCGGCGCAGGTCGGCGACCTTGACACCGTAGCGCCGGGCGATGTCCGAGAGCGTCTCGCCCGCAGTGACGCGATGCTTCCCGTCCTCGACGGCGGTGGCCGCTGCCAGGGCCTGTTCCTGCTGGATCTGCAGGCGAGCCTGCTCCACGATGTGCCGCGTCGTGGGCACGCGACCCAGGGCGTCGGAGGTGTTCAGGGCGCGCAGCCCGCCCTCGCTCTGCACGGTCGCCTGCTCAGTCTTCGCCTCCGCGGGTTCGACCCGCGCGACGAGCGGTTCGGCGGCCTCAGCAGCGCTGCCTTCAGCCAGGCGGGGCTCGGCCGGAACGGGCTCACCGCGGCTGGGCAGGACCAACACCTGACCCACAGCGATCCGGCTCGGGTCCTTGATGTGGTTGGCGGCCTGGAGTTCTTGCGGCTTGATCCCGTACTTGCGCGCGATGCCGGCCAGGCACTCGCCGCGCCGCACGGTGTGCCGGACCGCATCCGCCAGCGGCGTCTCGATCGGAGTCGCATCCGGCGCGCTGGTCGTCCGCCGTCCCGGGATGCGCAGCGACTGGCCGACGCGGATCTTGGTCGAACGCCCCATCTTGTTCGCGCTCTGGATCGCCTTGACCGTCGTCTTGTAGCGTTGGGCCAGCATCCCGAGAGTCTCGCCCCGCTTGACCTTGTGGCGGGTGGTCGTGGCAGAAGCGACGCGTTGTTCGACCGGGACCTTCGCGAACTCGCGCGCGAACTGCTCGACGGTGCCCTTCGGGACATGGATCGCAAACCCGCGTTCGGGGGGCGTCTGCGAGCCGATCACCGCCGGGTTCAACTCCTGGATGGTCTCGAGGGTCGTCCCAGCGCAACGGGCCACGGTGCGCAGATCCGTCGGCGTGCTGAGCGTGATGACGTCGTACTCGAGGGGCGGGTCCGTCTCCTCGACGAATCCGTACGCGCCCGGGGACTTGGCCAGGATCGTGGCAGCCAACATCGCCGGCACGAAATTGCGCGTTTCGGCGAAGATGTGCCGCTCTCGGTCGATCTTCCAGAAGTCGTGGCTACCGCAGCGCTCGACGGCGCGGTTGACGTTGCCGGCCCCGGCGTTGTAGGCGGCCAGGGCGAGATACCAGTCCTGGTACAGCGCGTAGAGGTCCCGCAGCAGCCGCGCCGCAGCCCGCGTGGACTTCTCAGGGTCCAGGCGTTCGTCGACATAGGCATCGCAGCGCAATCCGTAGAGCTTGGCCGTGCCACGCATGAACTGCCACAGGCCGACGGCGCGCACGCGCGATCGGGCGTTGTAACGGAATCCGCTCTCGACGTGGGGGAGGAAGGCCAGGTCCGTCGGCACGCCCTCCTCGGCGAAGATCCGTCGCGCCATGGCCAGGTAGCGCCCGGAGCGCTGCAGGCTGCGGTTGAAGAAGTCGTGGGCTCTGACCTCGTAGAAATCGATCCAGGAGAGGACCCGGTGGTTCACGACGACCGGATAGTCGAACAGCTCCTGGACCGATGGCATCTGGGCCTGCGTGATCGCGGCCAGGCTATCGGAGATGTCAGGCGGGCCCTCGGTGTAGAACGGGTCGACAGGCACTGCCAGGCTGTCGAGCAGCCGCTCCGCGTCCCCGTAGAGCGAGTCCAGTTCCGAGGCCGTCAGGCTCCCGAGGTGCATGCCCGCCACGGCGGTCGATCCGTTCGCCCCGCCGGCACGGCTAAGGGGGTGTTGGAGGTCGGTGGGGAAGTGAGGCTGGCGTGTGTGCGCGCATCCCAAAGTGAGAAGGGCCATTGCAGGAAGCAATAGCCAACAGAGACGCGTCGTGGCTCTCATCTGCCTTAGCATATGGGCTTTCCTTGTCCCCCACAAGCTCAGGAAACCCGTTCGATGAGAGCCAGCAGCACGAAGTATTCCATGCACTCAGGTCGCCCGCCGGCGACCGCTGGGCTCATCCGGAGCCTCCCAGTCCGCGGTCGGTATGTCTCTTCTTTCTTCGGCCTCCGGGGGGATGATCCTTTTGCCCGCGGTTGGCCGGCTGATTCCGGCCAGCCGTGGCCAAAGCTTCACCCCCCATGGCCCCTGTGTCCGGCCAGACACGGCACGAAGGACCGGTCCCGCGACGTCCCGGGCCGGTCCGGGGGCTAGTCGCCCGGGGTGCGGGGCTGCGTCGCCGCGCACTCCGGGCAGATGCCGATGTACTGCATCGCGTGATCGGTCAGGGTCCAGCCGGTCTGCTCACCGAGCTGCTTCTTCAGCTGATCCCATTGGCCCGCCACGCAGCACCCCGTGGTTTCGTTGATCCGGCCGCACACCTGACACACGATGTGATGGTGATGGTCGGATCGAGGCCGCGTGCACAAACCCACCCGCAGAGCGCGGCCCGGAATGTGCGTGGCAATCAACAGGCCCGAGCGCAGGAGCTTGTCGATGTTGCGATAGACCGTCACCCGGTCGGCCGGCACGCCCGCCCGATGCAGGCCCGCCGTGATCTCGTCGGCGGTCATGTGACGCCCGCGCGCACCCACCAGGTGCAGCAGCGCCAGCCTTGTGCCTGTGACCTTGAGACCTGAACCTCGCAGCAATTCGGGAAGACCCGGACCGCCCTCCGAGCCCTGTGGCCCGGGCGGCGGCTTTGTCCCACTGCGATCCATGGGGGGCAACCTACCGGCACCCGCGTTGTCGGTCAAGTCGACAAGTGGGGCGGTTGGCGGCAGGCCAAACGGACCCCTCGCGCGGTGCCCGGTGGTGGTAGAATCATAGGCGGTTATCCCGATTTGGGGGGCGGGTACCTGGATCCAGGAGCGGGGCAGGAGGTCGCAGCATGCGCACAGCAACACTAGGTGGCGCTTGCGGTTCCGGTCGCAGTACT
>CAZDKK010000060.1:0-29372 GCA_964506245.1 uncultured bacterium | reverse complement strand
CAGCACATCGAGCGCCACCTCCTTGACGTCCTCCCCGTAAACCGATCCGCGCCCGGCCAGGAAGGCCATGGCCTTGCCGGCCAGCGCCAGCGCCAGCGTCGCGCGCGGCGAAGCGCCGTAGGCGATCAGGGGCGCGAGGTTCTCGAGCTGCGGGCTCACCCGACCCGGGACGCGCGTGGCCAGCACGAGCTCGACGATGTAGTCCTTGACCGACTGCGCCATCGGGATGCGTCGCACGATCTGCCGCGCCTCCAGAATCTGCTGGCATTGGAGCACCGGCCTGACCTCGGGCAGCTCCGCCCCACCCATGCGCTCGAGGATGCGCATCTCCATGCTGCGGTGGTCGTCCAGCCGCTCGGGATAGCCGAGCTTCACCTTGAGCATGAAGCGGTCGACCTGCGCCTCGGGCAGCGGGTAGGTGCCTTCCTGCTCGATCGGGTTCTGCGTCGCCAGAACCATGAAGGGCTCCTCGAGCCGGTGGGTGGCGTCCCCGATCGTGATCTGCCGCTCCTGCATGGCTTCGAGCAGCGCGCTCTGCACCTTGGCGGGCGCGCGGTTGATCTCGTCGGCCAGGATGATGTTGGCGAAGAGTGGCCCCTTGCGCGGCGTGAAGCGGCCGTTCGAGGGGTCGAAGATCATCGTGCCGGTGAGGTCGGCCGGCAGAAGGTCCGGCGTGAACTGGATGCGGGCGAACTTCGCCCGGATCGTGCCGGCCAGCGAACGCACCGCCAGCGTCTTGGCCAACCCGGGCACGCCCTCCAGGAGCACGTGACCGTCGGCCAGCAGGCCTACGAGCAGGCGCCGGGTCAGGTCCTCGCGCCCGACGACGACACGGTTCACCTCGTCCAGCACGGCGCGCATTGGCGGCGCGGCCTGCCCGACGAGAGAACGTGTGCGCTCTACGGCTTCGGCGAAATCTCTGGGTTGCTCTTCCATCTTGGACCCCTCCTCCTCATCCATCCCCAGGGGAACGCCTGAAAGTAACGCCCGATCGCCTCGACCGGTTCCGCCACCCGCGCACCGCCAGCGGCGGGGCCGACCCAAAAGATGCAAACGCTTGCTGGTTTCCCGCGCCCTGCAAGACAGGCTGAGCGGCACCGGGGCTCGCGCCAACCGGCTGGCCGGGCACCTAGGCGACCGGAGGCTACCCGGGCGGCCAGCCCAGGGCGCGTCCGCCCAGCATGTGGAAGTGAATGTGGAAGACCTCCTGGCCGGCGGCCCGCTCGCAGTTCCCGACCAGCCGATAGCCCGCCCCCAGGCCGTGGGCCGCGGCCACTGTCCCCGCGGCGCGCAGCACCCGACCCATGAGCAAGTCGTGCTCCTCCGTGAGGGCACTGAGGGTCGGGATGTGCTCCTTGGGGATGATCAGCGCATGGAAGGGCGCTGCCGGATGGAGATCTTTGAAGGCCAGGACGTGCTCGTCCTCGTGGACCTTCTCGGCCGGAATCTGCCCGGCGACGATCTTGCAGAAGATGCACCCGGGATCGGTCCTCATCTTCCCTCCCTGGTCCGCGGGCGCGCCGCGCCGGTGGCAGCCCTCCCGCTCGCCTTGCGTCATCTTCTCGACGCGGCGGGCGTGGCGCCCGCCCTCGAAGGAGGCGGCCAGCCACGTCTCGAGGATCCGCAGGTTCTCCTCGGTCGACACATTCTCCGCGCCGAGCGCGAGCACGTTGGCGTCGTTGTGACGGCGCGATTGGGACGCCATGGCGGGCGTGACGGCCAACGCCGCCCGCGCACCGGGCACCTTGTTCGCGGCCATGCTGACCCCGACGCCGTTCGAGCAGATCACCACGCCCAGATCCCCGGGGTGGGCCACGACTGCCCGTGCGACGGCGAAGGCATGGTCGGGGTAGTCGCACGCCTCGGGGCCGTCCGACCCGTGGTCGACGACCTCGTGACCATGCTCCTCGAGCCAGGCGCGCGCCCGCTGCTTGAGCGCGTAGCCGCGATGGTCGTTGCCGATGTGGATGCGCACCGCTCTGTCCCCGCTTTCTTCCTAGGTCTGCTCCGCCTGCGCGGCCTGCTCCAGCAGCCGCGGCAGGGCCGCCCGCAGCAGGGTCTCCAGCCGGGCGCAGGTCTCCCGGTAGACGGCGGCCGGCGCCCCGATAGGATCGGGCACGCCGTCGGCGTCGGAGTCCCCCGCGAATTCGGTCAACAACCAGGTCTTGCGCGACGCCTCCGGGCTGCGGGCGTAGACGCCGGAGAGGTGGAACGGCTCCATGACCAGGACCAGATCCGCTGCCGCGAGGATCTCGGCGGTCAGCTGCCGCGCGCGGTGCGCCGTCAAGTCCGCACCCAGCGCGGCGCAGGCCGCGACGGCCTCCTGCGTTGCAGGCGCCCCCTGGGGGGCGTGCGTCCCGGCCGAGGCGACGCCGATGGCGGCTGCCCGGTCATCCCCAGCCGCCGCTCGGTTGCGAAGCAGCTCGCGGAGGATGCCTTCGGCCATCGGACTGCGGCAGGAATTGCCCGTGCAGACGATCAGCACTTCGAAGGAACGCTTGCGCTCCACGCAGCCTCCCGCCGGTGGCCCCACCGCCCTGCGCATCAGGCCCTGGACGACCTGCGACAGCCCGGCATTCTAGGTGGGGCCTCTCAGGGTGTCAACGTAGCGCCCGCCGCGTATCTCCAAGGCTCCGATAGGGATCCACGGTCACGCCCAGCGTGTTGAAAGGTCGGGAAGCCGCGACTATTCTACCTGGGGCGCACATGACTGCTGCGGCGGTCCTGGGCAGCAGGGGCGCCGGCGGGGATTGCGTACCCGCGGGCAGTGCCAGCATCGAAACCGAAACCTGCGAGGCGACAATGCCACGAGAACTCACCCACGCGAGCCGCGGGACCCTGCTCCTCGCGCTCCTGTCCGCGACGGGCCTCCTCCTGTCGTGCTCGGATGACGACAACCCCACCAAGCCGGACACGCAGGCGCCCGCCGTCACGATCACCGCCCCGGCCGAGGGCGACACGCTCCAGACGGACACGACCCTGGTCGCCGTGACCGCCACCGACAACGTGGGCGTGGTCCGCGTCGACTTCTTCGCCGACGACGTCGCGATCGGCTCTGACGCGCAGGCGCCCTTCGGCTTCGCCTGGGTCTGGGGCGAGCTGGGCGACGACGAGTTCCACGAGCTGCGGGCCACGGCCGTGGATAAGGCGGGCAACGAAGGCTCCGACACCCTGTCGGTCTTCCTGCCCGCCCCCGTGCCGCCTGACACGGTGCCGCCCCAGGTGGCCATCACGTCGCCCCTGGAGGGCGCCGCCGTCGTCGGTCACCCGACGATCACCGCCTCGGCGACCGATACGGGTTCCGACACAGCCGGTGTCGCCTCGGTCTCGTTCTATGCCGGCGCGGCGCTGCTGGGCATCGACACCCAGGAGCCCTACGAGCAGGTCTGGAACACCGAAGGCCTGCCCCTGGACCAGGAGTACGAGCTGTGGGCCGTGGCCGAGGACCTGGCGGGCAATACCGCGAGCGACACGGTGCGGGTCACGCTGCAGGCCGATGCGACGCCACCGGCCGTGATCCTCACGACCCTTCCCGGCAGCGCCCTCACCTCCGCCGATGCCATCACCGCCGAGGCGAACGACGAGGGCGGGATCGCCGAGGTGCGCTTCTACCTGGACGAGACGCTGGTCGGCAGCGACACCGCCGAACCGTTCGAGCAGCCCGCGCTGGCGCTGCTCTACTGGGCCGACGGCGTCAGCCACGAGGTCACGGCCGAGGCCGAGGACTTCACCGGCAACACCCACCGCTCCGATCCGGTGGCCATCACCATCGTGAGGCCGGCGACGGCCTGCCTGACCGATGTTCTGGCAGTGGCTGCACCGGGGGATCAGGATGGGTACCACTTCGCCCGCGTGGTGCGCCTCAATCCGCAGGTGCGCTACCGGGGAACGCAGATCGACACCATCGACGTGAGCACCTGCATCCTGGGCAACACGGCGCTGATCGACTACGAGGGCAAGGGCTGCCTCTTCGTGGTGCCCATGCCTATGCCCGACACGACGCGCTTCCACATCGACCATTGCATCATCCTCAACGCGCGCAATGAGGTTCGCCTGCCGGCTCCCCCACTCACCGGGCTGAGCTTCGGCGGCGCGATCGAGTTTCTGTCGATCCCCGGCTGGGAGGCTCCGTGCGGGCTGGTCGATCACTGCACGATCTACCGCTCGGCCCAATCGGGGGTCTACCTGCACCTGTCGCAGGCCGATCGGCTGGTGATCAAGAACAACATCTTCGTCGAGAACCAGATGGGCGGCTGCGTGCGTCACGACGAAGACGTCACGCCTTCCATCCGCTACAACTGCGCCAGCCAGAACAACGACGCCGAGTTCGGCTCACACTGCGCGTGCCCATCGAACCCGCACCCCGACCCGCTCGACATCAATGATCCGCAGGAACAGCTGGGCACGAACATCGTGGTCGTCCCCTTCGCCACGATGCCCAAGAACCGGCCCCGGACGTTGCGCGAGCACTTCGTGTTGTTGCCGGATACGCCATGCCGCGCTCAGGGCGAGGACGGGACGTACATGGGAGCGATGCCGCCGGAGTAGCGCCGCGCGCCCGCACCCGCCGCCGCGTCTCAGGTCCGCGGCGGGCTCCAGGCCCCCGGCCGCAGGATGGTCAAGCCTCCGTCGCGCTCCACGCGTGCGACCGTCGAGCCCTGACCGGACAACGCCCCTCCGTCGACGACCAGATCGCTCCCTTCCAGCAGCGCCGGCTCGATCCGGCGCACCTGTGCGGGCGCCGCTGCCCCGCTCACGTTCGCGCTCGTCGACAGGACCGCGGCCGGCAGCCGTGCGGCCACGGCCCGCAGAAGCTCGCTGCCCGGGCAGCGCAGCGCGACCAGCCCCTCGCGCGCCAGATCCGCCGCGACGACTGGGCCGGCGGGCACGACGAAGGTGGCCGGCCCCGGCCAGGCCCGCTCCATCCAGCGCAGCGCGACCTGGGCGGCCGGCGCCTCGGGGTCCATCAGCCGTTGCGCAGCGGCGAGATCGGCCACGAGCAGGATGTAGGGCCGGGCGCGCTCGTCACGCTTCAGGGCGCGCAGGCGCGCGATGCCGGCCTGTGAGCCCTGCCCAGCGTGGAGCCCGTAGAGGCCTTCGGCCGGCAGCAGCACGACCCCGGCGGCGGCGATGAGGGCCGCCGCCCGTTCACTCACCGCGGCAACCGCGCCGGGGTCATTCAGATCGACTGTGATGAGCGTTCCGATGGCGAAAAGCCCTCCCCGGCTTGCCCCACCCCGCCGGCTGCCCTAGAGTGCGTCGAGGGCCCGGGCAGTCCACCGGTGCACTGCCGCCGGGCCGGCCACCCTGGATCCAGATGAGGAGCGCCACGATGACCAAGCAACCCGGGCGACCACGGCCGCCTGAGATCCGCCCGCGCCCCATCGATGTCGGCATGAGCGTCTCGGCCCTCTTCGAGACCGCCTTCCTGGGCGCGGCCTCCGGCCGGCTCGCCGATGCGGCGCGCCTGCTGGCCGAGCGGGTGCTCGCGCGGCAGGACACGTTGGTGGGGCTCGCCCTGGACGCGAATCTCACGCCCGGGGGCACCGCGGTCTCGTCGCTCGTGCCCCTGCTGGCGGGCGGCCATGTCGACTGGCTGGCCGTCTCGGGCACGAACCTCTACTACGATGCCCTCTTCGCGCTGGGTACACCCATATTGCGCGGCCTGCCTGCCGACGGCGGCCCGATCGAGGACTGCGGCGGCGGCATGCTCGTGCGGCGCGCCGATCGCGAGAAGGCCGATGCCGCCCTGCGCGAGATCTTCTCGGGACCCGACTTCCAGCGCCCGATGGGCTCGGCGGCGATGCATTACCTGATCGGCCGCGCGTTGCGCGCGCGGGAGAAGGACCTGGGGGTCGAGTACCCGAGCTTGCTCTCGACCGCGTGCGAACACGGGGTGCCCATCTACAACCCGTCCCCGGCCGACAGCCCGCTGGGCTCCATCATCGCCGGACTGGTCGAGGAGGGCAACCGGCTGTCGCTCGACGCCAGTCGCGATCTGAACCAGGCCGCGGCGATCTTCAACGCCGCGCACGCGGCCGGGGCCGAGTGTGCCGCCTGGTGTCTGGGCCGGGGCACGGCCTCGGGTTTCATGCTCGGCACGCCCGCGCATCGCGCGCGCATCCTCGGCGGCGAACGGATCGACTATGCGGTGAGGTTGCGCATGGCGGGCCGGGCGCACGCGATGCCCTCGGCGCCGATCGAGTCCCTCGCCAGCCCCGGGCGACCGCCGGCGGAGGAAGAGGGGTTGACCACGGGGCCCGCGGGCACGCTCGACTGCGTCATCTCAACCGACCTCAGCATCGCCGTGCCGCTGCTGGTGGCCTACATCATCGACCGCGCGTCACCCCGCCCGCTCAAACGGCTCGTCGCCCGGCGTGAGGACCTGCTCGACGACCTGCGGCTGGACCACCTGCAGGCCACCGTCAAGTCGCTGGCCGAGCAGACGGGGCTGCAGCGTCCGCAACGATCCTAGGCGCCGGCGGGATGAACAGCACACCCCCACCCCCTGACGCCGGATTCGCGTGCGGGTGACCCCGGACCGCTGAGACCGGGTCAGAGCTTCTGCCCAGCCTCCATGCGCCGCTTCAGATCCTCGAGCCTGCGGCCGACCGCGGCGTCCGAGAGCGCGAGGATCTGCGCCGCCAGCACCGCGGCGTTCTTCGCGCCGGCCTTGCCGACCGCCACGGTGGCCACCGGCACGCCCGAGGGCATCTGCACCATGGAGAGCAAGGCGTCGTTGCCCTCGAAGGCGGAACCGCAGAGCGGCACGCCGATGACGGGCAGCGTCGTCAGCGACGCCAGTACGCCCGGTAGGTGCGCGGCCATGCCCGCCCCGGCGACGAGAACCTTCAACCCCCGCTTGCGCGCCGAGCGGGCGTACTCGGCCGTGAACTCCGGTTGTCGGTGGGCCGAGAACATCGTGAGTTCGTGCCCGATGCCGAACTGGTCGAGCACGCGCGCGCACTCTTTCATGACCGGCTCATCGGTGGTGCTGGCATAGGCGATGCCCACGACGGGCTTGCCCCGCCGCGGCGCCGCGCCCGCCTCGTCCGCACCCTTCTTCGCCGGCGTCTCCCGTCCCGTCCTGGCCCCCGCCTTGGGTGCTCTTGGCATGGCCTCGTCTCTCCTCCCGTCAAGCTTCCTTCCCCCGGTGCATCGCCTGCACGCCGCGCCAGGCGATATCGCGCCGGTGGAATGCCCCCTCGAACTCGATGACCGACGCCGCCTCGTAGGCCCGCCTGAGCGCCGCGGGCAGATCGTCCCCCACGCCGACGACGTTGAGCACGCGCCCCCCGGCGGTGACCAGGCGGCCGTCCTTGACCCCCGTCCCGGCGTGAAAGACGAGCGCCCCGGGCAGCGCACGCGCCTTCTCGAGGCCGCGGATCGGGAACCCCTTGCGCACCTCGGCGGGATAGCCGCCCGAGGCAACGACCACGCAGACCGCCGTGCGGCCGTCGTGGCCCACCTCCGGCAGCGGTCCCTCCGTGACCGCGGGGTCCGCCGCCGCCCACAGCAGCTCGAGCAGGTCGCCCGACAGGACGGGCAGCACGGCTTGCGTCTCCGGGTCGCCGAAGCGGCAGTTGAACTCGATGACCTTGGGCCGATGGTCGCGCACCATCAAGCCCGCGTAGAGCAGCCCCACGAAGCGGCGCTCAGATGCGCTCAGCGCCCGCAGGGTGGGCTCGATGATCTCCGCGCGCACGCGCCGCTCCAGATCCGCGTTCCACGTGACCACGGGCGCGTAGGCGCCCATGCCCCCGGTATTGGGGCCCAGGTCGCCATCCTGCGCGCGCTTGTAGTCCTGGGAGGTCGTCAGGAGCGCGTAGCGCTCGCCGGCTGCCACGGCGAAGACGCTCATCTCCTCCCCTTCCAGGTATTCCTCGAACACGACCCGGGCCCCGGCCTCGCCGAAGGCCTTGGCCACCATGAGCTGCTCCACGGCCTCGGTCGCTTCCCGGCGGTCCCGCACGATCAGCGCGCCCTTCCCCGCGGCCAGGCCGTCGGCCTTGATCACGTGGGGGTAGGCGATCTGCTTGACCATCTCGCGGGCGCGGTCGACTTGGGTGACGACCTCGAAGCCAGCCGTCGGAATCCCGTGGCGCAGCATCAGGTCCTTGGCGAAGACCTTGCTGCCCTCGAGCGCGGCGGCCCTGGCGCTCGGGCCAAAGACGCGCACACCCTGCGCGCTCAGCGCATCGGCCAGCCCCGCGACGAGCGGCACCTCGGGTCCCACCACGACCAGGTCGACCTGGCGCTCCCGCACCGCTGCCAGCACCTGCCCGGCGTCCAGCGGGTTTCCGGGCAGTACGCTCCCCACCTCGGCGATACCCGGATTGCCGGGCAGACCGAAAATGCGCGGGCGCCCGGGCGACCGGGCCAGCGCCCAGCCCAGCGCGTGTTCGCGGCCTCCCGACCCGATGATCAGGATGTTCACGGCTCCCCCCGCTTGCGCACCCCGCGGGCGTGCGACTCGGACCCCTGCAATCTCCTCCGTCGCGCGCTGCTGTGCAACCCCTCTTCGCGGGCTGCCCTCCCCCGGGAAGCGATCCGGGCTCAGGGCTCCCACTCGAGGTAGCTGCCCACGAGCTTGCGGGTCGCGCCCGAGTGGAAGCGGACCGTGACCCGCGCGCGCGGCCCCCGCCCCTCGGCACCGACCACGATCCCCGGGCCAAAGGTGGCGTGAAATACGCGCCGTCCGACCAGCGGATGGTCGAGATCGTCGCTCGGCAGCCCGATCTCCCCCCCGCCCGGGCCCTTCTCCCCGCGCTCCCGGACCCGAGGGCGCGCGTCCTCGTGCCGCTCTTCAGCAGATGGCCCCTCGCCGCGGGTGCGACGGCGCACCCCCCCCGACCAGTCGGCCGACCCCAGCTCGGTCTCCTCGTAGAGCCCCGGCTCGATCTCGCCCACGAACCGCGACACGCCGCCGGCAGCCGCATTGAAGCGCCTTCGCATGAGACAGGCCGAGAGGGTGAGCTCGTCCATCGCGCGCGTACAGGCGACGTAGAAGAGCCGGCGCTCCTCCTCCATCTCCGCCTTGTCGTCGAGGGCCGAGATGTGGGGGAAGAGGCCCTCCTCCAGACCCGTGACGAAGACGCGCGGAAACTCGAGGCCCTTGGCGTTGTGGGCGGTCATCAGCGTCACGTGGTCGCTGTCGCCCTTCAGGCTGTCGAGGTCGGTCAGCAGGCTGACCTGGTCTAGATACTCGGCCACGCCGCCGCCCTGCGTGCTCGAGTAGAGACGCGCCCCCGCCAGCAACTCCTCGACGTTGGCTGCGCGTTCTTCCCAGTCTTCCCCTTGCTGCTCGAGGTAGCCTTTGTAGTCCACCGCCGCGATGATCTCGCTCAGGATCAGCTCGGGTGGCTCGGCTAGCCGCGCCCGCCAGGCCATCATGGCCCGGGCGAAGGCGGCGAGCTGCTCGCCCGCCTTGCCCCGCACGCCCGGAACCGGCCCGCTCGCCGCGACCGCGAGCGCGTCGGCCCCCTGGGCCGCGGCCGCCGCGAGCAGCGCCGCGACCGACTGCTCGCCGATGCCGCGGCGTGGCACGGACAGGGCGCGCTCCAGGCTGATCCGGTCGGCTGGGTTGGCCAGGACGCGCAGGTAGCTCAACAGGTCCTTGACCTCCTTGCGCTGGTAGAAGTAGACGCCCCCCACCAGCACATAGGGGATCTGGCTGCGGAGGAAGGCGTCTTCGAAGGGGCGCGACTGCGCGTGCGTGCGGTAGAAGACGGCGATGTCGCCCAGGCGACCGCCGCCGGTCGAGGTCGCCCGGACCACACGGCGCGCCACCTCCTCGGCCTCCTCGTCCTCGTCGCCCGCCAAGAAGAGCTCGGGCTTGCGCCCCCCCTCGCGTTCGGTCCACAGGCTCTTCTCCCAGCGCGAGGTGTTGTGCCGGATGGCTGCGTTGGCCAGCGCCAGGATCGGGGCGGTCGAGCGGTAGTTCTGCTCCAGTCGCAGGACGGTCGCCTCCGGGAAGTGCTCGCGGAAATCGATGATGTTGCCCACGTCCGCCCCGCGCCAGCCGTAGATCGACTGGTCATCGTCCCCCACGACAAAGATGTTGCGGTGGCGCTCGGCCAGGCGCTGCACCAGGCGGAATTGGACGTGGTTGGTGTCCTGGTACTCGTCCACCAGCACGTGCTGGAACTGGAGCGCGTAGCGCTCGGCCACGTCGGGCCGCGTCTCGAACATCCGCAGCGTCGAGAGGAGCAGGTCGTCGAAGTCGGCCGCGTTCTGTTCGCGCAGCGAACGCTGGTAGGCGCCGTAGACGCGCGCGGCCAGCATCTGGGCCGGCGTGCGCGCCGCCGCCTGCACCTCCTCGGGCGTCTCCCCGCGGCTCTTGGCGCGGCTGATCACGGCGAGCGCGTCGCGCGCGGCGCGCGGCGTCTCGCTGAAACCCTCCTCGCGGAGCAACCGGCGCACCAGCGCCCGCTGGTCGTCGGCGTCGAACACGCTCAGCCCCGGCCGGTAGCCCGCCTCGACCGCATGGCGCCGGAGCCAGCGCAGACAGATCGCGTGGAAGGTCCCCACCCACAGCCCGCGCGCCGGCTGCTCGAGCAGCGCCTCGATGCGAGTGGCCATCTCGCCGGCGGCCTTGTTGGTGAAGGTGAGGGCCAGGATCCGCTCGGGCGCCACGCCCTCGCGCCGCACGAGGTAGGCGACGCGGCGCGTCAGCACGCGCGTCTTGCCGCTGCCCGCGCCGGCCAGGATCAGGAGCGGTCCGCCGGCGTGCGCGACCGCCTCGCGCTGCACCGGATTGAGGCCGGCGAGGATGGGGTCGCCCTCGAGCTGCAGATCCGGAATCATGACCTTTCCCTCACCGGCTGTCGCCTACTCGTACTCGAACCACCAGCGCAGGTCGGCGCTGTACTCCTCGCTGAAGCCGTGCGTCTCGTCCCTTTCGCGGGACATGCCCATGCGCAGGCTGAAGAGCCGACTGAGACGATAGTGCACGTAGAATTCCCAGTCCGTGCCCTGATAGAACTCCTGGGTGTAGTCGCCGGTCAGCTCCGGCGTGATCATCTGCTGCAGCCGCACGCGCCGCGGCCGCCAGGCCTCCCCCGACTCGCTGCTGCTCTCGATGCTGACGGTGGTCGAGGGCGGGATCTGCTCGGCCAGCGCCGCCTCGAGCCGCGCCACCGACTCGTTGATCAGCACACCTTCGGTCTCGGCGCCCAGCCGGCCCGTGCCGGTCAGGCGGCGATAGGTGAGCAGCTCGGCGATCTGTTCCGGCGTGTAGGAAGGATCCGAGGAGAGGTCGATTTGGAGCTCCTCCGGATGGCCGCTGACGTGGACCTCGACGCGGACGGGCCGGCTCTCGCTCTGCTCGTCGTTGACGACGACGTAGGTCTCGCCCGTGACATCCACCTCGACCTCCGGCAAGGTGCCGGTGTCACGCACCTCGACCGTTCCCCCCAGGATCTCGAAGTTGTTGTTGAGCAGCCGGTAGGTCCCCCCCAGGACGCGCAGGCTGCCACTCACCTTCCAGTAGGGCCAGCGGAAGCTCAGGCGCAGCTCCCCCTCGCCCGCGTCGGCCCGGCTGCTCGCCTGGCTCACCTGGACCGTCCCGGGAATCGCGACGTCGATGTCGATCTCCCACGGAATCGGCGGCCCGTGGGCCGGGCTCGCACCGTCTTCGACCGGCTCCAATCGCGGGCGCAGGTATCCGTTGAGGACGGTCACGTGACCGCGGATGCGCGGCACCGGGGGTGTCTCCTCGCCGCGCCGGGAGAAGACGCGCAACGATTCGGCGGTGGCGTCGAAGCTGTAGACCCCCTGCTCGAACACCCGCACCTGCTCGGCGGAGGCCAGGAGATCGAATTCATCGGGGTGTTTGACCAGACCCGCGGCGCGCATCGTTCCCTTGGGCCCTGTGCGTCCGGAGAGCGAGACCACGCGCAGCCCCTCGCTGGTCAGCTGCATGTCCGCCTCGACGTCGAAGATCCGCTCGCTGCGGCCAGGGATGCGGAAACCCCCGCGGCGCAGGTAGAGCGATCCGGCCAGCTCGGGGTGCAGCCCCGTGCCGCCGAGCGCCAGGGTTCCGTGCAGGGCCCCGTGCACGTCGGTCAACCACGGAATCAGCCCCGAGACGAGACCGACATTGAGGTCTGTGACGACCACCTGGACATCGGCCGGCCCGTCGGTGCGCGCGGACCGGAAAGGCAACAGCTCGACGTGGAGCGGGTAGTGGCCGCTGACCCGGCTGACGTGCTCGCCCTGGGTCAGCGAGAGCTTCGGCACCTGCAGCCGCGAGTTCTCGTAGCCCGCCTCGATCGCCAGCGCGCCAACGGCCGCACCCCCCCAGGACAGGTCCGCGGCTTGCGCGGTCAGGTGCAGCCGCGGCTCCACCAGCGAGCCGCCCAGCTGCAGGGTGCCGTGCAAGCCCCCGCCCACGCCGCCGGTCCCTGCATCGGCCGAGCTCGTCTCCCACGGGTTGTTCACGCGGATGGGCACCGGCCGACCGCCCACGGTGCGCACGACCGCTCGCCCCTGACCCGAATCGCCGGCAGCCGCGGAGGGCATTCCCAGCAACGGGCCCCACGAAGCCAGATCGAGGCGCTCGATCTCGACCCGACCTTCCCACTCCGTCCGGCGCAGGCGCTCCAGCAGGTCCGGGTGTGATCCCGCTCCTCCGGGGCCAGCGGGCCGAGCGTTGGCCTCGCCCGGCGTCGCCAGTCCCAGGAACTCCGTCAGGGTCGTCCCGGTCTGCGCGCGCAGCAGCGCGATCTCGGCCCGCAGGGCACGACTGGTCACCCGGCCGTTCTCGACGCCGAGCGCACCGTCCGCCCAGCCCAGGGCGAGGTCGATGCGGCCCAGGTCGAGCCCGGCGGTCGCGAGGCTCTCGGCCCGCACCTCGAGCTGGACCCGCGGATCGGGCAGGCGGCCCGCGGCGTCGAGCCTCAAGTCGCATCGGCCGTGCAGCTCGAGCGCGGGTGACGCCAGCATCTCGCGCAGCCGCTCGAGGCCGAACCCCTCGAGCCGCGCGCCCAGCGCCAGCTCCTGTCGGGCCGCTGCCCAGCGACCGGCCGCCACCAGCCGCGTCCCGTTCGAGGAGAGGCGGAGCGAGTCGACCGACACCGTGCCATCGGCCCAGGTAGCGGCGCACGGGGCGTCCAGCTCCCAATGGCCGAAGCGCCGCACGGCGGCGCTGCCCCCCTCGAGCTCGAGGCGGCCCGCTGGATCGACACGGCCCTCGAGGTGGACCTCGGCAGCCGGGTGGCGCAGGTCGGCCGTGAGGCTGATCCACTCCTGCCAGCGCGCGAAGCTGGCCTCGAGATCGGCCGGCGCGCCGGGACCGCTGCGCAGATCGCGGAGGGTCACCGTGCCCGAGCCGCGCAGGTCCCGGGGCCAGATGAGCAAGGAGCCGACCGCTAGCTCGCGAGCCGACCAGGCGTCGACCCGCAGCCCGGCGCCGCGCAGAGAACCCTCGAGCTGGGGGTCGCTTGCCACGCCCGAGACGGTGAACGCCCCCCACACCCGGCCTTCGGCCCCGCGCCTCCAGGCCACCGGCAGCGCGCCGATCGGCACCGAATCGGCCTCCACCCAACCCTCGACGTCGGCGCCGGCGGGTGCGAGCGGGTAGCGCCCGGCTGCAGAGAGGCGTCCCCCGCGCGACTCGATCACGAGCTCCTCGGCCGTTACCGCCTCGCCCGGGACCACCTGGCCGGCGAACCGCAGGCGATCCACGTGGACTCCGAGCGGGCGCGCATCGCGAGCCTCGATCTGCCCCGCGAGGACGGGCGCCTGACCGGCGGGCACGTCGATCGTCATGTCGAAGCTACAAGGGAAGGACCCGCCCAGCGGCAGCTCGTGCAACCAGGGCAACCACGCGCTCGAGGGGTCGAAGCGCGACCAGCTGCCCGACAGCGTGACCCGCCGGGCCGCCCCGTCCCAACGCCCGCTGGCCTCGAGGTCGCAGGCCTCGGCCAGCAGCCGAACCTGCTCGAAGTCGATCGCCCCCGAGTCGAAGCGCACGACCCCCGCGCACTGACTGCATCCCTCGCCGAGCAGCGTTCCTTCGAGGTCGAATCTGACCATCGCCGGCTGCGCCCCGAGCTGGAACTTCAGCAATCCGCGGGCCGTGTCGCCGGGTCGGGGGAGCACCCCCGGAGAGAGCCAACGCGTCACGGCCGCCGGATCGAGCCGTTCGAGGACCAGTTCGCCCTGGAGAGGGCCACCCTTGGCTCCCGGTTCATACCGGCCCTTGAGACTGCCAGCCGCCGTCGCGCCGCCGAAGACGAGCTGTTGCACCTCGGCCTGCTCGCCGGTCACGCGGATGGCGGCCTCGGCGATCCGCAGCTCGAGGCTGCGCTCGGGGAGCTCGGCCCACAGATCGCGCGGCAGGAACTCGACCCCATCGGCGTCGGCGGTGAGCTCCGCGTGCTCGAGGCCGGCGCGCAGCACGACTCGCTCCGCCTCGTGCACCTCGATCGGACCCAGCTGCAGCTGGCGCACCGCGACCCGGGGAAGCCCCGCGGGGAGCAGAGCGCGTGCGGCTTGGACCTGCCCATCGCGCGGGGCGGGGGCACCGGCTCGGAGGATCGCGAGCGCCTCGCGGCGCACGACGATCGGCCCGGCCGAGCAAGCCTGCACGAGCGTCTCCCCGGAGAGCTGGCGCAGGGGCGACCAGCGCACGCTCAGCCGGCCGATCTCCCCCAGGGGTAGCCAGACGCCGGTCGAATCGCGCACCTGCAGCGATACGCCCCCCAGCTCCACCCCGGTCAGTCCGAACTGGTCGACCGCGGCCACGCGCACGCGCAGGCGATCGCCCAGGAGCCGTCGCACCGTCTGGCTGTCGAGCGCCCGGTCACGCAGCGGCTCGATGCGCAACACCAGGTAGGGGCCGAAGAGCGCGGCCAGGACCAGCGCCGCCAGAGGCAGCGCGGGCACGACCCAGAGCGCCCAGCGCCCGCGCCGGCCCGTGGGCCGCTGTGGCGCTGCGTCTCCGGTTGTGCGCTCGTCCTTCGCCATCCGCACCTCAGAACGCGTGACCCAGGTTCAGGTGCCACTCGGAGTCTTGACCCGACGCGTCGCGATACCCCTGACCGACCTCGACCGCGTAGTCCAACCGGATCGGGCCCACCGGCGTGCTGAACCGCAGGCCCGCCCCCACGCCGTAAGCGACGTCCCGTTCGTTGAAGCCCGAGGCGGACCACGAGCGCGTGAGGCACGACCAGGTGAGGTCCCTGTAGTCGGCCCAGACGTTGCCCGCATCCAGGAAGACCACACCACCCAGGCGCCAGAAGAGCGGGAATCGCACCTCGGCGTTGACCACGAGCAGCACCAGGCCACCCTGGGACTGGCCGTCCAGGCGCGGCCCCAAGCTCTCATCCGCGTACCCGCGCACCGAGGTTCCCCCTCCGGTGAAATAGCGCTCACTGATGGGAACGCTGGCCAGATCGGTCTGACCGCGGGCCACCCGATAGGGGTGGATGTATCCGGCCCGGATCCGCCGCGCCCAGACGAAGCCGCTGCCCATGGGCACATAGCCGGACAGGCCGAGCGTCCAGCGCGCGAATTCCGCCTCCCCGCCCAGGATCCCGCCGGCGTACTCGGCTCCGAACTGGTTCAGATGGCCGCCGCGCGGGTCGAGGATGAAGTCCCGCTTGTCCTCGGCAATCGACAACGAGATGAAGCGCGTGACGAAGGTGCTGTCTTGCGTGGTCCACTTGTTCTCGAGCGAGCCGAGCAGCCAGCGGTAGCGCGTCAGGTCCCAGCGGCCGCGCAGCGCGACGCCGATGACGTCCTCCTCGACGGCGACCGTCTGCTCGAACCAGCGCGTGTGCTCCACATAGGGCCGCAGCTGCCAGCGGGTCGGCGTGCCCAGCATCCACGGCGCATCGAAGCTCACCTCGACCTGCCAGGCCTTCGGCCGCTTGAAGCGCTGGCCGGGCTCCTCGAGGAGGGAATAGGAGATCTCCCCACCGATCTGCAACCGGCGCGCGCGGCCGCCCAGGTTCCGATAGCCCCACTCGCCCGACAGGCGCAGCCGGTCGCGCGAGGAGTACCCGAAGCCGGCCCCGAACCAGCCCGGCGGCTTCTCTTGCACCACGACATCCAGATCGACGGTCACCTCGGTCGTGCCCGCGCTGTCGGGCTTCAACCCCTCGTAGCGGGGCACGATCTGAACGCTGCGAAAGACCCCCAGGTCGAAGAGCCGATCCTGGCTGCGCTCCGCGCGCGCCAGTCGCAGGGGATCGCCCTTCTTCAAAACGACCTCCCGCAGGATCACGTCGGGCGCGGTGCGCGTCTGCCCCGTCGCGGTGAGCGTTCCCACGCGCACGAGGGGGCCGACATCGAGGTCGTAGATGACCTCGGCCGAATCGCCCGTCAGGCGCAGCTCCCGCCGCACCTGCGCCAGGGCATGGCCGCGGTCGCTGCAGGCTTCCGTCAGGCGCAGCACGTCGCCCTGGATGGCGCTCTCCCGCACCGGATCGCCCACGCGCAGCTTGATGCGGTCTGCCAGCCGCTGCTGCAGCTCCCCGCTCACCCCTTCCAGGCGAGCCCCGCGCACGTGGAAGCGCGGGCCCTCTTCGACGCGAATCGTGAGGTCGACCCACTCGCGCGAGGGATAGTCGACCTGGGCATCCACGATCCGGGCCAGCAGGAAGCCCTCCTGGCGGTAGTGTTCCTGGATTCGCTGCAGGTCGAGCTCGAGGTAGTCGAGGCCATAGAAGTAGTTCCTGCGCAGTGGATTCCACCAGCTGCGCTCCGACAGCCGCATCCCGTCGAGGATCTCACCCCGACCGATCTGCTCGGCCCCGGGCAGCGCGATCCTGCGCACCCGTGGAGGCCGGTCGGCGTCGGTCACCGGCCGCTCGCCGTCGGGCGCAGGGGGCGCCTGGCCGACAGCGCGCGCCGGGAACACCGTGGCCGCGACGCCGAGGAACACCAGCGCGAGGATGCGGCGCCGGCCGCGAGCCTCCCTCCCCCGGCAGTTCGCGGCCGCGCCCGTCATCTGGGCTCTCCGCGCGCCCCGGGGGCACTCGCCCGGTCGACAAAGCGGGTCGCGGCAGCGCGGGCTCGGTCGTCCGCGGCCAGGATCGCCTCCAGATCCGGCTCCCCCGCTGGCGGGCCGGCGTCCTGAGCAGCGTCCAGAACTGCCGCGATCCCCTCCGCGATCGCCGTGAAGGGGATGCGGCCCGACAAGAACGCCGCGACCAGGACCTCGTCCGCGGCATTGGCCGCGGCCGGCGCGATCCCGCCCATCCGCAGCGCGCGCCGCGCGAGGGCCAAGCACGGGAAGCGCTCCTCGTCGGCCGGCTCGAAGGTCAGCGGGCCGCGGCTGGTCAGATCGCAGGCCGCCACGGCCGGGTCCCAGCGCTCCGGGTACGAGATCGCAAGCTGGATCGGCAGCCGCATGTCGGGGACGGACAGCTGTGCCAACACTGATCCGTCGCGCGTCTCCACCAGTCCGTGCACGATCGACTGGGGGTGGACCCACACGTCGATCTGCTCGAGCTCGAGGTCGAAGAGCCAGCGCGCTTCGATCACCTCCATGCCCTTGTTGAAGAGCGTGGCGGAATCGACCGTGATGCGCCGGCCCATCCTCCAGGTGGGATGGCGCAGGGCCTGGGCGGGCGTGACCTGCGCCAGCCGCTCAGGCTCCCAGGTGCGAAAGGGCCCGCCCGAGGCGGTGAGGATGATGCGCCGCAGCGCCTCGCACCGCAGCTGGGTGAGGCACTGAAAGATCGCGCTGTGCTCGCTGTCGACCGGCAGGATCTCGCCCCCGTGCGCGCGTGCCGCGCCGCGCAGCAGGTGCCCCGCCAGGACGAGCGACTCCTTGTTGGCCAGGGCCAGCCGCCGCCCGTTCGCGAGCGTGGCCAGGCTCGCCGCCAGGCCGGCCGCCCCCACCAGCGCATTGACCACGACCGCCGCACCGGGCCAGGCCGCCAGCCGCGGCGCCGCGGCCTCGCCCGTGATCAGCTCCCCCGCCCAGCCAGGCGGGGCAGCGCGGTGGAATGCCTCCGCGGCCTCGGGGTCGGCCAGCGCGGCCACGGCGGGGCGATGCTCTGCAACCTGTCGGGCCAGGAGCGCGCCGTTGTGGCCGGCCGCCAGGGCCAGCACGTGAATGCGGTCGGGGTGCCGGGTAACCACGTCGAGGGTGTGCCGGCCGATCGTTCCCGTGGAGCCCAGCACGACCAGACCGATCGGCTGGGCCGTGCGACTCGGCATCTTCCCCCCCCTCGCCCGCGGTGCGCGATCCGGACGCCATGGCCCGGGCAGAAGCTACGATCCGCACCGGTCCCTCGCAAGGGGCTGCGCAGCCTAGATCCAGAGCGTGAGATAGACGTAGAGCGCGGGGGCGACGAAGTGGAGGTTGTCGAAGCGGTCCAGCACGCCCCCGTGGCCGGGAATCAGCGCGGAGGAGTCCTTGAAACCGGCCTCGCGTTTCCACAGCGACTCGGCCAGATCGCCGAGTTGACCCAGCGTGCCCACGAGCAGGCCGAAGCCGGCCGCCGCGGCCACGCTCAGGAATCCGGCGAACCAGGCGCGGCAGACCAGCGCCGCGACCAGGGCGCCCGCCACGCCCCCCGCTGCGCCCTCCCAGGTCTTGCGCGGGCTGATGCGGGACCAGAGCGCGCGGCGACCGATCAGGCGGCCGACCCCGTAGGCCGCCGAATCGCAGGCGAAGACCGTGGCGTAGGCGAGCAGCAGGACCTCGCGCCCCGGCGGCATCGCGCGCATGCGCAGGAGGAAGGCAGGCAAAAGACCGACGTAGAGGGCCCCCAGGACGAGGTACGCGGTCCGCCGCAGGCCGACGCCGTCGGCATGGCGCAGGCCGGCCGCGAGCGCGACGACGAGCCAGAGCGCCAGGAAGACCGCCAGACGTTCCGGGCGCGCGTCTTGCCCGCCCTGCAGGGCGCCCAGCGCTCCGGCGACCAGCAGCGCGAGATCCATGGGCCGCGCGGCGGGTGTGGCGAGCCGCCACCACTCCCAGGCGCCGATCACTACCACCAGGCAGACCAGCGCGGCGTAGGCCCAGCCCCCGGCCCCGACGAGAACGTAAAGGACCGGGAGGAACACCGCCCCGGTCCCGACTCTCCAGATCAGATTGCGCACGGCGCGGCTACACCTCGAGGACTTCCTTCTCCTTCGCCTTGGCAGCCTGGTCGACCTTGGCGATCATGTCGTCGGTGAGCTTCTGCACATCCTTCTGGCCCCGGTGCAGATCGTCTTCGGAGATCTCCTTCTTCTTCTCGGCCTTCTCGAGCGCCTCATTGGCATCCCGCCGCACATTGCGCATCGAGACCTTGACCTCCTCGGCCATCTTCTTGACGCGCTTCGCGATCTCCTGGCGCCGCTCTTCGGTGAGCGACGGGATCGGTACGCGGACGATCTCCCCATCCTCGGCGGGGTTCAGACCCAGATCGGCGGCCTGGATGCCCTTGACGATCGCCTGCACCGCGCCCTTGTCCCAGGCCTGCACGACCAGCAGGCGCGGCTCGGGTGCGGAGACCGATGCCACCTGCGCCAGCGGCAGCTGCGACCCGTAGTACTCCACCTGCACCGACTCGAGAATCGCGGGCGAGGCCTTGCCCGTGCGCACACCCATCAGATCCGACCGGAATCTCTCCAGGCTCTTCTGCATTCGAGCCTGGGCTTCCTTCAGATGCTTGTCCGTCATGCCCGACCTCCGCCTCCGAGGGTCCCTGGCTGCATTCGCGCGCGCCCCTCACCCGGAGCGCTGCTCTGCGCTCTGGATCACCGTGCCCACCGGCTCGCCCAGGAGGAAACGCTTCACGGAGTCCTTTTGACGCGCATTCAATACCACAACCCGCAGCCGCTGTTCCATACAAAGGGTGATGGCCGTCAAGTCCATCACTCCCAGCTTGCGCTCGAGGACCTCCTCGTACGTCAGGGTGTCATAGCGCACGGCCTGCGGATCGCGCACGGGATCGGCGCTGTAGACACCGTCGACCTTCGTGGCCTTGATCAAATAGGCACAACCCGATTCCAGCGCGCGCAGCGCGGCGGTTGTGTCGGTCGTGAAGAAGGGGTTGCCCGTGCCGCCCCCGAAGAGGACCACCTCGCCCTGCGCCAGCAGGTCCCGAGCCCGGCGGGCGGTGTGGAGCTCGGCCACGCGAGGAACGGCGAAGGCATTGAGAACGTGCGCCGGGATCCCGCGGCGATCCAGCTCCGCTTGCACGGCCATCGCGTTGAGCAGGGTGGCCATCATGCCGATGGCGTCAGCGGCGGTGCGCTCGAACTGGATCCCCGCGCCGCGCCCGCCACGCAGGATGTTGCCGCCTCCGAGCACGACGGCCACCTGGGCACCCAGCGCGCGGGCCGACTCGATCTGGTCGGCCACCACGATGAGGCCCTCGGCGCCGAGCGGCTCCCCGCCCGGCCCGGCCAGCAGCTCGCCGCTCAACTTCAGGAGCACTCGCTGCGTCGGCTCGGGCGTCATCAGCCCCACCTTCAGCGCCGCGATCCGGGCCGCGGAAACCCGGGCCGGCAGCGGCCGGGCATCCCTGCCCGCGCGCGGCTAGCTCTTCTGACCCACCTGGAACACCGCGAAGCGGCGAATGATGACGTTCTCACCCATCTTGCCCGAGAGCTGCTTGCGCAGATCCTCGATCTTCACCTTCGGATCCCGCACCCAGGGTTGCTCGAGCAGGCAGGACTCCTCGTAGAACTTGGTCAGGCGACCTTCGACGATCTTGTCCCACACGTTCTGTGGCTTGCCCGAGGCCGCCACCTGATCGCGCAGGATTTCCTTCTCCTTCGCCACCAGGGCTGGATCCAAGTCCTCCCGGCCGACCGATTGCGGGCGGGCGGCGGCGATGTGCATCGCCACCTCATGGCAGAAGTTGATGAACTCGTCCGTCTTGGCGACGAAATCGGTCTCGGCGTTGACCTCGAGCAACACGCCGATCTGGCTGCCGGGGTGGATGTAGGACTCGATGCGCCCCTGCGCGGCTTCCCGGTGCGCGCGCTTGGCCGCCGAGGCCATGCCCGACTTGCGCAGCCACTCGATCGCCTTCTCCATCTCGCCGCCGGTCTCGGCCAGGGCCTTCTTGCAGTCCATCATCCCGGCGCCCGTGCGCTCGCGGAGCTCTTTGACGGTCTTGGAATCAATGGCCATGCCTCATCTCCTCACATGCTGCCCGGTCGTCCCCGACCGGATCCCGTGGTGGGTCAACGTCCAGCGCGCAGCCTAGCGGGGCGGCGCCTCGGACGACCAGGCGCCGCGGCCCCGGCCGCTGATCTCGCCGGCGGTGACGGAGGCCGTGGGGACTTGCTCGGGCATCGGCGGAGCGCTCGCCCGTGCCTCGAGCACCGCGTCGCTGACGTAGCGCGCGTAGAGCTTGATCGCGCGCATGGCGTCGTCGTTGCCCGGCACCGGGTAGGTGACCTCTTCGGGGTCGGCATTGGTGTCGACGATGCCGATCGAGGGGATGCCCAGACGCGCCGACTCGCGGACCGCGATGTGCTCGCGCTTCGTGTCGAGGATGAAGATCAGCCCGGGCAGCCGGCTCATCTCCTTGATCCCCGAGAAGGTATTGTCGAGCTTCCCCTTCTGCTTCATCTTGCGCGAAGCTTCCTTCTTCGACAGCTTGGCCATCGTCCCGTCTTCTTCCATGCGCTCGAGGTTGCGCAGATAGCGGATGCTCTGGCGGATCGTCTGGAAGTTGGTCAGCATGCCGCCCAGCCACCGCTCGGTGACGTAGTGCATGCCGCAGCGCTTGGACTCCTCGATGATCACGCTCTTGGCCTGCTTCTTGGTGGCCACGAAGAGCACCGCGCCGCCCTCGCGCACGATCCGGTAGATGGCCTCGCGCGCCGTCTCGAGGCTCTCCAGGGTCTTCTCGAGGTCGATGATGTAGATGCCGCCGCGCTCCATGAAGATGTAGGGCTTCATCTTCGGGTTCCAGCGGCGGGTCTGGTGGCCGAAGTGGACCCCTGCGTCGAGGAGGTCCTGAACACCGATTCGCTGCATTCCTGCCTCCTGTGGTGGAAGTTTGGCCTCCATCCCCTACTCCCCCCAAGGGGAGAACTCCCGGCGGGGATGTGCGTGTTGTCGAGCGATCCGGGCGTCGTGCCCGCCCTCGGCGCGGCACCGGCCGCGCGGTGGCGCCGCACGCCTCCCTTGCGCTCGTCTATCGCTTCGAGAACTGGAAGCGCTTGCGCGCTCCCGGCTGCCCATACTTCTTGCGCTCGACGGCGCGCGGATCGCGCCTGAGCAGACCCTGCTTGCCCAGCTCGACCTTGGTCTCGGGCTCCAGCTCCTTGAGCGCGCGGGCGATGCCGAGGCTGAGCGCCCCGGCCTGGCCGCTCAGTCCACCACCGGACACGAGGGCGAAGACATCGTAGCGACCGACGCGTTCGGTCACCGTCAGCGGCCGCAGCGCGATCCGGCGCATCGTCTCGCGAGGGAAGTACTCCTCGAGCTCGCGCCCGTTCACCTTGACCTGGCCGGCGCCGGCCACGAGGCGAACGCGGGCCACCGAGGTCTTGCGCCGGCCGGTCCGCGGTTTGGTGGTGGTGGTAGATGTCGCCATGGCTTATGCCTCCTTGGCCCCGCCGCCAGCCGCCTGGGCGGGAAACCCCTTGCCGTGCAGGCCGAGCTTGTAGGGAATCGGGCGTTGCGCCGCATGCGGGTGCTCGGTCCCCGCGTAGATCTTGAGCTTGCGGACCATCTGACGGCCCAATCGGTTGTGCGGCAGCATGCCGCGCACAGCCCCGCGCAGCAGCTCGGCCGGCTCCCGGTCGAGGCGCTCGCGCAGGCCGACAAAGCGCTCGCTGCCGATGTAGCCGCTGTGGCGGAAATAGGTCTTCTTGATCAGCTTGGCGCCGGTCAGCCTCACCTTGGCCGCGTTGAGCACGACCACGTGGTCGCCCACGTCCAGATGGGGCGTGAAGTCCGGCTTCCACTTGCCACGCAAGAGCGCTGCCACCTCACTGGCCAGCCGGCCCATCACCTGCCCTTCGGCATCGATCACGTACCAGCGGCGTTGGATCTCGCTGGCTTTGGTCGCATACGTCTCCATTGAAGAACTCCTGATGAGCGGAAGGTCCTTCTCCACGAATTCGCAAAGGTTGGATTCTATCGCCGCTGCGCCAACCTGTCAAGGTCCTGAGCGGCAACCCTTCGCGGCCGCCGAAACCGCCCCGCAGCGCCCCTCGGCCGGCCCGGGCCCCCCTCGGAGCCGGGGGTCACGGGCCCGGCCCGACATCTCTGGAGCCGATCGGCGCCCGCCGGAGCCATCCTGAGACCCGTGCGATCTGGCGGCCCCCCGAAGCCCCCCTGAACCGTTCGACCGTGGCGCGGGAGTGAAGTTGACGCCGTCCGGCAGCCTCACGGACAATCGCCCGGGAGGAACTGGAGACTCGGGATGCTGCTCAGGGTACTGGTCGCCGACCGGGACCGCGAGGTCCGCTCGCGTCTGGCGCGCCTGCTGCGCGACCAGGATGTGGACGTTGGCCTGGCCGCGGACCTCAAGACGCTGAGCGACCAGCTGCCCCACGAAGACGCGGACATCGTGCTCGTGCGCCGCCGCCTGCTGCCGGGGCGACCCGAGACGCTGCTCAAGCGGATCCTGCAGCAGCCCAGCCGGCCCGAGATCGTGGTCCTGGCCGACAACGACACGCACGAGGAGCGGGCGCACCTGGTCGCCATGGGTTGCCTGGCCGTGCTGCCGCTGCGGCTCGACGACCAGCAGCTCCAGGAGGCCCTGCAGACGCTGTTCCAGCGGCGCCGCGAGCAGATTCTCCAGCGCCTGGGCGCGACCCGCGGGGACAAGCCGTACCTCCTCTCGGACTTCGCTTCCGCCAGCCCATCGATGCAGCGGTTCCTCGAGATCGTGCGGCGCGTCGTGTCGACCGACAGCGCCCTGTTGATCCTGGGCGAGACCGGCGTCGGCAAGGAGCGGCTGGCCCGGGCCATCAGGGCCGAGAGCCCGCGCCACGACGGTCCTTTCATCGCGGTCAACTGCGCGGCCCTGCCCGAGAACCTCCTCGAGAGCGAGCTCTTCGGCCACGAGGAGGGTTCCTTCACCGGCGCCACGCGCACGCGCCGCGGCTACTTCGAGCTGGCCCACCGCGGCACGCTCTTTCTCGACGAGGTCGGCGAGCTGCCGACCCACCTGCAAGCGAAGCTCCTGCGCGTGCTCGAGGAGCGCCAGGTGCTGCGCGTCGGTGCAGAGCGGCCGATCGAGATCGACGTGCGCGTCATGGCGGCAGCCAACCGGGACATCGATGAGGAGATGCGCGCCGGGCGGTTCCGTCCGGACCTCTACTATCGCTTGGCCGTCGTCACCCTGGTGATTCCACCCCTGCGCGAACGCCGCGAGGACATTCCCCAGCTCGTGCGGGGCTATCTCGAGCACTTCCGGCGCCAGTTCGGACGGCCGGTGAGAGGCATCACCGATGAGGCGCTGGCCGCGCTGGTGCGCTACAGCTGGCCCGGGAACGTGCGCGAGTTGATCAACGTGATCGAGCGCTCCGTGTTGATCTGCCCAGGGCAGCGCGTCACGCTCAGCGATCTGCCGCGTGCTATCACGGGCACGCAGGCTAGCGACGCCGCGGCGAGGGGCGACGGCCCCGCTGCACATTGGCCGCAGCAGTTCGCGCGCTGGAGGGAAGCGCCGCTCGGAGAAGCCCGGCGGGCGTGCGTGATCGAGTTCGAAAAGGCCTATCTGCAGCACTTGCTCACCGTCACCCGCGGGCGCGTCGGCGCCACAGCACACCGCGCCGGGGTGAACGAGCGCACGCTCTATGACCTGATGAGGAAGCATGGGCTGAGCAAGGAGGCGTTCCGCGCCGCTGCTCCGCCCTCGCCCGAAAATCGGGTGTAAATCGCCCGATTGTGCTGGTTCTCGGGTGTCCCAGTTCCGATTTTTGATTGTGACGGAAACCCACCCCCGTTTCGTGTTACACCGGCAAATGATTGATGGGAAGCAACTTGAGTGCCATCGCGTGTCCGGAGCGTGCATTTGGCACGGTCGTTGCTGCCGGAGCCCGACCAGCAGTAGGGGTGGGGGATTTTTCGTGTGCCCTTTTTCTGCTGCCCGCGCGCGGCGGTGGGAGTAGAATGCCCCCCGTTAACAGACCGCGTACCTTCCGCGCGGGTCGGAGGCCAAGTAGCTGGGAGGATGAGATGAGAAACGTGCTGCTTCTCGGAGTCGTTCTGATCGCTGGGTCAATGTTGCTTTCGGGCTGCGCCAAGGAGCCCGCGCTGGAGATTCAGGCCGCGCGTCAGGCCCTGACCCAGGCTGAGGCGCCGGACGTCCAGGAGTATGCTGCGCAGTCGCTGGCCGCGGCCCGCGAGGCCGTCAAGGCTCTGGATGCCGAGCTCACCGCGCAGAAAGGCAAGTTCGCGCTGTTCCGCAAGTACGGCCAGGCCAAGATCCTTGCCGCGAACGCCAAGGCTGCCGGCGAGAAGGCTGTGGCTGACGCTGCGGCTGCCAAGGCCCGGGCCAAGAACGAGGCGACGGATCTGATCAACCAGGCCAAGGCGGCGGTCGCCGAGACCCGTACACTCTTGACCAGCGCGCCGCGCGGCAAGGGCTCGTCGACCGACATCGCGGCCCTCGAGTCGGACCTGGCGGGCGTGGATGCCGCCATCGCCGAGGCAGAGGCCCTCTTCGGGCAGGAGCGCTATCTCCAGGCCAAGGCCAAGGCATCGGCAGCGCGCATGGATGCCGATCGGACCAAGTCTGTGATTCAGGCTGCCATCGACGCCTACAACCAGGCCAGGGGCGCTCGCAAGAGGTAGGCGGCAATCGCACTGCAAATCCGGGCTGGGCGTGATCCGGTCGGCGGATCGCGCCCAGCTTCTTCGCGTCCGGCGGACACCGCGGAACGGGCTTCCATCCAGGCAGAACAACTCTGCATGCGTAGACCGCTGCGCGACAGGTCCCGGCACGACATGGCGCCCATCCGGCCCGTGGTGCTGAGAACACGCCCCCGCCGGCATCGGCTGCGCACATTCCTGGTCACGCTGGTCGGGGTGCCGCTGCTGGCGTTCGCCGTCGGCAGTCTCGTCGCCGTGATGAGCGGCCGCACAATCGTGCCCATCTTGCCGCGCGATATCGCCCTGCAGTCGCTGGCCGGTGCGCGCCAGGCCGCCTCCGAGCGCTGGGCGCCCGAGCTGTTCTCCAAGGCGGAGGCCTCCTTCGACGGCGCTGCGCTCGAGCAGCTCCGCCAAGCTCGGCGGCTGATCCCCTTCCAGAACTTCCATCTGGTCGCCAAGGCCTACGGAGAGGTGAGCGAGCTGGCGCAAGAAGCTCAGCGCCTGTCCCTGGAGCGCCGGGCGATGGCCATGGCCGAGGCCGATTCTGCCGTGGCGGAAGCGCAGGAGGAGCTGGCGGTCGCCGACGAGGTTTCCGCCAACATGCTGATCCCGCACAACGCCCACATGCGGCTCCAGGATGCCCACATGGCGCTCGAGGAGGCCCGGGTGCACCACGCGGTCCAGGAGTACGCGGTTGCCGAATCCCTGGCGAAGCTCAGCTACGAGCGGGCGGAGGAAGCCTGGCGCCTCTCGCTGCCGGCCGCTTCGCGCTTCACGGACCGCGCGCTGATCGCGACGTGGCGAGCGTGGATCAACGAAACCATCGCCTGGTCGCGCCAGCATGGCCAGCCGGCCATCGTCATCTACAAGGAGAAGAACCTCCTGGTGCTCTTCGACGACGGCAAGCAGGTGCGTTCCTGCCGGGCCGATATGGGTCGGAACAACCTGCAGCCCAAGCTGCGCGCGAACGACCGGGCCACGCCCGAGGGACGTTACCGGGTGACCAAGAAGAAGGACGTCGGCGATTCACGCTACCATCGCGCGCTGTTGCTCGACTACCCCAACCCATCGGACCGCGAGCGCTTCGCCCACATGAAGCGACGCGGGGAGCTGCCGGCCAGCGCGACGATCGGTGCCTGGATCGAGATCCATGGCGAGGGCGGCAAGGGGATCAACTGGACGCGCGGGTGCGTGGCGGTGTCGAACGCGGATATGGACTTCCTCTACCGGCGCGTTGCGCCGGGCACACCGGTCACGATCGTGGGCGGGGACGGAGAGGGCGGGGCCTACTCGGACATCGTCCGGCGCCTGAGCGGGCCGGCGGTGGAGCGTCAGCCATGACGGTGACGCGGGACTTCGCCGACGTGCCGGTTCAGCCCGTTCGCAGCGGCACACGCCGCCATGGGCCGGGGCGCGCATGGCTGTGGCTGCTCGTGCCGGTGGCCCTCCTGGGGATGGGTGCCGTGTCGATCGCCGGCACCGGGTATGCCAGCTCCTCACTCGAGGGCGCGCTGCGCGACGCCATGGCGCTCGAGGAGCCCCGCCCAGCCAACGCGCAGGAGGTCAAGAAGCTCGGCGCCGACAATCGCCGGCTGGCGCGCGCGCTGGCCCGCAAGGTCCCCGAGGGCAACTACATCGTCATCGATCAGACCCACAATCGCCTTTACCTGAAGCACAGCGACGAGCTGCTCTTGGCGGCCGTCTGCTCGGCCGGTTCGGGTTTCGTGCTCTCCGAGAGCGGGGGCAAGGGACGCCGGTGGGTTTTCGATACGCCGCGGGGGATCTTCAAGGTGCGCAACAAGATCGAGGACCCGGTCTGGAAGAAGCCCGACTGGGCCTTCGTCGAGGAAGGCACCAAGGTGCCGAAGAACCCGGAGGATCGCATCGAGTACGGCGTGCTGGGCGAATACGCGCTCTACTTGGGCGACGGGTACATGATCCACGGGACGCTCTACGAGAATCTCCTGGGCCGCAGTGTCACGCATGGCTGCATCCGCCTGGGAAAGGAAGACCTGAGGCGCATCTACCAGGAGTGCCCCGTTGGCACACCGGTCTACATCTTCTAGGGGCCCGCGCGGGTCGTACCTCCGGCGCGCGTGGCTGCCCACCCTGGCGCTCTGGAGCGGGCTGCTCCCCCAGGCCGCGGCGGAGAAGGACGCCCCGCCGGTCGACGTCGAGCGCCTGCGGCGCGACAACGCCGAGCTGCAGCGACAGCTCGACGCGGCCTCGGCCCCCGAGTTCTACCTGGTGCTGGACACCGAGCAGGACCGGCTGCGCCTCATGCTGGCCGGCGTCGCCCTGCAGGAGTACGAGGTGGAAGCGACGGACCTGGCCGTGCCCCGCGTGCTGTGGCACAAGCGGCCGATCCCGGCGGACTGGCACGTGCTCACCTGGATCGACGGACAGATCGACCCCGCACCCGAGCGCGAGCGCATCGAGCTGGTGGCCCCCGCCGACGGCGGGCCGCCGCCCGCCGTGCCGCACATCGCGCAGGGACCGCAGAAACCGCCCGCGTCGGGGGCTTACTGGATTCGGTATGAGGGGGATCTGGCGCTCGAGGTCAACTACACCTACGTCTCGCCCGACTCCCAGGAGACGCGCGGTCCGTCCCTGCCGCAGCGCGCGCGCGACACCGTTGTCCAGGCCTGGAAGATGTTCCGCGATCCCGAGGCAGGCGATGCGTTGCGCGTGCGCGTGCGTCTGGCCTGGGAGGACGCCTGCGCCCTCTATGCCTCCCTGCCGCCCAAGAGCAAGCTGCTCTTTCTGACCGACGGGGCCTCACCCGCGCGCTAGCCGTCGTGCGGCGGGCGGCTTCAGCGCAGCGCATCAAAGGGCGGGCGCAGCACGCCGCGCTCGGTGATCCAGCCCGCGATCAGCTCCGCCGGCGTCACGTCAAAAGCCGGGTTCCAGGCCGCCACGGCGCTCGGCGCGGCCTGCGCGCCCGCGAAGCGACGCACCTCCTCCGGATCGCGCAACTCCACGGGGATCTGTGCGCCGCCGGCCAGCGCCAGATCGAAGCTGCTCGCCGGCGCGACGACGTAGAAGGGCACGCCGTAGCGGTGGGCCGCGATCGCCCCGGCCAGCGTGCCGATCTTGTTGGCCGTGTCCCCGTTGGCTGCCACGCGATCGGCGCCCACCAGGACGAGGTCGATCCCCACCGTGGCCATGAGCCACGCGCGCGCGCCGTCGACCAGAACCGTCGCATCGATGCCCTCGCGCAGCAGCTCCCAGGCGGTCAGGCGCGCCCCCTGCAACAGCGGCCGCGTCTCGGCCACGAAGACACGCGGGCGCTTGGCGGCCCGCGCCGCCTCGAAGACCACCGCCAGGGCGGTGCCCAGCCCGCCCGTCGCCAGCCCCCCCGTGTTGCAGTGGGTCAGGATGCGGGCACCGGGCTGCACGAGCCCGGCCCCCCAGCTCCCCATGGCGCGCGACGCGGCCAGGTCCTCGGCATGGATGGCCTGGGCTTCCTCGAGCGCCGAGCGGGCCGCGTCGCCGGCGCCGGAGCCCCGCGCGCGGGCCCCCTCGTAGCTCGCGAGCACGCGGTCGATGGCCCATGCGAGATTGACCGCCGTGGGCCTCACCGCCCGCAGCCGCTGGGCCGCGCGGCGCACCTCCGCATCCGCGATCGCGGCCG
>CAZDKK010000059.1:0-29864 GCA_964506245.1 uncultured bacterium | reverse complement strand
GACCGGCCTCGCGGCCGCGAGCGCCACGGCGCCCGCTGGCGCCGCCGCTCCCGTCGCCGGCGGCGCTGCGGCGGTCGACGAGCGCGAGCTGACGCGCGAGGCGGAGGTGGCCACGGGCGACGAGAACCTCGTCAGCATCCGCTACAGCGTGCAATACCGCGTCGCCGATCCGCGCACCTACCACTTCGGTCTGTGTGATCCAGAGCGGATCGTGACAGGCTTCGCCGAGTACGCCATTCGCCGCGTGATGGGTACGGTCGAGACCGACACGATCCTGGTCCAGCACCGCACCGCGCTCTGTGCCCGCACGGCCGACGTGCTGAGCGCGGAGCTGGCGGCGATTGACGCGGGGGTCGAAGTGCTGCGGGTCGATCTTCTGGACGTGCACGCCCCCGCAGATGTCCACTACGCGTTCCGCGACGTCGCCAGCGCGATGGAGGACAAGCACCGTTTCATCCGTCAGGCCGAGAGCTACTACAACCGCGTGCTCGCCTCCTCACGCGGGCAGGCCTTCGACACGACCGCCAGTATGGAGGGCGAGAAGATCACGCGCATCGCCGAGGCCACGGGACGCGCGCAAGCCTTCAAGGACGTGCACGCGGCGTACAAGCGCCATCCCTCGGTCACGCGCGTGCGGATGTACCTCGATGCGGCGGCCGAGAACCTCGCGCGCGCCAAGGTGATCGTGCCGCTGGCCGATCTGCCGCTCGATCTCTGGCTCATGCAAGGCGCGCTCCCCTGGCGCGAGCCGGGCACGCAGGCGGGCGCCGTGGGCGCGCCCCCAACGCGGCCGTCCCCCACCGGCGAACCCCCCATCGCGCCGCCGCAGGAAGCCTCCCCGGAACGGCCGACCGGGGAGACCTGGCGCGAGAAGCTCCAGAGACTGCAGGAGACACCCCGATGAAGCGCATCCTCACCATGCTCGTCTTGCTGACGCTGGCGGTGATCCTGATCCTCTCCTGCGCCGTCGTCGTGCAGGAGACGGAGTACGCGATCATCCTGGCCTTCGGAAGTCCCCGGAGCATCATCACGACGCCCGGGCTCGTCTGGAAGCTGCCGCCGCCCTTCGAGACGGTCGTGCGCATCGACAAGCGCCTGCGCATCCTCGACCCGGCCCCGGCAGAGTACCTGACGCTCGACAAGAAGAATGTCCTCGCCCACGCCTTCGTGGCCTGGGAGGTAACGGATCCGCTCAAGTTCTTGGTGAGCGTCGTCGACCGCACGCGCGCCGAGGCGCAGCTCGAGGACATCCTGCGCGCGGAGGTCGGGGCGGAGCTGGGCTCGCACGATCTCGCGGCCCTGCTGTCGACTGAGCCCGGCGGCGTGCAAACCGACGCCATCATGCAGACGATCACCGAACGCACCCGCGCCAAGGCCAGCGACGGCTACGGGATCAACGTCCGCGCCGTGCGTTTGAAGCGCCTCAATTTCCCGGAAGAGAACCGCCAGGCGGTTTTCCGCCGCATGGAGGCCGAGCGCGAGCGCATCGCCCGGCAGTATCGCTCGGAGGGCGAGGAGGAGGCGGAGAAGGTGCGCGCGCAGGCCGACCTCGAGCAAGCCCGCATCCTGGCCGAGGCCGACCGGCAGGTCCAGGAGATCCGCGGCCAGGCAGACGCCGAGGCGGCGCGCATCTACGGCGATGCCTACAGCCGCGATCCCGAGTTCTATGAGTTCCTCAAGACGCTCGAGACCTACGAGAGCATCATCGACGAGGACGCCACGATCGTGCTGCCCTCCGATTCGCGCTTGCTGCGCCTGCTGCGGGAGCCGAAGTGATGAGCGTCTCGTGGCGGCAGCGGCTCGAGCTCGAGGCCCCGCGGCGCCTGGCGGCGCTGCGCGACGGCATCGAGCGCCGCGCCACGCGGCGCAACCTGCTCGCGGCCCTCGCGGTGATCGTGCTGGCCGACTGGTTCGTGACCGGCATCCGCGTCGTGCGCGAGGACGAGCAGGCGGTCGTGCTCCAGTTCGGGCGTGTCACCCGCGTGGCGCCGGCGGGCCTCCTGTTCAACTTGCCCTGGCCCATCGAGCGCACCGTCGTTTTCAAGACCCGCGAGGTGCGGACGATGCCGATCGGCTACAAACTGACCGACGCCGTCCGCGGCATCCCGCCCGACCCCAAGGAGGTCGAGTGGGTGACCGGCGACACCAACATCATCAACATGACGATGACGCTCAAGTATGCGGTGAACGATCCGGTCAAGTACCTCATCCGCGTGGGGCCGGTGGACGCCGACTTTCTCGTCCGCCGGGCCGCGGAGAGCGTGCTGACCGAGCTGGTCGCCACGATGCCGGTGGACGAGCTGCTCACGCGCGGCAAGGTCATCATCCAAGAGGAGACGCGCGTGCGCGCTCAGGCGCTGCTCGACTCGCTCGAGGCGGGGCTGCGCCTGGTCACGGTCAACATCGGCTCGGTCGAGCCGCCCGCCACGGTCATCGAGGCCTTCAACGACGTCTCGACCGCCAAGCTCGAGAAGGCCCGCATGATCAACCAGGCCGACGGCTACCAGCGTGACCTCCTGCCGCGGGCGCGCGCGATGGCCGAGCGCAGGGTGCGCGAGGCCGAGAGCTACAGCGCGACCACCGTCGAGGGCGCGCGCGGGCGCGCGACGCAGTACCTGGACCTGCTGGCCGAGGCGCGCAAGGCCCGCAAGGTCACCGAGACGCGGCTCTACCTCGAAGCGATGGAGAAGATCCTGCCGCGGGCGCGGATGATCGTGGCCGAGGAGCGCCCGGGCAACGCGATCCGGATCGCGAAGTGAGGGGGCGGCGGGTCGCTGGTGGCCGCGGTCCTACCGGACCTTCACGAACCGCACCGTCGTGCTTCCCTGGCCCGTCAAAACGCGAATGAGGTACACGCCCGCGGGAACCGCACGGCCGTTGGGATCAAGCCCGTCCCAGGCCAGGCCATGGTGGCCAGCACTGAGCCTGTCGTTGCACAGCCCGCGCACCAGGCGCCCGGTCAGGTCGTAGACTCCCACCCCGACCCGGCCCGCGTTGGGTATCTCGAGGCGGATGGCCGTCCGACCCGAGCTCGGATTCGGACAGGCGCTGAGGCGCAACTTGGACGCAGCAGGGCCTTCACTCCCGACATCCGCTACCGGCTCGCACTGGGTCGGCAGAATCCGGAGCCCGTCGGACCCGGCCGCGATGTAGACGTGCGCGGGTGAGATGGCCACGCCCTGGGTGCCTTCCGGCGTGGTCACGCTGCCCACGATCCGAGGGCTCGAGGGGTTCGCCACATCGATCACCTGAAGGGAATAGTCGTCCGCGACATAGGCGTGCGATTCTAAACAGGCCACATCCCAGGCGATGCCCGGCGTATTCACGCCAGCTACGATCTGAGGACTCGCGGGATCGGCCATGTCAATGACCTGAAGCCCCGACTCCCGATCCGCGACGAAGGCGCAGGCACCCGAGACTGCCACGCCTTGCGCTCGCCCCGGGGTGTTCACGTTGCCCACGATCTGGGGGCTTGCGGGATCGGTGATGTCGATCACTTGAACACCGGAAGTCCCGTCGGCCACGTAGGCAAGGGTGCCCGAGACAGCCACCCCCTGCGCATCTCCGGGCGTGTCTCTGCTACCCAGGATCTGGGGGCTCACGGGATTCGTGATGTCGATCACCTGCAGACCTGACGTCCTGCTGGCAACGAAAGCGAGGGTGCCCGATACGGCCACGCCATAGGTCTGGCCGGGTGTGTCGACGTATCCCGCCATGTATGGGCTCTGGGGATTCGTGATGTCGATGGTCAGGAGTCCCCCATAGGTCGCATCCGCGACAAAGGCATAGCCCCCCGCGACGGCCACATCTTGCGCCCGCATCCCCGTGTTGACGCTGCCCACGATCTGGGGGCTCTGGGGATTCGTGATGTCGATCACCTGGAGACCGCCCCAGTACCCGTCCGCAACGTAGGCGTGAGTGCCCGAGACGGTGACGCCATAGGCAATGTCCGGCGTGTCTACGCTGCCGACGATCTGCGGGCTCACAGGATTGGAGGCGTCGATCACCTGGAGACCGGAAGCCCTGTCGGCGACGTAAGCGTGGGTGCCCGAGATGGTCACGAACCAAGCACGGTCCGGGGTGTCCATGCTGCCGACGATCTGGGGACTCTGGGGATCCGTGATGTCGACTGCCTGAAGGCCGGAGTAGTCGTCCGCGACATAGACGTAGGCACCGGCGAGGACCAGGCCATAGGCCTCGCCCGGGGTGTTCGCGCTGCCCACCATCTGGAGGTTTGCGGGATCTGTGACGTCGATCACCTGGATGCCCGCCAGGCAGTCGGCGACGTACGCGAGGGTGCCCGACACGGCCACGCACGAGGCTTGGCCGGGCGTGTCCAGGCTGCCCACGATTTGAGGACTCGCGGGATTCGTGACTTTGACCACGTGGAGACCGGAGTAGTCGTCCGCGACGTAGGCGTAGCTGCCCGCGACGGCCACGCCGCGGGCATAGTCCGGGGTGTCCACACTACCGGCGATCTGAGGGCTCGCGGGATTCGTGACGTCGATCACCTGGAGGCCCGAGTTTCCATCCGCGACGTAGGCGTAGCCGCCCGCGACGGCCACGCCGCGAGCATAACCCGGGGTGTCCACACTGCCAGTGAACTGAGGGCTCGCGGGATTCGTGACGTCGATCACCTGGAGACCCGCGTTCCCGTCCGCGACGTAGGCATGGCTGCCCGTGACGGCCACGCCGCGCGCGCTATCCGCGGTGTTCACGCTGCCGACGATCTGGGGGCTCACGGGATTCGTGATGTCGATCACCTGGAGACCCGAGTTTCCGCCCGCGACGAAGGCGTGAATGCCCGAAACCGCCACGCCATAGGCGTAGGGTGGCGTGGCCACGCTACCGGCCCAGTGCAGGTAGTCCCCGTAGTCGATGCACTCGGCAGCGACCACCCCGGTGAAGTACAGGCACCCGAACGTGGCCGCCACGGCAACCGGGCCAACGCGCAATCGCGGGGAACCTCCGCATTCAGGCACGAGGCGACCCGCAGGCCGCGGTATCAGAAGGGTCAGGCTCTGAGAGAGACAGGCGATGCGCCTTCTCACGGCTTCTCCCCTTTCAGCCGACACCGAGGGACCACCGCTGACCAGCTCGCACTCGGGCTGGGCCAGGTGCGCGGGCCCCGCGCATGCCTGCACACAGCTCGAGGATAGCACATTTCGCCTGGCCAGACCGGGTCGGGAGCAGCCTCTCGAGGATCCAGGCCTTGCAGGCCCATGCTTCCGGCCGGGTGGAGTGTTACCTTCCCGGCATGGACCAGACACCCCGGCACCATCTCGTCGGCCCCGCCGATCACCGGCTCCGCCTCGACCGCTACCTGCACAAGGTGCGGCCCGACCTGGGCCGTCGGCAAATCGAGGCTTTGCTGCGGACTGGGAACGTGCTGGTGAACGACCATCCTCGCGGCCGAGAGTACTTCGTGAAGCGCGGGGAGCGCGTGCGCGTCCTGGCCGCCGGGGAATCCGACGCGCACACCATGCTGGCCGCCACGCCGCCCCGCACGCCGCCGGCAGTCCGAGATCCCCGGCTGATCCTGCGCCTGCCAGAGCTCCTCGCCGCGGGCAAGCCGCCCGAAATGCCCACCGTGCCCGCGCCGCGGCGCGGCGGAGCTGCTGCCACCTGCCTGCTCGCGTGGCTGCAAGAGAACCTGCCCGCGCAAGCTGACGCGCATCCCCCCGGCGTCGTCCATCGCCTGGACAAGGACACCTCGGGCATCGTGCTCTTCTCGCTCTCCCCGCGCGCCCACGAGCTGCTCGTACAAGCATTCCGCCGGCGGCAAGCACACAAGGCCTACCTCGCGCTCGCCGCCGGTCGCGTGAGCCCGCGCGCGGGCACGATCGACCTGGCCCTGGCGCGCGAGGCGGGCGGCCGCATGAGGCCCGCGCGGGCTGGTCTGCCGGCCCGGACGTCGTACACGGTGCTCCGCGCGCACGCGGAGTGGAGCCTGCTGCGCGTCGAGCCGCTCACGGGCCGGATGCATCAGATCCGCGCGCACTTGGCCGCGATCAACCACCCGATTCTCGGCGACCCACGCTACGGCCGGCCCGTGCCCGCCGTCCCCGCCCCACCGCGATTGTGGCTGCACGCGTGGCAGCTCGCGCTGCCGCGACCGGTGCGTAAATCCCTCGGGGCGCCCGAGTCGATCGCCTGTCCGCTGTGGGAGGACCTCGCGGCCTACCTCGAGACGCTCGAGAAGGGTCTGTCACGGCAGCTCTCGAGCGAGTAGCCTGAGTGCGTGCGTGAGGCCGCGGGGTGCACGCACGGCGCCGCCCGACGGCACAGGCTTCCGGCGCCAGACAACCGACCACGGAGGACGCGATGAACCCCACCGACCTGAGCGATGTCGCGTACTGCGGCCTCTACTGCGGGCTGTGCGCCTCGCGCCACCGGATTCCCGAGCAGGCCGCGCGGCTGCGCGCGTCGCTGCACGCCGAGGGCTACGACTTCTGGTTCGCCGACGTGCCGTCCATGCGCGAGCCGTTCCCGTTCTTCTGGAAGATGCTGACAGACCTGGCTACGAAACCGTGCCCGGGATGCCGCGGCGGCGGCGGGTACCCGGCCTGCTCGATCCGGGTCTGCGCGGGCGAGCGGGGCGTCACGGTCTGCAACCAGTGCGCGGAGTTCCCCTGCCAGCGCTTCGATATGCTGGAGCGGTACCCGTGCTGCATCCCCGACAACCGCCGCATGCAACACATTGGCATCGATACCTGGATCGTCGAGCAGGAGGCCCGGGCTGCCAAAGGGGTTGTCTACGCGGACTTCCGCCACCCCGACCGGCCGGCCGACCAGGGCTAGACGCCCGCGCCAAAGGGCGTCACGGGTGGCGCCGGCGTGCACCGGGCGCGGCGAACGTCCGCTCCCAAGGCGGAGCCGGCATCCATCGTCCGAATCCGCCAACCACTAGAAAACGCGGGCGATAGGCCGCTGCCCCGCCGATGCATTCCTTCAGGGAACATCCGTCTACGAGGGTTGGCGCGGGTATGCCGGGATACTCCTTCGGCGATCTGGTCGACGTCCATCGGCTGCAGGGCCTGATGTCCCTGTTCCACGAGGCCACGGGCATTCCCGTGGGCATCCTGGATCTGGATGGCCAGGCCCTCGTCACGGCCGGCTGGCAGGACATCTGCACACGCTTTCACCGCGTACACCCCGCGTCGGCCGAGCGCTGCCACGCCAGCGACGCGTACGTCAAGTCCCGCCTCGGCGACGGTCGCCACGTCGAGTACAGGTGCGGCAACGGGCTGTGGGACATCGCCGTGCCGATCGTGGTCGGGGGTCGCCACGTCGCCACGCTCTTCGTGGGCCAGTTCTTCTACGACGACGAGACGCCGGACCGAGAGCACTTCCGGAGTCAGGCGGAGGAGCTGGGCTTCGACGTGGACGCCTATCTCGCAGCGCTCGATCGCGTGCCGGTCTTCTCGCGCGAGCGCATGCGCAGCATCGTGGCCTACTACACAGCCTTCGCCGACTTCCTCGCGGAGGCGGGGTACAACACGCATCAGCTCGTTCAGGAGCTCGGGGAGAAGCGCCGCACCCAGGAGGAGCTGCGCAACAGCCTGGGCCTGCTCAGCACGCTGGTCAACACGATCCCCAATCCGGTCTACTTCCAGGATCGCGAGGGTGTGCTCATCGGCTGCAACACCGCCTTCGCCGAGAAGATCATGGGGCGCCGGCCCGAGGAGATCATCGGCCGCCCGCTGCCCGACCTGGTCGCCAACGTCTCTCCTTCCCAGCTCGAGACCCATCGCGCGGGCGATCAGCAGCTCCTCACCCAGCCCGGCACCACGACCCACGAGGGCCAGATCAAGTGCGGCCAGTCGCAGCTCCGCGACTTCCTCATCAGCAAGGGCACATTCCTGGGCGGCGCGGGAGAGCCGGCCGGCATCGTGGCGGTGCTGGTCGACATCACCGATCGCAAGCGCGTCGAGGAGAACCTGAGGCGAGCCAATGAGAGCGTCGAGGCGGCCAATCGCGATCTGGCGCAGGCCATCGAGCACGCCAACGCCCTGGCGGCCGAGGCCGAGCGCGCCAATCGGGCCAAGGACGAGTTCCTGGCCAACATGAGCCACGAGCTGCGCACGCCGCTGAACGGCGTGATCGGCATGGCCAGCATGCTGGAGGAAACCGGCGTCGATCCCGAGCAGCGCTCGCATGTCAAGGTCATCCAGACCTGCGGGCAGGTGCTCCTCACGCTGGTGAACGAGCTGCTCGACTACTCGCGCATCGAGGCCAACCGGCTGGACCTCCAGCTCATCGACTTCGACCTGCGGGTCACCCTCGACGAGTTGCGCGCCGCGCAGATGAAGCGGGCGGAGGAGAAGGGCCTGCGACTGCTCATGCTGATCAACCCGCGGGTGCCGTCGCTGGTGCGGGGTGATCCGGGGCGCTTGCGGCAGGTGCTCACCCACCTCATGGGCAACGCGGTCAAGTTCACCGAGCAGGGCCGGGTGGTGGTGCGGGTCAACCCCGAGCTGGAGACGGACCTCGCCGTCCAGGTGCGCTTCAGCGTGACGGACACCGGAATCGGCATCCCGCGCGACCAGATGGATCGGATCTTCCAGGCCTTCACCCAGCTCGACGGATCCACGACGCGCCGCCATGGCGGAGTCGGGATGGGGCTGGCGCTCGCGAAGCGGCTGGTCGAGGCGCAGGGCGGCCGCATCGGCGCGGACAGCGAGCCGGGCCGCGGTACGACCGTCTGGTTCACGGTGCAGCTCGAGAAGCAGCGTATCGAGGCGGAGACCGCGCCGATCACGGCCGGCAACGTCCAAGGGGCGCGCGTGCTCATCGCCGACGGGTCGGTCCCGAGCCGCGAGATCCTGACGCTGCAGCTCGAGCGCTCGGGTTGCCGGCCCCTGGCGGCCGATTGCGGGGCGCGCGCGCTGGAGATGCTGCACCAGGCCGCCGCGACAGGGGACGATCCGGTGGTGGCGGTCATCACCGAGAAGACCCTGGCCGACATGACCGGCTTCGATCTGGCGCGGACGATCGCATCCGACCCAACGCTTCGCGGCCCGGGGTTGGTCTTGCTGACGGCCACCGGCCATCGCGGCGATGCCATGGCTGCCGCGGAGGCGGGCTTCTCCGCCTACCTGACCAAGCCCGCGCACCGCGACATCCTCATCCGCTGCGTCAGCACCGTGATCGCCCGCCGTGCTCAGGGCGGCGACCCGTCGGCCGCCTTGATCACGAAGTACAGCCTGGAGGAGACGCGGCGCCGACGGTCGCGCATTCTCGTGGCCGAGTCCACCGACGGCAACCAGCGCGCGCTCCTCCATGCGCTTCACCGGCTCGGGTACAGCGCCGACTGCGTGGCGGACTGGGAGGAGGCGAAGGAAGCGGTTCGACTGCAGACGTACGACGTGGTCTTCATGGACGGCCTGATGCCCCCCGCTCGCGCGCTGCACTCGGCCGAAGACCTGCGGCTGTTGCTCGCCAGCCGCGGGCCGGTGCGGCTCGTCGCGATGGTTCCCAGCAGCGGTGAGGTCGCGGGCGAACAGGACCGCCGTGTGGCCGAGCTGATGGACGGCGTGCTCACCCGGCCCGTGGATCCGGGCGATCTGGCGGCGCTGGTCCAACGGCTGACGGAGCTGGGGGAATGCCCGCCTGGCCCGGCGGACGAGGATCTACGCGACGCTGCATGAGCGCGGCTGGCGCCGCACGACCAGCAGCAGCGCCCCCATCAACACCGGCACGAGCCCTCCCACAGCGTAGATCCGCTCGAGCGGCACCAGCGCACGCAGAGGTCCTACGCCGAACGAACCGATTGCCAGCCCGATCAGCACTGCCGCCGAGAAGGTCGCGCTCACCTGTGGCTTGCGCTCGGGCAGCTCTCCGGCGGAGAGGCCCAGCAACACCGGGAAGCTCGCCGAGCAGGCCAGTCCGGCGAAGGCGAAGGCGGCGAGGGATCCGAAGCTGCCCCGGGCGCGGGCAACGATCGGGAACGCCACCGCCATCGCGAGGCTCAGGCCGAAGGCGATGCGCGCGGGGGAGATGCTCCGCACGAGCATGGTGGCCAGCGCGCGTCCCGCGGTCAGCATCAGCCAGAACAGCGAGAGCGCCCCCGCCCCCGCAGCCAACGACAGACCGCGATCCTCAGTCAGATAGATCACGGCCCAGGCGGTGAAGGTCGCCTCGGCGATGCCGTAGAGCAGGATCGTCGCGGCCCGCCAGCGCAGGCGCACGGGCACATCCGTGAGGCCGTCGACCGTCCTGCGCTCGGCTGCCAGGCCGTGGATCTCGCGCCGCCGTGCGGCGGCCAGGAGGACCAGGAACGCTCCCGCGAGCGCGAGGGGTGCCGCGCGCCAGGCATCCCACTGCGCGGCACCCGCGATCACCATGGGCCACAGCGCGGCCCCCGCGCCCAGGACGGCGTGCAGCATCGCCAGCGCGCCGCCCGGCGAGGTCGGGAAGATCCCCATCGCGGCGGTGTTGAGGGTGATCCCACCCAGGCCGCCGGCAACTCCGAGCAGCCCCATGGCGAGCAGCAGCAGCGTGAGCCCGAACGGCCTGCTGATTGCTGGGGACACGGCCATCAGGACGAGCGCCACGGCCGGCAAGCCTACGCCCCACTGGTAGAGCGCGCGCAGGCTCCACCGGCGCATCAGCAGCGGGCCGGCGAGCGCGACGAGGATGCCCGATGCGCACCCCGGCAGGAAGCAGGCGCCGTAGACCGCGTCGCTCAGCCCCAGCCGCGCGCGCAAGATGCTGCCGGAGGCGGGCAACGTCGCGGCGGAGGCGCCGGAGAGAAGGCAGGCGAAGTACACGCTGACGACCGAGTGGCCGAGGCCGGCTGGCCCGACCGACGCCCGGCGGGTCGGGCTGACGGTTTCCCCACGGACCGGTGGGCGCAGTTCGGGCAGGGTGTCCGGGCGCGCTGACGGGCCAGGTGTACCGAACGAATCTCCCATGGCGCGGGAGGATAGAAGCGCGCTGGGGCGGGTGCAATCCGGCAGGCCCGGTCACTCCCGGGCGTTCGCGGGCGGCGCGCCGGGATCCCACCGCGGAGCCGGAAGGCGGCGCCGGGTCCGATGGGCTTGGGAACGCGCTGCAAGCGGCTTCTCACGCGTCGTCCTTGGCCAAGATCACTGTCCGCGTGGGATAGGCAAACTCGATTCCCTCTCGCGCAAACGCCGCGAAGATGGCCAGATTGATCGACTGTTGGACGTCCATATAGGTGTTGTAGTCAGGGCTTGTCACCCAGTAGACGATTTCGAAGCCGAGCGCGGAGTCCCCATACTCCTTGAAGTGCGCGCGCTCGAACCGAGCATGCACCTGCTGCTCGATGATCTCCTGCAGGATCCCGGGAATCTGGGCCAGCTTCTCGGCGGCAGTCTGATAGACCACACCCACCGAAAAGACGATACGTCGTTCCTGCATCTGTTTGTAATTGTGTATGCGGCTCTGCAACAGGTCCTTGTTGGAAAAGACGAGCTGTTCGCCCGAAAGACTACGGATACGAGTCGTCTTGAGACCGATGTGCTCGACGTTCCCCATGAGATCACCCACGACGATGAAGTCGCCGATCACGAAGGGTCGGTCGAACACGATGGAAAGCGAGGCGAACAGGTCGCCCAGGATGTTCTGCACGGCCAGCGCGACCGCGATGCCGCCGATCCCCAGTCCTGCGACGAGGGTGGTGATCCTGACGCCGAGGTTGTCCAGGGCCAGGAGCAGGACCAGGGTCCACAGTAGAAGCCGTCCCATGAAGGTCATCGCCGCCACTGTCGTGGCACCCGCGGGGTCCTTCTCCAGGCGGGCGTCGGCGTAACGTTCCGTGACGAAGCTCAGGGCACGGCTGCCCCAGAAGGCCACCTGCAGCAGCAGTCCCAGCACCGCAACCTTGGGGGCCAGGTGCGCGAGTCTTTCGGGGAGCTCGAGGATATGCGTGGTGGCATATAGCGCCAGGATTACCACAAAGAAGGTCTGCGTGCCACGCAGCACGTGAATCGCGAGGTCATCGATGGGCGTGCGCGTGCGTGCGGCCAGCCGAGAGATCCGCCGGAGCAGCACCGCCTTCATCACCCACACCGCCGCGCAGACCAAGGCGGCCACACCGAGCGCGGTAAGCCAGGCCTGGCCGCTGTTGCCGTAGTAGGTCGTCTCCAAGAAGCTCATCGACTTCCCTCCTATACCGGCAGTGAGAGCCCATCCGTGACTTCGGCTATAGAACAGCCGGGCCGGGGGCTGCAACCCCAGAACTCGCCTGGCAGCGGATCGCGCCTCGCAGCAGGCAGCCCCCTGCCGGCACCGGTAGGCGCAGGTCGCAAGCTAGACACGATTGCGTGTTGCGGAACCAGGGTCGCTCTGATATGTGAATAGGGGTGGTCGCTCTGAGCCCATGCACCGAAGAGCGGACTTCAACGAGCAGCCTGCATTCGAACCGAAGACTTGCACCGCGCGCGCTTTGCCTCACGGTCAAATACGAAAGGGCGATAGGCCGGTGACCAGAGTCACAGAAAGAGTCAAGTCGGGCAACGCGCACGCGGCGCACTCACGCCCCGATCCGTTCGCCGTCAAGGACTGCGCCCTGCTCGCAATCGCCACGGGGTCGCGTGCCCAGAACCTGCGCGAGTTTCGGGACCAGCTCCGCGTGGTCCCCGTAGCCTCGATCTACTACCACTTCTGGGGACGATTGCTGCGGCCCAGCTTTGACGACCCCGAGTTCAGCAATGACTTCGCGTCCTGGGCCCGGCATGGCGTGCACGATCACCCGCTGGCCGAGAGGCTGGCGGTGATCGATCCGACGGACTTCGCGGATCTCGAAGCGCTGCGCCTGGAAGTTCTCGAGGTCGTCGAGCAGCGCCTCGAGGAGCACGCGTTTGTTCCCTGGGCCCGCAGCGACCACGAGTTTCACTTCCTGAGATCGCAGATCGTCGTCTTCGACACCCCCTACTCGGTCTCCAGGCCCCGGGACCTGGCGGGACTGTGTCCCCAGCTGCCGCTGACCAGCATCTTCTACCACATCATCGACGCGCGCCGGCGGACACCGCTGCGCACCGACGATTTTCGCGCTTGGCTCGCGGGCTTCGGCCACCGCTATGACGACTTGATCACACACCTCGGGTTCCTTGATCCGTTCTTCTCGACCTTGACTGAATTGCGCGACGCCATCACTCGTCTGCTGGAGGAACATCTTGGAACCCATTGAACAAACCGCCCTTGATGCATACGCCGAAGTGGCCGGCCGTGAGGTCATCGAGCAGGTGCGACAGCTCGCGAGCCGCATTCGCGGCATCAAAGTCGTTCACGTGAACTCCACTCGCGAAGGCGGCGGTGTGGCCGAGATCTTGCACCGCCTCGTGCCGCTCATGGAGCAGCTGGATCTCAAGGCGAGTTGGGAAATCGTCATGGGGGAGGAATCCTATTACCGCACGACCAAAGCGCTGCACAATGGCCTGCAGGGAACGCCGGTGCCACTCGAAGAGGCGCAGTTGCGCCGCTTCGAGACCACGGTAGCGGACAACGCTGACCGGCTACGCCGTGTTCTCGAGGAAGCGGACGTCGTGTTCATTCACGATCCGCAACCGGCGCCGCTCCTGGGCCTGTGCCCGAACCGACGCGGTAAGTGGATCTGGCGCTGCCACATCGACGTGAGTCACCCTCACCGACCCGTGTGGAAGTACTTGCGAGGGATCGTCAGTGGCTACGATGCGAGCGTGTTCTCGTTGCCCGCATTCGCTCAGCCCCTGCCCCACCCCGAGTACATCGTGCCGCCCAGCATCGATCCGCTGAGCGCCAAGAATGTCCCCCTCTCCGAAGAGGAGATCGCGGAGACTTGCGTTCGTTTCGGCATCGACCGCCAGCGGCCGTTGCTGGTTCAGATCTCCCGCTTCGACCGCTTCAAGGACCCAGTTGGCGTGGTTGCGGCCTACCGTCAAGTCCGTTCGTTCTCGCCGGTCCAGCTGGTCTTGGCAGGCGGGGCCGCCACCGACGATCCGGAGGGCGAAGCCGTGCTGCGGGATGTGCGCCAGGCAGCGGGGGACGACCCCGACATTCACATTCTGGATTTGCCAGCGGACGCCCATCGCACCGTCAACGCCCTGCAGCGCGCGGCCGACATCGTGCTGCAGAAGAGCACCCGCGAAGGCTTCGGGCTCACCGTGACCGAGGCGATGTGGAAAGGCAAGCCGGTCATCGGCGGCGACACGGGCGGGATCCGGCTGCAGGTGATCGACCACCACACGGGATTCCTGGTATCGACCCCTGAAGGGGCTGCCTTGCGCATTCGCTACCTTCTCCACCACCGAGACAAACTGCAGCGGATGAGTGAGAAGGCGCGGCAGTTCGTGCGCGAGAGTTTCCTGCTCACGCGGCAGCTACGCGAGTACCTGACCATCATGGTCGCACTGACCCACGAGGCAGGAGAACGCATTGAGATCTGGCATGCCTGACACGTTCGGACCCGTGGCGGAGGTTCCGGACCTTTGGCCGAGTGTGCGGGAAGCCCAGCGGCCGCTCCTAGGGCTGGACTACGACGGAACGCTTGCACCCCTGCGGGTCGAGCGCATGGAGGCGCGACCTCTGCCGGGCATGGCCGCCGCGCTGGCGAAGGTCCGTGACTGCAGCGCAACCGCAGTGGCGATCGTCTCGGGACGCAACCTCCGGGAGCTGGAACATCTGGTCCAGGCGCCCGGGGTAGTTCTGATCGGGTCGCATGGTCGCGAATTCGCGTGGCCAGACGGCACGCACGAGCGGCTGGAGCCGACCGCCCAACAGCGGGCGTGCCTGGCGGAGGCCGCCGCGCGGGCGGGGGAATTGACGGAGCCAGTCAGGATCGAGCGGAAGCTGGCCAGCGTGGCGCTTCATGTTCGAGGGCTGCCCCCCGCCGAAGGGCGCGCGCTGTGTGCCGTGGTGGCGGATCGGTGGGCTCGCCTGGCATGCGCTGACCTGGAGTGCAGGGACTTCGATGGCGGCATCGAACTGAGGGCGCTCGCAGGCGACAAAGGACTCGCCCTGACTCGCATCGTGGAGCGCGTGCGGCCTGACGTAGCTGTCTACCTGGGAGACGACGAAACCGACGAGGACGCGTTCCGCATCGTGCGAGCCTTGCCCCGGGGCTATGCGATCCGTGTCGGCGACAAAGCCAAGCCCTCTCTTGCGCACGGCCGCCTGGCCGGCCCCGAACAGGTGCTGGCATTCCTCGAATGGTGGTGTCAAGTCCGTGGATGCAAGAGCTGAACAGGAAGGTCCGGGCTACAACCGGCTGGTGGTCGTCTCCAATCGGCTGCCGGTGGTGCTCTCCCGCGACCCAAGCGGCACGCCGCACCTCGCGCCCGGGCATGGTGGCGTGGTGACGGCCCTGGCCCCCGTGCTGCGCAACCGCGGCGGCATCTGGATCGGCTGGAGCGGCTCGGCAGAAGCGGATGTGCAGGCGCTGCTGGCCGGCGCTTCACAGCGCGCGGGCTACACGCTCGTTCCGGTGGCCCTGACAGCCGAGGAGGAACGTGACTTCTACTATGGCTTCTCCAACCAAGTCCTGTGGCCGATGTTCCACGATCTGGTCGGGCGCGCGCACTTCGCTCCGCAGTACTGGCGGCAATACCAGACTGTGAACCGCAAGTTCGCTGAGGTCATCGCCGCGGCGACCAACCTCAACGACTATGTCTGGGTCCACGACTACCATTTGATGCTCGTGGCCCATCACTTGACCGAAATGGCGGAGCGGCGCCGGCTCGGGTTCTTCCTGCACGTGCCGTTCCCGCCTCTGGACGTCTTCGTGAAGATCCCCTGGAGGGGCGATCTGTTGCGCGGCCTGCTCCGATTCGAGCTGATCGGGTTCCAGACAGCCCGCGACCGCAGCAACTTCCTCCAGTGTCTCCGGCGTCTGGTGCGCTCGGTACACATCTCGCGCGAGGGGGCGCTCTCGGTCGTGGTCCTGCCGGACGGTCACCGCGTAAGGGTGGGCAGCTTCCCCATCAGCATCGACTTTCAGGAGTTCTCGGGTATGGCCGCCAGCCGCGAGGTGGCCGAGGCCTCGTGGTATCTGCACGAGAAGCATCCCGAGCAGCAGATCATCCTTGGGGTGGATCGGCTGGACTACACCAAGGGCATCCCTCAACGTCTGGACGCCTATGACCTCGCCCTCCAGCGCCATCCCGATCTCCACGGTCGCGTCGTGCTCAAGCAGATCGTGGTGCCCAGTCGCGACATCGTGCCGGAGTATGAAGCGCTCAAGCACGAAATCGAACGGCGCGTGGGCGAGATCAACGGTCGTTTCACACGCCAGGGCTGGGTGCCGATCCACTATGTGTACCGCAGCCTGTCCCGGATGCGCCTTCTCGCCCACTACCGCACGGCGGAGATCGCGCTGGTCACGCCCCTCAAGGACGGCATGAACCTCGTCGCCAAGGAGTTCTGCGCGGCGAGCACAGAGGAGCAGTCCGTGCTGATCCTGAGCGAGTTTGCCGGAGCCGCGGCGCAGCTTCATCGTGGGGCGTTGCTCGTCAATCCCTACGATGTGGAGGGAGTGGCGGAGGCAATCCACCAAGCGGTGATCATGCCGGCGGTGGACCGGCTCGAGCGCATGCGCCGCATGCGTATCGAGGTCAAGCGCTATGACATCTACTGGTGGCTTGATCGGTTCCTCGACGCGGCCTTCGGTCGTCGATTGAGCAGCTTTGCCGTGCACGAGGCTCCGTTCGAGCAGATTGAGTTCGCTTAGAGCATGGCTATGAAGAAGTTCGAGACGGAGATTCATCTGAGCCGGGAGATGTCCCTCATCGATGTGACCCTGATCGGTGTCGGGGCCATGATCGGCGCGGGTATCTTCGTCCTGACCGGCATCGCCGCTGGCGTGGCGGGCCCTGCACTCATCATCGCCTTCGCGCTCAATGGCGTGGTCGCTCTGCTCACCGCTATGTCGTACGCAGAACTCGGCTCCTGCTACCATGATGCGGGCGGCGGCTATCTCTGGGTAAAGGAAGGACTGCCCAAGTGGAATGGCTTCCTCGCGGGGTGGATGAGCTGGTTCGCGCACGCCGTGGCCTGCAGTCTCTACGCCCTCGGGTTCGGCGCTTACTTCGAGCACGTCCTCGCGGAGCTGGGTGTGCATGTACCCCAGTGGGGGTTCCTCGCCCCCAAGCAAGTCCTGGCGGTCGCCATCGCGGTGCTCTTCGCCTACGTGAACGTGCGGGGTGCGTCGGAGACCGGCAAGATCGGCAACATGGTGACGATGGCCAAGATCGCCATCCTAGCCGTCTTCGTCGCGTTCGGGTTGAACATCCTGCTGCACAGACAAGATCTCTCAGCCGCCTTCACGCCATTCATGCCCCATGGGTGGGGTGGCGTGGCCAAGGCCATGGGACTCACCTTCATCGCCTTCCAGGGATTTGAAGTCATCGCCCAGTGTTCAGAGGAGATCAAGCGCCCGAAACAGAACATCCCGCGAGCAGTGTTTCTCTCCCTAGCCATCGTCGTTCCCATCTACCTCCTGGTCGCGGTGGTGGCACTCGGCACGGTGCGACCGGCCGGCACGACGCCCTGGGATTACCTGGCTTCTCACAAGGAGATCGCGCTGGTCGAGGTGGCCAAGAGCTTCTTCGTCGGCGGCGGCGTCATGCTGCTCGTGGGCGGGTTGATCTCGACCACGTCGGCTCTGAACGCGACGATCTACTCATCCTCGCGGGTCGCCTTCGCCATGGGGCGGGATCGCAATTTCCCGGGGGTGTTTGCCAAGGTCCATGCACGCCGATTCACGCCTCATGTGGCGATCATCGTCTCGTTTCTTCTCGTGGTCTTCATGTCGGTCTCGTTTCACATCGAGGATGTCGCCGCGGCCGCTGACATCATGTTCCTGCTGCTCTTCCTGCAAGTGAACGTCACGCTGATCCGCATGCGTAGGAAGAGACCCGACCTCGATCGCGGTTTCTTCGCCCCCCTCTTCCCGTACCTGACCATCGTTGGGATCGCCCTGCTGTTGTTCCTCGCGATCTACATGCTCAACTACAGCATCAAGGCCTGGTTGGTGACCGCCGGGTGGGTCGGCGTCGGTTTGCTCATCTACCGGGGGTACGCTTCGAAGCGCGAGGTCGCCTACCTGCGCAAACTACGAGATCTCGGCCGTCTGGAGCGCAAGGAGTACCGGGTTCTGGTCGCCCTCGCCAACCCGGCATCAGCGCCGAGCCTGGGCGAGCTCGCAATCGCCGTTGCCCGCAAGAACAACGCTGAAGTCATCTTGCTGCACATCGTCGAAGTAGACGAAGGCCAGCCATTGCGCGCCGGGCTCGAGTATGAGCCGTCGGCCTCGCACCTCCTGCAAGAGAGTCACGAGCGTTTGGCCAGTGAGGGCATCCCCGTACGATCCATGGTGCGCGTCGCCCATCGCATCTCGCAGGGCATCGTCGATGCCGCGACGGAGGAGGAGTGTAACTTCATCATCCTCGGCCGAGAGCAGCGAGCGTCCTTCATGGATCGCTTCTTCTACTCCGTGGTCGACAGCGTCGTTCAGAAGTCCCCCTGCGAGGTCGCCGTCCTGCACGGCAAGCTGCCGCCGCAGGGCGTGGGCCGGATCCTGCTGCCCTATGGCCGCAACATCCACACCCGGCTGGCGGTCGAGATGGCTCCGGCGCTGGTGGATCACTTCCGGTGTGAGGCGCGTGTCGCCCTCGTGGTGGAGCCCCAGCTGAGCGCAAGCGAACGAGACGAGAGGCTCCGGGAGGTCGAGAGGCTCCGGGAGTCGAGTCAGCTCCAGGCAAGCATCGAACGCGTGGTGTCTTCCGATGTACTTCACGCCGTGCTCCGGCAGGCTCGCCAAGCGGACCTGTTGGTGATGGGCGGGCGAACAGGGGATTTTCTGCAGCTGCTCCTCGGTCGGTCGCTGTCGCAGGAGATCACCGACGAGTCTCCGTGCCCGGTCCTGTGGCTCACGGAGTTCGAGGAGAAGGAGTCATTCTGGGCTGCCATGTTCAGGCCATTCCCCAAAGCCGCGGAGGCGCGTCATGGATAACTCCGTTCCGGATCTCCTGTACGGTGTCGGAGAGAGGATCATCGGCTACCTGCCCAGTCTCCTGGGCGGCATCCTGCTGCTGGCGTTGGGCTGGGGTCTTGGCTGGGTGGCGAAGCGGATCGTCTTCCAGATCTGTCTCGTCCTGCGCCTCGATCGCATGCTGCGCCGGGCGCATTGGGGCCGGGGGTTCTCCAAGGCCGATGCGCGCTACGCGCTCTATGACACAATCGGCAACCTGGCTTTCATCGTGGTCTTCCTCAGCCTCGTCAGCGCAGCCCTCTCGACCATGAAGCTCACGATCCTGTCGGATCTCCTCCATCGCGGTGTTCTATTCGTCCCCAGGTTTCTCATCGCGCTTCTGATCATCGGCGCAGGTGTCGCGATCGCCCACCGCGTCGCGGACGGTATCCACCGGGCACTCAGCGCGGAAGAAGTGCCTCGGGCTAGGCTCATCGCCCGATTGGCCAAAGGCGTGATGATCCTCTTTGTCGCGGCCATGGCGTTGACAGAGCTCGACATCGCGCGTCAGATCGTGCTCATCGGGTTCGCCACGGTCATGGTCACCATCTGCGCCGTCGTGGTCATCCTGGCCGCGTTCGGCGGTCAAGGCTGGACAACCCGGCTCTTGGGAAAGCACGCGCGCGACCGCGAGGAATGACGCGACTGCCTGCCGGGATGCTGCTTACGCGGGGTGATGCTGGGAACCAAGACCCACAGGTGGGTTTTATTGGGGTAGAGGCGAGTCCCCACGGGCACGCGCGCGTGGCTCCTGCGTGGTGCGTGCACGCGCGGCGTGCGCCGGTCAGGGGTACCCCCTCCAGCACCCAGCTATCAGGAGGAGTCTCATGAGCGGACGCATTCGCATCATTGTCCGTGGCGCCGACCACGTCGACCACGTGCGTCGACTCGCGGAGAGGAAGATCCTGCGCGCTTTGCACCGATTCGAACCACGCGTGCTTGCCGCGACGATGCGCTTGGAGGACGAAACCGGACCGTCGAAGGGCGGCGTCGACAAGGTCTGCAGCCTTGACGTCAAGCTGCGCGACGGCGAAGTTCGGATCAGGGAGCGGGCCGACGGCTTCGAGGCAGCCATCCAGGCCGGCTGCCGCCGGCTGAGGTCAGCCCTGGGGCGCGAGACGGCACGGGTCAAGCAGAGCATCCACGCGGGGCCCCGGGGATCGACCGCCCCAGCTGGCAAGGGCCGCATCCGGAATCGCGACAGAGCCTCGGTGCTGGAGAGAGCAGCGGCGCAGCAACGAAGCACACGGTGACCGCGCTCGGTCTCCCATGCCATGCAGTGCTAGAGTCGCTCTTCCGCTTCGCAATCGGGTTGGCCTCGGGTTGTGCTCCCGCGTCGAGCAGCCTGCTTGAACACCGGCGTGGGTTGGATGTTCTCCGTTCCTAGCAAGGGAGGATTGAGCATGGAGCTTTGTTGTCCTGAAAGCCGCCCCCGGGTGGGACTGCGCGGCCGAACAAAAGCCGCGGGTCGCGCACGCCTGGCCATCCTGTCTCTCACCGCGCTCGGCCTGGTCCTGGGAACAGCCGCGCGGGCGGAGAAGAGGAGCTATGGGTATGACGAGGATCCGGTCCGGCTCGGCGAGGCCGCCCTCGAGGAGCGGCGTCTCACTGACGCCTTGAACCTGTTCCGCGAGGCGATACAGAGCGAATGGAAGCTCGACAAGGCCCACTTCGGCCTAGGCGAAGTCCTGCGACTCAGGCACAAGTATGCTGACGCCGAGGCCGCATACCGATTTGCCGTCGAGGAGCGAGCCCGGGAGCGGGATGGCGCGGATTACCCGGAGGCCAGCGCCGGACTGGGGCTAACCCTGTACTACCTGGGCAGGCCGGAGGCCGCCAAACAAGCACTCGAGACGGCGCGGGATCAGGACGGCGGCCTGTGGAACGCCAATTACGGATTGGCGCGACTCTTGATCGATCAGAAACAGTACGAGGAGGCCCTGTCATACCTCGCGAAGGGCAAGAAGAAGAAGGGCCTTGTGGAGGGTGAGGACCTGTACTACTTCGGTCTGGCTCTGGCTCAGGTCGGCCTGGGTGACGTGACCGAGGCCGAAAAGAACGCCCTGATGGCCCTGCACATGAATCCGGGCGAGGCGGAGTACGGGACCCTCGTGGGGCAGATCTACACGGCACGCAACGCTCCCACTCTGGCGATCAACGCCTACGAGCGCGCTCTGGCCGCACCCGGTGTCGAGCAGACGCCCGAGGTTCACTACAATGTCGCCCTGCTCTACGAGGGGCAGCACGAGTGGAACGACGCCTTGCGTCACTACATCAGCGCGATCGAACTTGACTCCACATTCGCCCCGGCCTTCAAGAACGTGGCCCATCTATACGCTCTCGGCAACCAGAACGACCAGGCCGCGCGCTTTTACCTACGCTACAATCAGCTCGTGCCCGACGATCCGGAAGGCTGGCACGGGCAAGCCGAGGCCCTCTCCAGCCTGGGCAGCCGAGAGCTCGCTCTCGAGGCCGCGGAGAAGGCCTACGAGCTGGACAGCCAGGACCCACAGATCTGCCTGACCTTGGCTCGGGCAGCGTACGAGGCAGGTGATCTCGATCGCTCCCTGCGCATGTATTCCTCGCTCTCGGATTCGACCACGTACACCGCGGGCGACTGGATCAGACTCGGCCAGATCACCATGGACCAAAAGGGATTCGATCGGGCCGAGGAGCTGCTCAACCGGGCGATCGCGCTGGAGCCGAACAACCCTGAGGCCTACGCCGCCAAAGGCAAGCTGTTCCTCTCGCGTGCGAATCCGGACTCGGCGGTGGGGTACTACCAGAAGGCGCTGGACATCAATCCGGGCTCGCTGGTGGCGAGAATCAATCTCGGAGTGGGGTTGCTGCAGCTTCAGCGGTCCAGCGATGCGATCCGGGTGCTGCGTGAAGCCGTGGAGATGAATCCGAATGTGGGCGCCACGCACATTTATCTAGGGCAGGCACTGGTCATCGCCGGCGATCTCTCCGGCGGACTCGAGGCGTACCGGAAGGCCATGGAGCTGGACCCCAAGAGCGCCCCGGCCATGCGAGGTGCGGCATTCATCTACCTGAAGCGCAAGGACTACGGGACGGCTGAGACCATCTTGCTCAAGGCAACCGCGCTCGATCCCGGGAACCCGGATGGCTGGGCGGCGCTCGGCAACGCGCAGAGCGGCTTGAACCAGGTCGATGCGGGCATCCAATCCTTCCAGAAGGCGCTGGAAATCAGTCCGAACCATGAGACCGCGCTGCGCGGCCTGGAGGCACTGAGGACGGCCAAGGCACTCACCGACAACCGGTAGGGCGCCTTCGTCGCCCAGCGCAGGAAGCGCCGAGAAGCCTCTGGAGGGGGGAGGCCGATAGGGATGCCTCCCCCGTCTCGATGCCGCCCAGGATGCCCGTTCTCATCCCGAGCAGGCCACGGCCTCGGGGCCGGAGTCGCCTGCCGGGGTTTGGCTGCCCGAGCTCGCTTGGATTCCCCTCCAGCACCCGGGATCGCCTTTCGCCCCTACCGTCCACCGGATATGATCCCGCGGCCCGAGGACACCTCCTGAGGACGCGCCGCCCGGCGTTGGGGGTGGATGTGGACCGTCAAGCCAAAGCCTACGCCTTCGGCCTCGCGGCCGTGGCCCTGTGGTCCACGGTGGCCTCGGCGTTCAAGCTCGCGCTGCGCCACGTGGGCCCACCCGAATTGCTGTTGTGGGCGACGCTCGTCTCCGCCCTCGCCCTCGGCGTCACCCTGGCGGTGCAGGGCCGGCTCGCCGCGCTGCGCCCGACCTCGCGTGCGGAGCTGCTGCGCTCAGCCGCCGTCGCAGCGCTCAATCCCTTCCTCTACTACCTGATCCTGTTCAAGGCGTACTCGCTCCTCCCGGGCCAGGAGGCGCAGCCGCTCAACTTCATCTGGGGAATCGTGCTGCCGCTCTTGTCGATTCCGCTCCTCGGCCAGCGGATCCGCTGGCTCAGCCTCGTCGCGCTCGTGGTCAGCTTCGCGGGCGTCTACGTCATCGCCACGCGCGGCCAGATCGGTTCGTTGCGCTTCACGAGCCCGTTGGGTGTGTCGCTCGCCGTGGGCAGCTCGATCCTGTGGGCACTCTACTGGATCCTGAACGTGCGCGATCCGCGGGACGAGGTGGTGAAGCTCTTCTACAACTTCGCCTTCGGTTTCGTCTTCACCCTGGCCTACGTGCTCGCCACCGGCCGGTTCCGCCTACCGCCCGCACCCGCTCTGCTCGGGGGCGGGTACGTGGGCCTCTTCGAGATGGGCATCACATTCCTCCTGTGGCTCAAGGCGCTCAAGCACGCGCGCACGACCGCGCAGGTCGCCAACCTCATCTTTCTCGCGCCCTTCGTCTCGCTCGTGCTGCTGCACTTCGTGGCCGGCGAGGAGATCTACGCCTCGTCGGTGGCGGGGCTGATCCTCATCGTCGCGGGGAATCTGCTGCAACGGCGCGTGGGATGATGTTCCGCGCACTCGGTGAAGCACTCGGCTGGCAGACGGCTGCCAACGGCATTATGCTAAAATCGTGTGGTGGCTCCATCGTGCGACATGTGGACTTCCGCGACAGATCTGGTATGGGCGCGGATCCTGGATCAGCCGGCGCCAGCGTGACGACGACCATGGGAGGCTATCATGTGCGAGTTCACACCCGCGGGGCATGAGAATGCGAACCAACGGCCGAATCCCAGAGCCCGGCTGGGGAGACCACGCGTACGGTCCAAGCCTGCCCGGATGGGTGCGACTCTGCCCCCTCTGGTCTTCGCGGTGTTGATCGGAGCATGCCCCGCAGGGGCTGACTGCATCGATTACAGGGACTACCTACACTGGATGGCCAGCGTGGACACACCGGATCGTGCCATGGCCGTGGCCGTCTCGGGAACCCATGCCTACGTCGCGGACTGCGAATCCGGTCTCCAGGTCATCGACGTCACGGATCCCCAGAGCCCGCAGATCGTGGGCGCAGTGGACACGCCGGGCTACGCCTGGGCCGTGGCTGTCTCGGGCACCTACGCCTACGTCACGGACCACACGCTTGGGCTGCAGGTCGTCGACATCGCGAATCCCCAGAGCCCGCAGATCGTGGGGAGCGTGAACACGCCGGGCATTGCCCTGGGCGTGGCCGTATCGGGTACCTACGCCTACGTCACGGACATGCATGCCGGTCTCCAGGTGATCGACATCACGAATCCCGCAGCCCCCCAGATCGTGGGCAGTGTGGACACGCCAGCCTTTGCGCGCGGCGTGGCCATCTCGGGCACCCATGCCTACGTCGCCGACGACTACTCCGGTCTCCAGGTGATCGACATCACGAATCCCGCGAGCCCCCAGATCGTGGGCAGCCTGGACACGCCCGGCCAGGCCTCGTGCGTGGCCGTGTCGGGCGCCCTCGCATACGTCGCCGACTGCCTGGCGGGCATCCAGGTGATCGACGTCACGGATCCCGCGAACCCCCAGATCGTGGGCGGCGTGAACACCCCGGGCGAGGCCTATGGCCTGGTCCTCGCGGGGGCCTACGCCTATGTCGCAGACGACTACTCCGGTCTCCAGGCAGTCGACATCACAAGTCCCCAGAGCCCCCAGATCGTGGGCACCGTGGACACGCCGGGTGAGGCCGTGGCCGTGGCTGTCTCGGGCACCTGCGCCTATATCGCTGACCTTGACCGCGGCCTCGCCGTGGTCAACGCCGCAAATCCAGAGAGTCCTCAGATCCTGGGCAATGCGGATACTGGAGACTACACCTGGGACGTGGCCATCTCAGGCTCCTACGCCTACGTGGTGGATGGCCCAAGCGGCCTGCACGTGGTCGACGTCACCGATCCTCAGAGCCCCCAGATCGAGGGGCATGTGACCCTGGGGCTGGGCTCCAACGGTGTGGCCATTGGAAGCACGCACGCTTACGTCTCCAACTATGGCCCCGGGGTCGATTTCAGCCTCTACGTGATCGACATCGCGAATCCCCAGAGCCCCCAGGTCGTGGGCAGCGCGAGCACGGGCGATGGCGCCAGCGACGTGGCCGTCTCCGGCTCCTACGCCTATCTCACGGACGTCGATCTCGGTCTCTTCGTGATCGACGTGGCGGATCCGGAGAACCCCCAGGTCGTGGGCAGCGTGAACCTGGCCAATGCTTCTGGCGTGGCCATCTCGGGCACCCACGCCTACGTCGCGGGCCCGGGTCTGAAGGTCGTTGACATCGCCGACCCCGAGAGCCCTCAGATCGTGGGCAGCGTGAACACGCCGGGCATTGCCGAGGGCGTGGGCATCTCGGGCACCCACGCGTTCGTCGCGTGTGGCGGTCTGCAGGTGATCGACATCACGGATCCCCAGAGCCCCCAGATCGTGGGCAGTGTGGACACGCCGGATGAGGCCATGGCCGTGGCCGTTTCGGGCCCCCGAGCCTATGTCGCGGACGAGCAGGCCGGTCTCTGGGTGATCAGCATCACGTATCCCCACAGCCCGCGGGTCATGGGCAGCGTGGACACGCCCGGAGAGGCTCTCGGTGTGGCCATCTTGGAGCCTTGCGTCTGTATAGCGGACGGCTCCGGCGGCCTCCAGATCCTGCCGGCGCAGTGCCCTCCCCCCACACCCGTCGCCTCGATCTGCGACCTGCAAGCCCGGGCCGAGGAGGATGGGATCGCGCTCGCCTGGTTCGGCGGCTTCGATCCCGAGCTCTTCGACATCTTCGTCTATCGGCGGGCGGCGGCGGGGCCCTGGTCGTGCCTGACCGAGAGGCCGCTGGCGGAGACCGGGCCGAGCTTCGAGTACGTCGATGGCGATGCCGAGCCGGGCGTGCTCTACGAGTACGAGGTCGAGCTCCTCGCCGGCGACGGCACGGGGCTGCGCTTCGGTCCCGTCTCCTGCCAGCTATCGTTATCGCCCGCGCTCGGATTGGACGTGCGGCCGATGCTCACGCGCGGAGAGCTGTCTCTGCACATCACGCTCCCCCGCCCGACCGAGGTCACGCTCCGTCTGCACGATCCCGCGGGCCGGCGTCTGGCCCTGCTCGAGCACGGCATGATGCCAGCGGGCCAGCACTGTCTGGAACTGAACCTGCGGAGGATGGTCGGAGCGCAGGCAGCGACAGGGTTGTACTTCGTGAGGTTGGAGACCCCGTGCGGCTGGTTGAGCCGCAGGATCGCGCTCGTCCGCGCCCGCTAGCGCGCCCTCTCCATACGCTCGGCCCCGGCTGGAGCGCGAGGAGGCGGGCGGGTAGCTGAAGCCTGCATGCCGGTCTTGCGGCTTGTGGTCGCATGTACCTGGAATTCCGTCCGCGCCTTGGCCGAAAATCCAAGGTATCCGCGCCACATGCCACCGACGGAGGTGGACGCACCCGTTGGCGCTGCACAGGCGGAGGTGAACGCACCCGTCGGCGCGCCTCAGGCCCCCTGCATCTTCTTCTCGATCTTGGCCCAGGTGTCACGCAGCGTGACCGTGCGGTTGAAGACGAGCGCGTCCGGCCGCGTGTCGACGTTATCGAGGCAGAAGTAGCCCTGGCGCTCGAACTGGCAGGTGACGCCCACCGGCAGCTCCGCCAGCGCCGGCTCGGCCTGGCAGCCGTTCACGACCTCCAGCGCACTCGGATTCAGATAGTCGCGGACCTCCTTGCCCTCCTCGACATCGTCGGGCACGGGGACCGTGAATAGGTTGTCGTAGAACCGCACCTGAACGGGCAGGGCGTGCTGCGCCGACACCCAGTGCATCGTGCTCTTGACCGACCGGCCGTCGGGGGCATTGCCCCCGCGCGTGGCCGGGTCGTAGGTGCAGCGCAGCTCGACGATCTCGCCCCGCTCGTTCTTGACCGCCTCCTGACAGGTGATGAAGTAGGCGTAGCGCAGCCGCACCTCGCGCCCGGGCGATAGGCGGTAGAACTTCTTGGGCGGGTCCTCGCGGAAATCGTCCTGCTCGATGTAGAGCACGCGCGAGAAGGGCACCTTCCGCGTGCCGGCCGATGGGTCCTCGGGGTTGTTGATCGCGTCCAGCTCCTCGACCTGACGCTCAGGGTAGTTGGTGAGTACGACCCGCAGCGGGCGCAGCACGGCCATGAAACGCGGCGCGTGCTTGTTCAGGTCCTCGCGTAGAAAGTGCTCCAGCATGGAGAGCTCGACCATGCTGTCGCGCTTGGCCACGCCCACCTCGTCCATGAACGCGCGGATCGCCGCCGGCGTGTAGCCGCGGCGCCGCATGCCGCGCAGCGTCGGCATGCGCGGGTCGTCCCAGCCGGTGACGATGCCCTCCTCCACCAGCCGGCGCAGCTTGCGCTTGCTCATCATCGTGTAGCTGATGTTCAGGCGCGCGAACTCGATCTGCTGAGGGTGGCACGGCGTCTCGAGCGTATCGAGAAACCAGTCGTAGAGCGGCCGGTGATCCTCGAACTCGAGCGAGCAGAGCGAGTGTGTGATGCCCTCGAGCATGTCCGACAGGCAGTGGGTGAAATCGTACATCGGGTAGATGCACCACTTGTCGCCCGTGCGGTGGTGATGGGCGCGCAGGATGCGGTAGACGACCGGGTCGCGCATGTTGAGATTGGGCGAGGCCATGTCGATCTTCGCGCGCAGCGTGCGCGAGCCATCGGGGAACTCGCCGGCCCGCATGCGCCGGAAGAGGTCGAGGTTCTCCTCGATCGAGCGATGGCGGTTGGGACTCTCCTTGCCCGGCTGGGTCAGCGTGCCGCGGTGGTCGCGCATCTGGTCGGGGGTGAGGTCGCAGACATAGGCCTTGCCGCGGCGGATCAGCTCCTCGGCGAACTCGTAGAGCTTCTCGAAGTAGTCCGACGCGTAGTATTCACGGCCGCCCCAGTCGAAGCCCATCCAGTGGATGTCGTCCTTGATGGCCTCGACGTACTCGACGTCCTCCTTGACGGGGTTGGTGTCGTCGAAGCGCAGGTTGCAGGTGCCATGGTTCTCGGCCGCCACCCCGAAGTCGATGCACATCGCCTTGGTGTGGCCGATGTGCAGGTAGCCGTTAGGCTCGGGCGGGAAGCGCGTCGCGACCCGGCCGCCGTGCTTGCCCGAGGCGATGTCCTTGGCGACGATCGCACGGATGAAATCCCCCGGCAGCTCGCTGCGGTCTACCTTGCCCGGCTTGTTGGCTTCACTCATGCGCATGTCCTCTCGGTCTCGCGGGCCCATCGTCCCGCTTTCGCGGCCGCGGGGTCCCCGCCGCGGCTCCGTTGTCAATTGCGCGGCCCGAAGAGCTGGGTGTACTCCCCCTCCAGCTCCTTGAGCTTCTTCGACGACACGCCGCCGAGGATTTCAATGGCGCGGCGCAGCCGCATGCGCGTGATGTCCGCGCCCAGGATCTCCATCGAATCGAAGAGGGGCGTCCAGGCCGTGCGCCCGCTCATGGCCACGAAGAGCGGCGCCAGGAGCTGGCGCAGCTTCAGGCCCAGCTTGTCGGCCGTGTCGCGCAGGACCGCGTCGAGCGCCGGCCCGGTGAAGTCGCGCTGCTGCTCGAGGCGCCAGGCCACCATCTGGAGCACGGCCACCGTCCGCGCCGGCTCCAGGCCCTTGATCAGCAGCTCCGCGGCGTCGAGCGGCACCGCGTCGGCAAAGAAGGGCTCGGTCAGGTGCCCCCAGTCCGACAGCGTCTCGAGGCGCGGCTGCACGAGCGGGATGATGCGTTCGAATCTCTCGCGGTTCAGGGCCCAGCTCTCGAGCAGGTGGCACAGCTCCCGGGTCCCGTAGTCCTCACGGATGTAGCGCGCGTTGAGCCACCTCAGCTTGTCGGGGTCGAACACGGGGCCGCCCAGCGAGATGTCCTCGAGCCGGAGGTTCTGCACCATGTCCTCGACCGTGAACTTCTCCTCCCCGTTCGGCATCAGCCAGCCCATCATGCCCAGGAAGTTGAGGAGCGCCTCCGGGAGATACCCCGCCCGGCGGTAGTAGCGGATCGAGGTCGGGTTCTTGCGCTTCGACAGCTTGGTCTTGTTCGGATCGTTGTTGCGCAAGAGCGGCAGGTGGCAGAAGACCGGCCGCTCCCAGCCGAAGTGATCGTAGAGCTGGACGTGCTTGGGCACCGAGTTGAGCCACTCCTCGCCGCGGATCACGTGGGTGATGCCCATCAGGTGATCGTCCACGACGTTGGCTAGGTGGTAGGTCGGGAAACCGTCCGACTTGAGCAGCACCTGATCGTCGACCGATGCCCAGTCCTTGCGAATCTCTCCGCGCAAGAGGTCGGTGAAGACGCACTCGCCCTCGGTCGGGATCTTCATGCGCACCACGAAGGGCTCGCCGGCCGCCGCGCGCTGCTCCGACTCCGCGGGTGCGATGCCCCGGCAGAGCCGATCGTACCCGGAGTCAGCGCCAGCCCGACGGCGCGCCTCATCGAGCCGCTCTCGCGTACAGAAGCAGCGGTAGGCGTGGCCGTCGGCCAGCAGCCGCGCTACGTGCTCGCGGTAGACCTCTGTGCGCTCGCTCTGGCGGTAGGGCGCGTGGGGACCGCCGACATCGGGGCCCTCGTCCCACTTCAGGCCGAGCCAGTGGAGGCTCTCGAGGATCGCCTCCTCGGATTCGCGGGTCGAGCGCGCCTGATCCGTGTCCTCGATGCGCAGGATGAAGCGCCCGCCGCGCCCCTTGGCGAAGGCGTAGTTGAAGAGGGCCTGGTAGGCGGTCCCGACGTGCGGGTCGCCCGTGGGCGAGGGCGCCACGCGGGTGCAGACCTGTCTGTCGCTCATCGTCCTCTTCTCGCCCGAGGGTGCGCACCGCAGCCGAGGCTACAGCCCCCTGCGCAGCCCGGCACGGTGGAAAAGGTGAATGGTCGAGAATCGGGCGACGCGAGTCAAGGCCCTGAGCGCGGGACCCCGAAGACGAGGATGTCGACGCAGCGGTCGTCCGCCGCCTGCTCCCCGAGCGAGTCGGGCAGGCCGGCGCTGGCTGGCCCGGCAGGGAGGCATAGACCATCTCTACGCCAGCGACTTGT
>CAZDKK010000058.1:0-31465 GCA_964506245.1 uncultured bacterium | reverse complement strand
CCGCCTGCGAGGCCGGCGGCGCCGGTGGGGGGGCGACCGCCCGCTGGCAGCCGCCGAGCAGCAACGGTGCCGCGGCGAGCGCGAAGAGGATCGGTGCTGGGATCCACGCGACCCGGGTCTGCCGGGCAGCTCGGCTCATGGCGACTCCATCCGCTCCGTCCGCCGCGTTCGCCCCGCGGGCGACTCAGCCGCGCGCCCACCGCGCGACGATCGCCTGGGCGCTCGTGCACGTTCCGCCGTTGGCCTGCACCCAATCGAGGATCTGTTCATAGACCTTCTCGTAGCCCGCGAACTTGTACCCGGCAAAGAAGGTGTTGTGCCACAGAATCGCGGCTGCTCCCCGATTGGCCTTCACCCGCTCGAGCACGGGCAGGATGCGCTCCCACACGCGGTCGACGGGAAGGCCGAGATAGGTGCGGAAGGTCTGGTCCATCGCGACCAGCGGGACCTCCCAGAGATCCAGCTTGTGCCGCGCGATGAGATCGAACGGCTGGAAGGGGCGCGCCAAACCCCCGCGAAAGCCCACGTCGTCGGCGAAGCCGAGGGTCGTGTCGTACTGGAACCCGGCCTTCTGCTGCCGGCGCCAACCATCCTGCGCGAGAAGGCGCAGGTAGTGCTGCCGCACGCCGACCACGGAGCCGCCGGAGGCCTTCTCCAGCAGCAGCCTCTGCTCTGCCAGCATGCGTTCATCCCCGGCCGAATCATAGCTGCCGTGCAGGCCGATCTCCCAACCGCCCTCGCGCAACCGCTTGAACAGCGGTACGAAGCGATCCTGGTGCCAGTCATAGTGCGCGTCCATGCGCTGTCCGGTGCGCGCCAGGAAGTAGAGGCTCGAGCGGACCCCGTGGCGCTCCTCGAGCCCGAGCATGGTGTCGAAGTTCCAGTAGGGATCCCGGCCCCGGGCCTTGTCCAAGAGGATGCGCAAGATGTTGTACAGGGAGCGATGTGGGCGGCGCACCTGTTTCAGCTCGAAGAAGATCGACTCGAGCCAGCCGAGGGTGAGCTGATCGAGATCGTGCGTCAGGGCGATGGCGAACTCGTGATCGCGCATCATCCGCCGCCGCTCGACCTTGAGTCCGAGCTCACCCAGCCAGCCTTGGATGAGGCCCACGTATTCCTCGACCAGAGGCCGATCGCCGTACCCGTGGTGGTAGGTGTAGGCGCTGCGCGTCATGAACCGACCATAGGCATCGCGCTCGGCGCGGATCAGCTCCTCGTAGCGGCTGGCGAGATAGAGCGTCGAGGCGATCAGGTCGAGGGTCGTGACCCAGCGGCGACCCGGGAGCGCGGAGGGCGTCTCCGCGCCAGCAGGCGCGCGGCTGGCGAAGAGGACGGGCACCCCCGCGTGCAGGGCCGGCGCGCCGGTCGGGATCGAGCCGGGGGAGAGATACGCGGGGCCGAAGAAGCCGCTGGGCACGATGTGCAGATGGGCGCGGGCCGCGTCGAGCACGGCCGGCGGCGGCAGGGCCTGCCCGTAGGTGACGAGCACATCCGCCCCGGGCCCCGGGAGGATCTCCTCGTATGCGGCGCTGTGCACATCGAGGTCGAGCGCGCTCAGGAGCAGCTCGCCCGCGTAGGCGATCGGCTCGCCGAACTGCCGCTCCTCATAGGCGAACAGGGCCTTCACGCCGCTCCCCCCTCCCGCCGCGCCCGTGCCGCAACGGGACCCATGAGCAGTACCACACCCCGTCGGCCCCGACAATCGGGGGAGCCGCGATCCATGACCGTTGACAGCCGTCGGGATGCGTCCGTACCGTCGGGCGGTTTCCCGGCGCCTGCTCGGCCGCGCGGCGGCGCCTGCGGTGCGCGACGACGAGGTGGAGCGTTTTGATCCGGATGCCCCAACGCATGAGCTGGCTTGTGCCCGGGCTGCGATCGCCCTTTGCCCGCAACGTGCTCAAGCTCTTCTACGGCACCTCGCTCAAGAACCTCATCACCTTCCTGGCGCTGCCCATCCTGACCCGGCTCTACTCGCCCGAGGACATCGGTCTCTTCCAGGTGCTGCTCTCCGTCTCGATGACCTTCGCCATCGTGAGCACCCTCAAGTACGAGATGGCGATCGTCCTGCCCCGCTACCGGCGCGAGGCGGAGCACCTCGTCGTGCTCACCCTCCTGTCCCTGGCGGTGATGACGGTCGTCAGCGCGATCCTCTTCGCGGTTCTCGGCGACCCGCTCCTGCGCCTGCTCAAGGCATCCGCCTTGCTGCCCTACAAGGCGCTGGCCGTGGCGGCGATCTTCTCGACGGGGCTGCTGCAGGGCGTGCGCTACATCCAGATCCGCGAGAAGCAGTACGGCGATCTCGCGCGGAACAACGTGACGCAGGCGATCGTGACGCAGGCCGGCTCTATCGGTCTCGGCCTCGTGCGGCCCACCTTCCTGGGGCTCTTCGGCAGTTACACGGTGGGTTGTCTCGTGCCGGCCCTGGCGATCCTGCATCAGGCCCGCGTCCTGCGCTATCGCATCCAGCGCCGCTGGCTGTGGCTCTTGGCATGGAAGCACCGCCAGTTCCCGCTCATCAGCACGGTCGGGATGTTCATTCACGAGCTGACGATCGAGCTGCCGGTCTTCATGTTTTCGGGTTTCTACGGCGCTCAGGTCGTCGGGTACTACTCCCTCGCCCATCGCCTGCTCTCGACCCCGATGAACCTGATCCAGACATCGGTCGGCCAGGTCTACTTCCAGGAGGCCTCCGAGGCGTATCACCAGAGCCCGGCTCGCCTGCTGCGCATCTACCTCGTGACGATCCGCAGGCTCGCGCTGGTGGGTCTCGCCCCGCTGGTGCTCGCCCTCGTGGCCGCGCCACCGCTCGTCAAGCTCTTCCTGGGCCAGCAGTGGGCCGCCTCGGGCACCTACATGCAGATCATCATCTTCGGTCTCTACTTCGGCTTCATCAACGGGCCCATCGGGACGACCTACGCGGTGATCGGGCGGCAGGAGGTCATCCTCTACCTGCGGATCGCCTCGGTCGCCTTGCGCTTCGGCTCGATGTACCTCTTGCGCCGCGATCCGATCCTGATGCTCTGGGCTTCCAGTCTCTCGATGAGCCTCTACTACATCGTCTGCAATTTCGCGGTCTACGCGTCCGTGAAGGCGCTCATTCCCAAGGCCCCGCGGTGACCCGCGTTGACCCGCGGTCAGGATCGATCGCCGTAGATCCCGAAACCGAGGTATTCGCTCACCGGAACGTGGATGTTCGAGAAGCCGCGCTTGCGGAACCAGACCGCGGCTTCCTCGGCCGTGTGCTCGAAGCGATAGAGGCAGGTGAGCGCATCCATGAAGTGGACGAGCTGCTCCTCGGCCGACTGCGCCGGGATCTTGGTCTTGCGGACGGCGTTCAAGAGGCGCCGCTTCAGGAGCGCGGCGGGCACCAGCGTGAGCTTGAAGATCGTTGCGCTCAGACCGGGCGGCAGATGCTTGAAGCCCTCGCGCAGGGCCAGCATGGCCTGGTGGTGCAGATCGGGCTCCGGTTTGTACAACCACAGGTACGCCCGGCCGCCTGGGGCCACGAGGGGCGTCAGGCAGGAGAAGGCCAGCTCGGTGTTGGGCGTGTGGTGGAGGACGCCCAGGGAGATGAGCACGTCGATGCAGGCCCGGCGCAGTGGCGGGTGCATCAGGTCGCCCTGGACGAAATGGACGTTGGGACGGGTATTGCGGCGATGCGCCTCGAGAACGCTGCTGCCGAGGTCAACCCCGATGGCGGCGGCGAAGTGCTCGCCCAGCAGCGCGGTGAGGATGCCGTTGCCGCAACCCGCGTCGAGCAGGGTCTTGCCCTGGCAGTCGCCGGGGGACAGCTCGAGCGAACGCCGGAGGATGTGCTGCAGGCGCTCTTCGGGCGCGTAGCCCCAGGTCCTCTGGCCGCCCCCCTGGAGGCCCCACTCGATCGAGAAGCTGGCCTGCGTGCGCTTCTGCCTGCCGATCGCGCGGCGCGCCGCCGCGAGGTTCTCCGGCGTGAAGTTGTGGTTCCAGATCTCGGGCGGGATGTCGCGGCGATGCTGCTCGCAGAAGGGGTAGTGGTCGATGATCGCGTCCGGCACGAGGCGGGGAACGCCGTCGATGACCGGGTAGAGCCGCCGGCAGTCGCGACAGGTGAGGAAGCCCGCCTCGGTCTCGGCTCCTTGTGCCGCGAGCGGGGCCAGCTCGAACGCTCCCCAGCATTGAGGGCAGGCGAGGTACCCCAGCAGTTCGCGTCTCATGCCGCCCGCGCCACCTCCCTATTGACAGCCCCCGGTCACCCTGCCTACCGTGACCCAGCCTACTTCCACAATACGGATTCCGCAAGGCTGGGAGAGAGGATGATCTCCATCATCGGCAACGCGCCGAGCGCCGGCAGCACGTTTCTCGCCGACTTGTTGGACAGCGCCCCCGCCTCGATCTGCGGTCCCGAGCTGAACCTCTTCTCCAACCGCCGGATCTACGACTTCCACAGCTACCGCAAGGACCCGCGCGCGACCTGCGCCTCGGGCTCCATCCATCGGTTGCGCATCGGCCTCAATTTCGACCGGCTCTACAGCTACGGTCTGGACGACCCCACCTACCGGCGCATGGTTCGCGAATCGGCCGATCTCGGCGACTTCATCGATCGCTTCGGCCGATACTACAAGGCCCTGCGCGGCAAGGACCCCCAGGCGCATCTCTTCGAGAAGACGCCCGAGAACATCAACGCGATCGGGGAGTTCCTCGATGCGGTTCCTCAGGGGCACTTCATCCACATCACGCGCAGCCCCTTGCACATCTATCCGTCGCTGCTCAAGCGCGGCTTCGCTCCCTACGTCTCCCTGTTGACGTGGCTGCTCGACGTGGCGATGGTGCATCCCTACCGGGACCACCCGCGCGTGATCCTGGTCAAGTACGAGGAGCTGGTTCAACGCCCCTTCGAGCTCACCCGCGAGCTGCTCCAGCGCCTGACCGGAACGGCCCCCACGCCGGGCGAGATCGAGGTCGCCTACAAGAACAACGAATACCGCAAGATCCACTCCAAGAAGATCGCCTCGTGGACGGTGCGGGAATACGGGACCGTGCGCGATGCCAACCGCAAGCCGCTGCCGGAGGCTCAGGTGCGCGACGTTCTCAGCCTGTGGAACGCGCGCGTGCGGCCCGACTACGCGGCCCGCTTCCGCATGGCCGCCCTGGGCTTCCGCGAGGCGGTGGAGCACTACGGCTATGCCGAGGCGATCCAGCAGGAGATGGAGCGCCTCGGCTCCCCCGGCGGCCTCCCCCGCCCCGATGCGGCCGCGCTGCGCCGGCTGAGCCGCAAGTGGCTGGGCGACTGCGCCCATGGCGACGCGGGGCTCGGGTCGTGGGGGGCGTACCTGCGGCCGATTCAGCGGGTCTGACGGGTTCCGGCATCGGATGACCGCCTGGACTCAGCCCGCCGTGTTTGGCGCAGCATCTCCAGCATGGCGGGGATGTCCTGCCAGCGCTCCATGCGCGGGCGAGGGATCGGGACCCACTTCCCGGTCGTGGCGAACGGATCCGTCAACCACATCACCCGGCCCTCCTCGCTGTCCTCGATGACCTGCCAGTCGCAGCGCAGGCCGGCGCGCCGCGGCGACGCACGGATGATCGCGCCGCGGGCGTGCGCCCGCGTGTCGGCGGGCGCATCCCGCATCGCCTCCTCGATCCCCGCGACGCCCGGCGCGGCGTGGTGGAGGGCGCCGGCCGCGTCGAGCGCCGCGAAGATCCCGTCCGGTCCCACGCGTCCGAAGCGCATGTCGATCTCGCAGAGCTCGGCGCGCAGCTCCTTGAGCCGCGCGGGCTCCCGGTGCGCCCGGAGCGTGCGATCGCGAAAGAGGGCCCGCTTGATGGCCCAGTCCAGCCGCGTCTGCACCGCCTCGGGTCCGTCCGCCAGCCGCTCCAGCATGGCCGCCCACTGTGCGCACACCTGCGCCGCCCAATCGGGCAGCCACGGCTCGCCGCTGCAGGCCTGCACCGCCCCCAGGTAGCGGCGCTGGATCTCCAGTGCCGACAGCGCCTGCCCGTTCGCCAGATTGGCCCGCCAGCGGCACGTCTCGTCCGCCGCGAAGCCGCGCATGGCCCCCAGGGGATCGGCGAGCCGCACGCCATCGCCCGGCAACCGGCCGTGCTCGATCAGCGCGATCACCAGCGCTGTCGTCCCGCACTTGAGGTAGGTGGCGATGTGGGAACAGAGGCTCTCGCCGCAGATCAGGTGGATGCGGTGGAAGCCGCTCTGCGCCAGCCCCTCGTCCTTGGTGTGAAAGATGCCCCGCCGATCCGTGCTCCCGTCGGTGACCATGCCCCGCAGGTGATGAACGCGCGGGCTGAGCGTCCGTTCGATCCGCTCCGACAGCGGGTTGAGCCCCCCGGCCCCCGTGTAGACCAGGCGCGAGACGAGGTGCGGCACGAGCAGGTCGATGAACTCGGCCGGCGGTCTCCGGCTGAGATACGACTCGTGACACCCCCAGGTGGTGTTCGCGCCGCTGTAGTCGACGTTGGTCTTGTACAGCTCGAGGTTCTGGCCGGTCGGGTCCTTCTCACGGTACAGCTTGTACAAGCATTCGAGGATTCGGTCCCCGGCGGCGACGTATCGGACGACATCCGCGGGATTCGAGCACTCGGGCGTCGCCACCTCGGGGTGCTCGGCGCAGTCCAGGTAGACCCGGGCGCCGTTGCCGAGGAAGAGATCGCCCATGGCGGGCCCCGGGATGCACTCCAGCTGGGCGCTGCCGAGGCGCAGCATCTCCATGATGTACCCCTGCCGGTCGGTCGGACCGGAGGCGGCGTACTCCGTCTCGATCCCCATCAGGGCGCCGTCCACGGGTCACTGCCCCCCGCGCTGGCGTGTGGCGCGCAGGAACTCCTGGCTGTCGCGCGACAGCGCGCGCTCGATCGCCGCGCCGCCCACGCGCAGCAGCCGCTGCGCCTCGTCCCGCAGCGCCTGGGTCTCCGGACTGGGCGCGTCCTCGTCGCCCGGTCCGCCCCCGAACAAACGCTCCTCGTCGTGCCGCTCACGCTCCTTCATCGCTGTCCTCCTCCTCCCGGCCGGGGCTGGAGGCGCGGGCGGGAACCTCCCGCTCGGCCGCCCGGTCCGGATCGTCGTCCGTGGCTGAACCCTCGAGCAGGTCCAGCGTCTCCTCGATCGTGGCCTCCTCGATGTCCGCCCCCGCCAGCGCGGCGGCGGTGAACCCCAGGGGGTTGGACATCTCCAGCGTCCGGCGGCGGAACCAGTAGCTGTCCGCCAGCCAGAAGCGCATCGAGTCCCAGTCCATCTCCTCGATCGCGTGGCCCGCGCGGCGCAGAAGCATGGCGCGCGTCCACGCCCGCGTGTTCGCGGGCGGATTGAGCTTGAAGCGCTCGATCGCCGTGGCGTCCACGACGCGCTCCACGATGCCCTGATCGCGGCACTGCCAGAAGAGCCCCTCGTGCCGGTCGAGCGAGGCGTAGAGGTGATCGAGGTGCTTGACGGCCGGCGAGGTCCAGCTCAGGTCGCGATGCCGGTCGATCGCCTGCTCGAGCAGGACACGCTTGAGCACCCAGTCGAGCCGCGGGGCCAGACGGTCCCAGTCGCGGGCCCGCAGCTTCTCGAGGGTGTCGCCCCACAGGGCGAGGATCTCCTGAGCGCGCGGCACGATGCCCTCGCACCCGCCGCGGGCGACGAAGCGGCTGGCCGCTTCGTGGAACAGGAGCTGCACCTCCACGGCCGACAGGTTCCGCCCGTCGCAGGTGGCCGCGCGCGCGCCCAGATCGGGATCGTGGCTCCACGAGCGCAGCGCCTGGAGCGGATCCTCGAGCGTCAGGCCCAGGTCGACGGCGCCCGCCTCGATCATCGCCAGGATGATCTGCATCACCCCCACCTTGAGCAGGGCCGTGACCTCGCAGAGGCTGTTGTCGTAGAAGATCACGTGCAGGCGCGCCATCCCTCCCCGGCGGCCGCACAACGACTCGTCGCGCGAGTTGACGATTGGGCGCGCGTAGGTGGTTTGCAGCCCCGTGAGCTGCTCGAAGAAGTCCGCCCGCTGGGCGATCTGGTAGGCGACGGGCGGCGCGCCGTTCTCGCTGCCGACCTTGCCCTGGCCCGTGCAGACGATGCTCGAGACCTGATAGGCCGCGAGGTAGAGGAGGTACTGGAGCTTGCGCAGGAAGATATCGTCCCAGCAGTCCCGGGTGACCAGGAAGCTCAGGTGGCTCCCATAGGCATTGCCCTCGCCGTCGCTGTTGTTGACGAGGACGTGCAGCTTCTCCCCCTCCGGGAGCCGCTCGGCGGCAGCCTCCATGGCGGCGCGGACGATCTCGAGCATGGCGTGCCAGGCAGCGACGTGGTCGTACGCGGTGAGGACCTCGGGCAGGCAGACCTCGAGGTGGTCGAGGTCGATGTAACAGCAACCTCCGTTGCAGGGCAGGAACTTGCGGCCCCAATCCTGCGCGTGCCAGTTCGAACGGGTCTCGCCCGTGCTGGAATCGACGACCTCGATCCGGGACACGGAGAGCACGCCGGGGATCTCGCGCAGCAACGCGCGCGACGCCTCGTGTCCGGTCCCGCCCGGGCGATCGAGGCCCTCGATGAAGTTGCCCAGCTCCGCATCGACGCCGCACAGCTTGGGCAGGCGGGCGCCGCACGGCGGACTGGCGCGAACCGTGCCGTTGACCATCTCCGCAGCCTCCTCCTCGCGCGGCTATCCGGCGACCACGTACCGGTATTCGCGGATCTGCCGGTGACGCGGGCGCTCGACGCTCACCACGTCCACATCGTCGGGCAGGTCGCTCACGTAGCCGCGGCAGTTGTGCGGCGTCAGCAAGCGCGCGGCCTGATCGAGGCGGCGCGCGAGCGCGACCTCGACATCGGGCCAGCCGATCCCGTGCTCCCCGGGTCCCCCCTCGACCTCGCGCAGGCAGGCCCGCAGGCAGGCGTCGTTGGCGATGCCGGCGATCATCGCGCCGCTGATCAGATGACTCGGCTTGACGCCCAGGCGCTTGCCGTCCCGGAAGCGCAGGGCCGCGAGCTCCCCGGCGCCATTGGGCGCGAAGATGCGCGCCAGGGCCGACTCCACGATCTCCGCGCGCACCTCCCCCGCGGCGCGGCCGTTGGCGGCGTAGGGCAGGTCGGGCGTGAAGTACTTGCCGAAGATGCTCCGCGCCCCCTGCAGGTTGGGGCGCGGCACCGTGATCACCCGATCGCCGAGCCGTCCCTCGCGCACCAGCGCCGGGTCCAGCGCGTCGATGCGGTTCGTCGTGCAGATCACCAGCACATTGCCGCGCGCCTCGAACCCGTTGAGCTCCGCGGCGAAGGCCTGCTGCACGCGATCGTCGATGTGCATCAGCGAGCTGCTGCGCGCCGCGCCGAGCGAGTCGATCTCGTCCATGAAGAGGACGACCGGGATCGAGGGATCGGCCTCGGCCAGCTCCCGCGCCGCCCGGAAGAGGTTGCGGATGTTCGCCTCGGTCTGCGAGTACCACATGCTCTTGAGCGATCCCGGCTTGACGTTGATGAACCGCGACCGGCGCGAGGGGGTCAGCGTGGCCATCCAGTTCGCCGTCGCCTTCCCCAGCATCGTCTTGCCGTTGCCCGGCCCCCCCTGGAGCATGACCGAGCCGCAGCGGCGGACGTGATAGCGCTCCGCCGAGTTCGGGTGGCGGAAGTGCAGCAGGAAGACCAGCTTGATCTCGGCGATGATCTCGTCGAGGCCTCCGATGTCCGCGAAGGTCTCGGGCGGCGTCTCCTGGACGCAGAGATGCTCGGCGTTCGGCTGCTCGACGACCTCGAGCGCCATCCAGGCGTTGCGGTCCCAGCGGACCGTGTCCCCGCGCTTGGGGGGAGCAGCGCGCAAGCGGCCGCTGGCGGAGACGACGATCACCTCGTCGCGCCACGTGAGCACCATGCGCCCGTCCGCCGTGACGCGGTCGAAGTTGGCCGTCTCGCCGCCGGACAACACCGGCACGGGGGACTTGGCCAGCAGCGCGTTGTGGCCGCCGTTGAGGAGGACCTCGTCGCCGGGGGCCAGGCTGGCCAGATCGACGCCCTCCGCGACGTGGACGGCGCTCTGCGTGTTGCCGTGGCTGACCAGCGCCGACGTGGCCCCGGAGAGCTCGGTCGTTCCGAGGAAGACCGCGGGGTGGAGCGGCGGCTCCGTGAGCTTGTGAATGACCTCTTCGAGGCGCGCGTGCGTCTTCTGCGCGGCGGCCAGTCCCCGGCGCATGCGGCGGACCTCGTCGAGCAGGAAAAGCCCGAGGTCTTCCCCCTGCGCCTCGGGATGGGCGCACATGTCCCGCAGGCACCGCAGCCGCTCCACCGGCTCCATCAAGCGGCCCTGGGGGCCCAAGAGCATGTCGAGGACGACGCGGAAGTCCTCCCGGGGCGGGGCCGCCTGGGCCCTCGCCGACCCTTCACGGGCCCTCGCCGCGCCCTCAGCGGGCCGCGCATGTTCTGCCGCCATCAGGCACCTCCTTGTTCTCGGCGCGCCGGGCAAGGTCCCGCGCCGGCTCAGCCCCGCGCACGCGCGCCCGCGCGGCCGGTCGGATGAAGAACCCGCGCCGCACGAGCACCCCGCGGCGCCAGCCAAAGAGCGAGCAGACGGGATTGCCGCGGCCCGGGTCGCTGACCACGAGTGCGACGGTGTAAGCGCGGGGGAACACGGTGCGATGCAGGTGCCGGTCGTGCGCGCTCAAGAATCCCTCGGTGAGATCGCAGTCCGCGCGCTCCTCGGGGGAGCAGCTCTCACACCAGGCGCCGACCGGATGGCTGTGCCACCAGCCCAGCATGATCTCGCCCGCGCCGCGCTCGGCGAGCGCCGTGTCCACCGCGTGCCAGGTCTCTGGGGTGAAGGTCAGCCGGTTCGCGTTCGCCTCGACGTGGCGGGCGGGGATCTGATCCGTGATCTCCACGAAGAGCTCGACCGGACGGGGATCCCGGAACAGGTGACCGATGAGGACCCCGCCGCATTCCGCCGCGCCCGCGGCCCGGGCGCGTGCCGCAATCTCCGGCCGCAGCGCCTGGGGAACGAAGACCGGCGGGTCGCCGGGGTAGGCCTCGCCGGCCGGCAGCGCGCCGCGGCGCATGCGCGCCAGCGAGGAGCGGGGCATCGCGGGCGGCGTGCACTGCCGGCGGACGAGCAAGCGCGGCGCGCCGGTTGCAGGGGAGGGGCTCCGCGGCAGGGCCCGGACGAGGTAGCGGAAGCTCTCCTGCTTGCCGAGCGTCTCATCCTGCACGTGCTGGCGCGCCACCCGGCGCGCGAGGCTCTGAAAGTAGGTGTTGGGGAAGTCCACGCCCGCGTCGCCGCCCGCGCCCCACGCGATGTGAAACCCCTCGATGTACGGCGCCCCGAGCCTGACGCTCCAGCGCGGCTCCGCCGGGCCGGGGACCGAGTCCCGGGCCAGGCCGGCCCCGCCGGTGCGCAGCATCTCGAGCCAGGCGCACTCCCAGGCGGGCTCGAGATCGGCCTCGACCTCGTGCCGGCCGAGGCACCGGCCATCCACGGTGTACAACTCGATCTCGTAGCGATGCAGAGTTGCGGACATGGACCCCCCCTTCCTGGATGCAGCCGTCGCCGGCTCACGCGCTGCCGGCTTGGATATTCGGGTGCAGCGTCAGGCTGTCGCCGGGCTGCAGCGCATCGCCCACCCTCTCGGTCGCGTGGATGTGACGCTGCTCGCGCTCCAGCAGGGCGTGATAGCTGAGCGGGCCCCCCTCGGCGTCCTTGACGGGCAGGCCGAGCTCGTCGAGGAGCTGCTGGACGATCTCCCCCACGGTGGCATCGTTGGGGATGTCCTCCACGACGAGCTGCTTCTGCCGGCTGGCATCGTGCACTTGGATGCGCAGCGGCTGCTTCATCTGGTCCGTGTGCATACCTTCCTCCTGTTGGCTGACGTGTGGATCTCCATCCGGCGCCGGCGCACGAGGCGTCGCCGCCGCGCTTCAAGGCATTCATGCACCCTGGGGCCACATCGCCGTGTAGTGCCCGCCCAAGGGCCCGCCGGCGATGGCTCGCGCCTCGCGGCCGCACGTGTGCACGGTCAAGGCCAGGGCGGCCAGGGCGTGACCCACCAGGCCCACGTCGAGGGGCCAGTCCAGCCGCACCTCGAAGCGGACCTCGGGTGCGCAGGCATCCCGCGCGCCCAGGGACCCGCCCACCAGGCGACGCCGGCCCGAGACCCGGAGCAGGTACCGGGCCAGCGCCGACAGCGAGGCCTCCGGCAGCTCCGGCCGCCGCGCGATCGGCACCGCGAAGGCGATGCGGCCCTCGCCGTCGCGCTGGGCGTAGATCTGCTGGTGGTGACCGTGGGTCTCGAGGTCGATGGCGATGCGCCCGCTCTCCCGCTTCTCGCAGATCCACCCGCCGGCGCGGATCCACTCGAGCAGGGTGTCGGTGGGCAGCGGCTCCACCGGGGTGGCCGTGCGCGGCGTGCCCCCCAGCCACGACCAGTCCGCGATCACCCGCGCCATCCCCGCCTGGCACAGGCTGGGGGCGGCGTCGCCATCGTCGATCGCCACGTCCAGCAGCAGCCGGGGCTGGTCCGGCGCCCGCAGGCCGATCCGGCAGGCGCGCGGCAGCACGGCGTTGAGCTCCAGCAGCTCGAGGTCGGAGCGGTGGGCGCACAGAGCCGGCAGCGGGGCTTCGAAGCCCGCCCAGCCATCGTCGAGCAGCAGGCGGCCCCAGGCGTTCGGCGTGCGATCCAGCCGGAAGCGCCAGCCGGGCTGCTGCTCCTCGAGCTCCGCGGCCACGCCGTCGACCCAGAGCGCGCGGCCGATGTCATTCCATTGACGCAGATCCAGAGCCATGGTCGATCTCCTCGCGCGCCGCCGGCGCGCTGGCGCCGGCGCGGTCGTGGATGGTGAGCGCCAGGGTCCGCCGGCGCAGCGGGCGCCGCTCGAGCGGGAAACGAGCCTGGTTGCGGCGCGCCCAGCTGCACGCCTCCGGATTCAGGGCGTTGCCCTCGTGCACGCTGTAGTTGTTAAAGGACAGGATCTCGTAGATCTGGTAGACGAGGTCCTTCAGGTCGGTGCCCGGGTGCACATGGCCCAGACACATGAAGGGGAAACGTATATTCGGATGGTAGATACCCGGCGGCCACAGCACCGTCACCACCTCCGCGACCTCGACGCGCCGCTGGTAGTCCTCCGGGAACCGGATGCCGACATCGAACCAGTCCGCCTCCTCGATGCCGTCCGCCGTCTTGACCAGACCCTTGCAGTGGAAGCGCAGGACGTAGAGGTCGGGGGGAATCGGGCTGTGCTGGAGGATCTCCACGACATCGCTGTTCGCTACCAGCTCGGTGATCTCGGCGTACTGGTGCCGGAGAAACGACTCCCAGATCGTGCCCCGCGACTGGTTGCTCATGGTGCCCTCCCGCGCTGCTCACCCTAGCGGCTGCCGCTCCCGGCCCGGCCCGTCCTGACGGCGTCACCACGCGCCCGTCCTTCAACTCCTTGGCCGGCCATCATGTACAAGTTGAGAAAATCCTCCGTCACACCGCGTGACATGTGATCCGTCCGCGAAACAGCGCGCCGTCCGGTTCCTCGAGCGTGAGGATGTCACCATCCCGGATGCCCAGCGCGTGCAGCGAGCGACGCTTCTGCGCCTCCGAGAGCATGCCCGCGGACAGGCCGGCCGCCACCTCCAGGCCACGCGCCTGCATCCGCCCGCCGCACTTCGGACAGGTGCGGCTGGCGGTCACCAGGGGACCGCGCAGCAGATGCAGTGCGCCGCGCACCGCCCCGCAGGAGCAGCAGACCATCTGCCGCACCCAGCGCAGGTCGTTCACGCGCAGCTCGCAGGGACGCGCGTCCGCAGGCGCACCGTCCAGCGCGGCGCGCCCGCGGGCGAGCAGGTCGCCGGCGGGGATGGCCCGCGGATCGATGTCGAGCGGCACCGGGCTCCAGGCGGCGTGCTGCGTCCGCCGGCAGCGCGGATTGCGGCGCAGGAAGGTGCAGTAGTACTGGTGATGGCGCAGGTCGAAGAAGATCTGCCGGCCCGCCGCGGCCGACGGCGCGCCCGCGGCCAGGAGCTCACGGCACTCGATGGCCTGCAGGGAGGCCGCCAGCGCGCCGAGACTGGAGGGCGCGGCCGTCGGCGACGGTGCCGCGCCGGAGCGCCGGCCGCCGTCGCACGGGTACGACCCGGCGAGCGCGAGGTAGTCGTTCTCGTTCCACCCGCACTCGAGACAGGCGCTGTCGTCCCCCGGCACATAGACGCCCACGCGCGCGAGCAGGCCGGCTGCATCCACCGCCGCGTCGATCCAGGGCGCGCCGAGCTGCCAGGCCACCTCGTTGATGTGCTGCCGCGCACGGCGGTTGTCGACGCCCGCCAAGATGGCATCCCCCTGCAGGATGCCCGGCGGCAGCGTCTCGACCTCCGCGTGGATCGGCGTCACGTGGATGCGCGGATGGATCCGCCGCAGCCGCCGGGCCTGTACAACCGCCTTGGGACGCCCGGCCTCGGAGGCCAGGATGTCCTGCCCGCTCACGTTCGCGTCTTCGTAGCTATCGCGATCGATGACGGTCACGCGCCCGACGTCCGCCATGCGCCCGAGGTGTGGGATGAGGTGCGACCCGATGTTCCCCAGCCCGACCACGACGATGTGGAACTGCCGCGTCCCTTCGTGCATGCCGGCCTCCCCCGGTTCGATCCGCTCACGCCTCGTCCGGCTCCCACCGGTACCGGGAGGCGTCGAGCGGGCTCTCGTGATCGCAGCGACTGCAGGTCGGGTAATCCGACCAGCAGGGCCGGTCGTCGGTCTCGTGATGCCACACGCCGCAGATTGGACAGCGCACCGCCATCGTTCCGGGCGAGATCTCCTGCTTGCAGCGCGGGCACTGGACGGCCCGGGCATCCGCGGGATAGTTCTCGCGCTGGGCCAGCGCCTCGGACGAGAAGAAGTAGGTGTTGCCGTTGTCGAGGCGGATGTGATCGCGGTCATCGAGCAGCCGCAGCCCGAGGTCCAGGCGTGATCCGTTGACCCACACGCGGCGGTGCGGCCCGGCCACCAGCGCCCAGCGGGCCCCGGGCGGGCTGGCGGCCGGCACGATCCACACCTGCCGCTCCCGCGGGGGGTCGGCCGCCTGAGGGTCGAGCCCCCCGCCGGGAAGCCGCGCGGGGGGCGTGGGATCGAGATCGTAGGCGCACCCGTCCAGCACGAGGATCGCCCACGTGGTGACGTCATCCGGGATCCAGAGATGTGCCATGGCGGCCTCCTCTCGCAGCCCGATCAGCGCTCGGTCGCGCGCGGCCCGGCGCCGGGCGCCGAACGCCGCAGCGCGAAGCGCATCTGCGACCCGCGGGTCTGGACGAGGTAGCTGTCCACCCCGAATCGCTCCAGCCGCCGCCGCAGCCGCAGGACGTTCTGGCGCAGCGCACCGGGGCTCATCGGCTTCCCCATCCCCATGCGCCGGCCCACCTGGCTGGCCACGTCCCGCGAGGCCTTCCATCCCACGAGCCCGTCCTCGCTGCGGCCGTTGTCCCAGGTCAGGATGGCGAGCAGCACGGCCTGGGTCGGGCTCAGCGGGACCCGCTTGCCGTTGATCTGCCCCACGTGTTTCCCGGCTTCCTGCATCAGGGCGAACTCACGGGTGCCCCGCCCCGCCAAGATCTCGCGCTGCCGGCGCAGCTCGCGCTTGATGCGCCGCAGCTCCTCCGGATCCGCGGCCCGCCGCCCGCCCGCCCGGGGGCGATGCCGAGCGCACAGCCCCTCGATCTTCGCCGCCACGGCATCGGCGCGTTCCTCCATCCGACCGATGCCCATGGCGAGCTTGCGCACCGCATCCCGGGCTTCGGCCAACTCGGCGTCGTGCGCGGCCGGGCCCTCGCCGTCGCCGTCGCCCGCGTCGGCCGGCGGAGGGTCGGCTTCGTCGCCGGCCGGCGGCTCGGACGGCTGTGGGTGGGGAGTCTTCTGGTTGTGGATCCGCCTGCGTCTGGATCGCCCCATGGTGCACCTCCCGCGAAAGGGATCTAAGACAGGATTCGTCGCCCCGCGAGAAGATCATACCCCCGCCTGTACAAGTCACGGTTGTGGCGGCACCCACTTCTTGGCCGCGAATGCACATTCGAGGTCGAGTGGTTTTTCGCGACGAAATCCCAATCGAATCGAGATCGGGATCTACCGATCACGAGGAGAGTTGCACAACCCGCGGGTGAGTGAGGGGTGAGTAACGCTGCGCGCGCGGTCGCGCGCGCCCTCGTGCAAGCGCGGTCGATCGCGCGGCTGAGAAAGAGCTTGACACGATCTGCACGAGCGGACTGCGAGGCTCGCTACAGGGCCGGCGGCGTGTCCCCGGCCGAGTCTCCCCGCGAGCGACCCCGCCCGCGGTCGGGACGACGGGGCTTCCGCGGCCGGGGGGCCGGCTGGTACTGCTCCTCGGGGGGAATGGTCGGGACCTTGTGGGTCCGCAGGACCGTGATCACCTGACGTGTCTCCGCGAACTCGAGCGTGAAGGGTCGCGGTGGCATGCCGCCCAGGATGAGCTCGCCGAGAAAGAACAGGGGCTTGTCCCCGAGGAGGAGGTCCTGATACCGGGTGCGCAGCAGATGGGCCCAGATCAGGGCGACGTTGCCGCTCATCGCGAAGGCGCTGAGGATCCAGGGGCCGCCATCCCACAGCCGCGTCCGGATGACGAACACGGCCGTGCGCTCGGGCTCCGGCGGATCGTGCCGGTCGCCGTCTTTCGGCCCCCGCAGTTTCTTGTACGCGGCCATACCCTCACGGGGATCGGCACCCTGGGACTTCCTGGGTCGATACTGGCGAAAGAGCATGTCAGCCCGGTCGGCGAAGTCCGCCGGGAGTTGATCCGCCAGCGGCTTCGCCAGCCGAATGCACTTGCGATCGCAGTGCTCGAGGCAGTACGCGAGCGCCTTGTGGATTTCCCACTCCACCGCCGTGTCGCCCGGCTGAACCGTCAGGCGAGACTCGCCCCTCTCGTCGTTCAGGGGGGGGCGCGTGGTGAGGACCAGCAGATCTGCGGGCCCCAGCGTGGACAGGAACGCTTCGCTGACGTCCGGGTATTCCGGCAGCGGCAGGTTGAGCAAGAGCCCGCTGTACTTCCACCCATGTGAAACCAGCACGTCGTTGAGCTCGAGGAAGGCATCGCCGTCACGCAGCCAGTGAAGATCCGGCAGGCGATCGGGCTTGCCGCCGAACGAGTAGCAGAACCGGTGGACACGTCTTTCGGTCATGGCCGGCCTCCGCGTCCTGGGTGTAGTCCTCCGGCCAGCTGGGTCGAGTCCTGAAGAAGCTGGTGGATACCAGGGCCGGGAACCCTTGACCGGGGAGTATAGCACGATATGCGCTCGCGCTCAAAAACCGCGCGCGGGCGGCGCTGCCGGTCTGGTGGCGCCCATCTTCCTCGCCTATACTCACGCCCTCACGAGCGCGGCGGGCGCATCGCGCCCCGGGTGGCCCGCGGAGAGCTTACGCCCGCGGCGCCGCGCGCCTGGCGAGGTACGGAAAGAACGATCCATGTGCGGCATCTGCGGCATCCTGACCCGCACCGGCCGCGCGCGCGACCTGCTCGCGCACGTGCGGCCGATGGCCGCGGCGATGCGCCACCGCGGGCCGGACGACGAGGGCTATCTGCTCGCGGAGATGGGCACTCGGCCGCCCCGGCCCCTGGGCGGGGACGACACGGCGCCGCGCGCGCCCGGCGGCTTCCGCCACGCACCGGAGGCCGCCTCGCTCGGCCACCCGCGGGCGCACTGGCGCGCGGCCGGCCAGCCCGCGGCCCACGTCGCGCTCGGCCACCGGCGGCTCTCGATCCTCGACCTTTCGCCGCTCGGCCATCAGCCGATGTGTACGCCCGAAAACCGCTACTGGATCGTCTACAACGGGGAGATCTACAACTACCGAGACATCGCCCGGGAACTCGAGGGGATGGGTGTGCGCTTCCTCGGGCGCAGCGACACCGAGGTGCTGCTCGCCGCCTACGCCACCTGGGGCCCCAACTGCCTCGAACGGCTGGTGGGCATGTTTGCCTTCGCCATCTGGGACGACCGGGAGAAGTCGCTCTTCTGCGCGCGCGACCGGATCGGGATCAAGCCCTTCTACTACCACCTGTCGTCCGAGCTCTTCGTGTTCGGCTCGGACATCAAGACGATCCTCGCCTCGGGGCTGTGTGAGCCGCGCGTCGATCCCGAGGGGCTCTACCACGCCCTGACCCTGGGCGTGGCGCCCCGCCCGGGCACCTGTTTCGAAGAGATCCGCGCCCTCGAGCAGGGTCACTGGATGAAGGTGACCGCCGCCGGCATCGTCACCGACCAGTGCTTCTGGCGTCTGCCCGTGGGGAGCCAGGATGCGCGCCTCGAGGAGGGCGACGCCGTCGCCCAGCTCGAGCAGGCGCTCCTGCGGGCGGTCGACCGTCGCCTGATCGCCGACGTCGAGGTTGGCACCTTCATGAGCGGCGGCGCCGACTCGACCACCGTGTCGGCCATGGCCGCGCGGTCCCAACCGGGCATCCAGGCCTTCACCCTCGGCTTCTCGCCGGAATACACCGAGATGGACGAGCTGGCCGAGGCCCAGGCCACGGCCGCCCTCCACCCGCTCACCCACCGGATCCGCGTCGTCGAGCCGCAGGCGGTCCTCGGCCACGTCCGCGAGATGGTCCGCTGCTACGAGGAGCCCTTCTTCTCCCTCTCCCCCAACTACGTGATCTCGCAGTTCGTGGCCGAGCACGGGATCAAGGTCATCCTGAACGGCCTGGGGGGCGACGAGCTCTTCTGCGGCTACCCCTACTACCGTTGGGCCCGCCGCTGGCCGTGGCTCCGCCTGGCCGCGCCGGGGGCGCGCCTGCTGGCCGGCCGCGGCTTCAGGTGGACGCAGCTCTCCGAGCTGTGCGGGGCCAGCACGCCTGAAGCAGCGTACACGGTTCTGTATGGTCACGAACCCCAGAGCCGCAAGCGCCGCCTCTATGGCAAGCGGTCGATCGACTTCGACACGCCGAGGCGCTTGCACGAGCTGTACAATCAGGACGACCTGCCATTCACCGACATCGCCGAGGCGTTCAACTACCTGGACATGATGCACTACGTGGGCAACCACCACGTCTATCGCATCGACCAGTTCACGATGCGTTTCGGGATCGAGGGCCGCGTGCCGCTGCTGGATCACGAGCTGGTCGAGCTGGCCTTCCGCATCCCGACGCGCCTGAAGATGCACGAGGGGCAGCTCAAGTACGTCCTGCGGCGCGTGGCGGCGAAGTGGATCCACCCCTCCTGCCTGAGCATGCGCAAGCGGGGGTTCAGCCTGGCGATTCATCGCTGGATCAACACCGACCTGCGCGAGCTGGTGGAGACGAGCCTGGCGCGGCTGAAGGATCGCGGGCTCTTCGAGCCGGCGGCGATCGACCGGACCTGGACCGAGGTCCGCGCCGGGGCCGCGCCCTACAGCTCGGCGTGGCAGCTCGTGGCCACGGAGTTGTGGCTGGAGGAGATGTTCGACCGCCGGCCGGCGTGGTACTCTGGGCCGGTGGCCGCGGGGGGCACCCCCGCGGAGTCCGGAACCCGCGCGAAGGGACAGCAGAGCGCATGACCTACGTACCGAAGCTGACACTGGAGCAGGTGGAAACGGCCGCCGCGGCCCTCGAGGGCAAGTCGGTCGACGAGATCCTCGATTGGGGCCTGGCCACCTTTGGCGACGGCTTGGGGATGATGACCGCCCTGGGTTACAGCGGCCTGATCGTGATGGACTTCCTCCGCAAGCGGCGACCCAACATGGAGATCCTCACCATCGATACGGGGCACCTCTTCCCCGAGACGATCGAGCTGCGCGAGCGGCTCGCCCGCGAGTGGGGGGTCCGGTTCACGGTGCTGCGGCCGCGGGTCAGCCAGGCGGAGCTGGAGGCCATGCTCGGCCCGCGGCCGTGGGAAGCCAACCCCGACCTCTGCTGTCACTACCTGAAGGTCGAGCCCCTGCTGCGCGTCATCCACGCGCGGGACGCGTGGATCAGCGCCGTCCGGCGCGACCAGTCGGTCACGCGCGCCGACGCGGACGTCGTCGAGATGGACGGCCGCGGGGTGATCAAGCTCCAGCCGCTGGTGTCGTGGACCTTCGATCAGGCCTGGGACTACATCCGGAAGAACAAGGTCCCCTACAACCCCCTGCACGATCGGGGATATCCGAGCGTGGGCTGCGTGCACTGCACGGCGCCGGTCAAGCCCGGCGAGCACGAGCGCTCGGGGCGCTGGAACAGCCAGCCGAAGCTCGAGTGCGGGATTCATACACCCAAGCAATCGAACCGCAGGCGCTAGGCAAGCCGAACCGCTGGAGGAAGTCGCATGGTCGTCAACATCCTGGGTCTCAACTGCAGCCCGCGGGATCGCAGCAACAGCGCGGCGATGCTCGCGGTGGGCAAGCAGTATCTCGAGGAGAAGTACAAGGGCGAGGTCGACTTCCGGATCATCAATCTGCGGGATCTGAAGATCATCCACTGCCTGGCCTGCAACGTCTGCGGCAAGACCAAGGACACGGGTGAGTACATCCCCTGCGTGTCCAGGGACAAGGACGACGTGCAGCAGGTGCTCGACGCCCTGCTTTGGTCGGATGGGTTCGCGGTCGCCACGCCGGTCTACTTCGGCATGCCGTCGGACCTCTTCTCGAAGTTCGTCATGCGGACGCGCGTGCTGCGCCACCAGGATTTCGCGCTGGCCAACCGCGTCTTCGGCGTGCTGGCCGTCGCCGGGCGCCGCTCGGGCGGCAGCGAGACCGCGATCTTCACGACCTGGCTGGCCTTCATCCGCAACAACTGCATCCCCGTGGGCAACGGCAACCTGACCGGGCAGTTCGGCACGATGGCCTGGGCCGGGCCGCGCGAGGCGGTGCTCACCGACGAGTGGGGCCTGGAGCAGGCGCGCGCGACCTGCGAGCGGATCTACACGCTGGCGCGGGTCGTCAAGGCGGGGCAGGCCGCGCTGGGCGAGAAGCCGAACATGACCTTCTGCTACAAGTCCGGGATGCGGTAGACGCGCAAGCGCGGGCCGGAGAGGCGTCGAGCGTGGATGGGGCGCATGAGAATCGACGAGACGGATCTGCGCGAGGCGACCCTCCCCCTGCGGGCGCCCTACGTGCTCTCTTTCACCACGGTCACCGCGATCGTCGCGCAGATCGTCACGATCCGGCTTGCGAACGGCGCGCGCGGGTGCGCCGAGACGGTGGCCCTGCCGGGCTACAGCGTCGAGACGAGCGCCCAGATCCGTGAGGCGCTCGAAGGGCTGCTGCCCCGGCTGCGCGGCCTCGAGGTGACGGCGGCCCGGGCGCTCGCGCGGCGCGAGCTGGCGGCGCTGCCCTTCGCGCTCTCGCCGGTCCTCTGCGCCCTCGACCTTGCGACCGGCGACTTCCCGATTCCCGACGCGGCCGAGGTGCCCTTGCTGGCCCCGCTCCACTCGCGCGAGCCGGCCGAGCTCGTGCGCGCTGCCCGCGCCCTGCTCGACCAGGGATACGGAACGCTGAAGGTCAAGATCGGGCGCGATGTCGCCGGGGACGTCTCGGCGGCCGCGGCGCTCCTCGGGGAGCTGCCCGACGACGCGCGCCTGCGCTTCGACGCGAACGAGGCCTACGATCGGCCGGCCGCGGAGCGGTTCCTCGCCGCCCTCCAACACCCGCGCCGCCGGCTGGTCGAGCTGGTCGAGCAACCCCTGTCCCGCCACGACTGGGAGGGGATGGAGGCGCTCTGCTGCGCCTCCCCTGTGCCGCTGATGCTGGATGAGGCGATCGGCACGGAGGCCGACATCGACCGGGCGGCCGCGGTCGGCGCGGGGTTCATCAAGCTGAAGCTGTTCAAGAACGGGGGGCCCACCGATCTGCTCGCCCTCGCGCGGCGTGCCCGCGAGCGCGGGCTGCGCGTGATTCTGGGCAACGGCGTCAGCGCGGATCTTGGCTGCCTGACCGAGGCCTGGGTCTACGAGCAGGGCCGCGGCCTCTTCCACGGCGCGGGGGAGATGAACGGCTTCGTCAAGATCACGCGACCCCTCCTTGCACATCCCCCCGACCTGCGCGGCGGCCAGCTCTTGTGGCGGCGCACGGATCCAGCGGCCGATCCGCTCGCCCTGAGGGGTGAGCATGCCTGACCTGCACCGTCCCGTGACGATCCTCGTCCTCGAGTGCTACCTGCGCAATGCGCTGGCCGTCATCGAACGCCTGGAGCCGTCGCTGCGGCTGATCGGCGGGGCGCGCCGCTGCTCCGGCTTCGAGCTGCGGCGGCGGCTCCTCATGCCGCGCCGCGTGGCCGAGGTCTTCGGCTACGACGACTGCACCCGCCACCCGGAGGCGTTCAAGCGCGACCTGATCGAGGCGATCGGCCGCTACGGTGCCGCGGCCGTGATCCCGACCGGGACCACGGTCACCGATGCCGTCGCGGCCATCAAGCGCGAGGTCGAGGAGGCTACCGAGGCAAAACTCCTGGTCGAGGACCACGAGAAGCACGTGTCGATCGCGGACAAGTGGCAGGCCCATGAGTTGTGCAAGCTCCTCGGCGTGCCGGTGCCCCCGGCCGTGCGCGTGCACGGCCTCCCCGAGATGCGGGTCGCGCTCGAGCGCGGCGCCATCCGCTTCCCCTGTTTGATCAAGCCGCTGCGGGCCCAGGCGTCTCAGGGCGTCCGCTTCTTCCACGACCACGCGGCCTTCCACCGCTACGCGAACACCTGCCCGCTCGACGGGTTGCCCTCGGCGGAACAGCCCTTCATGCTGCAGGAGCTCATCGCGGGCGATCTGCACGATGTGACCTCCTGCGCCCGAGACGGGGAGCCGCTGTCGCTGCTCTCCCAGCGGCGCATCGTCACCGCCCGCGACTTCGGCGGCGGCGGGCTGATGAACATCACGACCCGCGAGCCGGAGATCCTCGACTACGCGACGCGCATCCTGCGCCACGTGTGCTGGAACGGCATCCTCGAGTTCGACTTCATCCGCGATGCGCAGGGACGCTTCTACCTGCTGGAGTGCAATCCCAAGGTCTGGGGCACGACGGATCTGACCATCCAGGCGGGGATGAATGTCGTGCAGCAGCTCGTCGACTCCCAGCTTCTGGACCGGGAGGTGACGCCCGTGCGCGACTACGAGGTGGGGCTGCTCTACCGCTGGCTCTTCCCCGATTGCTTCCTGCACTGGCTGAGCGCCCCGCGCTCGCCCCGGCGGATCTGGCGGCGCCTGCGGCGCACGCTCGGGAGGCACGGCGCGCACCGCTCGATCACGCGCGTGCGCTGGGGCGAGGCGCCGTGGCTGGCGTATCGGGCGCTGCGGCGCATCTTCGCGTGACCCGCGGGCGGTCGCGTCACGGGGATCGGCGGGGTCCCATGCGGGAGGCTATCGCCCGCGGTGCCGCTCCCTCGCCCCGGGGGAACCGGGGGAACCGGGAGAACCGGGGGACCCGGGGGAGCACATGCCCGGGGGGCAGCGCCCCCAGGGCAGCCGCTCCACATAGCGCTGCTTCTGTTCGGGCGTCAGCACGCTGATCTCCTGCATCATCGTCTCGGCCACGAGCGAGTCCAGGTTCGCCTGGGCGGCGTTCATGGCACGCACGGCGCTGTGCAAGCGGGCTGGGTCCGTTCCTCCGCCGGCGTACTCGGCCTGCACCCTGCGCCGGGCCTCTTGTACAGCGCCGCGGGCCGCGACGATGCTCGGCATGGAAGCCTCGAGGACCTGCGCCATCTGCGCGCGCTGGGTCTCGCTCAAGCGGAGATTGCGGGTCAGGCGCGAGAGCCGCTGCTCGCACTGCCCATCGCAGGGCGGGCACAGGGGAGCACCCTCGGGGGACGCCTCGGGCAGCCCGGCGGGCGACGTGGCAGGCGACGTGTCGGGCGACCCCGCGGGCGGCGCGTCGATGAACGCGGGCGGGGGCTCGGCCGCGACGCTTTCCACCCCCCTGCCACCAGAGACGATGGAATAGAGGAGTCCCGCGTTCAGCCCCACCGAGAGGGCCAGCAGCAGGAACCATCCGCGTTTCATACCGTGACCTCGCTTCCCGCGCCGGAGCGCCGGCGACCGCGCGCCGCGCTTCTCACTCGTCCTCCACGGACGCTGCCAGGTAGACCTCATCGAGCGTGGTGGCCGCGTCGTCGTCGAGCAGAGACCCAGTCGCCAGGCGCGCGATCTCCGCCCCGTTGCCGTCTGCGCTCTGTCCGGGCGCATGGCCGACCCTGAGCCCGAGGGCCAGACCCGCCACGACCGCCAGGCCCGCCCCCAGCGCAAGCGCCGGCCGCAGCCGCAGCCGCGGCTCTCCCATGAGACGCGCCGCGACCAGGGGCCAGAGCGACGCCGAGGGGACGAGCGCAGGCGCCTCGTCCAGGGCGCGACCGACCGTCTCGATCTCGGCCCACACCCGCCCGCAGTGCTCACACGCGGCGCAGTGGGCGCGCACGCCTGCCGCCTCGGCGGGATCGAGCTCGCCGTCGATGCAGGCCTGAATCCTCTTCTCGACGTGCTCCATGGCTGACCTTCCCACCCTATGGGCCCCTATGGGCGCTCGGCGAGATCGTGGCGCAGCGACGCCATCGCCCGCTGCAGGAGCGACTCGACCGCGGGAACGGTGATCTCCATGGCGGCGGCGATCTCCCGGTAGCTCATCTGCTCGTACCTCTGCAGCAAGATGGCCTGCCGCTGGCGATCGGGGAGGCGGGCGAGCGCCTCCCGCACCCGCTGCTGTGCCGCGATCTGCTCGACGCGCGCGTGCGCGTCGGCTTGCGGCGCGGGCTGGTCATGATGCCGCGGATCGAAGTGGATCCAGCGCAGGACCCGCCGGCGGCGCAGCCGGCTGCGCGCCAGATTGCCGGCGATGCTGAAGAGCCAACTGCGGAATTTCCCCCCGGCTTCATAGCGCGCCGCCTGCGCAAAGACCCGATAGAAGGTCTCCTGTCCAAGGTCGCGGGCCTCCTCCCGGTCGCCGACCATCCGCTCCAAGAAGGCCAGCAGCGGCTGCTGCCAGCGTTCCACGAGTTGCCGGAATGCATTCTGGTCGCCGGCCGCTGAACGCCGCACGAGCTCGTCGTCCGGCGGGATCACCTCGGTCACGCCCACGGTCCTGGTCGCTTGCCCGCGACCCGTGGGCCCCACCGCGGGACCCCCGGGACAGGCGGGGAGTCGCTCGAGGATGATCCCCGGGCGGCTCCCCGCGCAAGAACCGGTCACATCTACTTGCCCTTTTGCGCGTCCTTCGATGCATCCGGCCCTGCGCCACGGCAGGTTCCCGGAGGATTGGCGCCCTGGCAACCCTGGCCGCCGCAGCCCAGCCGCGGTCCAGGACGCTGACCGCAGCCGGGACCACCGCAGCGGTGGCCGCGACCGCATCTCATCTCACCGCACCCGCCCCGCGGGCCCCGCGGCGCGGTCAGCATGCGATCGCGCTGCTCCGCGGTGAGCACGCCGCGCACGGCCAGGCGCGTCTCGAGCCGCAGCACCATCTCCTGCGTGCGGATGCTGCCGATCTGTCCGGCCAAGCTGCGCAGCGTCTCAACTGCCGGGCTGTCCTTGAGCAGCTCGCCCTCGAGCTGGTTCTGCAGGCGGGCCATCTCCTTCTGCAGCCGGACGTGCTCCGCCCGCTTGCTCTCATGTATCTCCTTGACGCGCTTCTGCTGATCCTCGCTGAGATCCAGACCCCGGAGCATCCCGCCGCCGGGACCCATCATGGCGCCGCCGCAACCGGGACCCGCACCCATCATGGCGCCGCCGCAGCCGGAGCCGGCCATGGGGCAGCCGCCGCAGGGACCGGCGCCCATCATGGCGCCGCCGCAGCCGGGGCTCGCCATGGCGCCGCCGCAGTCCGGGCCGGCGTCGGCGCCGGCAAACAGCTGCTGGACGTGGCACTTCGCCATGGGCGAAGCGGCACTCGCGGGACTGTCCTGCGCCAGGGCAGGGCCGCCCGCCATCAGGACGAGTGCGACCGTGAGGATTCCCGGAAGAGCTGCCATCCATCGAAAGCCCGCGTTCCGCATTACCAACCTCCTTGACCTGATTCGCGTCTTCTCGGGCGCCCCCGCTCGCGGTGCGCCCGTGCCGTTGCTGGCGGGCCGTGGGGATCCTGGCGCCCGTCCGACCCCCTTAACGCCCGAGGCGCCGAAACCCTTCGGCCGGCTGGGGGTTCCCGGGAGACCGGGGGGACGGTCCCGGGCCGGGGCCCGGAACTCATTGCCCCGCGATCTGTTGAAGGGCAGGGTGTTCGCCAGCCCAGGGCCCGGAGGATCCGCACAATGACCGTCTTCCCGCATGATGACCTCGGTGCGCCCCCAAGCGAAGGTCCCGCCGCCCCTCCGCGTGAGGCTCGGGGGGAGGCCCCGCGTCCGGCCAATCGCCTGATAGCCGAGCGCAGTCCTTATCTCCAGCAGCACGCGCGCAACCCGGTCGACTGGTTCCCCTGGGGCGCGGAGGCGCATGAGAAGGCCCGCCGCGAGCAGAAGCCGATCTTCCTGTCGATCGGCTACTCCACCTGTCACTGGTGCCACGTCATGGGTCGCGAGTCGTTCGAGGACGAGGCGACCGCGCGGCTGCTGAACGAGCACTTCGTGTCGATCAAGGTCGACCGCGAGGAACGCCCGGATCTCGATCATCTGTACATGGCAGCGGTCCAGGCGCTGACGGGGCAGGGCGGCTGGCCCATGACGGTCTTTCTCACGCCCGATCTGGAGCCGTTCTTCGGCGGCACCTACTTTCCGCCGGAGGACCGCTGGGGCCGGCCCGGCTTCCGCACCGTGCTCGAGGACATCGCGACCGTGTGGAGCAGCAAACGCTCCAGCGTCGTCGGGGCGGCCGCGCAGGTCGCCGCGTATCTCCGCGGCCAGGGCGAGTCGGATGCAGGCGGCGATCCGACACCCGCCCGCCTGCGTTCGGCGATCGCCGCGGCGGTCGACGCCCTGAAAGAGCGCTATGACCCGCACCGCGGGGGGTTCGGCGGCGAGCCCAAGTTCCCCACCCCCCACGTCATCAGCTTCATGCTGCGCCATGCGCATCGCACCGGCGATCGCGAAGCCCTCGCCATGGTCGCGCACACGCTCGACGCAATGGCCGCGGGGGGCATTCACGATCATCTGGGGGGCGGCTTCCACCGGTATGCGACCGACGCCGGCTGGCTCGTGCCCCACTTCGAGAAGATGTTGTACGACCAGGCCGGTCTCGCGCTGGCCTATACAGAGGCGTGGCTGATCACGCGGGAGCCGCGCTACGCCGAGGTGGTCCGCGGCATCCTCGACTACGTGCTGCGCGACCTCACCCATCCGGACGGTGGCTTCTACAGCGCGGAGGACGCCGACAGCGAGGGCGAGGAGGGCCGCTTCTACGTCTGGACCCATGAGGAGATCCTCAGCATCCTCGGTCCTGACCTGGGCGCGCTCTTCTGTCGCGAGTTCGGCGTCGCGCCCGGCGGGAACTGGGAAGGCCGGTCGATCCTGCATCGGCCGCGATGGGAACCCTGGTCGATCGAAGCGCCAGGTGCTCTGCCCTCCCGCGGCACCGGACCCGGCGGACTGCCGGCTGCCGGCATCGAGCCGCCGGGCGCGGATCTCGAGCGCGCGCGGGCGCTGCTGCTCGAGGCGCGCGGACGCCGGCCACGACCCCACCGCGACGAGAAGGTGATCGCCGCCTGGAACGGTTCGATGATGGCCGCGCTCACCCTGGCTGGACGAGCGCTCGCGGAGCCGCACTACGTCGAGGCGGCTGGCCGCGCGGGGGAGTTCGCGGCGCGCAATTTCTGGCGTGACGGACGCCTCCTGCGGCACTTTCACGACGGTCAGGCCAGCGCGCTGGGGTGCCTCGACGACTACGCGCACCTCGGGCTGGGCTATCTCGGGCTCCATCAGGCGACGGGACGGGCCGAGCACCTGTTCACGGCTGCCACCATCGCCGGCGAGCTGAGGCGGCTCTTCGAGAGGCCGGAGGGTGGACTGGCCTACACGGGCAGCGATGCTGAAGAGCTCATCGCCCCGGTACAGGATGTGCATGACGGGGCGATGCCCGCGAGCGCATCGGCGGCGACGATGTTCCTCCTGCTGGCGGGGCATGCCGTCCAGAGGGAGGAGCTGATCGCGTCGGCGCATGCACAGCTACGCGCGATGCACGGGAAGCTTGGTCAGGCGCCGGGCGCGCACGCAGCGCTCCTGTCCGCGGCGGACCTCGCGCTCGGGCCCGTCACCGAGATCGCGCTGGCCGGCGCGCCAGGCAATCCCGCACTGGAAGCTCTCCGGCGGGTGGTGGATGATGTGTATCTGCCGAACGCCGTCGTGACCTGGCGCGGCAGCGAGGGTGGCGGCCCCAGCGGTGACGCAGGGAATGCGACGCAGGCCGTGGTCGCGCAGGTATGCGTGGGAAGTGCGTGCCGTCCGCCGGTGCGATCGCCGAGGGAGCTGGCGAAGCTCCTGAAAGTGGCGCAGGGCTGAGGGACGCCGAGGTCTGTGCGTCAGAGGCGCTCCGTGCGCCAGGTCACAGCTCATCAAGGGGACTGCGGATGGCCGGGGCCACGGATGGGAGCACGTGGGTGTAGATCATCGTTGTCTCCACGCTCTTGTGCCCGAGCAGCTCCTGGATCCGGCGGATGTCCACGCCCCGCATGAGCAGATGCGTGGCATGACTGTGACGAAGGGTGTGAGGACTCGCCTGCTTGGCGATCCCCGCCCGGCGCACGGCCGCCTTCATCGCCTTCTGGACCGTCGCGCCGGAGACGTGCCAGCGCTGGATCGTGTTCGTCTCGGGGTTCCGCGCCAGCTTGGTGGACGGGAAGAGGTACTGCCATCCCCACTCCCGCCCGGCGTTCAGATACTTGCGGCGCAGCGCATCGGGCAAGGGCGCCTCACCGGCGCCGGCCGCGAGGTCCTGCTCATGGAGCACCCTCACCTTCTCCAGGTGCGCGCGCAGATCGGGGTGCAGCTTCAGGGGCAGCAAGGTCGTGCGGTCCTTGTCCCCCTTGCCCGAACGGATGGTCAGCGTGCTTGCGTCAAAGTCGACGTCCTTGACGCGCAACTGAATCAACTCGCACAGGCGCAACCCGGCGCCGTAGGTCAACTCCAGCATCAGCCGCACGGTGCCGTGGAGCTGCGCGAGCACCGCACGCACCTCATCGACCGAGAGAACGACCGGGAGCTTGTGCCCGCGCCGCGCGCGGATTGTCGCGCCCATGTCCCCGAGGTCGCTCTCGAAGACATGCCGGTGCAGAAACAGCAGGGCGTTGAAGGCTTGATTCTGCGTGGACGCCGACACGCGGCCGCGCGTGGCGAGCTGGCTCAAGTAGGCCTGGGCATCCGGCGTGCCGGGCGCCCTGGTCCCCCGCGCTCGATGATAGCGCAGGTATCGGCGCGCCCAGCCCATGTAGCTGCGCTCGGTTCTCGGGGAGTAGTGCCGCACACGCAGGATGCGCTGCATCTCGGCCAGTGCCGCGGGAGGATCGAAGGGGGGGCTGGGAGATGCGGCATGGGGATCAGGGTCGGTCCTGCCGGCGGCTGGCGCGGCTGTGGTCGAATGGACGCCCATCGTCCGGGAGCCTCCAGACTCATCGCCGCTCAGTCGGATCGTGGCCGCACGGAACTGGCCGCAATACAGGGTCACGGCATGGGCTGCCTGGCGGATCTGCCAAACGGGCGTTTCGCCCACGTCAAGGTCCTCAAGGAAGACACGCAGCGTGTCCTGCCAGACCTCACGGGGCCTGATCCGTGAAAGGCGCTGGAAGCGCTGCACCCAACGGATGAAGTGCGGGATCCGGTGCTCGGGCGCCATCCGCCGGTCGCGAAGCCACTGCCCGAAGGCATCCAAGGACCCACTCCGCCCATCCATCGCGCACATCGCTCCTCAGGTGAGCGCATCTCGCTGCCACGCTTGCCCTTGGGCCGCCGCGACACACGCAGACCGGGAACAATGTACACGGTCGCATATGCGGATAATGGAAGCGTGAGCGCCACTTCCACAGCTATGCAATCGCCGATCCCCCAGTTCAGCCGTCAATGCCCGCCCTCCGCTGTGCCTGACCGTGTGAAAGGATGGCCCGCCGCGCGGCGGACCCTGGTCAGGACGGCTGGCCCTTGCGTCTGCGGTTCAACCGTTGTAGCTTATAGCAGTTCTCGTGCCAGTGCGGGGCCAGCCTGAAAGATGCTAGCGGAACAGAGGGAGGAACCCACGGCCCCCCGGGGGCCGCGCGGCTCCGGACTGGGGAAAGCTGGAGAATCAATGGTTAGACGACCGAAGGCACGTGCTGCGGATTGTGGCTCAGCAATAGGGAGAACTGCAGCCCTCCCAGGCGTGTAAGAGCAGATGAGCACGGCTTGCCTACCCTGACACCGAGGCGGACATGGGACAACTGGAAGCGACTTGGCTCCATACGATTGCGTTCACTGGAGTCCTGGTCTCGGCGTCCAGCGTCACAGGAATCGACATGACCGGTCCGTCATCTGATGCCACGGCGTCAACCGCGTACTACGTCTGTGCCGACAGCACCGTCCTGACGTGCGTGCCTGGCGGTGTTCCCATAGCCACCTTGGCGCGCGGGGTCCGGGTCACCATCGATTCTACCAGGGCCGACTCCGTCTGCGCCTCGATATCGGGTTGGATCTTCGTCAACGAGATTTCCACACCTGATTCCGAGGATGCCTCCGTGGTGACCATTCACGGTGCCGATCTGTGGGATCTCGGGAAAGGGGCACTCTCCTGGAGTACGACGCCTCCAGTCCGCATCGGCCACGTGTTCGAAGGCACTTTACTCGTCGAGCGGGACCGCTCGCCATCGGTTGTCGAGGTTCGCTGTACCGGCTGGCTTCCGTCCCGATCACTGACCACGGCTGGGGCAGAAGTCGGGCGATTCCGGCAGGATTATCCCTATCGGCTCTTCGGAAACGAAACGACAGTGCCCTCGCCACCTTCTCCTGAGGGCAGTGATCCACCACGGAACCTGCCACCAGTAGTAGGACTCAAGGACTGGCGGAAAGGGCAAGTCACCGTGGAGCGGACCCGCTCAGAAGTGAGAGCCATCCACGCCGTGATCCATGGCCCGAACTCCAACGGGTGGCGACTGGTGTCCAACCGAGCCGACCTCTATGATGCGATCGCGAAACTGATTGAAACCTGCAGCCGATGCGGTAGCCGTAGACTGCAGTGGAATGGGCGTGCTTCTCTGGAGATCACTTTTGCGGACGGAGCCATGGCGGTGTTGAGCGCGACGGACTCGGACATGATCTTCTACTCGGACAATACAGGGCATATCAAAGAGCTGGAGGGGGTCTTCGAACTCTGCCTTGCGAGTCAGGAACTCAGTGACCTGGTCTGGCAATTGGCACGCCTGTCACAAGGACGTCCGAGCGACCAGGAATCACCGGGCCAGGCAGCTCCGTCTGGGGGCCCACACATCAGGGCCATCTACCGGTGATACATGGAGACCGCGAGGGCACTTGTCGCAGATTGGCGAACGGCAGTGACGAATGTCTAACCCTGCATTCACCAGACGGGTGGTCCGTCCACGGCCCTGGCCGTGGCCGCGGGTGACCCGGCTGCGGCCCCGCGGGGCCAGGGCCGCGGCCGGATCACCCGCTGGTGATGCTTTCGTTAGCCCCTTCCAGAGCAGAGGCGACAGAATGTG
>CAZDKK010000057.1:0-31854 GCA_964506245.1 uncultured bacterium | reverse complement strand
GAGCGCGGGCCGCGACGGTGGGAGCCGTTCGGGATCATCACCCGCAATCAGGTGTTCCACGCCGAGCTGCTCCAGGTCGCACGCATCGCCCCCAGCATGGTGCCGATCCTCATCCAGGGCGAGACCGGCGCCGGCAAGGAGCTCGTCGCGCGCGCCGCGCACCGCATGAGCGGCCGGGCGGGGCGCTTCGTGGTCTTCAACGCCGCCACGCGCCGGGGTGAGCTGCTCGAGGCCGAGCTCTTCGGCCACCGGCGGGGCGCTTTCACGGGCGCGCACCGCGATCGGGAGGGGCTCATCCAGCAGGCCGACGGCGGGACGCTCTTCCTGGACGAGATCGCCGACCTGGATCCACCCGCGCAGGCCGCGCTCCTGCGCTTCCTCGACTCGGGCGAAGTGCGCGCGGTGGGATCGGACTGCGCCCGTTGCATCTCGGCCCGCTTCGTCGCCGCGAGCCACCAGTCGCTCGCCCGGCTCGTGGAGCAGGGGGTGTTTCGGCATGACCTCTACTTCCGGTTGGCCGGCGCGGAGATCCACGTTCCCCCCCTGCGGGCGCGCCCGGAGGACATCCAGCCGCTCGTGGCCGCCTTCGCAGCGCGCTACGGCCTGCAGCCGACCCGGTTGCGGTCGATCTTGGCGGGCGGGCTGGGCGATCGCCTGCAGTCGTACCCGTGGCCGGGGAACGTCCGCCAGCTCGCCCACTGCGTCGCGCAGCTTGCCGCGCTGGCGGCGAGCGCGGCGCCGGTGCTGCAGATCGCGCGGCTCGTGGAGCGTTCCCTGCCGGCGGTGCCGGCGGGCGGCGACGGCCGGCGGCGTGGATCCCGAGGCTGCCTCGACCCGCGCCCCTGTCCCTCCCGCGAGGAGCTGGTGGAGCTGGTGCAGCGCCACAGCGGCAACGTCGCCCGCATGGCCCACGAGCTGCACACGTACCGCACGCGCGTCTACCGGCTCCTGCGAGCCCATGGGCTCGACCCACGCCTCCATCGCGCCGGCGGCTGCGCCGAGCTGGCCCAGCCCGGGGTCGAGGACGGCCGCGCTACTTGAGGCACAGCATGTAGCAGATGAACGCCGGGGAGCCGTCGCCCTTCAGCGAGGGCCGATAGATGCCGTTGCCTTCGCCCGTCTTCCGGTCGGTTCCCTCCCAGTAGACGATGAAGTCGCGGAACCCCGCCTCGAGCGCGATCTCGCGCAACTCGGGCAGCGTCCACATCCGCCAGTGGTATGTGAAAGCACGGCGGATCGCGCTGCGGTCGCGAAATTCGAAGTGGATGTGGCAGGTGATGTCGTGCGTGATGGGGTTGAACGCCGCCTGATCCCAGACGTACGTGAACTTCTCGAAGACCGTCCGCTCCTCACGCACGTCGATCGATTCCGGGCCGCCGAAGAGGTCGAGGTAGAAGATGCCGTCGCGGGCGAGGCTCTTGCGCACGGATGCGAAGTAGCTGCGCAGCATCGCCCGATCGCGGAACGTGTAGTAGGAGAAGTTGAAGGCCGCCGCGACGTCGGCCCGCACGGGAACCGGGTCCCGGACATCCTGGCAGATGAGGTCGACCCGCGCGGCCCGAGCGCCGAGCGGCAGCAGGTGGCGGGCGATGCCCCAGTTGAGCGTGGGCGCATCCAGATCGATGCCGACCGCGCGGCGGTCGCCGCGCAGCTTGACCCACTCGGCGCACAGGGCGGCGGTGCCGCAGAAGTCCTCGCGCAGCATGCGCGGGACGCGGCGGCGATAGTGCCAGAAGGTGCGGTCGATGAAGCGGACGTCCACATCGGGGGCCTGCACGGCCCGTTCGTAGCACTCGTGCCGGTCGGCGCGCGCCGCCAGCGTGGGCCGCTTCGCCCGGGCGCGGGGCGCCGCGGGGGCGCCGGCGCCGCGGACAACTCGCTTGCTGCCTGGTCGGGCCATCCTCTCCTCCGTATTTACACGTGTCAGCTCGTTCCCGCGTGTCAGAACGGGCTTGGACGATAGGCCCTCCGGCCCGGAGGGTCAAGCTGCGCAGCAGGTTCCCGCGACCGCACCCCGGCGGCAGCCCAGGTGCAAGCCCGGCCTCGAACTCCGGCTCGACACGGGCGTACTCAATCCGCAATCGCTGCAACAGGCTGCTGCTGGCCACCGCCGGTCAGGCCGGTCCGCGGTTGCGAAGGACCTCCCCGGTGCTGCCGATAACGACAGTGGGAAAACCCAAGAATCCCTCGAGCGGTCCGATAGGTCTGCGTCCTCGACCCTACAGCGGCATTGCCAACGGGCCAGCCAGGAGGAGACGTGGACGAGACGTTCGTCGCCAAGGATCGCCATGAGGCCCAAGCGTCCGGTGGGCGAGTCGTGATCGAGACCAGCCCCGACGTCCTGCTCGCCGTCCTGTCCCTGTATCCCGACGAGTCCGGCACAGCCCTGGCCGAGGGTGACATCCGCGCGGCGCTGCAGGCCGCCCGGGTCACCCACGGCATCGAGCCGGAGCAGATCCGTGCGGCGATCGAGCAGGCGGCCTCCACGCATGCGCCGGTCGAGCGCTTTCTCGTCGCGCGCGGCCGACCGCGGCGCCCGAGCCGGGACGCCCGCTACGACTACCCCTCCCTCGATCCGCAGATCGCCGCGCAGGCCGACCCCGGAGATCCGGCCGCGCATCTGCCCCAGCGCTTCACCGCCGAGCACATCGTTGGCGTGCGCGAGGGCGAGACCGTGGCGGTCTACCATCCGATCGACGAGGGGGAGCCCGGGCTCACGATCCGCGGCGAGGTCCTGAGTGTGAAACCGGCGGTCGATCAGACGCCCAAGCCGGGACAGAACCTGCGCTGGGAGAACAAGGACCTCGTGTCCACGGCCGACGGTCGCCTCATCATCGATGAGAACGGCCTGCGCATCGCCACGGTCCTCGAGTTCCCGGGCGACCTGACCGTCAACCAAGGCGATATCGACTTCATCGGCGGCGTCCTCATCGGCGGCAACGTCGAGGCCGGACTGACCATCCGCTGCCGCAAGGATCTGGTGGTGAAAGGCACGATCGTCGGCTGCAACGTCTGCTGTGACGGCAACATGACGGTCGAGAAGGGCATCGTGGGCACCGAGAACACGACGATCGAGGTGCGCGGGAATCTCACGACCCGCTTCGTCGAGAGCGCGAACCTGCGGGTGTGGGGCAGCGCGGCGATTGCCGACAGCTTCAAGTCCAGCACCCTGCTTTGCGGGGAAACGCTCGACATGACAGCCGGCACCGGCCACCTCGTCGGTGGTCACGCATCGGCCCGCCGCGGCATCAAGGTACGCACGGTTGGCATCCCGTTCGGCACGAAGGCGCGTCTCTCCGTGGGGCGCGACATGCTCGCCAAGGAGCGGGTGGATCAGATCGCCGCCGAGGTCGAGCGCCACCGAAACCAGTACAGGTGCATCCGCGACCTCGAGGCCAGGGTTGGCCCGATGACCAAGGCCTACCAGAAGCTCCCGCCGCGCAAGCAGGAGGAGATCGAGCTGCTGCTGGAGCAGCTGCCGCGGCTGGAGCGGCGCCTGCAGGCGCTGGAACAGGAGGCCGAGGGGCTGCACCAGAGAATGAAGCCCCTGAGCGACGTTCAGGTCGTCGTGCTCGGCAAGGCGTGCGCCGATGCGATCGTGGAGTTCCCCTTCGACGTCACCCGCGTTGCCTCGGAGGTCGCCGAGGTCGCCTTCCGCTTCAATGACGAGACCGCCAAGATCGACTGGGTCGCGGCGGCGTGATCGGGATGGCCGCCCGTTCTTCCCTACCGCACGGGGAACAGCTTCAGCAGCAACAGCGACAGGTCGGGCAGATACGTGATCACCGCCAGGGCGATGAGCAGCATCGCCAGCCAAGGCAGCGTCGCGCGGTACACCTCGACCAGCGGGCGTTTGAAGCGGAAGGATGAGATCAGGAGGTTGAGTCCCACCGGCGGCGCCAGGAAGCCCACCTCCAGGTTGGCCACAAAGATGATCCCCATGTGGATCAGGTTGATGTTGTACTCCTGCGCCAGCGGCACGAGCAGCGGCCCGACCACGATCAGCGCGGAGAAGACCTCCATCAGCGATCCCACGATCAGCAGGAAGACATTCAGGATCAACAGGAAGATGACCTTGCTGGTGATGACGCTGCGGACCCAGGCCATCAGGGTCATGGGCACCCCGGCGTCGATCAGGTAGTTGGTGAATCCCAAGGCGCAGGCTAGGATCACCAGGATGGCGCCCACCAGCGTGAGGCTCTCGGTCGTGATCCGCGGGAGCCGGCGCACCGGGATGTCCCGGTAGATGAAGACCTCCACGATCAGCGCGTAGAGCGCCGTCACGGCGGCGGCCTCGATCACCGTCAGCCGCCCGCTGTAGATGCCGCCCAGGACGATGAAGGGCAGCGGGATCTCCCAGATCGCCTCGCGCACGGCCGGCCAGATGGCGGACCAGTGGAACGGTGTGCGCGTCAGGGCGCGCTTGCGCCCCTCGCGGATGCACAGCACCGAGAGGACCATGAGGAGGAAGATCCCCGGCAGAATCCCGGCCAGGAAGAGACGGTCGACAGACGGATTCTGCTCCGGGGGCAGGTTCAGCCCCATCCCGCCCGCGGCGCAGGTCGCGGCGTAGCTGTACAAGATCAACGGCAGGCTGGGCGGGAAGAGGAGCCCGAGGCTGCCGGAGTTCGTCAGCAGGCCGAGCGTGAACCGGTCGGAGTAGTTCTCCTTGAGCAGGGTGGGCAGGAGCAGTCCGCCCAGCGCGACGATGGTCGTGCCGCTGGCTCCGGTGAAGGCGGTGAGCACGGCAGCGGCCATCATGGCCACGATGGCCAGCCCACCCGGGATCCAGCCGAACAGCGCCCGGGTCACGCGGACGAGACGCTCAGGGGTGCGGCTCTCCGAGAACATGTACCCGGCGAAGGTGAAGAGCGGAATCGAGACCAGCACCGGGAAGGTCGCCAGTCGGCTCATCTCGGAGATGACCGCGGAGGCGGGAATCGCCTGCAGGTGGAAGGCGATGAGCGCGGCCAGGCCGAGCACCGCGAAGAGCGGGGCGCCGGCGAAGGCGGCCAGGAGGAGGCCGATGATGATGAGCCAGCTCATGGCGCGCTCGGTTCCCCCTGCGCGTTCTGCGCGCTCTCCGTCTCCGGGCCCGCGCCCCCGGATCCCCCGGCCCCCTTCTCCTCCCAGACGCCCCAGAGGGCGAAGACCACGAAGCGATAGGCGAGCAGGGCGAACCCGAAGAGCAGGATGCTGTGGAGCTGCCAGGTGCGCAGGCCGAGCAGCGTCTCGCGGCCGTACTGGTACTCCTGCCTCAGGTAGTCATAGGCGCCATTGGCCAGCGCGACGCAGGCGACGGTCGCCACGGACGCCGCGATGCGGTGCGCCAGCATCTTCGTGCGCGGGAAGATGCGCGCCAGCAGGTCGATGCTGATGTGGCGTCCCTTGCTCGTGGCGGTCATGGCGCCGAGGAAGGTGATCCACAGGACGATGATCCGCAGCAGCGGGTCGATCCAGATCAGGCCGCTGTGAAAGAAGTTCCTCAGGATGATCTGCAGGCAGGAGAAGAAGACGATGGAGAGGAAGAGCACGGTCAGCAGGCTCTCCTCGATCGCGTTGGTGATCCTGTAGAAGCGCCTGGGGGTGAGCACTCGGAGCAGCACCACGCGCAACGCGAGTCCCACCAGCAGGGCCGCGATCAGCGCCAGGACAAAGGGGAGTCCGGGCTCGAGCGCGGCCAGGGGAACAACGACCTCGGACTCCATGGCGATCGATCCGCCGCTCAGTTCGACCCGCCCGGCGCGCCGGACGCCTGCCGGTACTCGGCCAGCACCGTCAGGAGCTGGTCCAGCAGCGCCTGGTCGTAGAGCTTGCCCACCAGCGCCCGCTGGACCTCTTCTCCCATGCGGTGGAACGCGGCCAACTCTTCCGCCGACGGGGTCACCGACTTGACGCCGTTGCGAGCAATCACCTCCATGCTCTCCCGATTGTCTGCCGAGGTCGCCGCCCGGAGCTGGTCGAAATAGGTATGGCAGCAGTCCCGGATCACCTGCTGATACTGCGCGGGAATCGCATCGAAGGCGGTGTTTGTCACAACCACGGCCCCCAGGCTGAACGTCAGGGGCACGTCGGTCGTGTAAGAGATGCGCGTGAACCACTGCATGGCGAGGTTCGCCAGCGGGGTGATGTACACGGTGGTCACGAGGCCGGTCTGCAGGGCGGTGAGCACGTCGCTGATTGCCAGCGGCACGGGGGAGACCCCGGCGGCCTTGAGGAACGCCTCGGCCAGAGGGTCGCCCTCCCACAACCAGACCTTCTGGGCCCGGAGTTCCCGCGTCGACGCAACCGGGTTCTTGCTGTACAGGTACACGAAGCCGACATCCGCCCAGCCGAGGACGGTGAAGCCGGCCTGGTGCACGCGCTCCTCGAACAGCCCATCCATCTTCTCGTGGATCACGCGGAGCTCGTCCTCATTGCGCATGAGGAAGGGCAGCTCCAGGACCCGCAGGCTCGGCTCGATCTGCCCGAGCCCGACGCCGGTGAGCCCGCCGCCGTGGAGTTGCTGGCTGCGGATCTTGCGCAGCACAACCGTTTCATCGCCCTGGATCCCGCCCGCGTACCAGCGCAGGCCAACCTCACCCTGGGTCTGCTCGCGGATCGCCTGGTTGAGGTCGTTCATGACGTTCATCCAGGTCGAGCCCTCGGGGGCGAGCGTGGCGAGCTTCAGCTCGTACTTCGCCTTCTTGCTCCCTTGCGCCGATGCGGCCGAGGGCAGCAGCAAGCCCCCCAGCACCAGGGCGAGCATCAAGCCGGTCCACCCCGCGGTGCGATCAGAACAACTCATCGCGAATCTCCATCAAGTGGCGGGCCTTCACCCGCGCAGCCTCGTTGAGCAACCGATACTCCGGGTAGAGATCGTCCGGGGCCTCCAGGACCCTGCGGAGCGCTTGATCGAAGCCTTCCTCATCCAGCATCTGCCGGCAGTAGTAGCGCGCATAGACCACGTAGAAGAGGAGCATCTTGTTGTCCGAGATCCGGAAGGCCTCCTCGAAGTGGCGCTTGCCCTCCTCGGGGTTTCCGCCGAGCGCGCGCGGCCGGAAGCTGAGGAGCGAGCCCATCAGAACGTGGGGCATGCCCAGGAAATACTCGGGATCGACCGCCAACACGCGGCGCAGGTAGGCCTCGGGACGGGGCAGCTGCGCCACGGCCTCGGGTTCGGAGAGCTTGAGCGAGATCCACCCGATCCAGTTGGCCATCGTCCAGAAGACGAGCGGCACGTCCTCGCGCCCCATCCGCAGGACTTCCTGGGAATCGGGCAGGGCCGCCGCGCCTTCCGCCTTGCGGAACCAGGAGCGCTGTATCAGACCGGCTCGCCCCAGACGCAAACCTTCCTCGTAGAGGAGCGCCGCCCTTTCGGGATCCTCGTCTTCGATGAACCCCATGGCGTAGGAGAAGTACATCTGCGTCGCCGCCTGTCTGAGCCGCAAGTTGCTCGGCTGCGACTCGCATAACCCACGCACCAGGATCAAGTTCCCGGGGATGGCCTCGCGCGCGGTCGCCAGGTCGCGGTCTCGATAGGTGGCCTCGATCGACTCTTCGAGGATGGGCACCATCGTGCGGACGCCGACGCTGCGAGCCCACCCGCAGCCGATCTGCGCCAGGGGCAGCGCGATCAGCCCCGCCCACAGCATCCATGTCGCGACGCGCATGGCAAAAGGTATAGGTCCTGATCGAGGGGCCGTCAAGGAATGGGGAGCCGCGCCGGTCGCCGCCGCGGCCGGACGAACACGCGGCTAGCGCGGGATCTCCACCGCATCGCCGGGCGCATAGCGCGGCGCCGTAAACAAGGGTGGTGGCTCGACGTCCGCGCCCTCTGCAAGGATCGTCGCGACCGTCTCGCGCGCGAGCGCGGGTGTGTTGCGCTCCTCGCTCAAGTGGCCGAGCACAATCGCGTGCGGCCGGCGCGCGCTGCGCTCGAGGGCGAACTTGAGCAGCAGCCCCGTCGTGGGGTTGGGCAGATGAAAGAGAGACGCGGGGTTGAAGTGGAGACGCAGCAGGTCGAGATCGTGATTCGACTCGACATAGATCAGATCGCAATCGTGGATGTGGGCCGCGATCGCTTCGGGGTCGTTGAAGTCGGAGGCGATGAGAAGCTTGGCACCGTTCGCGCGCAGCACGAATGCGTGGGTGGTGACACCCGGAGCGTGGGGCACAGCGACGGGCGTGACCGCGAGCCCGTCGATGCGAAACGGTTCATCCCCGAACACGCGCAGGTCGAGGGCCGAGAGATCGACCCCGGCGGGCACGCGGTAGGGATTGAGGTGGCGCTGGCGCACCTCGGCCAGGGTCCGGCGGTGCAGGTAGATCGGGACGCCCAGCCGGGCGAGCACGCGCAGCGAGGGGTAGTTGATGTGGTCGGAGTGCGCGTGGGTGATGAGCGCCCCGTCGATGCGCGCCGCGAGCCCGACCTCCTCCTCGAGCATGCGCCGCAGGGAGCGCTGCGACGAGATCCCGCAGTCGACCAGATAGCGCCACGACGTGCCGCCCCGCTTGCCTTCGAGCAGGAGCAGATTGCCGCTGCTGCCGCTTCTGAGGGTGCGAAACCGAAGCATGCTCTCCTCGGTGGGTCTGCGCCCGGGGATGCCGTACCCTCTGATCCTACCGCATGATGGCCGGCGCGCATAGGCGGGGTGGTCACGGGCGGCGCGAGCCGGTACGATGGGTCCCGGTCGCGGGCGTGAGGTGCCGAGGGCGGTAACCGGTGTACCGGCCGGGTCCGGGGCCATGGAAAGAGGAACCTCCATGATGCGCACAGCTTGCCGCCGGTGGCTCCCGGCCGCGTTCGCGCTGGTCGTGCTGGTGGGAGCGCAGGTCTCGGCCGTGGCCCCGGTCGTGCTGGTGGCAGCCCAGGTCTCGGCTACCGCCCCGGTCGTCCCGGCCACCGGCCCACCGGACCCGGAGAGCCTCGAGGCGCTCATCGCCCCCTACCGCGACAGCCTCGAGGTCGAGATGGGAGAGATCCTGGCGGTCTGCCCGGTCGACATGCGGGCGGGCGACCCGGAGGGGCTCTTGGGGGCGCTGGTGTGCGACGTCGTCCTCGAGCGGGCTTGCGCGGCCGTGGGCTTGCCGGTGGACGCCTGTGTGCTCAACAACGGCGGTCTGAGGGCCGCGCTGGTGGCCGGGCCGGTCACCATGGGCCAGGTCTACGAGGTCATGCCCTTCGACAACGAGATCGTGCTGCTGCGCTTCTCGGGCCCGGAGGTCCGCACCCTGGCCGACCAGATCGCGGCGGCCGGCGGGGAACCGGTCGCGGGGATGAGCTTCGCGATCGAGGGGGAGCGGGCGGCCGAGGTCAGGATCGGCCCGCCGGGTGCGGCCGAGCCCGTGGGCGATCGGGAGTACCTGATCGCTACCAGCGACTACCTCGCCGGCGGCGGCGGGAACATGGAGATCCTCTGGAACCGCAAAGAAAATACTATACTTACAGGCGTTCTGATCCGCGATGCCCTCATCGCCGCCTTCCGAGCCTACGGCGATGGGAGCCACGGCCCGCGGGCCGGCGAGACTGGCAGCCCGGGCTCTTCGCGAAAGGCCAGCCGGGATAGGGGCTCGCTGCCCGTCCCGGGAATGGGGCGGATCCGGGGTGCCCGGGGGGGTGGCCGATGATCTCGCGGCGGGGGTTTCTGCGCACATCTGCCCGCGGGCTGGCATGGCTCGGGCTAGCCGGAGGGATGGGGGCGCTGGACGGCTGCTGCAGCCGGGGGGCCCAGGCGGGGCTGGCCGCGGCCGGGAGCAAGGCCGTCCCGGGGGCCGCCGGCCCCGGAGCGGTCCGCGGCCGGACGCGGGTGACGATCCTCCACACCAACGACGTCCACTCCCGCATCGACCCGTTCCCCGCCGGGAGCGGACGCAACGCGGGGCGGGCCGGCGCCGTACCCCGTGCGGGGGTGATCGAGGGGATCTGGGAGGAACTCGCGAGCCAGGGCCAGCCGCGCCCGCTGCTCGTCGATGCCGGCGACGTTTTCCAGGGGACGCCCTATTTCAACCTGTGGAAGGGCGAGCTGGACTTCAAGGTGATGTCGAGACTGGGCTACGACGTGATGACGATCGGCAATCACGACTTCGATGCGGGCCTCGAGCGCTTGCACGAGGTGGCCGAGCGATATGCCACGTTCGACATCGTCAACGCCAACTACGACTTCCACGGCGGGCCGATGCAGCAGCGCGTCCGGCCCTACGTGATCCGCGAGGTCGCCGACGCCGGCGGCGCGGGCGCGCCTGTGAAGGTGGGCATCTTCGGGCTGGGCGTGGTCTTGCAGGGGCTGGTCTCGGAGAATCTCCGGCCCGGGGTATCCTACGGCGACCCGGTCGCGGCGGCCCGCACGTGGAGCCGCCACTTGCGTCACGAGGAGCGCTGTGATTTAATCGTCGTTCTGTCGCACCTGGGGGATGAGGGCTACGACGGGCAACCGGGCGATCAGCATCTGGCACGCGAGATCGATGAGATCGACCTGATCGTCGGCGGCCACAGTCACACGTTCATGAAGGCCCCGACCCGCGTCCCCCACGAGAAACGCGAAACGCTGGTCCATCAGGTGGGCTTCGCCGGCATCAACCTCGGGCGCGCTGAGTTCGTCCTGAAGGACGGTCGCATCGAGAGCGCGAACGCTTGGTCGATCCCGGTGCAGGTCTCCTGAGCAACCGGCGCGGTGCAGATCCGCGCCGGACCCCGGTCACAGGCCCGGGGAGCCTTGCCGAGCCGGCTTCGCCCGCCGGTCCCCCCCGGGCCGGCCGCCCAGCCCGGCGCAAGCCTGTGTGAAATCACATCGCACCGCATGGCAAGTAGGCAGGGGCACGTCCGCGCCCTGCGCGCGAGGCGGACCACGTAGAGACTCGACGAGCGAGGCACCATGTTCTACTGGGACGAAGAGACGGAGGATGAACCGGCGGTAGGGCGTCTGGCCTTCGGAGCGATGCTGCGCCGCATTCTGCCGCTCTTCCGGCCCCACCGGTGGACGCTGGTCCTGGCGACCGTGATGATGTTCATCGTGGTGGCGGCGGAGCTGGCCGGGCCGCTGCTCGTCCGGCACGTCCTCGACCACGACATCCCCGAGGGCAACGGGCGAGGGATTCTGGTGCGCGCCCTGCTCTACGCCGGCCTGTACATCGTGGGCATGACGATCGCCTACCTGCAGGTCGTGCTGCTGGCGCGGATGGGCCTGAGGATCGTTACCGGCCTGCGCCAGAAGGTCTTCGCGCACTTGATGGGCCTGTCGCTGGCCTACTTCGACAAGAACCCTCCGGGGCGCCTGCTGGCGCGCGTCGAGAGCGACGTCGAGCGGCTGCTGCTGCTCTTCTCGGAGGTCGCCCTGGCGCTGTTCCGCAACATCGTCGTCCTGGGCGGCACCTTCGCGGTCATGATGGTGGCCAGCACGCGGGTCACGCTGACCGTCATGCTGCTGCTGACCCCGTTGCTGGCGTCGACCTATTTCGTGCTGCGCTACATCCGCTCGCGTTTTCGCGTCGTGCGCAAGCTCTACGCGCGCATCTCGAGCTTCGTGACCGAGTACGTGCAGGGCATCCCGATCCTGCAGCTCTACGGCTACACGGACAAGGCGCTGATGGAACTGAAGCGCCGCAACCGGGACAAGTTCCGCAAGGAGGTGCGCGTCTCCTACGTCGAGTACGGCTTCTGGGGCATCTTCGCCGCCTTCGAGATCGTGGCGGTGATGGGGATCATCTACGTGGGCGCGCGCCAGGTGCTCGGCGCGGCGATGACGATCGGCACGCTCGTGCTCTTCATCGACTACACGCGCCGGCTCTTCTGGCCGCTGCTGGCCTTCTCGGAGCAGCTCAACTTCATCCAGCGCGCCTTCGCCTCCGCCGACCGGGTGTTCAACGTGCTCGAGACGCCGTCGCGCACGCCCGATCGACCCGACGCGATCGAGACGGTGCCCGACGGCTGGCGCGAGATCGCGTTCGAGGATGTGACCTTCGCGTACGACGGCGGGGCGAAGGCGCTCGACGGCGTCAACTTCCGGATCCGACGCGGCGAGAAGGTCGCCCTCGTGGGGCTGTCGGGCGGGGGCAAGACCACGGTCACCAATCTCCTGCTGCGCTACTACGAGCCGACCGCGGGGCGCATCACGCTCGACGGCGTCGACATCCGCGATTATCGGCAGCGGGCCTGGCGGGCAAAGATCGGTCTCGTGCTGCAGGACATCCACCTCTTCCCGGGCACGCTGGGCGAGAACCTGCGCGTCCTGCGCGACGAGATCCCGCAGGAGGCGGTCGATCGCGCGATCCGCATCGTCCAGGCCGAGGAGATGCTGCGCCGATTGCCGGACGGCTACGACACCGAGCTGTCCGAGGGCGGTGCGAACCTCTCGATGGGCGAGCGCCAGCTCCTGTGCTTCGCGCGGGCGGTGGTCGAGGACCCGGACATCCTCGTGCTCGACGAGGCCACCTCGTCGGTCGACCCGGTGACGGAGCGGCGGCTGCAGGACTCGCTCGACCACCTGCTGCAGGGACGCACCTCGCTGATCGTGGCGCACCGGCTGACGACGATCACCAAGGCCGATCGCATCCTGGTCATGCACCACGGCAAGCTGACGGAGGAAGGCTCGCACGACGAGCTGTACGAGCAGGGCGGCATCTATCGGGACCTGTTCGACCTGCAGTTCGCCACGCAGAAGGCGGAAGCGGGAGCGGTATGACGGCGGAGGACGGATGAGCGCGGCGATGAAAGAGAAGACCGAGCAGCGCGAGGCCCCCTCGATCGGCAACGCCCGGGCGCACATGAGCTGGCTGTGGCGCTACTGGACGGGCAACAAACGGATGCTCGTGGTTCTGGCCGTGTTCACCCTGGTGTCGAGCGCGGTGGCCGTGGCCTACCCGCTGGTCTTCCGCTGGGTCATCGACGAGCTCAAGCAGGTGCTCGGCCAGGCCGGCGAACTGGGTCGGCTGGGCACCGTTCTGCTGGTGCTGGCAGGGATCGCGCTGGGGCGCATGATCGCCGCCTTTTACCCGTCGACGCGGGCGCTCGTGAACCTGCGCCTCGACATGCAGATCCGTGAGGACGTCTTCGGCCGCTTGATGGGCAAGGACTACCGGTTCAACAACAGCTTCCGCACGGGCGACATCGTCACGCGCCTGACGGACGACATCTACGAGTTCCCGAAGATCTCGTGGTTCGGCTGCTCCGGCATCTTCCGCGCGGTCGAGTCGAGCTCCAAGCTCATCTTCTGCCTGGTGGCGATGCTGACCATGAACTGGAAGCTGACGCTGCTGTCGATCCTGCCGCTGCCGGTCATGATGTGGGTCTTCTACAGCATGCGCAACCCGATCCGCATGTACATCAAGGCCACGCAGCGGGCGATCTCGAAGACCAACGACCTGCTCGAGGCGGCCTTCTCCGGGATCCGCATCGTCAAGGCCTTCCGCGGCGAGCGGGGCCAGGAAGAGCGTCTGGCGGCGCTGATGCAGGAGCGTCGCGGGCTCTTTCTCGGGCTGATGAAGGTCCAGATCGTCCTCTGGTCGCTCGACACGCTGGCCAGTCGCGTGGGTCAGATGATCGTCATCGCCGTGGGCGGCTACATGGTCATTCGCGGGGAGATCACGATCGGGACGCTCTTCGCCTTCTACATCTTCCTCGACATGCTGGCCCATCCCATGATGGACCTGCCGCAGCTCTTCATGTCGGCCCAGCAGGCGTTCGTCTCGATCGACCGGGTCGAGGAGATCCGGTCCTTCCCGGTGACGGTGCCGCGGGGCACCGGCGCCGAGCTGCACGAGGTGCGCGAGATCGCCTTCGAGAACGTCTCCTTCTCGTATGGCGGCGATCACGCCAGCGTCGCGAACGCCAGCTTCGAGGTCGGTTCCGGCGAGCGCGTGGCGATCGTCGGCCCGGTGGCCAGCGGCAAGTCGACCCTGCTGAAGCTGCTGGCCGGGGTCCTGTCGCCCAAGGAAGGGCGGATCGTGGTGAACGGCCGGCCGCTGGGCGAGGTGGGCTGGGACTCCTATCGCCGCCTGATCGGCTACGTGCCGCAGGAGGGCGTGCTCTTCTCCCAGAGCATCCGCGAGAACGTCGTCTTCGGCCGACCCGTGCCCAACGGGGACGAGGAAGCCTGGGCACGCCGGTGGCTCGCCACCGCCCAGATGGAAGATGACCTGCGCGAGATGCCTGACGGCCTCACCACCGTCGTGGGCCAGAAGGGCTCGCTCGTCTCGGGCGGCCAGAAGCAGCGCATCGCGATCGCGCGCGCGCTGGCCGGCCGCCCGCAGGTGCTGCTGCTCGATGACTGCACCGCGGCGCTCGATGCGCGCAACGAGGACCGCTTCTGGAGCCACCTCGACGAGGAGCTGGCCGGCTGCACCTGCTTCATCGTCTCGCACCGGCTGTCGACCATCCGCCGCGCGGACCGGATCCTGGTGCTCGAGGACGGCGTGCTGGTGGACGAGGGCACGCACGAGGAGCTGGCGCTGCGGTGCGAGACCTATCGCGAGTTCCTGCAGACCGAAAAGCGCAAGGAGCACCTCGGGCTCGAGGGGCTGCGGATCGATCCGGAGCCCGAGCCGGAGCCGGCGGGGGCGTAGCGGCGGCCCGCGCGGGTCAGGAGGCAGTGCCGTGTCCGCCACCAAGCCGGACGTCAGCCACGCGACCGTGCAGGCGCTGCTGGCGTCGTTCTTCGATCACCCTGTCACCGGCGTGCAGGCCGCGGAGGGCGGCCAGATCGCCCGCGCGTTCACGTTTGCGGCCGGGGGGCAGGACTACATCGTCCGCTTCAACACGGATCGGCTGGACGCGAACTTCGAGAAGGAGGAGTTCGTCTGGCGCACGTACGCCTCCCCCGCGGTCCCAATACCGCCCGTGGTTCGCGTGGGGCGGTTGGGTGAGCTGCATTACTGCATCACGCGCAGGGTCGCCGGGACGCGGCATGATCGGCTGTCTCCCGAGGAGCGCGACCGGGCGGTGCCCGCGGTCATGGCCACGCTGCACGCCATCCACGCCACGGACGTCAGTAGACAGGCCGGGCACGGGCTGTTCGACGGCCGGGGGCATGGGTTCTCCGGTAGCTGGCGCGCCAGCCTCGCGAGCGTGCGGGACGAAGAGCGCGCCGACGGGTTCTTCGGACGCTGGCACGGCCTGTTCGAATCGAGTTTCCTGGAGCGCGACGTCTTCGACCGGGTGTACATGCGGATGGAGGCTCTCCTCGCGCATTGCCCGGAAGACCGTTGCCTGGTGCACGGCGGGTACGGCTTCGGCAACCTGCTGGTGTCCGGCGATCGCGTCACGGCCGTGCTCGACTGGATCGACGCGAAGTACGGCGACTTTCTCTTCGACGTCGCCTGGCTCGACTACTACGACCCCGAGCGCGGGTATGCCGATCGCTTCCGCGCCGACTATGCCCGCCGGGGCATCGACGTGCCCCGCTTCGACGAGCGCGTGCTCTGCTACCAGTGCTACATCGCCCTGGACGGGCTGCGTTTCTTTGCCTCGGCCGGCAACGAGGACGGCTACCGGTGGACGCGCGCGCGGATCCTGGAGCGGATCTCGCACTAGGCAAACCGACGCCGGGGATCACCCCCGGCGCCGGCCCAGGAACGCCACGCTTCCAGCGGAAACGGATCCTAGCGGAACAGGCCCTTGACCTCGCCCCAGGTCGCCGGCTCGGTCGGGGACGGCGCCGCGCCGACGTCGTACCCATACCAGTGGCCGGTGCCGCCCCCGCCGTCATCCGAGGCGAAGAGAAGCCCGTTGACGAACTTGAGCGAGAATCCGTAGTGCCCATTCGGAACGGTGTAGCTCTCCACGGGATTCCCGGCGAAGTCATAGACGTGGACCATCGTGCCGTCCCACGTGAAGATCCAGTTGCAGCTTGCGCCGACCGTTTCGTTCGACGGGTAGGTTCCGAAGTAGAAGCCCGACAACGTGCTGATGAGCTGCCCCGTCTGGAAGCTGATGAAACGGACCGTGCCGCTTTCGTGCTCGATGAGGGTTTGACCATCCAGCGAAAGGGCCGGCGAGCTCTGGGCATAGGCGAAGATGCCGCTGTGAACGAGCGTCGTCGCGCCGCTCGCGGGGTCGACGCGGTAGAGATCGCCACCGTAGGCCTTGGCATAGAGGTGCGAGTCGGCGAAGTTCCAGAAGATGGCCCGCATGTCGAGATAGCAGGGCGTGCTGTGCTGGAGAACGCCGCTCAGATTGTACGTGTTGATCTGCCCATAACCTGCATTGCCACCATTGCTCGTGTAGTAGAAGGTCCCGTCCGAGGCGATGCTCATGTTGTGCATCGGGATCGCATCGGGAAAGTCGATGACGGGAACCGGCGGGGTCCGAGTGATAGCGCCCTCGGGGGGAGGCGTCTGACCCGAGCCGAGGAGGGTCGTGTCATCCGCCTGCGCAACGGTAGCCCACATCCCGATCAGAGCTGCCAGCGCGAGAATCGCGGTCCGATACCGAGTGGTCATCGTGCCCACCTCCTTTTGCCCAACGATGCCTTCGATCCTGTGCTCACAATAGCTATTCAACTCCAGTGTCCACCGGCCCAGGCGTAGATTCAAGCGCATACCACTCCGGATCCGGGGGCAGCGCGGCCGGTCAGCCGGCTCGGCGCCGCAGCGGAAGGAGTGCGGAAGCCAAGGCCCCGGAGGGAGTTGGCCCTGGCCGGGGTGGGGGCACCGGTAGGGGTGGGAGCCCAGGCAGGGGCGGGGGCCCGGCCGGCAGCGCCGCCGCCATCCGATCGCCGGCCGCAGCCTCAGCCCGATCCCGGTGCTGCGGCGGGCAGTGGGCTCCGCTATGCTCCCCCGGTTACACGGTTGGGCGCGACGAGAACGCTTGTCGCCCCCGATGGAGATCGACTGGCCCGTGGAGGAACGCGCCGTGCATTCGACGCCTGCCCCGCAAACGAAGTCCCCCCTCGAGGTCATCAAGAACTACTTCCTCGACTTCAAGGTCCTGAAGGACTGCCCGCGCGAGTACTGGACCATCCAGGCGATCAACCTCCTGGACTCGTTCGCGTACTTCGCGTTCCTGAACATCGCCGTGGTGTTCCTGTCCGAGAACCTCGGGTTCACCGACGTTCGCGCCGGCTACGTTTTCACCGTCTTCACAATCACGACGACGCTGATGCTCTTCTTCTCCGGCTTCATCACCGACTCGCTGGGAATCAAGAAGGCGCTCTATCTGGCGATGGCGCTGCTGGTCGTCACCCGCGGTGGCATCGCGGTGTGCGGGTTGTGGCCGGGGATGCCCCACCGTCAGGCCCTCATGTGGCCACTCTTCCTCCTGCTCGCGCCGGGTGTGGCCATGGTGCAGACGGTCTTCCAGGCTGCGATCCGGCGGTACACCAGCGACCGATCCCGTAGCGCCGGCTTCAGCATGTGGTACCTGGTCATGAACATCGGCGCGGCGCTCGGCGGCTTCGTGATCGACTTCGTGCGCCTGACCCTGAAGGTGAACAACACCTGGATCATCAACATCGGCGTCGCCAGCGCGGTTCTCTGCAGTCTCCTGACCTTGCTCTTCATCCGCCACGAACTGCAGGTCATCGGACCCGGTGAAACCGCCGCGGTCTCGGAGGAGAAGCCCGTCGAGCGCAAGAGCCCGTGGCAAATCGTGCGCGAGGTCGTCACGCAGAGCGCCTTCTGGCGCTTCATCGTGCTGGTGAGCTGCGTGATCGGGGTCCGCGCCATCTTCCTCTACATGGCGCTGCTTTCGCCGAAGTACTGGCTGCGGGTGATCGGCGACAATGCCCCGATGGGCCTGTTCCAGGCGATCAACCCGATTCTGATCATCGTGGGGTTGATTCTCTTCATCCCGATCGCGAACCGGTTCAATATCTACAAGATGCTGCTGTTCGGCGGCTTCATCTCCTCGATTTCCGTCTTCGCGCTCGTCTTGCCGTGGCGGTGGTTCAGCAGTGAGGTCGCTTCCGCCTATGCCGCGATGACCGTTGTGCAGCTCGTCGTGCTGTCCATCGGGGAGATCATCTGGTCGCCCAAGCTTCAGGAGTACACGGCCGCCGTTGCGCCGCCGGGGCAGGAGGGATCCTATCTGGGGATGTCGCTCCTGCCGTACTTCGTGGCCAAGACGTTCATCAGCATGCTCTCGGGCCACATGCTGCAGCGGTTCTGCCCGGAGGGAATCCAGCCGCAGATAGTCGCCGGAACACTGCCCTTCTGGCGGTCGCCCGAGGCGATGTGGCTCATCCTGGGCCTGTTCGCGCTGGCGGGCCTGCTGGTCGCGCTCCTGTTCAAGGGTTGGCTGACGCGGGGTGTGAACCTCGACCCTGCCGGCCGGGCGCCGGAGGCGGCCTGAGAGCTCGGGCCGCGACTGCCGCGAGAGGGACACGCCGGTGGAGTCACCTTCCGGACACGTCTTTGTCGAAACGACTCGTCGTGGGTCGGGCCGGTCGACGGGCACTCCCCTCGACATCCTGCGCGCCACGTTCGGTTACCCCGCTTTCCGCGGACAGCAGGAAGCGATCATCGAGCACGTGCTCGCCGGCGGCGACTGCCTGGTGCTGATGCCGACCGGCGGCGGCAAGTCGCTCTGCTACCAGATCCCCGCGCTGATTCGCCCAGGCGCCGGCGTGGTCGTCTCGCCGCTGATTGCGCTGATGCAGGATCAGGTGGCCGCGCTGCGACAACTCGGGATCCGCGCCGCCTACCTCAACTCGACCCTCGAGCTGTCGGCGGCGCGTCGCATCGAGGACCTCCTGGCACGCGGGGAACTCGACCTCGTCTACTTCGCGCCCGAGCGGTTACTCCAGGAGCGGACGCTCACGCTCCTCGACCGCTGCCGCCTGGCGCTCTTCGCCATCGACGAGGCGCACTGCGTCTCGCAGTGGGGCCACGACTTCCGGCCCGAGTACCTGCAGCTCGACGTGCTGGGGAAGCGCTACCGGGGCGTCCCGCGGCTGGCCTGCACGGCGACGGCGGATGGGCGAACGCGGGGCGAGATCGTCGAGAAGCTGGCCCTGCACGGCGAACGGATCTTCGTCTCGGGGTTCGATCGGCCCAATATCCAGTACCGCGTGGCCCAGAAGCGCGACCCGCGGCGGCAGCTCCTGTCCTTCCTGCGCCGCGAGCATCCGGGCGATGCGGGCATCGTGTATTGCCTCTCGCGCAGGCGGGTCGAGGAGATCGCGGCGTTCCTCGCGAGCGAGGGGTTCGCGGCGCTGCCCTACCACGCCGGCATGGAGAAGGAGGAGCGCCAGAGGAACCAGGACCGCTTCCAGCGCGAGGACGGCGTGGTCATGGTCGCCACGATCGCGTTCGGGATGGGGATCGACAAGCCCGACGTGCGATTCGTCGCGCACCTCGACCTGCCCAAGAGCATCGAGGCCTATTACCAGGAGACAGGGCGCGCGGGGCGCGACGATCTGCCGGCCACGGCCTGGATGGTCTACGGTCTCCAGGACGTGATTCTGCTGGCGAAGATGATCGACGACTCCGAGGCCGACGATCTGCACAAGCGCGGCGAGCGCCAGCGGCTCGAGGCGCTGCTCGGCTACTGCGAGCTGACCACCTGCCGGCGGCAGGTCCTGCTGCGCTACTTCGGTGATCGCCTGGAGAAGCCCTGCGGCAACTGCGACACGTGTCTCCATCCGGTCGAGACCTTCGACGGCACCGTGGCCGCGCAGAAGCTGCTCTCATGCGCGCTGCGGACGGGCCAGCGGTTCGGTGCGGCCTACCTGATCGACGTGCTGATGGGCCGTACGAACGAGCGCATCGAACGACTCCGGCACGATCGGCTGCCGCTCTTCGGCGCCGGTGCGGAATTCGATGCCGTGCAGTGGCGCTCCGTCGTGCGCCAGCTCGTCGCGCGCGGGATGCTGCGCGTCGACCGCGAGGGGTACGGCAGCCTCGAGGTGACCGACCGCGCGCGGCCGGTGCTGCGGGGCGTGGAGCGCCTGACGCTGCGACGGGACCTGCTGCGCGAGCCCGAGGCTGTCGCGCCCCGCGGGCGGCGGCGCAAGCCCGCGGCCGCGCTCGGCCTGGGGATGGACGCGGCGAGCCCGGACGGGGCTGCTCCGCTGCCGGTCGACGAGAAGCTGTTCGATGCGCTGCGGGCCCTGCGTATGGCGATCGCGCGGGAACAGGGCGTGCCCGCCTATGTGATCTTTCACGACAAGACGCTCGCGGCGATGGCCGCGCATCGACCGGTGACCGAGGAGGCGCTGCTGAAGATCCACGGGGTAGGGGCGGCGAAGCTAGAGCGGTACGGGGAGCGGGTGCTGGCGGTGATTCGCGGATGGCGCGGGCCGGGTGGGTGAGCGAAGCGTTCCGGACGTCACTTGCCCCGCGCCACCGGCGGCTCCAACTTCGCACCCTTCTCGGCCAACAGCTCGCGCAGCACCGACCTGTGGCAGTGCGCTTCGTTCTCGCAGTAACAACCGACCGAGAAGTTGCAGTGCCGAGAGAGCGCCGCGAGGAGCTCGATGGCGTGGCTGTTCTCCGGGATCGCCATTTCAGCCCGGTACTTCTTGATGAACTTGGCCCATTGCGCAGGCGTCTTCGCTGCCAGGGCGAGCTTCATCGTCTCGACGCTCGGTGCCAGATTGGGGAACCAGACATCGTACCAGTTCCGCGATGCGAACTCGGTCTTGGGTACACCCCGCGGTGGGCGACGAACCGTTCCGATGCGGAGGCCTTCGTCCTCCAGCCTCTGGCTGCCGAGCCTGACGATGCGCACTGCCATTCTGCCCTCCCTTGCTGTGGCCCCCCACGCGCTACACGAAACAATACGCGAGGCGAAGGGTGCGCGTCCAGCGGGCGCAAGAGCTGGGCTCGTCAAGGCGGCGATCGGGCCGGCGACTCGCAACGTTGTCTGCCAGCCGTGTTGGGCAGTGCGCCCGTATGCAAGAGCCGCCAGGGTCGACAACAGCCGACGCGTGTCACCTGATCTTCGTGGCAGGGATTTCCATGCCCTCTAGCGAGATGACCAGACCCAGTACGGTCCCATCGGAGTCCCGGCTGAACGTGAAGTCCCACGCTTTCCCATCGATGAAGAACTCCGTCCCGGAGGAGGCCATCACTTCATCCCAGGTCCTCCCGTCCGTCGAGGCAACAAGGCGCCCATCCTTCACGATCAGCTCGACCCACTGCCCGGACGCCGTTTCGTATCTCCCGACTACCGCGTCGTAGATCGCGGTGTCCACGGGCACGGTCTGCCGCTCCGGTTCCGGGGGAGGTGGTGGAACCGACGGGTCGAATGGCTCGAAGCCCAGCCAGCCGAAGGGAGAACAGCGATCCCCGATCGCGCGCGCGACGACCCGTTGGGCTATGCTCTCGAAGTTGGCGCTGTTGCTCAGGAGCACGATCCCGATCTTTCGATCACGATAGGTGACGGTGTAGTTTTCCCAGCCGGGGGCGTGTCCCGTGTGGAAGAACGCTGGGCCGAAGCTGCTCTCGAACAGACCCCATCCCAGTCCCCAGGAGAGATGGATGGACGTCGTGTCCTCCATCATCTCCCTGGCCCAAGGGCCAAACATCCTCTTTGACACAATTCGGACTTGGGGAGCGAGCATCTGGTCGATCGACGTCTGCGTTAGGCCGCCGGCGTTCAGGACAGCAGTCACGAACCGCGCGAAATCCTCTGCTGTAGTCACCAAGGACCCTCCCGCGCCGGCTTCCAGACTCCTGGTGATCTTGATGCGCCGCTGCGTCTCCGAGTGTCCGGTCGCGCAGTTGTCCTCGAAGGCCTCATCCCAGGTGTAGCTTGTCCGTGACATCCCGATGGGGGTGAAGATCCGCTCCTTGGCCAAGACATCGAGGGTCTTTCCCGTGATCTGCTCGACGACGAACTGCAGGAAAGAAAACGCCTCGCCGCTGTAGCTGAACCGCTCACCGGGTGGGTAGGCAAAGCCGAGCTTGCCTCCTTCCGTCATCGCGCGCAGATTGGGCCATCCTGTCGTGTGCGTCAGCACTCGCCGAGCGGTGATCTCTCGCACCCGGACATCGCCCTTCAGATCTGCCCACTTGGGGTACTGCTCGATGGGCTTGTCCAGGTAGTCGACCAACGGGCGGTCCAGGTCCAGCTCTCCGCCCTCTGCAAGCTGCATGACAAGATAGGCGAACACCGGCTTGCTCAGAGAACAGCCGGAGAAGATGGTCTCCGAGTCCGGAGTGAGACCCGCCGCCCGGCTCTTCAGGCCGAACGCGTGCGTGTAGGCCACTTTCCCGTCACTGATGATCGCCATTTGCAGGCCGGTTACCCCGGCGCTATCCATCACGGCGGAGATGTACCTTTCCACTTCAGGGGCTGAGACAAGGGTGCCATCGATCCGCTGGAGCTGCTGCCCGTCCATGTCGTTCGTGCGGGAATCGGCAAGCCGCGACAACGTTGCGACAAGCAGCATCGGCCAGATGAGCGCCGCGTTCATCGAAGATCACCTCCGCGCAACGAGCCAGCAGCAACACCCGATCCGGGCCATACGATGAGGATTGCTCCTGGCGCTCTGTGGATGGCCATCTACACATCGGCTCCTTCCGGAGGCGAGGCTGCACGAACAGCGCGCAGTCCCGCGAGGGCTCGACCGTAGGAAGCACTCTGCTTGGACCACTCCGTCAGACGGGCGCACGGGAAGGAGTCGCAGGCAGAGCAGTACGTCAGGCCCTTGCTGTCCACGCAGCACTTCAGAATCCAGCAGTCAGGGGACCAGTGGACCGCCCGATCGCCGAGGCAACCCTTGCAGTACATCGAGTGTGCGACAGCCTCGGGATCGAAGGGGAACCTGCGGACCTCGCAGGAGCCGCAATCCAACCCGCAGGCCGCCTCCGACATCTGCGCGGCAGAGATTGGTGTGTGCAATCCCGTTACCCAACCACGCGGATTTCGCGCGGCATGTCGCTCAGGCAATCGGCGCCGCTTTCGGTGACCACCACATCGTCTTCGATGCGCACGCCGTTGCGGCCTGGCAGGTAGATGCCCGGCTCCACCGTGTAGGCCATGCCCGGCTCGAGCAGCTGCGGGTTGTCGCCGCGCATGTACGGTTCCTCATGGACCTCCATGCCGATGCCGTGGCCCGTGCGGTGCGTGAAGTACTTGCCATATCCGGCTTGCTCGATCAAGCCGCGCGCGGCCTTGTCCACGTCGGCGCAGGGAACGCCCGGCCGGCCGGCTGCGCGTCCGGCCGCGTTGGCCTCCTGTACGATCTTGTGGATCTTCTGCAGCTCGGCATCCGGTTCCCCGACGGCGAACGTGCGGGTCAGGTCCGAGACATACCCTTCATGCGCCGCACCCCAGTCCACCACCAGCATGTCGCCCGGCTGCAGTCTGCGGTCCGTGGGAAAGGCGTGCCCGCTGGCAGAGTTTGGCCCGGAGGCTACGATGGGCGCGAAGGGAAGCTCCGGGTCGGAGCCCTTCTTCAGCAAGAGCACCACCAGTTCCGAAGCCAGTTCGCGCTCGGTCATGCCGACCCTGATCAGCGGGATGGCGGCCTCGAGCGCGTTCTGCGCGATGTGCACCGCACGGCGCATCAGCCCGACCTCGGCGTGATCCTTCTTCAATCGCAGCGGGGAAAGGACGAGGCTTGCATCTGGGAACTCCGCCTCGGGCGCGCCGGCCTTGACATACCCGAACTCCAGCAAGCGCAGCTGAAGCGGCTGCACGCCGATGCGCTTTCCGCCCAACCCGAGCATCCGCGCCGCTTGGCGGAAGGCGTTCCCCCATTCCGAAGGCGTCTCACCGTAGACCACGGCGTGCATCTTGAAGGTCAGGTGATCGAGCTTGGGAAGTTCCAGTTCGGGCAGCACCAGAACAGGGTCCTGTTCGGGAGTAACAAACAAGACAACAGGCCTCTCCATCAGGTGCAAGTGAAGTCCAGTCAGGTAGGTCAGTGTGGGGCCTGGATTCAGGATCACCGCATCCAGGTCCGAGGTCTGCACAGAAGCGGCCAGTTTGTCAAGTCGCGCACGGGTCATGCGGGGATCTCCAATTCCACTCCGTCAGTGATCATTGCCAAGACGACGAGAATCCAGTCCAGCACCACAGCATGGCGGACCACATTTGCCCGTCCCTCCGACGTTGTGGCGAACCGGCGCGCCAAAGGAGGCGAAGCCGACTGAAGCGCGGCCGGTTGAGCCGCGCGTTAGGCCCGACCCTGCTAGATGTGGGCCTGAGCTTGCTCCTCACTGACTATGTCGACCGAAATCTCCACCGCCGGAATCGTTCCTCTGTTCTCAAGCCAGTGTGTGGTGTTCCTGTCCTCGGGCCAGCCCACTCCCGGTCCATAGTCGGTAGCGACTCCATTCCGATGGTCGGTGATCGTCCCTTGCAGGATGTAGACGATGCCTGGTCTGTCTTTATGGTCGTGAATCGGACCGAAGACGCCTCGGGGCTCGATTGTCACCATACGCATTCGAAGTTGGCGCCCTGCCATGCCCTCGATCTCGGGGCCAAGGTCAACCGTGGCGAGCAACTTCACCGTAACACCTTTCGTCTCAGGTGCCATCTTTTCGCTGCTCATCGTGCCCTCCTCTCTGCACTTCCAGGGCCGAACGCGACGCCCCACGAGCAGACGCGAAGCGGCTGGCTGGTGCAGGCGCTTGCTAGACGGCGGATCTCACTCCTTCGTCAAGCCGGCTCGTGCGCTCATCCAGCCAATCCGCCATCTCCTGCAGGACGGCGTCTCTCTCCGGCTCGTGCATGATCTCATGCCAGAGTCCTTCGCAAACCCGAAGACTCTTGTCGAACGACTGGGCCCGCTTACAGAACTCCTTGCTCCCTGCGACTTCCGTCACTTGGTCCTCGCTTCCATGCATCACAAGCAGAGGAACGGAGATCCGATCCCCACGCGCCTGGAGTCGGTGAATCGCGTGAACGATCTCCGATGCCGTCCTCGCAGGCGTCCGACCATGGTAGATGAGTTTGTCGTCCTGGTAGGCCCTGACGACTGCCGGGTCCCGCGAGACGGAAGAACTCCGGACTCGGACCATCGGGAGATGAGGAAGCATGCGTCCGAGCACGAGGCACGCGACGATCTTGAACAGAGGGTAGTCCCGCCCGAGCTTCACTGCCGGAGCGCTCAGAATCAGCCCCGAAAGCTCGGCGCGCCTGTCGATCACGAAAAGCGACGCTATCAACCCGCCCAGACTGTGACCAAGCAGGAACACCGGTTTTCCTGGCCACCTCTGCTTGGCGTTGAGAAGGAGGAATTCTGTATCGTCCAGATACTCCTCGAATGCCCTTACGAAACAGCGTGTTCCCAGGGAGCGACCATGCCCTCGCAAGTCGAATGCCTGGACCCCGTATCCCCTGTGCGCCAGATAGAGAGCCGCTGATGCGTGACGAGAGCTGTGCTCCGCGAACCCATGCACGAGCACGACAAGAGCTCTCGGCAGCTCGGGGGTCCAAGACTGTTCGAAGAGCCGAGGGCCACGGCCTGCATGAACGAAGTCCTCGCGGTGAAAAACCGCAGTCGACGAAGACGCCGTTCGATTCACGCCGCGCATGGAGTCCAACAATCAGCGCTCCTTTGCAGTGGCCGTCTAACGAGAGGATGAGCGGCGGGCCTCGGTGCCCGACCTGGCGCGACGTGCGCAAGCACGGCGCGTGCCGACCGGGAACGCAGTTCCCGTCCGCTCAATCCAGGGTTAGCCCACTCTTCCTTTCGCCTTGTGCTTCCGATAGCGGACACCTGGCAGACCCTTGAAGTCTGCGTCCTGCGTCCACAGCTCGGCCCCGTGGATAGCCGCCGTCGTCAGAATGATGCTGTCTGCCATCGGCAACTTGCGCTCCACACTGACGCGCGCAGCCGTCAGAGCCAGACTTGCGTCAAGATCTACCACCTGTCCTTGTTGCATGGCCGCGACGGCGTGCAGCGCAGCGCCCTCATCGCGTTGGACGAGAATGCGCTTGAAGACTTCGTACAGCGTCAAGGATGGCACGATCAAGTCCGCGGTCTTCTCAATTGGAGGAGCGAAGTAGCTGGCATTCGGTCCATTTGCGAAGTACTCAAGCCAGGCACTTGAATCGACAACATTCATGTCCGATCTCCCTCACGCTCAACCTGCGTGTCGATTCCGGCCAGGAATCCGCGCAGGTGCTTGGTGGGGCGGATAGGAATGAGGACGATCCGATCACCGTACACCATAACCTGAATCTTCTGCCCAGGCGCCAGGCCCAGCTTGATCCGGACTTCCTTGGGGATGACGACCTGGTATTTCGGGGAAACGGTCACGGCTGACATAGCGCCTCCATCGATCGTGTACTCGTATGCCGTATATGTTATCGATCAATGGCAGGGCTGTCAAGACCGGCATTTCCAGGGGACGGCGGTCCCATCATGACGCGTCATCCTCTCGTAAGGTATTCGATGGACGTGGGTTGTCTTCCGTCCACACTGTCAGCCGCGGGCAGCACGTGTTCCGGGTTCTCTGACTTGGGGCCCAGCAATCATGCCGAGCACCGTCTTGTCACCTTCCGAACAGCGTCCCCCAGTGGGTGTGCCACACTCCGCAACGGCGAGGACTCACCGATGATGCCACCCTCATTGCCGATTGTTGCGCCGGGGGAGAGCCTATCATTGCAGGGACGGAGCGGAAGGGGAGGACCGATGGATTCTGTGGACCCCGCGATCCTGTCTGGGGATGTAGCGCCGTCGGGCCCGTTCGGGCGGGTTCTTGCTTCTGCATCGATATGATTCGTTGACCGAGCTTCCGGTCACCACTCGCGATCCAGGCGTGCTCGCGCATTGAATCATTCCGTCCTTCTCGGGACAGCAGAGGGGGGCGCTGTCGATCGACTCGCGCTTCGTCAGGTTCAGCGCGCTGTTCGGCGGCACCGCTTCGCACTACCACCCACCGTGCCACTACCCTGCGCAGCTCCGGCACGCTGACGCAGACGGCGTCGACCATGAAGCAAGCGGCGGTCTTTCGACCGGGGTCTTCATCTCCCCTCGCCGCCTCCCGCGCGTTCCTACCGGGCGCGGAACCGGTCGGCCTGGTCGAAGAGGTCCAACAAGCGGGACCCCTTCTTGATGCGCGCGGCGTGGGGGACACCGGCGGGGATGAAGTACGTGTCCCCCTTGCCGTAGACGGCGGTCGCGCCGGCCGTCGTCAGCTCTACCTCGCCCTCCAGCACGGCGACCCACTGCGCCGCGTGGGCCTCTTCCGGCGAGTTCACGTCCGCGTCGAAGGCGACGAACGCCACTTGCATCCGTTGCCCTTGCAGGAAGTACGTCCGGACTGGGTCACCCGCGGCGTTGGCCCGCGGCAATGCCGTTATGAGACTCGGAAAGAACTTCTCCTCCCCCATGGTTCGACCTCCCGTCGACACTGCGCGGCGTCAATGCTCCTATCTGACACCGCCGCGCGCAACGTTCGCCCTTCTCTCTGTTCGCCTAGCCCGGATTATTCATGAAGCCGCCATTTGAGGTAGAGTATCACGGATCTGGGGTTACGTGAAGTCCCCGCGGGGGTTGAGAGACGAGACCGGTGGTGGCGCAGAGGTGTAGAAGCAAGTGCAGATCAGTGAGAAGGCATTGCGAGCCCGCTGGCCATGGGGCGTGGGCGTGGTTTGTCCAGAGAGCCCTGATCAAGTGTTCTGCTGATGAAGCGGTGACGAGATCTATCGATGTGCTAGCCCGCGCGAGCACCGAGAGAACAGGCGACTCGGAGCCAGACGTCCGCGAACGGGGCGCGCGCGGGCAGCCGCAGAACGATGCGGCGAGTGGAGGCGATGACTTGAACACCCAGCTTCAGGAGTCGCTCGCGCGGGGTGGTCACCTGGGCCTGGGCACAGACGGTCGACTGGGCGTGATCACGCAACGCTTGCATGAGGATGTAAGCAGCGGCGGTCAGCAGAACGCGGAACTGGTTGGCCAGGAAGCGTGTGCAGCTGGTCCGGTCGATCTCCATGCCGACCTTGAGTTCCTTGATCCGGTTCTCGACCTTGCCCCGGTCGCAGTAGACTCGTCCGTAGATCCAGCGCGGGTTCTGGCGCAAGTTGGTGATCACGAAGCGCGGGTTGTCCTTCGGTTCCCGGCCGGGATGGCGGACGACCTCGGCCTTGATGATCACCCGGCGGCGCCGCGACCAGGTGCCGGCGGCATAGCGGCACTCGCCGTAGATGTGCTCGGTCTGCCCGGTGAGGCGGGAGAAGCGGTGGGCCTGGCGCATCAGACCGCGCGCGAAGCGCGTCAGGACGCGGTTCTTGGCGCAGGCGACCACGTAGTCGACCCGCGGCTCGTCATCCAGGAAGTCGAGGATCTCGGGACCGGCGAAGCCGCCATCCAAACGGACCAGGATGCGGGCGTTGGGGAAGGCCTGGCGCAGTTGCGGCACCGCGCGCCGCAGCACGCCCAGGGCTCCGCGCCTGTCGTTGGCATTGCCAGCCCGCAGGATGGCGGTGAACAGATGCTGGTCGGGTTCATCGTCAAAGCTGAGGAACCCGAGCAGCGGCAAGAAGCACCAAGTGTCATAGTGGCCGTGGAAGAAGCTCAGTTGCTGGGCACCGTGGGTGGGATCATGGGTCGGGTCGAGATCCACGGTCACGCGGCGGCACCTGGACCCAAGACGCAGGCGGTGGCGATCGATGACGGTCCCGGCGAGGACCTCGCCCATGCGATAGAGGTCCGTGCGGCGCATGCCGTTCTCGAAGCGCGAGAGGGTCGGCTGGGAGGCCAGGGCACTGCCAGCGATCGGGTCGCGGCCGAGCAGGAGCATGTGGATCGGGTCGTGAGCGAGGCGGGCGGCGTCGTTGGCATCGGCATAACCACAGGCGAGCCCATACACTCTCTGGGTGAGCAGTTCGTGGATCTCATGGTGGATCTTCCCGGGCTGCCGGGGATCGCCGATACAGCCCGCGAGTTCCTCGGTCAGGCCGAGCTGATCGTCCACGGCCTTCAGGAGCACAGCGCCGCCGTCGGAGCTGGCGTTCGGGAGGTCGAAGCGGGCGGTCAGGGGGCGGTCGAAAAGATCTGGAAAGAGAACGCACTCTGTGGCAATCTGGTCGGGCATCGGAAAGCCTCCGGTGTGTTGGGAAATCCGCGTCAACAACGGCTTCTTAACACACGGAGGCTTTCTTGTCTTCAACAATCATGAATGATCCGGGCTAGTGGGCATGCCCAGAGACAGTAAGATGAAGAGTCACAATGCTCTCCATGTTGTAAGGCTCGCCGAACTCGACCGCGATGTAGATCGTGTGCTCTCCCGCAGAGAGGGGCGCGAGCATCAGGAAGTACCCGTCACTCACACCCGGATAGTACGTTCCCGCTGGGAAGGGCTGACCAAGGAGAAGTTCGAACATATTGTTCTCTGGTACGGTGTAGCTGAACAGCGGCGACAGCACGCGATAGTCATCGAGATTCTCGATTGGGACACCGTCGACCTCAACTCGTGCACTCACGATGTTGTCGATGACCCACGCAGCGATGGCGCGCATCTCTTCTTCGTTACCCGATCCTATTGCGGTCGCTTCAAAGTCGGCGGCAACGTCGATGAATAGCATTTTCCCGGTAGGTATGGTCGCAAATCGTTCAGAGACGCCGCCGTAGTTGGGTGCGATGAACCACACGGAGCCCGACTGACCGTAGTCTACGAATTCGCCCGTCTCGTCGAGGCCCGGATTGACTGGCACAGGGGCCGCCCAAAGCCATTGCCACCAGGCAGCCGACCATTCCGCGTAGGTCCTACCGCCTGGCCTTGCATGGGGCGGGATGACCTCGGGATTCCCATGCGCCTGGGGGAGTGGGCTCGCGGAAGGCCCCAGCGCCAAAGCTGATGCACTTCCCGGTGTCGTCGGTGTTTCTTGGCCGCAGTTCGTCGCCACAAGTAGCAGGATGACGCAAGCAACGGTCCAGCAAGTTCGCCACATGGTCTGTTCCTCCTGCGGGAGCAATGAGCTCCGGTTCTGCTGCCTCAGCCTTGGGTCGTGAGTATGACCCTCAGCCAGGGCAGGACTGTCCTATCATGTGCCCAACGCGAGCATCACCCGCGGATGGTCCTGGCGCGACCCTGGCTCGGCAGGGCGGCCTCAGGGGCACCCGCTGCTACCAGCCAGGGACGTGCCAGGACCATCCGCCGTGTGCATGCAGGAGTTGGCCGATTGATGCCTTCCACATCCGGGTGCCGGGGGGACAGCGTGTGACCGCTCCATGCGGTAGGCCAGCACGCACGGGGCAGCGGGAGCCAGGAGCCGTGTTGCGGTCTCCGAGCTCCGGCCTCCCTCGATTCCGTCGGGCATCAGCGGTCACACGAGCCCCTCGGCCTCTACGGCGCGGAATGAGTGCGGATCCAATGGAGCATCGGCTGCCACACAAGTTCCTGTGCGTTCTCTGCGTTGAAAGGATCGATATGACCGTAGTCCAGGAGCACTTCCTCGGGGGGATGGAGCGAGACGACACGCCAGGTCTTGTCGGTACTGGCCACAAGGTCGAAGTCGTTGAAGTCGACACCGTAGCCGCCGGCGGCGACGATTCCCAAGAGCGGGACCTCGATCTCGCCCATGTGGTCGTCCCAAGGCGCTTCGGCCGTTGGACAACCCAGGAGACCTATGTCTCTGCCATAGGCGACAGGCTGATCATAGTCCGGGCTATAGCACAGAAAGTCGAGGTTCGAGGGAATCGTCATGTACTGCAGACCTGTAGCAATGCCGCCCTCGTCGAACACGCCAGCAGCGAAGTGAGCTGTAAGCGGCGCGTTGATTGCCCACGTCTGCAGACAGAGCACGGCTTGGAGGTTGGTGAACCCTTCGAGGATGCTCGACGGCCCTTCCGGGTTGTCGCGTGCAGGAATGCCAATGATCGGAAGGATGTTTGCTGCTCCGTAAATACCCATAGCCATGAGGCCCTCAGCGGATGCAATGCCATTGCACGAGTTCTGCTGGACAGTGGGATTATCGCTCTTCATGCCAAACTCGAGAGGAATGAAAGCGCTCACCTTGCGATCCGCAGGGGGAAGCTGGGTTTCTTCGCCGAGCAATGCGTAGCCGAGCGGCACACCTGAGCTGTACGCGCTCAGGATCATGGGTCGATAACCATTACCACCCAGGAAACGCGCGACGCGGGCAATCTCCAGTGCGGTCTTGAGATCGGCGAGATGTCGGTCCATACCCCATGTCTCCATGAATGGGACCTCCTCGCCTTGCCAGGGGACCAGGGTCGACGAGGCATCTATGCCCCAGACATCGACATTGCCTTGCGCCAAGTAGACGGCCATCCCGAAGCCATCGGGAACATGAGCGGAGAGGACACCAGGCATGAAGTTGCCCACGAAGTCCTTCCCGCCTCCGTGGAACAGAAAGGCGGTCTTCTTGGTCCGGAGAGGATGCCCTGAATGAGGTTCACGGATCACGCGATGGATCCCGATCTCATCATAGGGTCCCGAGCCGACAGGGACGCGGAAGCTGTAGTGTACTATGTCACCAACCACAACTTGCCGATCGAACGGCAGAGACTCACCTCCCGGCAGTCCATGGATCTCCTTGCTGAGAGCGATCGCGGCACCGTCGGCGTCCTCTTTGGGCCAGCCGGCCTGTTCGACGATCGCCATGGCCAACGCCTCAGGGTCGATGGCAGGGCCGAGGTTCTGCAGCCCCGTGGGTGCTAGCGGGGCGGATCCGCGCTCCTCCGAACAGCCGAATGCCACCAAGAGCGCGCCGAGCATCAAGTAGACGAGGTATCTGCGCATAGCTCACCTCCTGTCCCGGACGGCCGTTACCTATCCCAGTCTCAGGTGACCGGGTCCACGTTCGAAGGTCCAATCAGAGCGGCGGCTGAAAGCTGTGCGAGAACAGCAGTATTCGATGGGCATCGTACCGTCAGTCCCGCACTCCACTCCGCAGCCCTATGCAACAGCGTCAACGTAGCACGCGCGCGTGAGCGGGATCAAGGGATCAGTGGCACGCGGCCAACGATAAGGATTGTATCTGGGCTGCTCAAGGCAGAGCGCGGGGTTTCGGCTTGG
>CAZDKK010000056.1:0-33137 GCA_964506245.1 uncultured bacterium | reverse complement strand
ACAATGGGCAGAAAGGACGTCACGCGCAGCGTGATTTCTGCCGGATCAGGGTTAATCATCCGCACATCTGCACCCCGTACGACGTCGGCCGCGAAGGCAGCACCGACTACCTCGTGATGGAGCTCCTCGAGGGGGAGACGCTGGCGCATCGGCTGGAGAAGGGTCCGCTGCCCGTGGCTGATGTGCTCGCACTGGGGGCGCAGATCGCGGATGCGCTGGATCGGGCGCATCGTGCGGGGATCGTGCATCGCGACCTGAAGCCCGGGAACGTGATGCTGACGAAGACCGGCGTGAAGCTGATGGACTTCGGGCTAGCGCGTGCGCAGGCACGCGGACCGGTGGTTGGCACGACGGTGGAATCGCCGACGCTTAGTCGGCCCTTGACGGCGGAGGGCACGATCATCGGCACCTTCCAGTACATGGCGCCGGAGCAGTTGGAGGGATGCGAGGCCGACGCCCGCACCGACATCTGGGCGCTGGGCTGTGTCCTCTATGAGATGGCGACGGGGAAGCGCGCATTCGAGGGGACGAGCCAGGCGAGTCTGATCGCAGCGATCCTGGAGCATGAACCGCGGGCGATCACCGAACTGCAACCGCTCGCGCCGCCCGCGCTGGAACACGTGGTACGGCGCTGTCTCGCGAAGGATCCGGAGGCGCGCTGGCAGACAGCCCGCGATCTGAGGCACGAGTTGCAGTGGGTCGACGCCACTTCCTCCGGTTCGCAGGGTGGCGCGCAGGCGCTCGCATACCGGCGACGTCGCGAACGGCTTGGCTGGTGCGCCACCGTCGCCGTCACGGTGATCGCCATCGCCGTTCTCGTTCTCACGCGGCTCTCTTCCCGTCCGGAGGCGCCCGCACTGGCGTACCTCGCCGTCACGGCGCCCGACGGCGCTGTGATCGAGGCGCAAAACACCGCGGCGATCTCGCCGGACGGGCGGCGGATCATATTCGTTGTCGCGGATCCTACAGGTATGCGGCGCGTGTGGCTCCGACCGCTCGATTCCTCGTCCGCGCAGCCGATCGCCGGGACGGAAAACGCATGGTTCCCTTTCTGGTCCCCCGACAGCCGCTACATCGCCTTCTTCGACCTGAACGTCGGCAAGCTCTGCAAGGTGCCAGTGAGCGGCGGCCCTGCGGAGGTGATCTGTGACGCCCCGAATGGGCGAGGTGGATCTTGGAGCAAGAACGGGGCAATTGTCTTCGCGCCCATGGGCATGGGGCCCCTGCAACGCGTGTCCTGCGACGGGGGAGAAGCTGTTACGATTGCGAGTCCTGATCCGGTGCGGGCGGAGACGGCCCTTCGATTTCCGTGCTTTCTTCCGGATGGCCGCCGATTCCTGTACGTGAGCCTGCCCAGAAGACAGGGAGAGTTCGACGTCTACCTCGGCACTCTCGGCTCGAGCGAGACTCGGCGCATCATGACCGCGGGCTCGGCTCCGGTGTATTCGGAGCCCGGCTACCTGCTTTTCGAGCACGATCGCCGCCTGGTCGCACAGCGGTTCGATCGCGCCGGCCTCCGCCCCACAGGCCGTCTGATTCCGCTGGGCGATGCGCCGGATGTGCCGTCGGAGGGTGCGCCTGCCGTGAGCGCACCGGCGAAGGGCATGCTTGTCCATGTCACGGCCAGAATGCCGGACACGCAATTGTTATGGCTCGACCGGACGGGCCGCGAGATCGGCACGGTTTCGCTTCCTCCGGGGCGCTACGAAAACCCTGTTCTGTCTCCGGACGACCGGTGGGCCGCGGTAACGACGCGCGGTTCAGCAGCCGGCGGCGACCTATGGGCCGTCGACCTGGCGCGCTCCGTACCTTCGCGCCTCACAATGGACGGAATGACCAGGCTCAATTCAGGGTTGTGCTGGTCGCCCGATGGCACCCGCATCGCGTTCGGATACGGAGGGGAGGGCCGCGCCGACATCTGGCAGGTGGAGGTCAACGGTTCGGGAGCTCCGGAACCCCTGGTACCCTCGAACTTGCTGATCAAGTGGCCACTGTCGTGGTCGTCGGACGGCAGGTACTTCGTCTACGGCCAGATGGCCGAGGCGACCGGTGTGGATCTGTGGCTCCTTCCATTCTCGGGGGAACGCAGACCGACAGGGTATCTTCAAGGTCCGTTTGCCGAGAACATGGCGACCATCTCTCCGGATGGGCGATGGCTCGCGTACGGCTCGAACGAGACAGGGACCGAAGAGATCTACGTCCGCTCCTTCCCCGTACCCGGAGAGAAGTACCGCATTTCGACATCGGGAGGTAGCGGCGCGCAGTGGTCACGTGACGGCCGGGAGCTGGTGATCTGGACCGCCGGAAACCTGGGCGGAGGAGTCGGTCCGGTCTGGTCCGTCGACGTCGAGACCACGCCGTGGTTCCGGGTCGTGGGCACACCACACGTGCTCTTCACGCCGCCCCCCAACATCGCCGGGATCACGGCGACGCGCGACCTCACGCGCTTCCTGGCCGCCGTTCCGGTTGCGGGGTCGGCTCCTGCCGTGGTCACTGTGGTCGTGAACTGGGAGGCGATGCTGCGACCATGATGCCGACCCTTTCACCCGGGACTTTGCTCGGCCCGTACCAGATCAAGTCGGCGATCGGCGCAGGCGGGATGGGTGAGGTCTATCGTGCCCACGACACGCGCCTCGGGCGCGACGTCGCGATCAAGGTCCTCGGCCCGCATCTGACCGCTTCCCCGGAGGCACGCGCCCGCTTCGAACGAGAGGCACGCACCATCTCTCGGCTGACCCATCCGCATATCTGCACGCTTCACGACATCGGCCGCGAGGGCGATACCGACTACCTCGTGATGGAGCTGCTCGAGGGCCAGACGCTGGCGCATCGGCTGGAGAAGGGCCCGCTGCCGATGGCTGATGTGCTCGCACTGGGGGCGCAGATCGCCGATGCGTTGGACCAGGCGCACCGGGCAGGGGTGGTGCACCGCGACCTCAAGCCCGGGAACGTCATGCTCACCAAGTCCGGAGCCAAGCTCATGGACTTCGGCCTCGCGCGGGCAGCAGGGCCGGGAGTGACGGGGGGGGCCGCGCATGCGGCGGCGGGCAGGTCATCCATGGGACTGGAGGGCGAGACGGCCACCGCAAGCCTTCCCCTCACAGCCGAAGGTGCGATCGTCGGCACGTTCCAGTACATGGCGCCGGAACAGCTCGAGGGCAAGGAAGCGGACGCGCGGACCGACATCTGGGCGCTGGGGTGCGTGCTGTACGAGATGGCGACGGGGAAACGGGCTTCTGAGGGAACGAGCCAGGCGAGCCTGATCGCGGCGATCTTGGAGCACGAGCCCCCTTCGATGATGGAAGGGCAGCCGCTGACCCCGCCGGCGCTGGAGCACCTGGTGAAGCGGTGTCTGGAGAAGGACGCGGACAAGCGCTGGCAGAGTGCCGCAGACCTGGCACACGACCTCGAGTGGATTGCGGGAGGTGGCTCGCAAGAGGGTGCGCCCATTCCGTCGGGCTCCCGGAGCAGGCGCGTGTTGGGCTCGAGGACCATCGCGGCCATCGCGGTGGCCGCTGCCGTCCTTGCGATGGCCGTCTTCCTTGCCGGCCGTCTGGCCAAGCACCGGCCAGAGCATCCGACTTTCACGCGTTTGACGTTCCAACGCGGCATCGTCGGGAACGCCCGCTTCGCACCGGACGGAAAGAGCGTGGTCTACAGCGCCGCCTGGGACGGACGCCCGACCGAGATCTTCGAGGCTCGAACCGACCTTTCGTCCACACGGCTGCTCGGTCTGCCCGGCGCCTGGCTGCACGCCGTTTCGCGCACGGGTGATCTGGCCCTGGGCAGGAACGAAGCCTGGTACAACTTTGCTTACGGGCCGCTGGCGATTGCTCCTGCTTCGGGAAGCGCGCCCCGTGACCTGCTGGAAGATGTCTCCCAGGCCGATTGGACGCCTGATGGAGGAGTTCTTGCCATTGTCCGGCGTGTTAACGGGGAGGAGCGCCTGGAGATGCCCCCGGGGCATGTCCTGGCCAGGACGGCGGGTATGTTCAACGACCTCCGTGTGTCGCCCGATGGGCGTCACATAGCCTTCGCCGAGCACTCCGTCATGACTGACTGGAGAGGCGAAGTGGGCGTGGTAGACGCATCGGGCCGGAAGATGCTGCTCACCGGCGAGTTTGCCAACGTGTTCGGACTTGCCTGGCGGCCGGATGGGCGGGAGATCTGGTTCTCGGCCACGATCTCGGGCGGAGAACAGAGCCTTTTCGCCGTCACCTTGAAGGGCCAGCTCCGCACCGTCACTGAGTTCCTCGGGAGTGTCGTTCTCAAGGATGTAGCTTCGGACGGTCGTGTGCTCCTCACCTCCCGGCGAATCCAAACGGGCATCCGCGGCGCCTCGCTCGCCGACGGAAAGGAGAGAGAACTCGGCTGGCTCGATTTCCCATGGCCTCGGGCGCTCTCGGTAGACGGCAGGAGGCTGCTCTTCGATGACGAGGGCGAGACGGCAGGCAAGACCTACACAGTCTACTTGAGGAGCATGGACGGAGCGCTCCCGGTGCGGCTCGGGCAAGGCTCGGGGCGCGCGCTCTCCCCGGACGGCCAATGGGCGCTTGCCCTTCGCTATGGCGCACCGCCTCGACTCGTTCTGATCCCGACAGGATCCGGGGACACACTCTCGTTGCCGCCCGGTTCGGTGGAGACCTACCAGGAGGACGCGAGCTGGCTCTCGGACGGCCGCAGGATCGTCTACGTGGGTGCGGAACAGGGGCGTCCGCAGCGGACGTGGGTGCAGGAACTTCCCGACGGACTGCCGCGCCCCGTGACACCCGAGGGCACGACCGGCGCCGTGACCTCTCCCGATGGACGATGGGTGGCGGCAGTCGCGCCCGATTCCACCCTGATGCTCTTTCCCTTGCAGGAGGGTGAGCCGAGGTCCGTCGGGAAACTGGCGGGGCAGGAAGAGGTGAGCCAGTGGAGTGCCGACGGCCGGACACTGTTCGTCAGCCGGAGGGGCGTCCGACTGCGAGTCTGTAGCATCGACATTCAGTCTGAAGAGAGACAGCCGTGGAAGAGCATTGAAGTGCCTGATCCCGCCGGCGTGCTCGTGTGGCGTGCTCTCATCACACCGGATGAACGCAGTTACGCATACGGCTACTTGCGTTTTCTCGACGAGCTCTATCTCGTGGAAGGGCTGAGGTAGGGGGGATCCTCAGCGATGCTCGCTGCCCGCAGGATGCTCGGTTCCTACAAGACCCTCGCCACGCTCGGTGATGGCGGCATGGGCGAAGTCTACCGAGCCCGCTTCGAGCGAGAAGCGCCGACCATACCGGCGCTCGAGCACGCTGCGCGACGCTGCCTGGCCAAGGGCCCGGGGAGCGCTGGCAGAGCGCGCGTGGTCTGACGCACGAGCTCAAGTGGATCGCCGATACCGGGTATCAGGCAGACGCACCCGGTGGTGATCGACAAGATCCTAGCGCACAGCAAGCAGACTGGATGCCGGGATCCGTTCGAGGGGCGCGGGCCGCAATGCTACCGCGTGAGGGTCTCGCCACGCGATGGCCGGTCCGTTGTACGTCGAGTCTCACTGCGATGATCTCCGTCATCGGAGAACTCGGGAAGCACTTCTACCGGCTGCCCGGAACGCGCCGCAAACCTCTTGACCAGTTCTTCGATCACCGTTTCTTGGTCCAGGTTCTCCGAGTGGCCGCGACACTTCACCGTGATCACCATCTTTGTGCTTTGCGGTTGCCTGATATCCGCTCTCCTCGACATCCCGGGATTCCCTGTGTCCGCGAGCAGCTCTACGGAAACCCGATAGGACTCACTCGTGCAGGACGAGGCCGCAGTTCCGGAAGGCGCCTTGGAGGCTACGACCGACTTGTTGACCTCATCGACGTCCAAGATCGAGTAGCCCTCATCCACCATGGCAGAAACCAACACATCAATGGCATCCGCTAGAGCTATCGGACATAACACGGTTTGCTGGATAGCGGGGCTCCCGCATCCAGGAAGGTCGAGTACCAACCAGAGAGCCAACCCCATGGCGGCACCAGCTTTCACAGCCAACCTCCTTTCTGCACCACTTCGCAGTCAGTTGGAAGACCGGTAACCATCCGCCACGTCCTGTCCCGCCCACAAATCCCGTCCGCGCTGGGCCACTTGTCGTTACGGGACCGATCCGTCAGCCTCGGCAGGATGATACTACTACTCCGGAGCACCGCGGCAGCGGTCACCAAGTCACGTCGGGCCCTCGTCCTGGAGAACCTTGCCCTCCGGCACCAGATCGGGGTCCTGCGACGATCCGTCAATCACCGGCCGCTGAAGGCGAGTCATCGAGGGCTCTGGGTGCTCGTGTCGAGGATCTGGGGCGGGTGGGCAAGTCGCTCATCTTGGTCAAAGTCGAAACCGTGATTCGACGGCATTGCAAGGACTTCCGGCTCTATTTGCGACGGAAGAGGCGCGGGCGGGGGATAGGGTTTGACCACCTTTGGCTCCCGTAGTCCCCTCAGGGGTGGGAACGGGCGGGGCGGAACTGGCCGGGTCCTGGTGCGCCGCCCCCAACGCCCGCAAACTGAAGCTCGGGGGGGGGCCGTGGCGATCACCGACGCGGCCAGGCTTTGATTTCGGTCCCGCCGGAAGTGGATGACGAGTCTCGGCCAGGCCCTCCGCACCGGCTTTTCACCGTGCCCGGAGGTGCTACGGGGACGCGGAAGCGCCTTCGCTCCCCTAAACTATTAGAAAGCAACAGCTTGCAGGATCGTATCGGCGAGCGACCCGGTCCAATGCAAGACATTCCGATTCTTAACTCCCATTCCGCCAGAGGAAGTACGAGAATAGACGTCTTTGGTCAAAGCCCACTCCAACGCCGATTTCAGGGAGGGGGGAGCGCCGGCGCCGCTGCGGCGCAGGGCCGGAACACACCCCGGAACCGGTTCCCTCGGGAGCCGGTCTTGACTAGTGTCTGGGTGGGTTCATCGACCGAGGCTGTGTCCCTGATCGGCGCGGAGAGAGAGTCATGATTGATTGCGAACGCGGACTGGAACTGCTGGCCGACTTGAAGGCCAGATACCCGGAGAAGTTCGCTCCGGAAGAGAGGATCTGGGGATCCGTCCAGCGGGGCATGCGCATCTTCATCGGCACCGGGTGCGGCGAGCCGCAGCACCTGGTCCAAGGCCTGACCGACTACGTCGCCTCGAACCCCAAGGCCTTCTTCGACACCGAAGTCTTCCAGGTCTGGAACCTCGGCGTCACCGTATACACGGACGTGAAGTTCAAGAAGAACTTCCGCCACAACTCCTTCTTCGTCGGCCACAACACCCGCGACGCGGTGGCTTCGGGACTGGCCGACTACTCGCCGGTGTTCCTGTCGCGCGTGCCCGACCTCTTCAACAAGAAACAGGTGCCGATCGATGTGGCGCTCATCCAGACCTCGCTGCCGGACGAGTTCGGGTACCTGAGCCTGGGCATCAGTGTCGACATCACCAAGACGGCCGTCGAGAACGCCCCGATCGTGATCGCCCAGGTCAACAAGAACATGCCGCGTGTGCTTGGCGAGACCTTCATCCACGTGCGCGATGTCGACTACTTGGTCCACTACGACGAGCCGCTGCTCGAGTACGCCTCCGAGGCCCCCAGTGAGATCGCCCAGCGCATTGGGAATTACGTCTCGCGCATCGTCCAGGATGGCGACGTCATCCAGGTGGGCTACGGCAGCATCCCCAACGCGATCGTCGACAACCTGAGGGACAAGAACCATCTGGGGGTCCACACCGAGCTGCTCAGCTCGGGGATCGTCGATCTGATGAAGGCGGGGGTGATCGACAACGCGAAGAAGTCTCTCAATCGCGGCAAGAGCGTGGCCGCCTTCAGCATGGGCACGGAAGAGACCTATGCCTACTTGCACAACAATCCCGCGGTCGAGTTCCGGCCCATCAGCTACACGAACAACCCGCTGACGATCTCCCGGATCGACAACATGACCGCCATCAACACGGCGCTCGAGATCGATCTGACGGGCCAGGCGACGGCCGAGTCGATTGGTCCCGTGTTCTACAGCGGCGTGGGGGGGCAGGCCGACTTCATGCGGGGGGCACGCCTGGCGCCGGGCGGGAAGTCGATTCTGACGATCCAGACCACAGCGCGCGACGACGAGGTCTCTCGCATCGTGCCGTTCCTCGAGTACGGGTCGGGCGTGACCCTGTGCCGCGGGGACGTCCACTACGTCGTCACCGAGTACGGCATCGCCTACCTGCACGGCAAGAACGTACGCGAGCGCGCCATGGCCCTGATCGCGATCGCGCATCCCAAGTTCCAGCCCTGGCTGATCGCCGAGGCGAAGCGGCACGGGTTGATCTACCGGGACCAGGCCTTCATTCCGGGGAAGAAGGGCGAGTATCCGGAGCACATCGAGACTTTCCGCACGCTGCCGTCCGGGGTCACGGTCCAGATGCGGCCGGTGCGGATCAGCGACGAGCCGCTGCTCAAGGACTTCTTCTACTCGCTGTCGGACAAGAGCATCTACCGCCGGTTCATCTCGCAGCGCAAGGACATGCCGCACGAGCGGCTGCAGGAGTTCGTGGTCATCGACTATACGCGCGAGATGGTCATCCTGGTGACGGTCGGCGGGGAGCAGGACGAGAAGGAAGAGGTGGTCGCGGTCGGGCAGTATGGCATTGACGATCGAGTGCACTCGGGGGAGGTGGCGCTCGTCGTGCGGGATGATTGGCAGGGCAAGGGCATCGGCACGGAGCTGCTGTCCTACATGACGCATCTGGCGCGCAATCAGGGTCTCATGGCCTTCACGGCCGAGGTGCTGGTCGAGAACGTCCCGATGCTGCGCCTGTTCGAGAAGATGGGCTTCGACACGCAGAGCAGGACGGAGGAAGGCGTCGTCGAGCTCCGCATGAGGTTTCGAGGGGTGTCATGAACAAGAGCGGTCCGGACATCAAGTACCTCTTCGAGCCACGGCACGTGGCGGTGATCGGCGCCTCGCACGATCCAGCCAAGATCGGCTCGAAGATCCTCAAGAACATCGTCGAAGCGGGCTACCGCGGGCGGATCTACCCGGTCAACCCCAAGGGCGGCGAGATTCTCGGCCTGCCAGCGGCGCGGTCCGTCGAGGAGATCGAAGGCGAGCTGGATGTCGTCTGCACCTGCGTCCCGGCCAAGTTCGTGTTCGACTCGGTCAAGGCCGCCGCGGCCAAGCATGCCAAGTTCAACCTCGTGATCACCTCGGGCTTCTCGGAGGTCGGGAACAGCCGCGAAGAGCGCGAGATCACCAGCTATGCGGTCGAGCACGGCATGCGCATCATCGGGCCGAACATCTTCGGCATGTACTCGGCGGCCGCGTCGCTCGACATGACTTTCGGGCCGGGTGGCATCGTCCCGGGCAGCGTGGCGATCATCACGCAGAGCGGCGCGCTCGGGTTGGCGATGATCGGGAAGACGGCGGCCGAGAACATCGGCCTGTCCGCGCTCGTCTCGGTCGGCAACAAGGCGGACATCGGCGAGGCGGAGCTGCTCGCGTATCTGGTGGATGACCCCCACACGCTCGCCATCATGATGTACATCGAAGGCGTGCGCGAGGGAGCGCCGCTGGTCGAGATCCTCAAGCAGGTCTCGCGTCGCAAGCCGGTGGTGGTGATCAAATCGGGCCGCTCGAGCCGCGGCGCGGCCGCGGCGGCGTCCCACACCGGATCGCTGGCCGGCTCCGATTCCGTCTTCGACGCCGTCATGCGGCAGTGCGGCGTCCTGCGGGCCGAGAGCGTGCAGGAGGGATTCGACCACTGCAAGTTTCTGGCGCGCACGAAGGTCCCGACCGGTCGCAACGCCGTGATCGTGACCAACGGCGGTGGGATCGGCGTCCTGGCCACCGATGCCTGCGAGAAGTACGGCGTGAAGCTCCTGGACGACGCGGAGAACCTGAAGGCGGTCTTCGGCCGCGTCACCCCGGATTTCGGTTCGACCAAGAACCCGATCGATCTGACGGGGGGGGCGACGGCCGACCACTACACGGGCGCCCTGGATGCGGCGCTCAAGGATGGTGGGATCGATGCGGTGATCGCGCTCTACTGCGAGACCGCCGTGTTCGGGGCCGAGAACCTGGCCCCGATGATCCGGGAGAACTTCGCCAGGTATCGGGAGGCCGGCAAGCCCATCGTCTTCTCTGCGTTCGGTGGTGCCAGCATCGATGCCACCGTGCACAAGCTGAGCACCGAGAAGGTGCCCATCTTCGCCGACGTCTACGACGCGGTCCGTCCCTTGGGGGGGATCTACCGGCAGTACGAGAATCTGAACCGGCCGCCGCTTGAGCCGGAGGAGGTCGAGCTGGATGTGGCCGCGGTCGAGCAGCTCGTGGCCAGCGCGCGAGCGGACGGCCGCACCTTCATGCTGCCCCACGAAAGCCGGAAGCTGATGGAATTGGTGGGCATCCGCCTGCCGCAGAGCCGGGTAGCCCGCACCCTGGAGGAAGCGGTAAGATTCGCGGACGAGATGGGCTATCCGGTCGTTCTGAAGGTGGTGTCGCGCGACATCCTCCACAAGAGCGACGCAGGCGGCGTGGCCCTCGACCTCGAGAACCGCGAGGAGGTGCTCGACGCCTACCAGGCGATTCTCCGCAACTGCCGCGCGGCGGTGCCCGACGCGCGGATCGACGGGGTCGAGGTCGCGGAGATGATCGCCAAGGGGCTCGAGCTGATCGTGGGCGGGCGCCGCGACCCGGGCTTCGGGCCGATCGTGATGTTCGGTCTGGGCGGGATATACGTCGAGGTGATGAAGGACGTCTCCTTCCGGGCGGTGCCCATCGACCGCACGGAGGCGATGAGCATGATGAAGGAGATCCGCGCCTATCCGCTCTTGCTGGGCGTGCGCGGTGAAGAGCGCAAGGATATGGAGAGCGTCATCGACGCGGTCATTCGGCTGGCGACCTTGATCCGGAAGTGCGGCAGCATCACGGACATCGAAGTCAACCCGATCGTCGTCTACGAAGAGGGGAAGGGATCCAAGGCGATCGATGTCAGGGTCCTGTTGTCGAAGTAGAGGGGGGTGTGGACAGATGCACAGGCTGATCATTGCATCGATGCGCAAGAGCGCGGGCAAGACCAGCATGGTCGTAGGGCTTGGCCGGGCGTTGAACAAGAAGATCGCCTACCTGAAGCCGTTCGGCGACCGCTTGCTCTATCGCAAGAAGCGCCTCTGGGACTACGATGCCGCGCTGATCCAGAACGTCTTCGGCATGCAGGACAACCCCGAGGACCTGAGCATCGGCTTCGATCACTCGAAGCTCAGCTTCATGTACGACGAGCGGGGCACGCAGGAGAAGCTGAACGAGCTGATCGACAGCATGGCTGGACGCGATCTGCTCTTCATCGAGGCCGGCAAGAACCTGGCTTACGGCGGATCGGTGCACCTGGATGCCGTGTCGCTGGCGCGCTATGCGGGCGCGCGACTGGCCATCGTGCTCAGTGGCGACGAGGGGGTCATCCTGGACGACGCGACCTTCGTCAAGCGGCACATGGATCTCGAGGGGGTCCAGCTGGCCGGATTCCTGATCAACAAGGTGCACGATCTGGACGACTTCAAGAACACGTACCTGTCGCGCGTGCAGGATCTGGGGATCCCGATCCTGGGCGTGGTGCCGTACCGCTCGGAGCTGACGCACCTATCGCTCGGCTTCCTGGCCGAGAGCCTGTTCGCCAAGGTGATCGCGGGCGAGAAGGGCCTCGACCGCGTCGTGCGCAACGTCTTCGTCGGCGCGATGTCGACGGACGCGGCCATGCGCAACCCGCTCTTCGGCAAGGAAGAGAAGCTGGTTATCACCAGCGGCGATCGCAGCGACATGATCCTGGCGGCTCTCGAGGGCGACACCGTCGCGGTGGTGCTGACCAATAACATCTTCCCGCCGTCGAACATCATCTCCCGGGCGGCGGCCAACCAGACCCCGCTCATGATGGTGGCGGCCGACACCTACCAGGTGGCCAAGCAGATCGATGACATCGAGCGGCTGCTGACCGCGAGCGAGACCGACAAGATCAACTTGCTCAAGAACCTGGCCTCCGAGCACATCGACGCGGCGGCGCTGCTGGGGTAGCGCGGGCGAGATCGAGAACGCCGCGTTCCCGTGTGGGCGGGGGCGCGGCGTTTTGCTGGTGCCGCAAGACACCCGGGCGGCAAGTGTGGACCACGGAGTGGCCCCGGGGCCACTCCGTAAGCGCCTACTAATCAATGAATTACAAACTCGATTCCTGACCGGAGGCTATCTTGCTACGTCGCCGGGCCTGGAGCCATCGGCGTCCGGGATCCGGCTGACACGCCGCCCCGGGCCAGGTGGCCATCGCCTCGCCCTGGGCACCTCCCCCTCACACCATGCGGCGGTAAGTCCGCTCGCGCCGGGCTGCGCCCAACTCCGTCCAAGGCGTCGCGGTCGAGCGGATCCCTCACCAGTCTTCGCACGACGACCTACGCTGCTAGGACGCGGCGCCCTTGCGCAGGCCCGCCAACCGCAACATCAGCCCGGCGAACAGCCCGAGGATTGCGGCCACCACGCCCCAAACGCCGACGGCCATCCAGTTCCCGTGATCGAGCGGTGCGTACACCCGGCGCACCTGCATCAGCGCGAACATGAGCGCGATCGCGATGCGCACGGCAATCAGGCCGCGCAGCTTGACGCGCCGGAGCGCTTCCTCGAGCTGGATGGCCGTGGCCGGGTCGCCCAGCGAGGCGCGCGACTGCTGCGAGAGGAGCGGCTGGCCCAGGAGCGCGCCCCGGGCGGCCAACGCGCCGCCGATGGCGAAGACGAGCTGGGCCAACGGCGCTATCCAGAGGGTGGCGCTGTCGCCCGACGCGGCGAAGGTCGCGGGCAGTCCGGGCAGCTTCGCCCGCACCGCCAGGATGGTGAACGCCACGGTGGCGGCGAAGGCCAGGATGGGCACCGACTCGAGCGATGCGGCGTAGTAGTGATCCAGCCGGCGCGGCTCGAGCGAGGCTGAACGCACGGCCGGGGGCGGCACGAGCGATGCGATGGACCGGAGCACGCCGCGTTCGAGGAGCATCTGCAGGAGGAGCCCGGCGCTCGAGGCCAGGGACACGAAGGTGAGCCCGATCTTGCGCTGCGGGTAGGTCATTCCCGGCAGGAAGGTCAGTCCCAGGGCGGCCAGGAGCAGCAGCGCGCCCGCCGTGCGCCAGACGAGCGCGGCGCGCCGGTCGTGCGCAGCCACGGCGGCCTCCGCGGCCGGCGGCAGGTCGCGCAGCCCCAGCCGGAACCCGAGCATGGCCCGAACCCAGGTCGGGGCGAGGAACTGGAAGATCACGATCTGCAGCGCGATGACGGCGAAGATCGCGTGGGGGTTCATCGTTGCTTACCTCCTCTTGGGTGGGGGGCCCGGCGTATCGCCCCGCTTTGGCATCCGCCGATCAGCCGAATCGGACCGCCGCCCAGCGGTCCGGTCGCGCCGACTTGACCGAGACAACCGGTGGGCCAGCGCCGCCAGCAGCACCTCGCCGCGGATCCCCCGGCGAGCGGACTCGGCTAGGACGCGGTCGAGCGTCTCCTCGACCTGACGGCCCGAGTCCTGTCGCAGATGTTCGATCGCCTTCGCGGACACGAAGCACCCGCGGCGCCGCACGCTGTGGAGGATCCCCTCGCGCTCGAGCAGCAGGTAGGCCTTGGCCACCGTGTTGGGGTTGACCTCCAGCTCCGCGGCGAGCTGCCGCACGGGCGGCAGGCCCGCCTCGGGTGCCAGCGTCGCCGCCAGCACGGCGCCGCGGATCTGGGCCATGATCTGCTCGTAGATCGGCGTCGCGCTGCGGGTGTCGATGCTGAGCGTCAGCACGGGCCTTCCTCCGGATCGATCGGCGCGATGCCGTCGTCTGCATTAGCTGTACTAGTACAATACTCGACAGGGGGCGCCTTGGCCAGCACTTCTTTCGGAGCCGCAGGCGGGTCGGGGCTAACTGCTTCCGGGAGTTCTAGATAGGAGCGACCAAGAAGACCAGCACATCCCACACCGCGTGCGAGACGATCCCCGGCCAGAGCGATCCCCGGCGCCGGTAGACCGTCCCCCAGAAGAGCCCGCAGAGGAACGCGGCCAGGACCAGCATCAGGTTCCCGGCCCACAGGTGCACGGCCGCGTAGAGAGCGCTGGCGATCAGATAGCCCCGCAGGTTTCCCCAACGGCCGGCGAGCCGGTGCTGGAGGAACCCGCGCCAGAAAATCTCCTCCGCGGGGCCAATCCAGGCGAAGAGCAGGGCCCCGATCAGGATCGGCGAGGATGAACCACGGCGCGCGTAAATCGCGACGATCTCCTCACCGGCGAAGGGCAGGATGGCGCGGCTCAACCGATCCCCGGCGACGAAGATCGCGTAGAGCAGGGCCGCGGATACCAGCCCGATGGCCAGATGCGCGGCCTTCCATTGCAGGCGATCGCGCAACCGGCCGCGCTCGAGCCACACGGCGATCCCGGTGAGCAGCCCGGCGGCCAGGGTCATCCCGAACCAGAAATCGACCCACCCCCGGACCCACGGCGAGAAGAGCACGCACCACAGCGCCGCCGCCAGCAGCACGGCCGCGGCGGTGGCGGTTCCCGATGCGCGCCAATCGCTCATTCCCGCCCCCTTCCGGGAGTTGCCTGCCGGCCCCGGAGACTCCACTATATCGGACCGCCGTCGGCCGCGGGAGAAGGACGAGGCTTGCACCCGGCGCCACGTCGGAGGGCTGCCCGCGGGACCGGGCGGGATCGTTCGCGCGGACGGTGAGCATCCGGCGTTCAGGACACTTCGAGGGCAGGGGGATCCATGAAGACGGAGCGCAGGGGAACGATGACGCAATCCGCTTGCAGAACCATCTGCACGGCGCTGCTGCTGGTTTCTGCGATCGCATCCACGTGCTGGGCCAATCCGATTCCGGGCCCGAACCCGACCGACTCGGGCGAGCCCCGGGGCCTGCCGGACTACCGGCGGGAGGTGGCGGACTTCAGTGATGCGCCCGGCGCCTCGAGCAGCATCGCCGCCGGGCTCTTCAACCCCGCGGTGTGGCGCTTGCAGCCGTATGGCGGGTTCTTCCTCGGCTGGACCGACTCCGTGGCCAGCCGCGGCGGGGACGAGGACCGGCCCGACGTGTTGACCGCGGTGGTTTCCCTGCGCAGCCTGGGCTTCGGCTGGCGGCGATTCAGCTTCGCCGATGTCCGCGGAGAGGACGCTCACCTCGACGAGTACACGCTCGGCTTTTCCGGGGGCGACCGCAGCCATGCATCCGGCATCGCCTACGCCTGGAGCAACGGCGACACCGGTACGTTGGCTCGGCACCGGCGCCTCATGGCAGGTGAGGTCTACCGCTGGCGGTTTGCATCGGCCGGCCTCTCCACCGCCTGGGATCTCGAGCGCAAGGACAACTACGGCCAGATCGATCTGGGCCTGAGGCCCTTCGGCCCGCGCCTCACATTCTTCGCCGATGCCGTCACGCGCTACGGCGAACGGTTCAAGGACATCACCCTGGGAGGTGGGCTCGAGCTGCGCCCGATTCCGGGGCTGGTCCTGGCGGCGAAGGCCGACGACCTAGGCGACGTGACCGAGTTCAGCGCCCGTATGGGGATCACGCTCGGCGAGAACGGAGGGCGCCCCGAGGCCCGCCTGCGCTTCAACGAGGACGGCGATCACATCGCCACCACCTGGGGCCTCGAGGCGGGCGGCAGCTTCGCGGGCCTGGGCCACGGCCTCTTGGGCAAGCGCCGCAACTACCCTGAGATGGACCTCAAGGGATCCCTGGCCTACCAGCGCTTCCGTCTCTTCGACGACCGCCGCACGCTCATGGGGACGCTCAAGGAGATCAACGGCTATGGGGAGAATCCGCGCGTCGGCGGCGTCGTGCTCAACCTGTCCGGCATGGAGATGGGCGGGGCGCTGCAGTGGGAGCTGCGCGAGCAGCTCGCGGGCCTGCGCGCCGCGGGCAAGACCGTGACGGTCTACCTCGACCACGTGGGCATGGGCGGCTACATGCTGGCCAGCGTGGCGGACCGGATCTGGATGGATCCCGAGGGCATGATCGAGATGCCCGGACTGGCCGCCGGTCGCACCTACATGCGCGGCGCCCTCGACAAGCTCGGCGTGGGCATCGCCGAGCTGCGCTTCTACAAGTACAAGTCGGCCATGGAGTCGTTCTCGCGCACCTCGATGTCCGATGCCGACCGCGAGCAGTTCCAGGCGATGATCGACGGCGTCTACGAGGGGATCGCCCAGGCGGCGACGACCGCTCGGGGCATCCCGCGCGCCGAGTGGGACCGCCTGGTGGACGAGAAGGGGCTGCTCCTGCCCAAGGAGGCGCTGGAGGCCGGCCTCATCGATTCGATCGGCACCTACGAGCAGGCCAAGAAGGACGCGCGCAAGGTCACGCCGCGCACCTCCGGGGACGTCTCGGGGATGCAGCTCGCGGGGGTCACGGGCGATCCGGTCTGGAGCCCGCTCGCGTGGGGCGAGCCCGACCGCGTCGCGATCCTCTACGCGATCGGCGAGTGCGCGATGGACTCGGGTATCAAGGGGCGCACGCTGTCGAAGAAGATCAAGGCCGCGCGCGAGGACCGATCGGTCAAAGCGGTCGTGCTGCGGGCCGACTCCCCCGGCGGCGATCCGCTGCCGAGCGACCTCGTCTCGCGCGAGCTGCTCGAGACCTCCAAGAAGAAGCCAGTCATCGTCTCGCAGGGACAAGTGGCCGGCTCGGGCGGCTACTGGATCAGCATGTACGGCGACAGCATCCTGGCGACGCCCTTCACCATCACCGGCTCGATCGGCGTGATCAGCGGCTACATCTGGAACAACGGCATCGGCGACAAGATCGGCTTCAGCTACGACTTCGTGAAGCGCGGCGAGCACGCCGATCTCGAACGCGGCCTGGTGCTGCCGCTCATCAACCAAACGATCCCCGAGAGGCCCCTGGACGACGTCGAGCGGGCGCGGGCCGAGGAGACGATCCGCACGCTCTATGACGATTTCGTGAACAAGGTGGCCGAGGGGCGCGGCATGACGAAAGAGGCGGTCGACGCGGTCGGCCAGGGGCGCGTCTGGATCGGGACCGACGGCCAGACCAAGGGTCTGGTGGACGAGATCGGCGGGCTGTGGGCGAGCCTGCGCATGGCCAAGGCCGCAGCCGGTCTACCCGCGGGACGGGAGATCGTCTACGTGGAGGGACCCCGGCCGGGGTTGTTCGACTTCGGCGGGCTGCGGCCGCGGCTGATCGGCTTGTGGCAGCGGCTGACGGGATCGGGCGCGCCGCCCGCGGGCAGCGACCCGGACGGGGATCCCGCGCAGCCTTGGTCGCTGTCGCTCGAGCGCTCGCTGCTGCTGCGGCTGCTGGGCGAGGAGCGCTGCGCGCAGCTCCCGGCAGCCGATCGCTTCTACTACGAGCAGATGCTGCGTGCCGGGGGACGGCCGATCATGATCATGGACCCGGTGCGCATCACCAGCGGCCGGGAGTCTTTCTAGGATGCGGGCCGTGCTGCCCCGCGGCATGCGCCCCGTCGCGCTAACGGCGCTGATCGGCGGCGCGTTCCCGCCGGCTGCAACCGCCACGGGGCTGCTCGAGTACTCGCGCGAGAGCCGGATGCTCATCGACGCTCCCGGCGCGGCGGGCAGCCTGGCGGCGGCCTTCTTCAACCCGGCGGCCCCGGTTGTACAGGGGCAGGCGGGGATCTTCGCCGCCCTGAGCGATGCGCCGGGCGCGCGGTTCGGCGAGGGCGATGGCCATGGCCGCCGGCCGTGGGCCGCCCTCGCGACCGCTCGGTACGCCACCTTCGGCGCGCGGCGCCTGTGGGCCGATCCCGCGGGACAGGACACCCGCGTCGACGAGTACCTGGCCGCCCTGGCGGCCGGCAACCGCAGCTTCGCCGTCGGCCTGGCCCACGCCTGGAACAGCGAGCCCGCCCGCGTCGCCGCGCGCCACCGGTACCTCCTCGCGGGCGCCGTCCGGCGCTGGCGGGCGCTCTCGGTCGGCGCCAGCGCCGCCTTCGATCTCGAGCGCGAGGACAACTACGTCCAGGCCGACCTGGGTCTGCGGCCCCTGGGACCGCGGGTGACGCTCTTCGCCGATGCGGTCTGCCGGCGGGGACAGAGCGCCGAGGAGATGGACCTCCGCGGGGGGATCGACTGGCTCGCGCTGCCCGGCGTGCGGCTCGGGGCGAGCGTGGCCGAGGGGGGCGCGTTCGGCCTCGGCCTGACGCTCGGCGCCACGGGCAACGTCCGCGCGAGCGGCCGCATGCTCTGCGACGAGGACGGCCACCACGCCACCACGACCTGGGCGCTGGAGTCGGGATCGTGGCAGCCGCCGGCGGGTCATGGCCTGGGGAGAGGCGGCGGGACCTACCGGCGCCTGTCGCTCGCGGGAGCTTATACCTACCAGCGCTTCCGCCTCTTCGACCGCCGCAGGCCGTTCCTGCGCGCGCTGCGCGCCATCAACGCCTGCGCCGAGGATCCGCGCGTGGCGGGCGCCGTGGTAAGCCTCTCGGGTGCCCGGATGGACGGCGAGGCGGCGTGGGAGCTGCGCGCGCAGCTGGCCGGGCTGCGCGCCCGCGGCAAGAAGGTCATCGTCTACGCCGACCGCCTGGGCACGTACGGCATGATGCTGGCCAGCGTGGCTGACCAGCTGTGGCTCGATCCGCAAGGGGGGCTGTCGCTGCGCGGCCTCGCCCTCGGGCGCACCTACTATGCTGGCGCGTTCGAGAAGGCGGGCGTGGGATTCGACGAGCTGCGCTTCTTCACCTACAAGTCCGCGGCCGAGATCGGCGCCCGCACGTCGATGTCTCCCGCCGAACGCGAGCAGCGCCAGGCTCTGGTCGACGACGCGTACGAGACCGTGGCCGATCTTGTGACCGGCGCGCGCGGGATCCCACGTGAAGCGTGGGACCGCCTCGTCGACGAGTGCATCGATCTCGCGCCCGCCGAGGCCCGCGCGGCCGGGCTCATCGACTCGATCGGGACGTGCGAGCAGGCGTTCGAGGCAGCCCGCAAGGCTGCGCCGCGAGGGACGCCCGATCGGTCGGCCGCCGCGCTGGCGGGTGTCATGGGGGATCCCGCCGGAGCCGCGCTCGACTGGGGCGAGCCGGATCGCGTGGCCGTGCTCTACGCGATCGGCGACTGCGCCATGGAGACCGGCATCCGCGGGCCCGTGCTCGCCGCCGCGGTGAAGCGGGCCCGCGAGGACCGGCGCGTCAAGGCGGTGGTGTTGCGGGTCGACTCGCCCGGCGGCGAGCGGCTGCCGAGCGATCTGGTGGCGCGGGAGATGATCGCCACGGCGGCGGTCAAGCCGGTGATCGTTTCCCAGGGGTCGGTGGCCGCGTCCGGCGGCTACTACCTCAGCATGGAGGCCGACACGATCGTCACGAGCCCGCTGACGCGCACGGGATCGATCGGGGTGATCGGCGCGTTCGCCTGGGACAAAGGCCTCGGCGTCAAGCTGGGGCTGGCCTATGATGGGGTGCGGCGCGGCGCCCACGCCGACTATCTGAGTGGGTGGCGCCTGCCCTTCGCGCCGGCGGCGCTGCCGCACCGCCCGATGCTGCCCGAGGAACGATCGCGGGCCGAGGAGCTGATCCGCACGATGTACGCGGAGTTCGTCGGGCACGTCGCCGCGGCCCGGGGCCAGCCAAAGGAGGAGATCGAGGCGCTGGCCCAGGGGCGAGTGTGGAGCGGCACGCGCGCGCTCAAGCTGGGTCTGGTGGACGTGGAGGGGGGGCTGTGGGAGGCGCTGCGGCTCGCGCGGCTGCGCGCGGGGCTTCCGGTCGATCGGCCGGTCGAGCTGGCCGAGGGACCGGCACCCGAATGGATCGACCCGGCCTTGTACACGCTCCTGGAGATTCCCGGGCTCGAGAGCCGCACCGAGACGCCCGGCCTCGAGGCGCCAGCGGGCGGTCTGGCCGATACCCGCGGCCTCGAGGCGCTGCCGCGCGATTCTGTCGGGCGGCGCTACCTGGAGATGCTGCTGAGCCACCCCGGTGAGCCGCTGCTGCTGGCTGGGCCGGATGAGGTGGTCGAGGTGTTCTGAGAGGTTGACCCAGGGCCGCCCGGCGCTGGCCGCCGGCCCGCGAGAGGCGAGAGGAGGATGCATGAGCCCACGCACGTCAGCCAAGAAGAGCCGGGCCCGCGCCCGTTGCCCACACTGCAGTGACACCCCCTGCGGGTGGAAGCCGGCCCCGACCGATCGCCCGCGCGCCCTGGCCCGCGCGGCTGCGGTCGCCATCGGCGAGGTGATGCGCGTCCGGCGGGGCGAGCGCGTCCTCATCGTCACCAACCCCGAGCACGACGTCTTCATGATCTCGCAGGCGCTCTTCGAGGCGGCGGCCGCGGTGGGCGGTGCGCCCACCGTGATCGTGCAGCCCCGCAAGACCTCGCTCGACATGGCGTCGGACGAGGTCATCCACGCCCTGCGCTCCGAGCCCGAGGTGATCGTGTCGATCAGCGCCGCCAAGCTCGGCAAGGACCGCTACGGTCTGGCGAAGCCCTACGCCTTCAAGGGCGTGAAGGGGAAGTGGTCGCACATCTTTGACGCGCTGATGGGCGTCAAGAAGAGCCGCGCCTTCTGGTCGCCGTCGGTCACGCTCGATTCCTTCGTGCGCACCGTGCCGGTCGACTACGCCCGCATGCGGCGCCAGGCCCGGGCGGTCAAGCGCGTGCTGGATGCGGCCGCGCGCGTCCACATCAGCTCCCCGGGCGGGTCCGACATCGAGATCGGCCTGCGCGGCCGCAAGGCCCGCCTCGACGACGGCTCGTTCTGGAAGCCGGGCACCGGGGGCAACCTGCCGGCGGGCGAGGCCTTCATCTCGCCGGCGCTCCACGACGCCGAGGGCGTGCTCGTCTTCGACGGATCGCTCTCCGTTGTACAGGGCGGAGCGATCGTGCCGGCGCGGCCGGTCACGGTGGAGGTCGAGCGCGGGCGCGCGCTCAGGGTGCGCGGCGGGGCGGGGGCCAAGCAGTTCGAGGCATCGCTCAGGGCCGGCGAGGAGATGGCCGGCCGGATGAAGGGGCACAAGGGCTGGACGCTGCCGCGGGTGCGCAGCTACGAGCGCAACGCGCGCCACCTGGGCGAGCTGGGCATCGGGCTCAACCCGGCCGCGCGCGTGACCGGCAACATGCTCGAGGACGAGAAGATTCTTGGGACGTGCCACATCGCCATCGGGGCCAACTACGACCTCGACGCCGAGGCCTTCATCCATCTGGACTGCATCGTCAAGAGCCCGACCATCACGGCCATCGGTTCCACCGGCCAAAGGCGCACGCTGATGCGCCGCGGGGCGATCGTCGTCTGAGGAGGGGGGCATGCGCATTGCCACCTGGAACGTGAACTCCGTCCGCGCCCGGCTGCCGCGGGTGGAGGCGTGGCTCGATGCGTGGCGGCCCGACGTGCTGTGTCTGCAGGAAACCAAGGTCGTCGATGCGGACTTCCCGCGCGAGCCGTTCCAGTCGCGCGGGTACGGGGTGGAGGTCTTCGGGCAGAAGACCTACAACGGCGTCGCGCTCGTCAGTCGCAAGCCGATGCGCGACGTGGTGCGGGGTCTGCCCGAGGATCCGCCCGAGGCCGACCGGCGGCTGATCGGCGCCCGCTGCGGCGATGTCCGCGTCTTCTCGGCCTACGTGCCCAACGGGACGGAGGTGGGCAGCGAGCGCTTCGCCTACAAGCTCGCGTGGCTGAGACGGCTGCGCGCGCTGCTATCCGCGACCTGCCGGACGACGGAGCCCGTCCTGGTCTGCGGGGACTTCAACGTGGCGCCCGAGGATCGGGACGTCCACGATCCCGAGCTGTGGCGCGGCCAGCTCCTGTTCCACCCGGACGAGCAAGCCGCGCTGCGCGACCTCATGGGCTGGGGGCTGGCCGACGCCTTCCGGCTGCGCGAGCCGGCGGGTGGACACTACTCCTGGTGGGACTACCGCGGGGGCGCCTTTCACAAGGGCTACGGCCTGCGGATCGATCTGATCCTGGTGACGAAGCCCGCGGCGGAGCGCTGCCAGGCGGTGGTGATCGACCGCGACGCGCGCAAGGGGCCGCAGCCCTCCGACCACGCCCCGGTCGTGATCGATCTCGCTTGACCGGCGCGGCTCGGAGTCCGGGAACAGGCGTGCGGGACGGCGCCGGGGTCGACCGCACGAGCCACGGCAGGCGAGCCGCGGCAGGCGTTGACCGCACGGTCGGCCGTTGATAGCCTGAGGTGCGGTTCCCGTGTGCCCCGGATCTCTGCAACAGGGGAGGTCCCCATGAGACAACGACCGAGCCTCGAAGTGAAGCAGGAGCGGCCGGACGGTCTGGATGCGGTGATCTTCCGCCTCGTGGGCAAGGTCACCGGCACGCCCGAGTGCTACGAGTTCCTGGAGGAGGTGCGCGACGCGATCCACGCGGGGCGCAGGGTGATCTTGCTCGACCTCGAACGCGTGGACAAGATGTCCAGCCCCGGGATCGGCATCCTCGCGGCCTGCTACACGTCGGCCACGCACGCCGGCAGCCGTCTGGGCCTGGTCGCGGTGCCCGAGCCGGTGGCTGCGCTGCTGCGGATCGTCTGCCTCTGGGACCTGCTGCCGCGCTACGCCACCCGCGAAGAGGCCCTGACCGCGATGGCGCAGCCCCACTAGCGCCGAAGCCGCACCGGCGCGGTCCTCCGGCCGCGCGCTAGGCGCGCTCGATCAGCTCCGCCAGGCGGACGCGCAGCCGATCGACGGCGCAGCGCTCCTGCTCGAGCGTGTCGCGGTGGCGGATCGTGACCGTCTGATCGGTGAGCGTCTGGCCGTCCACCGTGACGCAGAAGGGCGTCCCGATCTCGTCCTGGCGCGCGTAGCGCCGCCCCACCGTCCCCGCCTCGTCGTAGTAGAGCTCGAAGTGGGGGCGCAGCTCCGCGGCGATCTTCCGAGCAAACTCGGGCATGCCGTCCTTCTTCACCAGCGGGAAGATAGCCGTCTTGATCGGCGCCAGTCGCGGGTGGAACCCGAGGAAGACGCGCTGGCTGCCCTTGATCTCCTCCTCGCGATAGCCGTTGACCAGCATCGCCAGCAACGTCCGGTCGCAGCCGGCCGAGGTTTCGATGATGTAGGGCAGGAAGTGGTCGCGGGTCTCGTCATCGAAGTACTCGAGGTTCTTGCCGGAGAACTCCTGATGGCGCTTCAGGTCGAAGTCGCCGCGATTGTGAACGCCCTCGAGCTCGTGCCAGGGGTCGGCGCCGAAGCCAAAGAGGAACTGGATGTCGAACGCCGCGCGGGCGTAGTGGGCCAGTTCTCCGGGCCCGTGCTCGTGGAAGCGCAGGCGCTCCTCGGCGATGCCCATCGACCGGTACCAGTTGATCCGCTCCTGCTTCCAGACCTCGAACCAGCGGGCGTCCTCGCCCGGCTTGACGAAGAACTGCATCTCCATCTGCTCGAACTCGCGGGTGCGGAAGATGAAGTTGCCGGGCGTGATCTCGTTGCGGAAGGCCTTGCCGATCTGCGCGATGCCGAAGGGGATCTTCATGCGCGAGGAGGTGCGCACGTTGTCGAAATTGACGTAGATGCCCTGGGCGGTCTCCGGGCGCAGGTAGACGACGCTGGCGGCGTCCTCGACCGGGCCCATGAAGGTCTTGAACATCAGGTTGAAGAGGCGCGGCTCGGTGAACGTGCCGCGCTGGCCGCAGCGCGGACAGGCCGTGTGGGGATCGCGGAAGTCGAAGTCGACGTCGTCGGCGCGGAAGCGGGCCTTGCAGTTCTTGCAGTCGATCAGCGGGTCGGTGAACTCGGAGACGTGACCCGAGGCCTCCCAGACGCGGGGGTGCATCAGGATGGCCGCATCGAGCGGCACGACGTCGTCGCGCAGCCGCGTCATCGCGCGAAACCACTCGTTCTTGATGTTGTTCTTCAGACGCGTGCCCAGCGGGCCATAGTCCCAGCAGGCGTTGATGCCGCCGTAGATGTCGGAGCTGGGGTAGATGAAACCGCGCCGTTTGCAGAGCGCGGTCAGCTTGTCCATGATGTTTTCCATCTGCCGATTCCCTCGCAACAGCCCTGGCCTCGCGGAAGATTGAGCGTGTACGCTACACTCTGCCGGATCGGCGGATCAAGGCGGTTTTCCCAGCGGAGGATGAGATGCTGGAGTTCATGCACGCGGTGGCCCGGGAGGCCGGCGAGCGGTTGCTGGCAGGCCGGGGAAGGCTGGCAGCCGAGCAGATCGATTTCAAGGGGCGGCGCGACATGGTCACGATCGTCGATCGCCAGATCGAGGAGCACGTGGCGGGACGGATCGCCGCGGCGTTCCCGGACGACGCAATCCTGGCCGAGGAGTCCATCCGGCGGCCCGGGACGAGCGGCCGCGTGTGGATCGTCGACCCGCTCGACGGCACGACGAACTTCGTGCACGGCCACCCGATGGTCTGCGTCAGCATCGCGCTGGCCAGCGGCTATCCGGGCCCGCCCGCCGGGGAAGCCGGCCTCGCCGCGCACGCCTCCGGGTTCTTCCTCGCGGGGGCACGCCCGCGCATGCTCGCGGGGGTGGTGCACGCGCCGGCACTGGGCGAGACCTTCTGGGCCGAACGCGGGCAAGGGGCCTGGCTCAACGGGACCCGCGTGCACGTCTCCGAAGAGACCGACGTGCAGCGCAGCCTGGTCGCCACCGGTTTTGCCTATCGCCTCCACGAGGTGTCCAACAGCAACCTGGGCAACTTCGGCCGCCTGGCGCTGGCCGCCCAGGGCGTCCGCCGCGGCGGAGCCGCCGCGCTCGATCTGGCCTACGTCGCGGCCGGGCGCTTTGAGGCCTTCTGGGAGCTGTACCTGAAGCCGTGGGACGTCGCCGCGGGCATGCTGCTGGTCGAGGAGGCTGGCGGACGCGTCACCGACTTCGCGGGCGAGCCAGACGCGCACGAGGGCGTCGAGGTCCTGGCGACGAACGGCCGGGTGCACGAGCCGCTGGCGGCGCTTCTCGAACGGGCCGATCCCGCCTGGGCCGCGGGCGAACGGGCACGGCTCTTCGGTCTGAGCCGGGCATAGGGGAGCCGGCGCGGCCGTCGCGCTAGAACACCAGACCGAGACCGGCGACCAGGACGCCGCCCAGGACCGCGATGAGCACCAGAAGGGCAACCGGCAGCAGGAGCACACCCAGAAGGAGCCCCAGCAACAGGCCCCCCGCCGCGAAGAGCAGCTTGAAGGGCAGCAGCAGCAGGCCGAAGGCAAACCCGAGGAGCTTCAGTGCGAAGCCGAGCACCAGCACCAGGAACAGCGCCCCCAGAACCAGTCCGATCAACCCAAACATGGCCGCGGCCCTCCCGCCGGGCCCGGCCATCTGCCCCGGTCACGCCTGCGCACCGGGACCCATCTGGCCGGCCGGCATAGGGGCACTACGCTCGGGGGTCGTTCTGGTTGCGAGGCCGCGTCGGCGAAGGGCCCGGGCTCGGAAAAGCCAGGGCCCCGGGCCGCCCGTGATGGGCTGCCCGGGGCCTTGCGCCGATGGTCTCTCGGCGGCCAGCGGGTCCTCGGGGCAAAGGGCAAGTGAGGAGGCGGGGATTCCCACTGTCGAGCACCTCAGTGCTCAGCCGCCGAGACAACACCTGCGCGGGTGATCGTTCCGGCCCTCCTCAGCCCCGGAACGCGGCCGGCGGACGCCGGCCTACCGGTCTCCGTTCTCCCCTTCCCAGGGGATGTACACGTCTTGCGTTTCCTTCCCCGGGGTGAAGGAGGAGTCGTCGTCCTGCTGCGGGGGATCGTTGGGAACATTCACTGGCGAGTCGCTGGAACTACAGCCGATGCTCACCAGCGTCAGACACAGCGTGGCGCACAGCAGGGCGCCCAGAACAAGGTAGCGGAACGCGGGTACTCTCATTGCCCTTTGCTCCCTTTTGCTAGAGATCAGGCCCCGTCGGAGCCGGTCGATGCGCCCGGTGGGTCGCCCCCCCTGTAGCGCGTGGTCGGGGGCTCCCTATGCACCCGTCGTTCCAGGGCAGCCGGCCGTGGGGCGAAGCGCTGCAACGTAAACTGGAGCAGTAAACTGCGCCGCGAGGCGCGTGCCCGCCATCCCCGGCCCCTCCCGGCGGGGATTGCACCCGGCCCGGCCGAACGTGCGGATCGCCCTTTCTGCAATGCTCGGGATACGCCATCGCCTGCGGGCGCGGCCGGCAGCGGCTGTGGCGCCGGTCGCGTGGTGGGCACTCCGCGCGCGGGTGGCACCTTTTCTGCAACGCTGGCCAGCGGGCTACGCATCTTCCCCTCCGGCGAGCGGCTGCCCCTTTCGCGCGCAGGCTGATCCAGCGCCATGGCCTCCAGACACACGCCCGTCCCCACGATGTGCACGGACAGCCGGTCGATCGACCGGTCGTGTTCGTTCACCCCGCCGGCTGGCCGAAAGGAGGATGATGTGGAGAAGCCCGATCTCATGCGCGAACTCAGCGAGGCGCGCGGTTGCGTGGAGCAGGATCTGGCCCTGGGTCGCTGGCGGCGGGCGCGCCTGCGGGCAGCGCCCGCGCTGCACGCGCTGATGGCGGCCCTGCGCAAACCCGAGCCGGAGATCGCCGCGTGGCTGCGGATCCTGGCGGCCCTGGCCGCCGTCGATCGGGCGGATCGCGGCGCTGGACAGCTGTCGCTGTGGCCCGACCTCGGTCCGGGAAACCCCACCCGGCTCGCCGCGAGGGTGGGCATCCCAGCGCCCGGAGGGATAGCGGCAGCCGCCTTGGGCGTGGTGACACAGGATGGCCGGATGCTGGGGGCCCTGCGCTACCTCGAGCAGCTGTCGCCGACCGAGCTCCCCATTCTCCTGGAGGGCGAGAGCGGCACCGGAAAGGAGGTCGTCGCCCGGGCCGTCCACGCCATGAGCAGCCGCTCGCGCGGGCGCTGGGTGGCCGTCAACTGCGGCGCCATGCCCCCCCAGCTCCAGGAGAGCGAGCTCTTCGGACACGCCCGCGGTGCATTCACCGGTGCAGCGCTCGACAAGCCAGGCCTCTTCGAGGCGGCCGATGGCGGCACCCTCTTCCTCGACGAGGTGGGGGAGATGGACGCGCGCGCGCAGGTCAAGCTGCTGCGGGTGCTGGAGAGCGGCGAGCTGCGGCGGCTGGGCGAGGTGCGCACGCGCACGGTCGACGTGCGCATCGTGGCGGCCACCAACCTGGATGTCGATGAGGCCGTGCGCGCCGGTCGCTTCCGCAAGGACCTTCTGTTCCGGCTGGGTGCCGTCCGGGCCTGGCTGCCGCCCCTGCGCATGCGCCGGGGGGACATCCTGCCGCTGGCCCACTACTTCGCCCACCGGGCCTCACCCCAATCCCCGCCCATGACGCCCGGCGCACGCAGCGCGCTGCTGGCGCACGATTGGCCGGGCAACGTGCGCGAGCTGAAGTTCGCGGTCGAGCGGTCGCTGGCTCTGTGGCGCAGCTGCGGCGCACCCCAGATCACGACCGAGATGCTCTTCCCCGGCGCGCAACGGGACGCGGTGGCGGCCCGGAACCCGAGTGAGCTCACCCCCGACGATCGCCGGTCCGGCGGGCCGGCGGCCCTCCCCGGGGAGGTGGCCTTGCCCGCGGGATGCCGCCTCGATGACTACCTCGTCGAGATCGAGCGGCGATTGATCGAGTGGGCGCTGCTCCAGGCCCGCGGCAATCGCACCCACGCGGCGCGCCTGCTGGGCGGACTCAGCCGCACGACCCTCATCGGCAAGATGAAGCGCCTGGGTCTGGACGGCATGCTGTACTGCCCCGTGGCCGGCGAAGGCGGGGCAGGATGATCCGGCGAGCGCGTGCAGGGCCGGTCAGGCGTTCTCGGCGTACACCTCGAGCCCGGCTTTCTGGGTCAGCCACGACAGGATGATGCCGACCTCCTCCTCCCAGGAGGGGGAGTCGCCGCGGAGAACCTCGTGGTCAACGGGGAAGCCGAGCGCGAGGAGATCCTCCACGCGGTTGGGGCCTCCACTCGCTTCTTCCCGGAAGCGGCCCGTGCGGGCGCGCCTCCGGTTCAGGCAGAGGAAGGGCACGCGCCGCTGCGCGGGGGCGAGCTCGCGGATCAGATCGGGCAGAATCTGCCCGCCGACGGTGATGATGCTGGCGAACATCTCCCCGCGTGAGACCCCGTAGGCCGAGGCGAACAACGTCCCCCCCTCGGAGCCCAGCAGATGGATCTCCCGCCGATCGACGGGCAGTTCCGCCAGCGCAACTTCCATGACGCGGTCCATGTAGTCGGAGGCGGCAGTGAAGCTGTCGCGGAAGGAGGGGTTGTCCCCCGTGTAGTGACACCAGTCGTAGCCGACTGTGCGGGCCCCGCCCAGATCGACGAGATGGGCGTGCAGCCCGCGCGGGAAGATCAGGTGCGCCTTCAGAGTGCACAGGTCGCGCACCTTGCGTGCAAACTGGAGCTCGGTCAGTCGCGGCGGATGCAGGCACACGAGCAAAGGCCAATCGCCCGGGACGTTGGCGCGGATCGTGAAGATATCGCGCCGCAACGTGACCGGAAGCGTCCAATACCGGGTCTGGTCCGGTTCCAGGCCCAGCCGCATGGCCTCGACAACCGCCGCCCTCGATTCAATGGGATCCATCCCATCCTCCCCTACAAGAACGCCGGGTCCCGATAGACGCCGTACACCTCGCGGAAGACATCGCTGATCTCCCCGAGGGTGACGCCGGCCTTGACCGCGGCGATGATGTGGGGAACCAAGTTGTCTCTGCCCGCCGCGGCCTGGCGCACCGCGTCGGTGGCGTCACGTGCCGCCGACCGGTTGCGCTGGTCGCGCAGACGCCGGATCCGCTCCACCTGCTGGCGCTCGACCTCCAGATCGATCTTCAGTGTGGGAACCGCGTCGCCGCCCTCTTTTTCCTGATACTTGTTGATGCCGACGATCACGCGCTCCCCGCGCTCGACCTGCTGCTGGAACTCGTAGGCCGAGCGGGCGATCTCCTTCTGCGGGTAGCCTTGCGCGATGGCCGGCACAATGCCGCCCAGGCTGTCGATCTGATGGATGTATTTCCAGGCCGCTTCTTCCACTTGATCGGTCAGCCGCTCCACGAAGTACGCACCGCCCAGCGGATCGACCACGATGGGGATGTTCGTCTCGTCGGAGATGATCTGCTGCGTGCGCAGCGCGATCTTGACCGCCTCCTCCGTCGGCAGCGCGTAGGTCTCGTCGAGCGAGTTGGTGTGCAGCGACTGCGTCCCGCCCAGGACCGCCGCCAGGGCCTGCAGGGCAACCCGGACGACGTTGTTGTAGGGCTGCTGGGCGGTCAGCGACACACCCGCCGTCTGGGCGTGCGTGCGCAGCAGCCACGAGCGCGGGTTCTGCGCGCCGAAGCGCTCGCGCATGATCTTGGCCCACATCCGGCGGGCGGCCCGGAACTTGGCGATCTCCTCGAAGAAGTCGTTGTGGACGTCGAAGAAGAAGCTCAAGCGCGGCGCGAAAGCGGCGGGGTCGAGCCCCGCGTCGATGCCCGCCTGGACGTAGCCGATGCCGTCGGCCAGCGTGAAAGCCAGCTCCTGCACAGCGGTCGCGCCGGCCTCGCGGATGTGATAGCCGCTGATCGAGATCGTGTTCCACTGGGGCATCCGCTCGGTGCAATACACCAGGCCGTCCTGGATGATGCGCATGGCCGGCTCGGGCGGGCAGATCCATTCCTTCTGCGCGATGTACTCCTTCAGGATATCGTTCTGCGCCGTGCCGCGCAATTGCTCCGGGCGCACGTCCTGGCGCTCCGCCACCGCGACGTAGAAGGAGAGCGCGATGATCGCGGTCGCGTTGATCGTCATGGAGGTGCTGACCTTGTCGAGCGGGATGCCGTCGAAGAGGCGCAGCATGTCCTCCAGCGAGGCGACCGCCACGCCCTCGCGCCCCACCTCGCCGGCGCTCAGCGGGTGATCGGGGTCGTAGCCCATGAGCGTGGGCATGTCGAATGCCGTCGACAGCCCGGTCTGGCCGTGCTCGAGCAGGTACTTGAAGCGGCGGTTGGTGTCCTCCGGGGTGCCGAAGCCGGCGAACATGCGCATGGTCCAGCGGCGGCCGCGGTACATCGTGTCATGGATGCCGCGCGTGAAGGGATACTGCCCGGGCAGCGAATCATCGCCCATGCCGGGTGCGGGCCACAGCGATGGCTGGCGGTCGGCGCGGGTGTAGAGCTGCGCGAGCGGGATGCCGGAGTAGGAGGCATAGAGCTCCGGCCCCTCGGCGGACGCGGCCTGCGGCGTGAAAGGGGCCGGGTGAGGCCGGCACCCGCAGGACCGCCCCGCCGCGGCGGGCGCGGATTGGGAACGCTGCGGATCTGAGCGGGACGCTTCGGTCATGCTCCACATCCTCCGCACGGACCACCCCGGATTGGGGTCAGTCCAAGGCCGGCCAAGGTACCAGAGGTGCCCAAGGGTCGCAACCTCCTTGAATGTCAAGGGATTGCGCTGCCGCTTCCCGGCTTCTGTCAGACACGGTCGCCGAGAAACTCGCCTTCCAGCGCGGCCAACGCCTCCTCTGTGCGATCGCGGGGGATCATGCAGGTCACCGAGGCCAGGGATGTAGAGATGATCTCGATGTTGATGCCCTTCGAGGAGAGTGCCCGGAACATGCGGCCGGCCACGCCCGGGACCTTGGCCAGGTTCTGCCCCGAAACCGAGACGAGGGCGACGCGCGTGTCGCCCACGAGCTGAGCCGCCCGCATCTCCTCCCGCATGTTCTCCAGGGCTATCCGGATCTTCGCTTCCTGGGTCTCGGCCACGGCCAGGCAGATGTCGGCCGTGCCGCGCGTGCCCCCGGTTGAGACGACCAGCTCGACGTTGAATCCCTGAGCCCCGAGCTCCCCGAAAATCTGGGCTGCGATCCCCGGCTTGTCGGGCACCCCTTGAAGGACGATCTTGCTGACGGCTTTGTTCGCCGAGACATGCAGGGCATCCATGCCCGACCTCCTGCGATGATCCTGGATCCGCGCGCCTCCCGGCCCGCGCCCGCGTCGCACCCCTTCACGCCTGCTCGCGACCGGATGCCGGGGGTGGCGCTGCAACCGCCTGGACGGTAAGGGATGGCGGCGCATCCGGCCAAGAGAAAAGGCCCGGAGCCGCGCGTGGGAGGCGTGGGAGCGCCGGCCGGCGGCGGCCCCCGGCCGGGCCGGCAGGAGGCCGGCTTGGATTGGTCTAGTCCATTCTTCAGATTCGGCCTAATTGTCCCGATATTGGACTTGCATATTGGTCCAATTTGTCTATAATCGTGGAACACGAGATTGAGGCCCGAGGGAAGACCATGGAGATCCAGCTCGACCGGCATTCCGGCGTCCCCTGCTACCTGCAGATCGCCGCGGGGATCCGGAGCCAGATCGCATCCGGTCTGCTGGACGCCGGCGTGCGCTTGCCGGCGACGCGCAGCCTCGCGCGCAGCCTCGGGGTGCACCGCAACACCGTGGTCGCCGCCTTTCGCTTGCTGGAGCAGGAGGGTCTGCTCCACCCGGCGGTGGGGTCGGGGACCTACGTCGCGGGCGGGCCCACGAGCGCCGGGCATGGGCCCGAGCCACAGGCCCCGCCAGCGGGTGGGGGCAGCCGGCCGGGCGACCCGGCCGCAGGGCCCGCGCGTTTCTCCTGGCAGAACGTGCTGCGCACCCCGTGGAGCCGGGAAGAGGATCCTGGCGCCTTCATGCGCGCCGCCGAGGGTGCCAGCGGCGACCACCCGATCCTGCTCAACGGTGCCGTGCCGGACAGCCGGCTCTTTCCGATGGGCGAGTTCAGCGCCTGTATGCAGGAGGTGCTGGAGGCGGCTGACCCTCAACTCCTCGAGTACGGGCCGACCGAGGGTTACGGTCCGCTGCGGGCCTGGATCTCCGACTGGATGGCGCGCACGGGGGGCAGCGAGGTCGACCCGGCGCGCATCTTCATCGTGAGCGGATCGCAGCAGGCCCTGGACTTGGTCGCGCGCCTCTTCGTTGCGCCCGGCGACCGGGTGCTGGTCGAGGCGCCGACCTACACCGGCGCCCACATGGTCTTGCGCGAGGTGGGCGCGCGCCTCGACACGGTGCCGGTCGACGGCGAGGGCCTGAGCGTCGCCGCCCTGGAAGACGCGCTCCGACTCGAGACCGCCCGTTTCCTGTACTTGATGCCGTGCTACCACAACCCGACCGGTGTGTCGCTGAGCGAGCCGCGCCGCCGCCGGCTGCTCGAGCTGGCGAGCGAGCGGCGGCTGGCCGTGGTCGAAGACCACTACACCTCGCCGCTGCACTACCGCGGCACACCACCGCGCGCGCTGCTGGCCGATGATCACCAGGGGCAGGTGATTCACCTGGGCACCTTCTCGAAGATCCTGTTCCCCGGCTTGCGGGTGGGTTGGATGGTCGTGCCGTCCGAGCTGGACGTGCCCCTGCGGCGCCTGCGCTATGCCACGGACCTCTCGACCGGCATGTTCCCGCAGCAGGTCCTCGACCGCTTCTGCCGCACGGGGCGGCTCGAGCGGCAGATCGAGCGCGTGCGCGAGGTCAACGCGCGCCGGCTCGATGCGATGTTCGCGGCGCTCGAGGAGCACTTTCCCGCGTCCGCGACCTGGACCCGGCCCCTGGGCGGCATGACGCTCTGGGCGGAGCTGCCCGAACGGGTCGATACGTATGATCTCCTGCGGCAAGCCGCCGCGCGCGGCGTGCTCTTCACGCCGGGCGCGGCTTTCTATCCGAACGGCGGCGGGCGCAACGCCATGCGGCTTTCCTTCAATCGCGAGAGCGAGGCGAGGATCCGCAAGGGCGTGCGCTTGCTGGGTGAGATGATCAAGGCCCGCATGCGTTCGGGCCGGCCGGGCCGGCGTCCCACGCAGGACGCCGTGCCTTTCTTGTGAAAGAGGGGGGAATCGCCATGGAAATCGGATCCCTGCGGGTCAAGACCGGCCTCGCCGAGATGCTCAAGGGCGGGGTCATCATGGACGTCACGACGGCCGACCAGGCCAAGATCGCCGAGGATGCGGGGGCGGTGTCGGTCATGGCGCTGGAGCGAGTCCCGGCCGACATCCGTCGCGACGGCGGCGTGGCGCGCATGGCCGACCCCACCAAGATCCGGGAGATCATGAAGGCCGTCTCCATCCCGGTGATGGCCAAGGTGCGGATCGGCCACTTCGCCGAGGCGCAGATCCTCGAGGCGCTCGGCGTCGACTTCGTCGACGAGAGCGAGGTGCTCACGCCCGCCGACGAGCGCTTTCACATCGACAAGTTCGCCTTCAAGGTGCCCTTCGTCTGCGGCTGTCGCGACCTGGGCGAGGCGCTGCGGCGCATCGGCGAGGGCGCGGCGATGATCCGCACCAA
>CAZDKK010000055.1:0-33533 GCA_964506245.1 uncultured bacterium | reverse complement strand
GGCGCACGGCGTGCCGCTCGAGGGCGAGGAGCTCATCCTCGCCCGCCGCGTCCGCCGCCAGGGCGCGGGCGCCTGCTTCGCGAACGGCCACCGCGTGCCGCAGCGGGTGCTGCGCCGCCTGGGCGCGGCCTTCGTCGAGGTGCACGGCCAGCGCGAAGAGGAGCGCGCCCGACTCGCCGAGGTGCAGCGAGATCTGCTCGACCTGTTCGGGGACCTCGAACCCCTGCGGCGCAGCGCGCGCGGCGCGTACCAGGCGGCGCGCGAGGCCCTCGCCGAGCGGGAGGAGCACCGGAAGCGACTGGAGCAGGTAGCGCGCGACGAGGATTGGCTCCGATTCCAGCTGCGGGAGATTGAGGAGATCAACCCGCTGGGCGACGAGGTCGCGACGCTCGGGCAGCGCGTGCGCACCCTGCGCGCGGACGCGCGGCGGGGCGAGTGGCTGGCCTTGGCGCGGGAGCTGCTGAACGGCCGGGAGGGCTCGGTGCTGGACGCGCTCGAGACGCTCGACGCGCGCGCGGGCGATCTGCCGGCTGGCGGGGAGGAGGAGGTGCGCAGCGCGCTGCGGGAGCTGCTGCGGGAGGCCCGGGCGCTGAGCCGGGGGATCGAGCGCCTGGCTGGCGAGGTGGGGGAGGCGGCGACGGAGTTGCCCGAGCTGGAGGCGCGGCTGGCAAGCCTGGAACAGCTCGAGCGCAAGCACCGCAAGCCGCTGGGGGAGGTCCTGGCGGCAGCTGATGAGATGCGGGCGGCACTAGCGCAGTTCGAGGAAGGCGCGCGGCGAGGGGAGGAGCTCGAGGCGGCAGTGGCGGAGGCCCGCGCGGCGCTGGGACAGGCTGCGTCGAGCCTGCGCGCGGCGCGCGCGAGCACCGGGCAGCGCCTTGGCCGCGCCCTGGAAAAGGAGCTGGCGGCGCTCGCGATGCCGCACTGCCGCCTGCGCGTTGCCCTCGAGGCGTTGAGCCCCGGGAGGGAGGGGGACATCGACACGGGCGGCGATCTGGTCGTGGGACCGGCGGGGGCCGAGCGGGTGCGCCTCGAAGCCGAAACGAACCCCGAGACGGGTTTCCGCCCCCTGGGCGAGATCGCGAGCGGCGGCGAGATGTCCCGGGTCGCCCTCGGGCTGCGGGTCGTGCTGGGCGAGCGCGGGCGGCGGCTCCTAACGGTCTTCGACGAGGTCGATGCAGGGCTGGGGGCGACAGCCGGACGGGCTGTGGCGCGGCGGCTGCAAGCGGTCGCCCGGCACCGGCAGGTGCTGCTGGTGACCCACATGCCGGTCATCGCCGCGAGCGCGCAGCGCCACTTCCGCGTCGAGAAGCGGCGGGCGGCCGGTCGCATGGTCGCCGCGGTGGAGGTGCTGGCCGAAGAGAAGGCCCGCGTGGCGGAGATCGCCCGGATGCTCTCGGGCGACGCGCGCGATGCCCAGGCATGCCGGCACGCCCAGGCGTTGCTGGCCGAGCTGGTCGGCTAGCCCGGGCAGGCCTGGCCCTGGCGGACTTGGCCGTTGCCGTCGCGCCCCGGATCTGCTAAGAGCTAAGTGATCGCGCGATGGATCGAGCGCCCGTAGCTCAGCTGGATAGAGCGTCTGCCTCCGGAGCAGAAGGTCGCGCGTTCGAATCGCGCCGGGCGCGCAGGGAAGAGACGGGCGGCTGCTCTGGGCCGCCCATTGCGTTCTGCCCGACCGGTTCACCATTGCGCACGCACGTCCGCAACGGGCCAGACCCCGGGACCGCTCCAGACTCCCATATCGCCCGCTCGAAGCGCCGCGTTGGGCGGTTTCCGCCAACGGGCACCGCGCCCCTCTCCTGGCATGCGGGGTGCAGTTCGCGGGGGCGGAGGCCCGCATGTCCGAGCGCCTTGAACGCGCCATCGCCCTGCTCGCCCGGCTGCACGCCGCGATGGGGGCTGCCCCCGCACGACGGCTGAGCGACCTGGAGCGCCTGCTCGAGCCCCTGGGCGACCTGCTCGGGGCGACGGCAGTGCTCCTGCTCGTCGGCGAAGGCGGCCGCCCCCTTCTGGTCCGCAGCCTCCTGGAGCCCGGGCCCGCCGCGCCGGCGGCCGGGGACGAACATCCGAGGAGCGCCCGCGGGGCGTGGGCTGGAATGTGGTGGGTGCGCTGGATGAAGCCCTTCGCCGCCCTGCCCAGGGACGGCCGCGTGCGCCGCGGGCACCTGCTTCCCTACGGCCCGAGCGTGATGACCAGGCCATCGGGCTGGGGGCCGGCCCGACCGCCTCGCTCGGCGGGGGCCCGGCGGAGCGCTCGACCCGTGTTGGCCGAGGGATTCCAGCTGGGGCGCGTCGCGGTGCGGCTGATCCTGCTACGCGAGCCCGGCCAGAAGGGGTTCACGGAGGAGGACGGGCGGCTCCTGGCTGCCGTGGCCGGGCACCTGCGCATCCGCCATGCCAACGACCGCGTGGTGGAGCGGCTCAGGCGCGCGACCGTGACGGATGACTTGACCCGCATCTTCAATTACCGCTACCTCAAGCGGTCGCTGCACGCCACGCTGCAGGCGCTGCGCCGCCGCGGGGGCACGCTGAGCGTCTTGATGGTCGACGTCGACAACCTGCGGGAGTACAACAACCGCTTCGGCCACTTGGCCGCCTCGCGCGTGCTGGCCGAGATCGGCGAGGTGCTGCGCCGCGCCGTGGGGCGCCGGGGCTGGGTGGCGAAGTACGGCGGCGACGAGTTCCTGATCGTCCTGCCGCGCACCGGGCGCCTGGCCGCCCACGCGGTAGCCGAACGCCTGCGGAGTGTCGTGGAAGCGGCTCGGATCGGATCGCCCTGCTTCAGCGGCACGACCTGCAGCTTCGGCGTCGCCACCGCTCCCGAGGACGGCGACACCTATACCTCCCTGCTGGAGGCGGCCGACCGGGCCCTCTTCCGGGCCAAGGCCAACGGACGCAACCAAGTGGTCGATGCCTCCGGTCCCGCCGCGGGTGCTGAGGACGGTGCCGAGGACCAGGCTGCCTGACGGGCCAAGACGCGCCGCCGTTCAGCACTTGGGGCCTGGGCAGGCAGTTCCCCGCCCGCACCTCGGAGTGCCGCCCCCCCGGCGTAGGCGCGTTGCTCCCTCCGTCCCACCCTGATAGGCTGGAACTTCCAGCCGGGATTACCGATCAGAACGATCGGAGACCCGTGCACCGGGAGGGAGCTGGAGCCATGCCCGCGCATCCACAGGCAGCCGCGATCCCCGACGAGCAGCGCCGCCGTCCCAGGGGCCGGAGGCCGTCGCGCCGCCGGCCTGGTGGCTGGAGGCCGTCGCCCCGCCGGTCCGTGTTGGGCCTCACCCTGGTCATTCTGACCGCCGCAGCGCTGCTGCCGTGGGGGCCAAGCCTTGCCCGGGCCCAGTACTTCGGGCAGAACAAGGTCCCACAGCACGACCGCCGATGGCGCGTGCTCGAGAGCGAGCACTTCGCGGTCTACTTCTATCCCGAGGAGCGCGAGGCGGCGCTCGAGGCGCTGCCGCTGGCGGAACGCGCCTATCGACGCCTGAGCCGCATCCTGGATCACGAGTTCAAGGAGCGCATTCCGCTCCTGCTCTATTCCTCCCAGAGCGAATTCCGCGAGACGCGCGCCGCCAGCGGTCTCATCAGCGAGGGCACGCTCGGGATGACGGAGTTCCTCAAGCGCCGCGTGATCGTGCCCTTCACCGGTTCCTACGCGGATCTGGATCACACGCTGAGCCACGAGCTCGTCCACGCCTTTCAGGTCGACATCCTGACGGGTCCGCTGCTGGGCAGCACCGTGAGCGCGATGGCCTGGCAGCCGCCGCTCTGGGTTTTCGAGGGGATGGCAGAGTACCTGAGCACGCCCGGCGTGGACGAGCACACAGCGATGTGGGTGCGCGCGGGGGTGATCGACGGCTCCCTGATCAGCATCGAGGAGCTGTCGCGCGTGCAGGACATCCGGGTCTACCGCTACGGGCAGTCGCTCATGGCCTACATCGGCCGGACCTACGGGGACGAAACCGTGGGGGCGTGGTTCCGCGCGATGACCCGCCGCCGCAGCCTGGAGGAGGCGACCCAGGATGTGCTCGGCGTGACGCTCGAACGCCTCTCGCGCGACTGGAACGACTCGCTGCGCCGCACCTACCTGCCGGACATGCTCGCCCGCGGGCACACCGAGGACGTGGCGCGGCGTCTGACCGACCACGAGAAGGGCCTGGGCGCGATGTACATCGCCCCCGCGGTCTCGCCCGACGGCGGGGAGATGGTCTACATCTCGGATGAATCGCCTTACACCGATCTCTACCTGGCCTCCGCACTCGACGGAAGTCGCCCGCGCCGGCTGATCCGCGGCGAGCGCAATGAGTCGTTCGAGACCTTCCGCTACCTCTTCACCTCGCTCGACTGGAGCCCCGACGGTGATCGGATCGTGCTCGTCTCCAAGAGGGATGGGCACGAGCAGCTCTTCGTTTTCAACGTTCGCAGCCGGAAGATCGAGCGCTCGCTCGGATTCGGGTTCGACGAGATGATCTACCCGGCGTGGTCGCCCGACGGCCAGCAGCTCGTGTTCACCGGGATGCGGCAGGCGCGCTCGGACCTGTATGTCGTCGGCGTGGATGGCGAAGGACTGCGGGCCCTGACCGACGATCGCTGGGCTGCCTTCCAGCCGGCGTGGTCTCCCGATGGCACCCGCATCGCCTTCCTCACCGACCACGGCTACTCCACGGCGAGCGGATCGGGAGCCTCGCCGTGGAAGATCGCGCTCATCGACCTCGCCACGGGCGAGCAAACGCTTCTGCCCAATCAGTACGGCAAGAACATCAACCCGCAGTGGTTTCCCGATGGACGCCACCTGCTCTACATCAGCGACCGCACCGGCGGCATTCCCAACTTCTTCATCCGCGATCTCGAGACCGGTGCGGACTACCAGATCACCGATCTTGCCAGCGGGGTCAGCGCGGTCACGCCCACGGGCGCGGCGGCCAGCCTCTCCGACAACGGGCACCGCGTGGTCTTCGCCGTGTTCGAGGAGAACGGCTGGAACCTTTACGCCATCCGCGATCCCCTGGCGTTGATCGAGGGACGGGCGCCCTGGATGCCGCCACCTCCGCCCATAGCGGCGCAGACCGAGACGGCCCCGGCGGCCGAGGCCGCGGCGGACACCGTGCTCGGGGCGACCCGGGCGTCGAGCGACACGCTGGGGGCGGTTGCCGAGGCCGCTGCCGCAGCCGCGGACACGCTGGTGGCGGGAATCCCTGCGCCCGCGGATTCCCTGCCGGTGCAGGCAGCGCAGCTCCCGAGCGACTCGCTGGGGATCACCGTCGCTGTCGACACGCTGCGGGCCGAGGGGCCCGCGATCCCAGCTCCGGAACACGCACTGGAGGAGATCGATCTCGCGGAGGTCTACGCCGCGACGGCGGCGCTGCCGGACTCCGTCGATTTCGATGAGCGCCCGTACAAGTCCCGTCTCTCGATCGACTACGCCGCCGCCGGCGGCCTCTATGCCAGCGGGTACGGGCTCCAGGCTCAATCCGCGCTCGTCTTCTCGGACATGTTGGGGGACAAGAATCTGTACGTGGGGGTAGACGTCAACGGTTCGCTGGAGGACGGCAACTACGTGGTAGGATACGCCAACCTGGGCACGCGTCCGGCCTTCGGCGTGCAGGCCTACCAGTACTGGACTGGCTACGGGTACGACTACTCGACCGGCTATGTGGCCGACTACGAGCAGCGTCTCCTGCGCGGCGCTGGCATCGCCTGGTATCAGCCCTACTCGCGTTTCCGCCGGGTCGAGCTGAGTCTGGACCTCATCCAGGAGAGGCGCTACAGCTACCGGTACCTCGGCACCAGCTACTGGAATCCGCTCGAGTATGTCTGGGAGGAGAAGGTCTCGGAGGACTACTACCTGCGACCCGAAGCGGCCTGGGTCTTCGACTCGGCCGTATGGGGACCGACCGGCCCGCTCTCGGGTCGCCGCACGCGCGTGGGAACCTATGCCGACGTGGGCCAGCGGACCGCCTACGGCGCTACGCTCGACCATCGGCTCTACTTCAACCTGCGCCAGCGCTACGCGCTGGCGGTGCGCGGCGTGGTCGCCGGTGAGTGGGGCCCGGATCGGAGCGCGATCGCCTACGGGGGGCCCTACTCGCTGCGGGGCTACACCGACCGTCCCCTGGCGGGGCAGGAAGTCGCCTTCGCGAACCTGGAGTTCCGCTTCCCCTTCATCGAGGGGCTGTACATCGCGTTCCCCGGGCCGCTGTTGTTCGGCGGGATTCGCGGGGCTCTGTTCTTTGACGTGGGCACCGCATGGGACAACGAGGGTCTGATCGACGCCGCCGCGTGCAGCGACGAAGGCTGCACCCTCGATGGCCCCCGCGGGTCGGTCGGATTTCGAGCCTCCGTCAACCTCGGCATCGCGATCGTGCGCTGGGACCTCGTGCGGCGAACCGACTTCGACGGCTGGGACGGCAAGGCCTTCGGCGAGGTGTCGATCGGCTGGGAGTTCTAACGGGTGGCGAATCGAGAGCGTGAGCCCGCGCGGGTGCCGGGGGAGCGCGCGGGGCGCGCGGCGATCGAAGCCGGCCTGCTTCTTCCGGTCGCGCTCTTTGCCCTGCTCGCGCTGATCACCTGGCTGGTGGGCGGAGTCGACCGGGCCCCAGCGTTTCTGGCCCCAGCGCTCGGCCATGCCCGCGAAGTGCGCGAATTGGGCGAGCCCTTCCTGCGCGGTGGCGCTCCGGCCGCCGACCCGCGCGTCCTGCCGGCAGCCGGCCTGCTCATCCTCGGCCTGCCCGCCGGGGGCGTGGTGCTCGTCGTCCGCCTGGCGGGTCTCTTGCTCGGCGCCACCGCGGTGGCGTTGCTGGCCCGGGATTCACGCGCGCAGGGCTCCACCCTCGGCGTGGGCGCGCTGTGGCTCGCGGTATCTTCGCTCTGGATCGAGTCCGTGCTCGCGTGTGAGCCCTACGTCGTGCTGGGCTTGGCCTTCCTGCTGCTTTCGCGACGAGCTGGACCGGTATGGGTGCAGGTGCTCGCCGCGGCCTGGAGTCTTGCCTGGTACCCGTGGGCGTGGATCATCGTGCCCCCGCTACTCCTGGGTGGTCTGCTCGACGCATCGCGACCGCGCTGGCGGGGAGCTGCAATCCTGCTCGTGTCGCTGGCGGCCCTCTGGATTCTGAACCCGAACGCGCTGCTCGATCCCGGTGGTTGGCTCGCGGACATGCGCGCGGCCGCACAGGGGACCGGGGCGTGGGGCGGCCATGGCGGCGGCTTCGGCCTGCGGCGTTCGCTGCTGCCGCTCACCGGAAGCCTGCACGTGGCGGGGGTGTTGTTGGTGTTGGCCGCCGCGCCGGGCTGGGCGGGACGCTGCCGATCGGGGGATCTCTCGCCGCTCGTGGCCCTCGGCGTGCTTGCTCTGGCCGCGCGCGGTGCCTTTGCCTCGCTCGCCCCGATCCTGATCCTCCTGCCCTGGGGTGCGGGTGAGGCGGGCCGCGGGTGGAGCGTCTTGACGCGCGCGCTGCACCGGCCTGGCTTGCGGCGCCTGGGGTGGGTGCTCCTGGCCATGCTGCTCCTGCCGTCGGCGGCCGTGCTCGCGGGACGCTGGCAGCGGCCGGCCGTCGCCGGGCCCGGGGCCGATGAGGTAGCGCACGCGCTGGCGCTGCGTTTGAGGCCCGGGAGCCTGGTGGTGCACGACGCGGGCTTCGCCCCGCCCGATTCGTCGCGGCTGGTGTGGCTCGGGCTGCCCTTCCACGCCCGCGATCCGGCGCTCTACGCGGGGGCGTACTGGCCGGGCTGGTACCGTGCGGCCAGCGCGTTCGTGGTGAGTGAGGATCTGGTCATGAGATTCGTGCGCACACCCGAGCGCAGCGCGGCCATGGTGCAGTTCTACACCCAGCTGGCCGAGGGAGGCGGTGAGGAGGTAATGGTCGGGGCCTCACCGGGGCATCGCACGCGCATCCTCCTGCGCCAACCTGAGTCCCCGCGCCTCGGGGCCGGCTGGCGGGAGAGGGTGAATGCGGGCGTGGGTGGCGATCTGCCCGGGGCCTTCGTCGCGTCGTTGGGCGCCGCCTTGGCCGCGGCGGGCGGCGCGGGCGACTGCGTGGAGTTGCTCGAGCATGCCCTGGCCGCCGGCTACACGGAGGTCGGCATCTACCTCAACCTCGCCAGTGCGCAGCTGGAGTTGGGCCAGGTGATGCAGGCCGGACGCGTGCTGGACGAGGCCCACCGGCGCTACCCGGAGTCGCCTGAAGTCCTGTACAACCTAGGTCTGGCCCTCTCCCGGGCGGAGCTGTGGAATCGCGCCGCGCGGACCTTCGCGCGGGTGCAGCAGCAATGGCCGCGGTCGGCCCAGGTGAGCTACCTGCTGGGGGTGGCGCTGGCCAATGACGGGCAGCCGGCCGCGGCGGCCCGGCAGATCCGTCAGGCGCTGGACTTCGATCCCGGCCTGCCCCAGCGCGCCGCCGCGTTGGAGCTGCTCGAGCGCTTGGAGGCGCGCCGGCCATGACGACCCTCGTGCGCCTGCCCAATTGGCTCGGCGACACGGTGCTGGCCTTGCCAGCGTTGGAGGGCCTGGTGGCGACGGGCGATTCCCTGATCGTGGCCGGCCGGGCCATCCCGCTCGAGATCACCGCCCACCTGGCCCCAGCCGCACGACGCCTGCACCTGCAGTGGAAAGGTGCGGCGGGGCTGTCGGCCTGGGGCGCCGCCCGCGCGGTGCGGGCGCAGCGGGTGGATCGAGCCGTGCTCTTGACGCCGTCACTCTCCTCGGCGCTGTGCGTCTGGTGGGCGGGGGTGCGGGAGCGCATCGGATGGGCGGAGCAGGGGCGCGCTCCGCTGCTCACGCACCGCCTCGAGCGGGCACCGCGCGGCGCGCTGCACCTGTGCGAGGAGTTCAAGGCGCTGGCACGCGCGGTCGGGGCCGAGACGTTTCCGGCTGTACCCGTGCTGCCGCCAGACCCCGTGGCCGGCCGCGAGGCCGAGACGTTCCTGCGCAGACTCGGCGGCTCGGCGGGCGGCGACGGGCGAGCGGTGCGGCTGGCGCTCTGCCCGGGGGTGAACTACGGCTGGGCCAAGCAATGGCCGGCCGAGCGGTTCCGCAAGGTGCGGCGGCTGGCCGAGGAGCGCGGCTGGGGCGGCCTGATCGTCGGCTCGGCGGTGGAACGCGCCCTGGCCGAGCAGATCCTGGAGGGCGCAGGTCCCGGGTGGAGTGTGGCAGCGGGGGCCGGCAGCCTGCGCTTCGCGGCGGAGCTGATGCGACGCTGCGACGCCGCGGTATGCAATGACACGGGCACGATGCATCTGGCGGCCGCCGTGGGAACGCCGGTCGCGGCCGTCTTCGGGCCGAGCGAGCCGGCCTGGACCGGCCCGCTGGGTTTGCGGCACACGGTCCTGCGCGGCGACTGCGCCTGCGCGCCCTGCTTCCGGCGCACCTGTGGCGAGGGTCGCCCGGCCCCCTGCATGCTTGCCGTCGATGCGCAGACCGTGGTGCACGCGCTCGAGGGGCTCATGTCAGCGAGCCAAGGGGCAGGGGATGTCGGCTGAGGAAAGCCCTGCGCGGGCCGCGGGACTCCGGCCGGCGCTGTTTCTCGATCGCGATGGGACGATCTGCGCGCTCGTGCCCTACCTGAGTCGACCGCGCGACGTGGCCCTCCTGCCCGGTGCTGCTGCGGCCCTCTCCCGTGCGCAGGCCGGCGGCTGGCGGCTGGTGGTCGTGACGAACCAATCGGGGATCGCCCGCGGACTGATGACCCGCGCCGATGTCGACGCCGTTCACGCCCAGCTCGATCGATTGCTGCGCGCGGCGGGCGTCGCGATCGACGGCTACTACGTCTGCCCGCATCATCCGGACTACACGGGACTCTGTGCCTGCCGGAAGCCAGCCCCGGGGCTGCTCCTGGAGGCGGCCCGCGATCTGGGGATCGATCTGGGCCGATCGGCTCTGGCCGGCGACACGGTCGAAGATGTGACCGCCGGCGCGGCGGCGGGTTGCCGTCCGTTCCTCGTCATGACCGGATACGGCGCCGAGCAGGTGCGGACGCGCGCGGGGCAACTGCCGCCGGGCACGCAGGTGGTGACCGATCTGCCGGCAGCGGTGCAGGTCTTGCTGCCGGACTAGGAGCCGGATCGACCCTCGCGGGCCGGCGTGGCGCGACGCGCGGGCGGCAGGGCCCAGCGGTAGGACTGGCCGCCCGGTGCGGTTTCCCAGCGCGGGCCGTTGGCGTCGATGCGGCGCGCGGCCCGAGCGCTGAGGAGCCCATCGGCTTGGAGCTGAGAGGCGTCCGTGGGATATCGGCCCGTCCGCACCCGGTGCGTCTCGAGAAGCAGCGCGACGGCGTAGCTGGCCTCGGACGCGCGGGCCTCGGGCGTCAGGAAGCTGGACCCCGGCCCGGTGGGCCAGCGCGAGTGGTGCCGCTGCAGGGCGGTGTGGATTCCGACGGTCAGGGCGACGAGGAGCACGGGGGCGGCCACCGTGAAGAAGATCATCCGCGACCACGAGCGCTTCTGCCAGAAGCTCTCCATCCAGGGGCCGGTCGGAACCCACTCGACCATCTCGACCAGGCCCTGGTCCCGCATCTGCCGTAGCGCCTGGTACAGGTCGTAGGGAGCGATGCGCGAGGTCCCCGCGATCTCCTGCAGGGAGCGCTTGCCGTCGGCACACGCGAGCGCGGCGCGACAGAAGCGATCCTCGATGAGCGCGGCCGCGCCGGGGTCCACAACCCGCGCCACCAGCCCGGGGGGCATCTCGGCGGCCCGCAGGTCGGCCAGCTCGTCGAGGCGTCGCATGCTCTCCATCAGGACGGCCTCGATCTTCCACGGGCCGACGACCTTGCTGGGGGCGTCCAGTCGGTTCGAGTGGAACTGGAAGTGGCCCTGGGGCCACTCGAGGATCTCGTCCAGCACGGACTGGAGGAACAAGTCGTAGGCCTGAACGAGATCGTCCTCCGACAGGCGCGCGAGCTTGACCAGCAGATCGATCTGATTGACGGGCTGGCTGCCGGGAATCCCCAACCAGGCCGGCAGGTCCTCCTCGTGCAGGTAACCCATCTCGACCAGGAACCGGACCAGCGGGTCCTCCGGCTTGAGTGGCGCCGTGTGGGCAGCGAGCAGCTGGCCGTTCTCGAAGACGAAGCGGCGCTGGCGTCCAGCGTGGGTGATCTCGAGCGTGCCGGTCTTCTGCTGGAGGGCGATGAGCTGGAAGGTCTCCAGCGCTCCGAAGTCCTGCAGCGTCCCCTTGAGTGCCACCGCTGTTTCCTCGCTTCTGTCTGGCCGGCGGGTCAGGCTGCCTTGCGGCGAGCCTGCCCCGCGCGGTTCGCGCTGAGAAACTCCTTGAGGGTCGACTTGCGCTTCAGCCCCCGCACCTCGCTGCGGACGGTCCAGATCTCGAGGGCGATGAGGGCCAGGATCCCCAGCGGCAGCGCCGGTGCGATGCTCTCATCCAGATGCGTCCAGGGCTGGGGCTTCAGCGGTAACCCGCCCATCGCCAGCCAGGTGGCCGCCTGCACCAGCCAGAGCAACTGCAGGAAGGCGCGGTTCACGTGTCCGCTCAGCGCGGCCCCGAGGCCGGGCACGACCATCCGTGCGAGGTCCACGAGGCGGTCGCGGAGGCGGTCGTGGCGGCCCAGCAACTTGGTCAGCAGAACCTGGGTGTACTGTGCCTGGGCCCAGCGCCCGACGGTGAGAGCGCACGCCGGGCAGTAGACGCGCCGATCGCGCCGTTTCAAGCAGCGACGGCAGACCCGCCGGCCGCACTGGGAACAGGTGTGAATCACCAGACGCTGGCTACAACGGCGCGCAAAAAGCGCGATCGCGGGCACGGCCAGGAAACCTGGCCAGAGCAGGCGGGGATTGCCGCCCGGGAACAGCAGGCCGACCACGCGCGGGAGCTGGAAGGCCCGGGTGTCACCTGCCCGCAGCGCGAGCTGCCAGACCTCCGCGCTGTGCAGCCGATCCTCCACGAGATCGTCGACCTTCTCCTCGAGACGCCGCTGCTCCTCGAAGCGGACCCGGTCCGCGTCGAGCACGAAGGCGCGGCGCATCTCGCGATCGGCCTTCAAGAAGAGCGAGGCTCGCGCATAGGCCTTCGACAGGTTGTAGCGCAGGTCGTAGCGCTCGGGGTCAGCTTCGGCCGCTTCGGAGAATCGGCGAATCGCCTCCTCGACCCTCCCTTCCCGATAGGAGAGCACGGCCCACGAGGCTGCCAGTCGCCCGTCGGGCAGCTGGCCGCAGGCTTCCGCGCGCAGCAGGGCCCCGCGGGCGGTCTCGAGATCACCGACCTGGCGGGCGAGCAGCGATTCGGTGAAGTGCAGCAGGCTCTCGTTCGGGTAGCGCTGGGCCAGCTTGGCGACCTCCTTGAGCGTCTCGGGGCTGCGGCCCGCTTGCTGGGCGCGCCAGACCACGTTAGCGACGTGGTTCGGGGAGGCTGGCGCGGTCAGGGTGGCGACGAGCTTGACGCCCAGTGGGGCAATGGCGAACAGCACGGCGACGCCGACGGCGAAGCGCCGTTCCGCGCGCGGCAGCAGCGGAAACGCGGCCGCGAGCAGCAGGGCCGCCCACAGGAGCATCCCCAGATTCCAGAAGAGCGGGAGAATCAACAGGCACCAGACCGCCCACTTGGCCACGAAGCGCGGCAGTGCCGGCTGGAGGTGTTCCCAGAAGAGGTGGTGCACGCTGGCCGCGTGGCGGATGAAGATCAAGAGCGCGCAGCCGCAAGCGGCGAGCAGCAACGGGAAGAAGACCAGGATCAGCACGTTGGCGACCGCGTTCTGCTGATTGAGGAAGCCGTAGGCGACCGACCGCGGTGCGGCCAGCAGAGCGTCGAGGGTCCGCCGCGGGTAGGCCAGCGGCACGTAGCGGGCCGGGGACAGATGCGCCGTCGTGAACCCTGGGTCCAGACGGCTGGCCTCCTGCCAATGGTCGAGCGCCGCGGCCGAGTTCCCGGAGCGCGCGATCTCATGCGCGCGGGCCGCGACGGCCAGGGCGGCCGGCCGGTGGGCCAGGCTGCCGCTCAGGGCCACGCCGCCTTCGAGCGAGTCGGGGTGTGACGAGCCGCGGTAGACCAGCGGAGCGACGCCCTCTGGGGTGAGCGGCGCGGTCGAGGCCACATCCGCCGTCGCCGTGGCGACCATGGCGGCCAGCAAGATGAGCAGCGCGATCGCGGTGCGGCGCGCGGTGGCCTCGCCCCGGATGGTGGTGGTCCTCACGCCTGGCAGTCCTCCTTGGATCCACCGGGTGCTTGCAGCCCTGGGCAGGGCGTTCTGGTCCTGTTTTGCCCTACACTATCGGACCTGGGCCCCGCTTCCTTGAAAGCGGGACTCGACCGCTGGGGGCGGCCGGAGGAGGCCGGCGAGCGCCCTGGGGCGCCAGCGCCCTCGCCCGGCGGGGAATCCCCCCTTGACAGGAGAGGCTTGGGGTTCCCATCCTCTAAGCGGTGTTACCTTTACACGATTCAACTCCGTGCGGCAGCGCGGGAGGCCGGCCGGGTGAAGAGAGGTGCGCATGGGACTCGTGATTCGCGGCCGTAGGCCCCGGACGGGAGCGCTCCTGGTGGTCGTCGGCTTGCTAGGGATCATGGTGTGGGCGGCTGCCGCCCCCGCGTTCGCGCAGGTCGGGGGCGGGCCGGCGGCCGGGGGCCCCGCCGTGGCGGGAGCTGAGCGGCAGAGCGGGGTGGTTGAGTTCTTCGTGCGCGGTCGCCTCTTCATGTGGCCGCTGCTGGTCTGCGCCGTGGTTGGGCTGGCGGTCATCTTCGAGCGCCTGTTCACGCTCCAGCGGGCGCACACCAACACGCGGCACCTGATGACGGCGATCATCGACAGCTTGAAGAGCGAGGGTGTCGTGGCGGCCCAGGAGATCTGCATGAGGACGCGCGGACCGATCGCCGCCATCCTCCACGCCGGGCTCTCGAAGGTCGACAAGGGCCCGGCGGCGGTCGAGAAGGCGATCGAGAGCTCGGGCGCGATCGAGATGGCGTTCCTCCAGCGCGGGCTGCTGATTCTCGCGACGGTGGCGAACATCGCCCCGCTGCTCGGATTCCTCGGGACGGTCTCCGGCATGATTCATGCCTTCGAGGCCATCGCTGCGGCCGAGCAGGTCAGCGCCAAGGTCGTCGCCAGCGGAATCGCGGAGGCGCTGATCACCACGCTGGCCGGGCTCATGATCGCGATCCCGGTGCAGGCCATGTACAACTACTTTGTCTCGCGCATTGACACCTTCGTGATCGAGATGGAGGAGTCGTCCATCGAGCTGCTCGACGCGCTGACCGAAGAGGCTTAGCCGCCGGGCGCCTGCTGCGAGGGCCGATTGCCCGATGAAGATCAGGACGCTGCCAAGGCCGCTGCCAGAAATCCCGCAGGCCCCCCTGGCCGACGTGGCGTTTCTGCTCCTCATCTTCTTCATCGCCACGACGCAATTCCAGACCGAGTTCGGTATCCCGCTCCAGCTGCCCGGCATCGGCACCGTGAAGGTCCGCCGGGAGAACGTCCTGGCGATCCGTGCCGCGGCCGACGGTCGGATCTTCATCGGCGAGCGGGAAGTGGGTCTGCGGGAGGTGCGCGAGGTCGTGGGGGCGGAGCTGGCCGGCAATCCGCAGCTGGTGGTGCTGATCGAGACAGCCGCCGATGCGTCCTACGAGCGCATGGTGGATGTGCTCGACGAGGTCAAGTCAGCCAACGCCGTGCGCGTCTCGATCAAGAAGGTGGGCCGCTAGGGCACGGCGCGGCCGGAGGCAATGGGGGGCGCCATGAGGTTCAGGCGGTCCGTACAAGTCACCGCTTCGATCCCGACCGCCGCGATGGGCGACATCATCTTCCTGCTGCTCATCTTCTTCATGGCGACCACGGTCTTCCGGGCGGAGCAGGGTCTCCCGATCACGCTCCCGCGGGCCGAGTCGGGCCTGCGGGTGCCTGAGGTATCCACGACCCATGTCTGGGTCAATCCGGCCTTCGAGATCACGATCGATGATGTCTATCTGAGTCTGGAGCAAGCCGAGGAGGTTCTGCGACAGAAGGCCCGCGCGAACCCGCGCCTGGTCGTGGGCGTGAACATCGACTCGGGCTTGCCCTACGAGCAGGTGGATCGACTGCTGCGCGCGCTGCGAGAGGCCAACGCCCTCAACGTCACCTTCACCAACATGCGGGAAACGCCCACGGGCCAGGTCCATGAGCTGTGAGCGATGTTTACTCCTGACTGGTACGAAAGCGCCCACCAGCAACTCCGGCTGCACTACCCGCGCAACATCTTCGTGGCTCTCGTGCTGGCCATCGCCGTGCTGGGGGTCGGGACGGCCTATGCCCCGCCCTACGTCGCGGCGCCCTACCAGCTGCGCGAGCGCCGGATCGCGGCGGTGGATGTCCAGGCCGAGATGGTGGTTCCGGAGGCTCCGCGCGAGGTCGAGATCCCGCCCGAGGCCCCGCTGCGAGAGGTCGAGCCAGCGGATGACGCCGGAGCGGTCGAGACGATCGGCATCACGGACTTCAACCCCTTCGCGCCGCCCGATCTTCCGCCGGTCGGACCGGCCCGGCCGGAGAGCTTCGTCAGCTACGACTCACCGCCGGTTCTGGTGCACGCCCAGGAGGCCGAGTACCCCGACCTGGCACGCGCGGCGGGGGCGGAGGGGACGGTGACGGTGCTGGTCACGATCGACGCCACCGGCCGGGTGATCGAGGCGACGGTGAGCTCCAGCAACACCGTCCCCGCGCTCGAGGCGGCCGCCCTGGCCGCCGCCCGCCGGTTCCTGTTCGAGCCGGCCAAGCAGCGTGACGTGCCAGTGAGCTGCCAGATCGAGATCCCGTTCGCATTCCACGACTGAGCCGGCGCGGCAACTCCGTTCCGGCGCAGCCCGTAGTTTCCTTGGACATGCACACCTGCGGGTGGAACAATGCGCAGGAGCTGCACTGCAGCTCACGGGGGAGGAGTCTCATGGCCATGAGATGGGCGAGGCGCTGGGGGCCCGGGGCGGCGGCTGCCGCCCTCTGGATGCTGGCGGGAACAGGGGCCATGGCTCAGGAAGTCGACCTGAGCCGGCCACTCACGGTGGATGAGTGCGTGCGGGTCGCGCTGGGGGAGAGCCCGGTGATCGGCGAGGCCGAAGCCCGGCTGAAGCAGGCCGACGGAACGGCGCAGATGGCCTGGCGCGCCGTGCTGCCCACGGTGGTCGGCAGCGCAGGCTGGGGCGGGTACACCAGCTCGGAGGAGCGGGTTCAGATCGTCAACGGGATTCTCGTCAGCGGCAAGACCATCTACTCCGGGAGCCTCGGACTCACAGCGCGCCAGCCGCTCATCGACCTCGAGAGCTACAAAGAGATGCGGGGCACCTGGGCCTCGCAGTCGGCGGTGGAGTACGACGTGGCTGCGACCCGCAGCAGCGTCCGCGAGACGGTCAGCACCAGCTTCTACGCCTCCGTGGCGGCCGTTCTGCTGGCGGAGGTGGAGGACAACGCGGTCGCGGTGACCCGCGAGCAGCTGCGCCGCGCCGAGACGCTCTTCAACCTGGGATCGGTGGCGCGCAGCGACGTGCTCCAGGCCAAAGTCAATCTGGCCGACGCCGACCTGAACGCCATCGACCGGCACAACACGGTCCGCATCGCCTCCTCCCGCCTGGCGATGCAGATGGGGCTCGATCCGCGACTCGACCTGGTCGTGGACACCACCCTGGCCATCCCGGCCGTGGACCCTGGGGGCACGATCGAGGAGTGGGTCGCGGTCGCGCACGAGGCGCGGCCCGACCTGCGGGCCGCGCGGGATCGACTGCGCGCCGCCAAGCTGTCCGAGCAAGCCAGCCGGCTGGCCTATGTGCCGACCTTGGGTGCCTCGGCGGACTGGTCCCGGTCGGCGAATTCTCTCACGGAGAAGACGTTTGAAGGCGTGCCCAAGACGAGTTCCTGGAGCGTTGGTCTCGGCCTGACCCTGACGCTCTTCGACGGGCTGGCGCGCGAGGGGCGCATGCAAACGGCCACCGGCGCGCGGCGCGCGGCGCAGGAGTCGCTCGACCAGCTCACCCAGAACGCGGCCCTGGAGGTCAAGGACGCATTCCTGGGCATCGCCAAGAACCGGGAGAGTTTGCGTGCGGCCCGCGAGGGCGTGCAGCTGGCCGCCGAGAGCTTGCGCCTGCAGCAGGCGCTCTACGAGAGTGGGGCCGGGACGCTGCTCGAGTGGGACAACGCGCGCCTGGGCCTGCGGCGCGCGCAGGTCTCGCTGATCCAGGCCGAGATCAGCTTGCTGTTGGCACATCTGCGGTTCCACACGGCCATCGGGGAGTAGTCGACTCGGTCTCCAGTCCGGGCGGCCGCGTGGGGTGCGGCGCCCGGGGACAGAAGGCGGATGGGGAGCGCCGAGCGCTCGTCTGCGCGCAGGGAGGGGACATGCGGCGCAAGGGCTGGTGGGCGGTGGGCGGCGCCGTCGTCATCGTGGGCGGGCTGGTGGCGCTGAACCTGGCCCAGCGGGGCGGCGATGCCAAGGTGGTGCGCATCGAGGAAGTCGGCCGGCGGCCGGTCAAGACCTGGGTGCGGGCGCCGGGCAAGGTTCAGCCGGTCGTCGCCGTGGACATCAGCAGCAACGTCACCGGCCGGGTCGACCAGCTGCGGGTGCGCGAGGGCGATGTCGTGCACCGCGGCGACCTGCTCCTCACGTTGGATGATACGCGGCTGCGCTCCGCGCTCGCGCAATACGAGGCCATGCTGCGCGCGGCCCAGTCCCAGCTCGCCCTGGCCGAGGCTCAGCGCGAGCTGGCCGCGCAGGTCCGCACGCGGCGGGAGGACCTGCACAGCCGCGGTCTGCTGTCGGTCGAGGAGCTGGACGCGGCGCGGGTCGACGAACGCGTCAAAACGGCCACGGCGGCGGCCCAGCGGGATGAGATCGAGCGGCTGCGGGCGGCGCGGGCCGAGGCCGAGCGCGACCTCGAGGAGTCTCGCTTCCATGCACCCATCGACGGGGTGGTCACGGCGATCAACCTCGAAGAGGGCGAGAACGTCCTCATCGGCACCATGAACAACCCGGGCACGGTGATCCTCACCCTCTCCAATCTGGGCAGCATGGAGGTCGAGGCCCAAGTCAACGAGAACGACGTGGTGCTGGTCCGCCCGGGCCAGCACGCGGATGTCACGGTGGATGCCCAGCGCGACTCGACCCTGGCCGGCAGCGTCGTCAGCGTCGGGGAGAGCGGCACGCGGGCCTCCCAGGACGAGGGAGCCGAGTTCGAGGTGCGGGTGGGCATCGACGCGCCTCCGACCTGGCTGCGTCCGGGCATGAGCGCGGACGTGGAGATCCTCGTGGCGGATGTCGACAGCGCGCTGGCCGTTCCGATCCAGGCGCTGGTGGCGCGCAGCGAACAGACGGTGACCGAGTGGGAGGCGCGGCGAGCGCGGGGGGAGACGCCCGAGGGTGCACGCCAGAACAGGTCGCGTGACGCGAGCGAGGAGCGCAGCGAGGAACCCGCGCGCGAGGGGGAGGCTGGGCGCCTCGTCACCGGGATCTTCGTCGAGGAGGACGGCCGGGCCCGCTTCCAGCGCATCGAGCTGGGCGCGCGCGGGGAGACCTTCGTCGAGGTGCGCACGGGCCTCGCCGCGAGTGCCCGCGTTCTGACCGGGCCCTACAAGATCCTGCGGCGGCTGGAAGATGGCGAGCGCGTGAAGGCCGATCGGAAATGATCATGGCCCACCGTCCCTGCCCACGCCACCGGGAGGCGCGATGGCGTTGATCCGACTCGAGGGGGTCGCGAAGACCTATGCCGCCGGCCGGGCCCGCGTCGAGGCTCTCAAGCCCCTCGACCTGGTCATCGAGGACGGCGAGTACCTCGCGATCATGGGGCCGTCGGGATCGGGCAAGTCGACCCTGATGAACATCATCGGCTGCCTCGATACCCCCACGACCGGCCGCTACCACCTGGCGGGCCAGGACGTGAGCGCGCTCGACGACGACCGCCTGAGCGCCGTGCGCAATGCCGAGATCGGCTACGTCTTCCAGACGTTCAACCTCCTCCCGCGCTCCGATGCTCTGCGCAACGTGGAGCTGCCCCTGGTCTACGCCGGCCTCTCCGCGCGTGACCGGCGGGTGCGGGCCGAGCAAGCGCTGGCGCAGGTCGGCCTGGCCGAGCGCGCCCACCACCGGCCGGCGGAGCTGTCGGGCGGCGAGCGCCAGCGCGTGGCCATCGCGCGCGCCCTGGTCACCGACCCGCGCCTGCTGCTGGCCGACGAGCCCACCGGCAATCTCGACAGTCAGACCGGGAACGAGATCATGGCGCTCTTCGAGCGCATCTGGGACGCGGGGCGCACCGTGGTGCTCGTCACGCACGAGGAGGAGATCGCGGAGCGGGCCCGGCGCGTCTTGCGTCTGCGCGACGGCCACGTCGTGAGCGACCAGCGGCGATCGTCTGATCCTGCTGGGCGGGGGGCCGCACGATGAGCTTCTGGGAAGCCGTGCGGCTGGCCTTCGACGCGCTGCGCGCAAACCGCCTCCGGTCGGCGCTGACGATGCTCGGCACCGTGGTCGCGGTCGTGGCCATCGTGGCCGTCGTCTCGATCACTCAGGGCCTCAACCGCTACGTCTCCCAGCAGCTGTTGGAGGTCGGATCGCACGTCTTCACGATCGACAAGTTCGGCGACGTCGTGGACATGCAGACGTACTACAAGGCGATGCGCCGGCGGGACCTGCGCCGTGCGGACGCCGAGTACCTGCGCGCGGCGCTGCCCTCGGCCGAGGCCGTCGTACCCTCGTTGTACAGGTCGGCCGACGTCGCCTGGGGCGGGCGCGAAGCGGAGGATGTCTCGATCATCGGCGTGGGGGAGGGCTACGGGCTGCTGGACGACAGCTACCGCGTGACGAGCGGGCGCGAGCTGGTCGACGAGGAGCTGCGCGGGGGCACGCGCAGCGTGCTGCTGGGATCCGAGGTGGCCGAGGAGCTCTTCGGCCCCGTCGACCCCGTGGGCCGGGCGGTGCGCGTGGGCGGCCAGAGCTACTGGGTGGCGGGCGTCCTGGCGGCGCGGGGGCGCGTGCTGGGGCAGTCGCAGGACAACCGGGTGATCCTGCCCATCACCGCTTTCGAGAAGCAGTGGGGGAGCCGCCGGTCGGTGACCATCAACATCCGCGCCGCCTCCCCGGAGCTGTACGAGATCTGCCAGGAGGAGGCGGCCACGCTGCTCAAGATCCGCCGGGGCCTGCAGCCGTGGGAGGAGCCCGACTTCGGGCTGCAAACGGCCGAGGCCTTCTACGAGATGTACCAGCGCATGACGCGCCTGTTCTACCTGGGGATCATCGCGATCGTGGGGCTGAGCCTGGTCGTGGGCGGCATCGTGATGATGAACATCATGCTGGTCGCCGTCACCGAACGCACCCGGGAGATCGGGATCCGCAAGGCGGTGGGGGCCCGCCGGCGCGACATCACCCTGCAGTTCCTGGTGGAGGCGTGCACGCTCTCCGGCGCCGGCGCTGCGATCGGCCTCGTGCTGGGGGCAGCCGTGGCGGTCCTGGTGGGGCGGGCCTCCCCGCTCCCGACTCGGCTGGAACCGTGGTCGATCCTGCTGAGCCTCGGGATGGCGCTGGCGGTGGGCATCGTGGCCGGGAGCTACCCGGCCGCCCGCGCGGCGCGGCTGGTGCCGGTCACCGCGCTCAGCTACGAGAAGTAGGAAACCGATGAGCCCGATCCCCGAGACGCGGCAGTCGCCGGTGCACGGCCGCCGGCGCGCCCGCTCCGCCCTGGTCCTGGAGAGCGGGCGGATCGCCTTCGCCGCGCTGCGTGCGAACAAGCTGCGCTCGTTGCTCACGCTGCTGGGCATCGTCATCGGCGTCGGCACGGTGGTGGCCATGGCGTCGGTGCTGGCGGGGCTCGACCGGGAGTGGGCCAAGGGCGTGGCCTCGCTCGGCTCGGGCAGCATCTTTCTGTCGCAGCACGAGCCTGGCGTGCACATCGGCGGGGTGCGCCGGGAGAAGCGTCCCGACATCACGCTCGATGACGCCGAGGCGATCGTGCGCGGGTGCCCGGACGTGCTCTCGGCCACGCCCGTATGTGAGGCGTACAACACGGTCGTCTGGGAGGGGGAGGAGACCAAGCCTGTCTCGGTCATGGGTACGGGCCCCGACTACCTGCTGGCCAACGACCGCACGGTGCAGACGGGCCGTTTCTTCACAGGCGCGGAGGAGCTGGCGCGACAGCCGGTATGCGTGCTGGGTCCCGATGTGGCCGACGCGCTCTTCGCGGGGCTCGACCCGGCCGGCTTCTGGGTGCGGATCGGTGGGCAGCGCTACCGCGTGATCGGGGTGCTGGCCCCCAAGGGATCGTTCCTGGGCAACAACATGGACGAGGTCGCGATCGTGCCCGTGCGCACGCTGCAGGCCCAGCGCGGCTGGGGCCGGGTGGTCGACTACGTGCTGATCCAGCCGCGCGACCCGCGCGCCACCACCGCTGCCCGCGAGCAGGTCGAGGTGTTGATGCGCCGGCGCCACGGCCGCACGGCCGAGCAGGAGAACGACTTCGGCCTGACCACGCAGGAGAACCTGATGGAGCTCTACCAGCGGCTGACGCAGGCGATCTACGCGGTGATGCTCATGGTCTCGGGCATCGCCCTGCTGGTGGGCGGCATCGGGATCATGAACATGATGCTCGTCTCGGTGAAGGAGCGCACGCGGGAGATCGGCATCCGGCGCGCGGTCGGGGCCCGGCGCACGGACCTGGTGCTGCAGTTCCTGGCTGAAGCGGTGACGCTGACCGTCGTCGGGGGCGCCGTCGGGTTGCTGATGCCCGGCTTGCTGCCGCTCCTCTTCTCGCTCTTCACGCCGCTGCCGGCTGCCCTGCCCGTGGGCGTGCTCGTTCTGGCGCTCACGCTCGCCACCGTCGTCGGGCTCTTCTTCGGCCTCTATCCGGCCTGGCGCGCGGCCCGGCAGGACCCGATCGAAGCGCTGCGCTACGAGTGATCGCCTGTGGTAGGCTCGTCCGCATGGCACGCCCGACCCTAGGTGAATCTCCGCGCCGGCGCCGCGCGCCGGGGTCTCCGGCGGCCGCCGCGACCGCCGGCGCCGCGGCGACCCGCGGCTGGATCACCATCAGCGGGGCGCGCGAGCACAACCTCAAGAACCTCTCTTTGCGGATGCCGCGGGATCAGCTGGTGGTCGTCACCGGGGTCTCCGGCTCCGGGAAGAGCTCGCTCGCCTTCGATACCGTCTACGCCGAGGGGCAGCGCCGGTACGTCGAGAGCCTCTCGGCCTATGCGCGCCAGTTCCTCGGCCAGCTGCGCAAGCCGGACGTCGATCACATCGAGGGGCTGAGCCCGGCCATCGCCATCGACCAGCGGGCCGGCGGGCACAACCCGCGCTCGACCGTGGCGACGATCACCGAGATCCACGACTACCTGCGGGTGCTCTTTGCGCGCGTGGGCGTGCGGTACTGTCCGGACTGCGCCATCGCGGTGGGCAGCCAGACGATCGACGAGATCGCCGCCCAGATCCTGAGCGAGGCGGCGGGCGAGCGGATCCAGGTGCTCGCCCCCGTGGTGCGTGACCGCAAGGGGGAGTACCGCAAGGAGATGGCCGGCTGGGCCCGGGCAGGGTTCGTGCGGGCGCGCATCGACGGCGAGATGGTGTCGCTGGAGGAAGCGCCCGCGCTGGCCAAGACGCGCAAGCACCGGATCGAGGTGGTGGTCGACCGGCTGCGGGTCGAGGCGGACCGGCGCACGCGCCTGACCGACTCGCTCGAGACGGCCCTGAAGCTGGCCGAGGGTGCGCTCCTGATCCTGCGCGCGGACGGCCGCGAACAGCTCTTCAGCGAGCGGGCCGTTTGCCTGCGGTGCGGGCGGAGCTTCCCCGAGCTCCACCCCCGCAACTTCTCCTTTAACAGCCCGCACGGTGCCTGCCCCCGCTGCCAGGGGCTGGGAACGATCACCGAGGTCGACCCGGACCTCCTGGTGGTGGACCCGGCGCGACCGATCCTCGAGGGCGCACTGGCCCCGTACCCGGGCGCCCAGGGCCATTGGCTGGCGGAGATGATCCGCAGCCTGGGCAAGGGTTTCGGCTTCGATGTCAACCGGCCCTGGACCCGCCTGCCGGCGCAGGCGCGCCAGATGATCCTGCGCGGGACGGGCGGCAAGCGCTTCGAGGTCAAGGTCGAAACGCAACGGGGGCGCTACGAGGGCCGGATCGCGTTCGAGGGGCTGATTCCGAACCTGGAGCGGCGCTACCACGAGACGCGCTCGGAGGAGATGCGCGAGTGGATCGCCCGGCTGATGTCGCCGCGCCCCTGCCCCGACTGCGGGGGCGCGCGGCTCAAGCCCGAGAGCCTGGCGGTGCGCGCCGGCCGCTTCCGTCTGCACGAGTGGGCCGCGCTCAGCGTGCGCGCGGCGCTCGAGCAGGTGGACGCACTCTGCGCGGGCGAGCGCGATCGGGCGGTGACCTCCCAGGTGCGCAAGGAGATCCGCGACCGCCTCGGGTTCTTGAACAACGTCGGGCTCGGGTACCTCACCCTCGATCGCGGCGCGGGCACGCTGTCGAGCGGCGAGATGCAACGCATCCGCTTGGCGACCCAGATCGGCTCGCAGCTCGTGGGCGTGCTCTACGTGCTCGATGAGCCGAGCATCGGGCTGCACCACCGCGACAACCGGCGGCTGATCGAGGCCCTCTGCCGACTGCGCGATCTGGGCAACACGGTCCTGGTGGTCGAGCACGACCTCGAGACGATCCTGGCCGCGGACCACGTCGTCGACCTGGGCCCCGGGGCCGGGCGGTTGGGCGGGGAGCTCGTGGCCCAGGGCACGCCGGGCGAGATCGCGCGCGCGCCGCGCTCGCTGACCGGGGCCTACCTGAGCGGCGCGCGGAGCATCCCGGTGCCCGGCGAGCGGCGGGCGGGCAACGGGCGCTTCGTCGAGGTGGTGGGCGCGCGGGAACACAACCTGAAGGATCTCACGGTGCGCTTCCCGCTCGGGACCTTCACGTGCGTGACCGGGGTCTCCGGCTCCGGCAAGAGCACGCTGGTCCTCGAGATCCTGCACCGCGCCCTCGCCCGGCGCCTCCAGCGCGCCACCGCCGTGCCCGGCCGGCATGACGAGCTGCGCGGCATCGAGCACCTGGACAAGGTGATCGACATCGACCAGTCGCCCATCGGGCGCACGCCGCGATCGAACCCCGCCACCTACACCGGCGCCTTCGGCTTCATCCGCGACCTCTTCGCCCGGCTGCCCGAGTCGCGCGTGCGCGGGTACTCCCCGGGGCGCTTCTCGTTCAACGTCAAGGGCGGTCGCTGCGAGGCCTGCGGCGGCGATGGCGTGGTGAAGATCGAGATGCATTTCCTGCCCGATGTCTACGTGACCTGCGAGGTGTGCGGCGGCCGGCGATACAACCGCGAGACGCTCGAGGTGGCCTACAAGGGGCGCAGCATTTACGGCGTGCTCGAGATGACCGTCGATGAGGCCTGCGAGTTCTTTGCCAGCATCCCGGGGCTGAACCGCAAGCTGGCAACCCTGCGCGACGTGGGGCTCGGCTACCTCCATCTCGGGCAGCCGGCCACGACGCTGAGCGGGGGTGAGGCTCAGCGGGTGAAGCTCTCGGCCGAGCTGTCGCGCGTCGCGACGGGCAAGACCCTCTACATCCTGGACGAGCCCACCACCGGGCTGCACTTCGAGGACGTGCGGGTCCTGCTCGGGGTGCTGCAGCGGCTGGTCGAGGCGGGCAACACGGTGATCGTGATCGAACACAACCCCGATGTGATCAAGTCGGCCGACTGGATCATCGACCTCGGCCCCGAGGGCGGTGAGGAGGGTGGGCGCCTGGTCGCGGCGGGCACGCCCGAGCGCGTGGCCGCTTCCCCGGAGTCGTGGACGGGAAAGGCTTTGCGGGATCTGCTGGCCCCAGGCGGGGATTGACCTGCCGGGCGGCGGGTGATAGCCTCATCCGTTCGGTCCCAACCAGGGAGGTTCGCCAGCATGACGCAAGAGCTTCACCGCACCCCTTTTCACGCCCTCCATCTGCGGGACGGCGGGAAGATGGTGCCGTTCGTCGGATGGGAGCTGCCCGTGCAGTTCCCCCGTGGGATCCTGCACGAGCACCAGCAGGTCCGGCAGGCCGCCGGCATCTTCGACGTGGCGCACATGGGCCGTCTGCAATTCCGGGGACCGGGAGGCGTCGAGTTCGCTGACCGGCTGATCACCAACAGCCTCAAGAAGATCGGACCCGGGCAGCTCCTCTACAGCGCGCTCTGCACTGACGCCGGCGGGATCATCGACGATGTCACTGCCTACCACCAGGGCGACGAGGTGTTGCTCGTGGTCAACGCCTCCAACCGGGAGAACGTCTGGCGCTGGGTCCAGGAACGCAAGCCCGGGGGGGTCGAGGTCATTGACCGGACCCCGGAGGTGGCGCAGATCGCGCTGCAGGGGCCGCGGGCCGAGTCGCTCCTGCAGGCCCCCTTCGCGGCGGCCGTCGCGGGGCTCGGCTACTACCACCACACCCAGGTCGAGTGGCGCGGCCGGAAGGTGCTCATCAGCCGCAACGGCTACACCGGGGAGGACGGATTCGAGATCTACGTGGCCCGCGAGAACGCGGTCGCGCTCTGGGACCAGCTCCTCGACTGGGGCAAGCAGGTCGGGCTCGAGCCGATCGGGCTCGGGGCGCGCGACAGCCTGCGCATGGAAGTCTGCTACATGCTCTACGGCAACGAGCTGTCGCTCGACACGACGCCGCTCGAGGCGGGCCTCAAGTGGGTGGTCAAGTTCAAGGACAACGAGTTCTACGGGCGCGAGGCGCTGCTGCGGCAGAAGGACGAAGGGGTCAAGCGCACGCTGGTGGGTTTCGGGGTCGAGGGTAAGCGGCTGCCGCGCCACGGCTATCCGATCCGCCACGGCGGAAGCGAGGTCGGCGCGGTCACCAGCGGCGGCCTGTGCCCGTCGCTCGGCAAGGCGATGGGGATGGGCTACGTGCCGCCGGAGCTGGCCGCGGTGGGCACGCGCCTTGAGATCGACGCGCGCGGCACGCCGTTGCCCGCGGTCGTCGTCGAGCGCCCGTTCTACAAGCAAGGATCGGTCAAGCGCTAGCCCGACGGCGCGCCGGCGCGGCGGGCCGCTCGGGCCGACCGCGGGGCGCACCCGCGGGTTTCGCTGAGTGGCTGGGGATCTGGGCTTGCGGCAGGGGAGGAGAGGATGGAGTTTCCGGTCGGACTGAAGTACACGGACGATCACGAGTGGGCGCGCATCGACGGCAACGAGGTCGTGGTGGGGGTCACCGACTACGCGCAGGATCAGCTGGGTGATGTGGTCTACGTCGAGCTGCCCGCCATGGGCGCCAGCGTGACCGAGGGCGAGCCATTCGGGTCGATCGAGGCGGTCAAAGCGGTCGCCGACCTCAACTCGCCGCTGACCGGCGAGGTCGTGGCGGTGAACGAGGCGCTGGCCGACGACCCCGCGCTGGTCAACCGCGCCTGCTACGGGGACGGGTGGATGATCCGCGTGCGCCCGAGCCAGCCCGGGGAGCTCGAGAAGCTGATGGACGCGGTCGCCTACCAGAAGATGGTCGAGGCACTCTAGCGCCGGGGTGCGGTGAGGAGGGGACCGGTAGTGCGCAGATACATCGGCCACACGCCCGAGGAAGAGGCCCGCATGCTGGCGTCGATCGGCGCGGCGCGCTTCGAGGATCTGCTCGCGCAGATCCCGCCCCAGCTGCGGGCGAAGGGGCCGCTCGACCTGCCGCCGGCGCTGTCCGAGGTCGACCTGCGCCGGTTCATGGGCGGGCTCGCGCAGCGCAACTACGACCCGGAGCGCACCGTCTCGTTCCTCGGGGCGGGCATGTACGACCACGCCATCCCGGCGGCCGTCGATCACCTGGCCCTGCGGCCGGAGTTCTACACGGCCTACACGCCCTACCAAGCCGAGGTGGCCCAGGGCACGCTGGCGGTCATCCTCGAGTTCCAGACCATGATCTGCGAGCTGACGGGTCTGGATGTCGCCAACGCGTCGATGTACGAGGGGGCTTCGGCCGCGGCCGAGGCGCTCCTGCTGGCCCACGCGGCGAACGGCTCGGGGCGGGCGCTGGTGGCACCGGGCGTGAGCCCGCGCGTGCGCGGCGTGCTGCAGACCCTGCTGGGCAGCGTGGGGCTGGCGCTCGAGGAGCTGCCCGGCGACGGCGGGCGCATCGACGCCTCCGCGCTACGAGGTGCGCTCGCGGGGGGCGAGCCGGTGGCGGCGGTGCTGGTGCAGCAGCCGAACTTCTGGGGCCTGCTCGAACCGCTGGATGTGATCGGCCGGCTCTGCGCCGACGCGGGGCGCGGGGCGCATCTGGTGGTGAGCGCTGACCCGGTGTCGTTGGGGATCCTGGCCGCACCGGGCCGGCTCGGCGCGACCACGGTCGTGGGCGACCTGCAGCCGCTGGGCGTCCCCCCGCAGTTCGGGGGCCCCAGCGCCGGGTACTTCGCCAGCCGCCGGGAGCAGATCCGGCGCATGCCCGGCCGGATTGCGGCCGAGACGACCGACAGCCACGGGCGGCGCGGCTACACGCTGACCCTGCAGACGCGCGAGCAGCACATCCGGCGCGAGAAGGCGACCTCGAACATCTGCACCAACAGCGCCCTCATCGCGCTGCGCGCCTGCATCCACCTGGCGCTGCTCGGACCGCGCGGCTTGCGCGAGGCGGCGGAGCAGTGCGTCCAGCGCAGCCAGTACGCGCTCGAGCAGCTCGAGCGCGGGCCGGGCGTCACCCGGCCGCACGCCGGCCCCTTCTTCCGGGAGTTCGTCCTGCGACTGCCCGTGCCAGCGGAGGAGCTGGTCAAGCGCGTGTACGAGCGCGCCGGGATCCTGGCAGGGGTGCCCTTGGGGCGCTTCGATCCGGCGGCCGAGCGCGATCTGCTGGTTGCGGTGACCGAGAAGCGCAGCCGTACCGAGATCGACGCACTGGCCGCGGCCGTTCGCCAGGCCTTGGCCTGACACCGCGTGGGGGATGCCATGAGCGATCGCCACGACAGAACCGCCGTCCCTGGACCGGGCGCCGCTGCGCCGAGCAGCGCCAGCTGTCAGGGTTCGGTCGATCTCATCTTCGACCGCAGCCGCCCGGGTCATCGCGGCTACGTCCTGCCGGCGCTCGACGTGCCGGCCGCGCCGGTCGAGCGCCTGATCCCGGCGGAGCTGCGCCGAGACGTCCCGCCCGGACTGCCGGAGGTGACCGAGCCCGAGGTGGTGCGCCACTACGTGGGGCTCTCGGTCATGAACCACCACGTCGACCGCGACCTCTACCCGCTCGGCTCCTGCACGATGAAGTACAACCCGAAGATCGACGAGGACGTGGCGCGCCTGCCGGGGCTGGGTGGTCTCCACCCCGACGCGCCGGCGGCCCAGGTGCAGGGCATGCTCGAGCTGCTGGGGAGCTTCGAGCAGGCGCTCGCCCAGATCCTCGGTCTGCCCGCCGTGAGCCTGCACCCGTCAGCCGGGGCGCAGGGTGAGCTCCTGGGCATGCTCCTGTTCCGCGCCTATCACCGCCACCACGGCAACGATGCCAAGCGCACGATCCTGATCCCGGACTCGGCGCACGGCACCAATCCGGCCAGCGTGGCGATGTGCGGGTTCACCCCGCGGCAGGTGGCCTCGCGGCCCGACGGGCGCATCGACCTCGAGAAACTGGGGGCCGCGATCGGACCCGACACGGCCGGGATCATGATCACGAACCCAAACACCCTGGGCCTCTTCGAGCGCGACTTCGCCGCGATCGCCGAGCGGATCCACGCGGTGGACGGCCTGGTCTACATGGATGGCGCGAACCTCAACGCGCTGATGGGCATCGTGCGACCGGGTGACATGGGCGTCGATGCGATCCACGCCAACCTGCACAAGACCTTCGCGACGCCCCATGGCGGCGGCGGTCCCGGCGCCGGGCCGGTAGGGGTCTCGGCGCGCCTGGAGCCCTTCCTGCCGGTCCCGCGCATCGCGCGCAGCGGCGAGAGCTATGCGCTCGTCTGCGATCGCCCGCATGCGATCGGACGCCTGCACCCGTACTACGGCAATGTGGGCGTGATCGTGCGGGCCTACACGTACATCCGCAGTCTGGGACCCGAGGGGCTGGCGGCGGTGAGCCGGGCCGCGATCGTCAACGCCAACTACCTGATGAAGCAGGTTGCCCGCGACTTCCCGGCCGCCAAGCAGGAGGCGTGCTTGCACGAGTTCGTCTCCAGCCTGGCCTGGACCCGCGAGCACGGGGTGAAGAACATCGACGTGGCCAAGCGGCTGCTGGACTACGGCTTCCATGCGCCGACCGTCTCCTTCCCGCTGATCGTGCCCGATGCCTTCATGATCGAGCCGACCGAGACGGAGACGCAGGCCACGCTGGATCGTTTTGCCCAGGCGCTGGCGCTGATCGCGCGCGAGGTGCGCGAGGAGCCCGAGGTCGTGCACGGCGCGCCGCACACGACCCGGGTCAGCCGCCTGGATGAGGTCGCGGCAGCGCGCGAGCTGAAGACCCGCTGGAGGCCGGTGGGCGGCGGTCATGACTGAGGATGCGGGTGGGGCGCCGGAGAGGCTGGCATGGCGCGTCCATCCCGCCGGCGAGCGGCCGGGCCTGGGCGCGCTGATCCTCGCCCTCATCGTCGGCTGCAGCGTGCTCGTGGGGATCTGGATGGGCGGCGCCTACTGGGGCGTCTTCGCGTTCGGGGTGCTGTTTCTCTCGCTGGAGGCGTTCTTCCTGCCGAGCCGGTTTGAGCTCGACGCGCAAGGGGTCGTCGTGCACAAGCCGTTCTCGCAGGCGAGCCGGCCCTGGAATCAGTTCCGGCGTGTGGTGTTCGACCCTTTCGGGGTCACGCTGAGCCCCTACAGCCGGCGCAACTGGCTCGATCCCTATCGGTCAGTCCGGTTGCGGTTCCCGGGCGGGGGGCGCGCAAGCGCGGGGCCGGACCGCGAGCAAGTGAGGCGCTTCGTGTTGGCGCACGTCGACGCGGCGCAGGTTACCGTCGAGGATTTCGAACAGAAGGCCGCGCCCGGCAACCCCGGGACGCAGGCCGGGTGAGTGGGCACGTGGGAGGCACGGAGCAGAGCCAGGGGGCGGGCAAGCCGGCGATGACCGACGAGGAGCTGCTCGATGCGGTCGCAGCGCGTATCACGAACATGCGCCTGGCCGTGCCGGCGGTCTTCTTCCTGGAGTCGACCAAGCCGCTCTCCTTCGTGGGCAGCCAGGGACTGATCTTCCTGGAGCCCTTCGTGCAGGCCTTCTTCAGCGCGGATGCCTACTCGCGCTTCGCCCGCCTCATGGAGGACCGCCAGAACCTCGAGGCGCTGATCCGGCGCATCGAGGCGCGCGACGAGGAGCTGCGGGCGAAGGAGCGGCAGGCCAAGGAACAGAGGGCGCAAGAGAAGGCGCAGGAGAAGCGGCGCCGGCGGGAGGCGCGCAACGTGTAGCCGGCGGCTCCGCGACGGGCGGGCTGCCCCAGGCGAGGGCGGGAGAAGCGAGGTCTATGGGCGCGGCAGAGGACTTGAAGTCGTTGAAGATCCGTTCGGTGCTCGCGACCGACTGCGGCTCCACCACCACCAAGGCGATCCTCATCGAGCAGCGGGGCGACGAGTACCGTCTCATCGTCCGCGGCGAGGCGCCGACCACGGTCGAGGCGCCCTTCGAGGACGTCACCCGCGGCGTGCTGAACGCGGTGATGGAGGTGGAGGAGCTCGCCGGGCGCAAGCTGCTCGACGGTGAGGAGATCATTACCCCGCAGCGTTCCGACCAGGAGGGCGTCGACATCTACGTCTCGACCTCGAGCGCTGGCGGCGGGCTGCAGATGATGGTGACGGGGGTGGTCAAGAGCATGACCGGGGAGAGCGCCGAGCGCGCGGCCCTCGGCGCCGGGGCGATCGTGATGGACGTGATTGCCTCGAACGACGGCCGCCTGCCGCACGAGAAGATCCGGCGGATCCGCGACCTGCGACCCGACATGATTCTGCTCTCGGGCGGGATCGATGGCGGCACCACCACGCACGTGGTCGAGCTGGCCGAGATCATCGCCGCCGCCGACCCGAAGGCTCGTCTGGGAACGTCCTACCAGATGCCGGTCATCTACGCCGGCAACAACCAGGCCCAGGAGCTGATCCAGGAGCGCCTGGGCAGCAAGACCGCGCTCACCCTCACCGACAACATCCGACCGACCATGGAGCGCGAGAACCTGATGCCGGCGCGCCACGCCATCCACGACCTCTTCATGGAGCACGTGATGGCGCACGCCCCAGGCTACAAGAAGCTCATGACCTGGACGCCGATCCCGATCATGCCCACGCCCGGCGCCGTCGGCTCGATCATCCACACCATCGCCAAGCGCGAGGGCATTCAGGTCGTGGGCGTCGACATCGGCGGTGCGACCACCGACGTCTTCAGCGTCTTCAAGGACCCGGCGGGCGATGAAGAGGTCTTCAACCGAACGGTGAGCGCCAACCTGGGCATGAGCTACTCGGTCTCCAACGTCCTGGTCGAGGCCGGGATCGAGAACGTCATGCGCTGGGTGCCGTTCGCCATGGACGAGGAGGAGGTGCGCAACCGGATCAAGAACAAGATGATCCGGCCCACCACCATCCCGCACACGTTGCAGGAGCTGGTCCTCGAGCAGGCCCTCGCGCGCGAGGCGCTGCGCCTGGCCTTCAAGCAGCACAAGTCGCTGGCGGTGGGCCTCAAGGGCGTCCAGCAGGAGCGGACCATCTCCGACACCTTCGAGCAGACCGCCAGCGGCGAGACGCTCATCAACCTGATGACGCTCAATCTGCTCGTGGGCAGCGGCGGGGCGCTGTCGCACGCCCCGCGCCGCGTGCAGTCGGCGCTGATGATGCTCGACGCGTTCCTGCCCGAGGGCGTGACGGAGCTGGCCGTCGACTCGATCTTCATGATGCCGCAGCTCGGCGTGCTGGCCGAGGTCGACAACGAGGCGGCCAAGCGCGCCGCGACCGATGTCTTCGTCAAGGACTGCATGATCCGCCTGGGCACCTCGGTCGCGGCCGTGGGCAAGGGCAAGCCGGGCGCGCGCTGCATGGCGGTGAATCTGAAGCTGCCCGGGGGCCGGACAGAGCAGTTCGAGCTCGCCTACGGTGCGATCCGCCGGCTGGAGGACGTGGCGGGGGGAGCCGAGGTCGAAGCGACGATCGAGCCGGCCGGAGGGTTCGATGTGGGGGCCGGCAAGGGCCGGACCCTGCACGCCGCGCTGAAGGGCGGCGTCTGCGGCCTCATCTTCGACGCCCGCGGCCGCCAGCCGTTCGAGCTGCCGGCGGAGGCCGCGGCGCGCATGGAGAGGCTGGCCGAGTGGGCCCAGGCGATGGGGCTGTACGAGCGCGATCCGCGAACGCTGGCCTAGGGCGCACCGGCGATCCGGGGCCGCGGGGCGCCGGCAGGTAGGGGGAGGAGGGACCGAGACGTGGCGCATGCATACACACCGGGCCTGCGCGTGACCGGCTGGACGACGATCCGCAAGGAACGCCGGCTCCCGATGACCGGGGAGGTCCTGGTCAAGAAGGGCGATCGCGTGCGGGCCGAGCAGGTTGTGGCGCGCACCGAGCTGCCGGGCAACGTGCAGCCGATCAAGGCCGCGAGCATCCTGGGCCAACACCAGCAGGATCTGCTCGAGTACATGGTCAAGAAGGAAGGCGATCCCGTGGCCAAGGGGGAGACCATCGCGTTGGCGAAGAGCTTCTTCGGGCTCTTCAAGGCCAACTGCGCCTCGCCCTGCGACGGCACGGTCGAGAGCATCTCGACCGTGACCGGTCAGGTGATCATCCGCGAGCCGCCGATCCCGGTCGAGGTCGAGGCCTACCTCGACGGGCGCGTCATCGAGGTGATCCCGAACGAGGGCGTCATTGTCGAGACCGAGGGCGCCTTCATCCAGGGCATCTTCGGCATCGGCGGCGAGACCCACGGGGTCATCCACATGGCCGTGGACTCCGCCCAGGAGGAGCTCACCGCCCGGCACCTCGAGGGTGACGTGCGGGGCAAGGTGCTGGTCGGGGGCAGCCACGTCACGCAGGCGGTGCTGCGACAGGCCCGCGAGCGCGGCGTGCGCGCCATCTTGGTCGGGGGCATCGACGCCGATGACCTCAGGGACTTCCTCGGGTATGACCTGGGCGTCGCGATCACGGGCAGCGAGCAGCTCGGCGTCACCCTGGTGGTCACGGAGGGCTTCGGTCGGATGGTGATGGCCGGCCGCACCTTCGAGCTGCTCAAGCAGTTCGCGGGCAAGACCTGCTCCGTCAACGGCGCGACCCAGATCCGCGCGGGGGTCATGCGACCCGAGCTGATCGTGCCCCTGACGGAGGAGGCGGCCGGGGCCGCCCGGGAGAAGTCCTTCAGCATGTCGTCCGGCCTGCAGGTGGGCAGCCCGGTGCGCGTGATCCGCGCGCCGCACTTCGGCCAGCTGGGGGAGGTCACCGAACTGCCCCCCGAGCTGCAGGTGGTGGAGTCGGGGGCCAAGGTGCGCATCCTCAAGGTCCGCTTCCAGGATCGCTCGGAAGCGCTGATCCCGCGCGCAAATGTAGAGATGATCGAACGCTAGCGCCCCCCCCGGGGCGGATGAATTCTGGGGCGGCCGGGTCCGGCGCTTGAATAATAAACATCGGCAGCAGATCGGCGCCGGTGGACTGGCGGATGGCATCCAGGTTGACCGAGGTGAACCCGTCCGCGCCGACCTGCCCCGCGCCGCG
>CAZDKK010000054.1:0-33780 GCA_964506245.1 uncultured bacterium | reverse complement strand
GAAGGCCACCGCCGCCAGGCCGGCGGGGAGCACGCCGGGCACGACGCTCGCCAGCGACAGCAGCGGGGCCAGCGGCAGGCTGTGCGTCCGCCAGTATGCGCCCATCCAGCTATTGAAGGCCTGATGGGTGGCCATCTGCGACGCGGAGACGGCCCACAGAACCAGCCACGCGGCGATCGGAATCGCGTGCCACCCGAGATACGTGCGCAGCGCGACGCCGCGCGCCCCGCGCAGCGGCCAAAGGACAAGGCTGCTGGCCACGATGAGGATCCCCAGGTGGTGCGTGCAGCACAGGAGCACACCCGCCACGGCCAGCCACGGTCCCGCGCGCCTGCCGCGGAGGAGCAGTGCCTGGGCCGCGAGCACCACGCCCAGCGCAAAGAGCATCACCAACGCGTAGGAGCGCGCCTGGCGGGCGTAGAAGACCGCGTAGGCCGCGACCGCGGTGAAGGCAGCGGCCCAGAGGTGCGCGCGCGATCGGCGTGACAGGGCCGCGGCGAGCAGCACGCCGACCGCCGCGAGCGCGGCCAAGGCCGGGACGAAGCGCAACGCCCCCTCGCCGTCTCCGAGGATGGCGACCGCAGCTCGCTGGAGCAGGTAGAAGAGGGGTGGTGCATCATCCTTCGCGACCAGCTCGGAGAGCATCTGGCCCATAGGGAGCTGGGTGAGATGGGCCGTAAAGGCCTCGTCGCACCAGAGCCCCTCGCCGCCCAGGCGCCAGAAACGCAGCGCGACCGCGGCCACCGCGACTGCCATGGCCGCCGCGATCCATCGCCAGCGCCCGCCGCCGATGGGGCCACGCCCTGTGGCCGGGAGCGTCATGGGGTGCGTCCCCCCGGACCCTCCCGGGGCTTGCGGGCCAGCGCGAGCAGCGAGAGGCCGGCCGGGACGGGGGCCCAGCCCAGGGCGGCCTCGCCCGCGAGCAGGGTGTTGAGCGCGCCGTTGAGCGGCCCGGGCAGACGGGTGAGATCCGAGGAGGGCCCGGGCTCGTTTTCCGTGCGCCCGCCACGTCCTGCCCGTCCCACGAAGAGCGCCCGCGCCAGGCGCACGCCGGCCAGGGGTGGGAAGAGCAGCCAGTTCCAGTAGGCGACGCGCAGCGGCTCGAGCCCGGCCTCCCGCAGCTGGCGGGCGACCTGGCCGCGCGTGTAGCGCCGCGCGGTGTGGACGGCGACGTCGTGCGCCGAACGCAGCCAGTTGAAGGCGGGCACGTTCAGCACGAGGAGTCCCCCCGGGCGCAGGCAACGCGCCATCTCGCGCAGTGCCGCGCCGTCATCACGCACGCCGCGATGGTAGATCACATCCGCGCTGAGGACGAGATCGGCACAGCCGTCGGGCCACGGGATCGCCTCCACCGATGCGCAGGCCAGGCGCTCGAGGCCCCGGCGAGCCGCCAGGCGCAGCGCGAGCGGTTCCAGGTCGAAGCCGTGCGGTTCGATCGGCCGGCCGATCTCTCCGGGGCCGCGCGCGACCAGCGCGCAGAGGTTCATGCCGGTGCCGCAGCCGGCGTCGAGACAGACGAGCGGAGCGGTTCGCCCGGCCGTGAGCAGACCTGCCCGCCTCGCGCCGCGCAGGGCCTGGAAGATCCGCCGCCGCAGCGCGCGATACCACCAGTGGCGCTCTTCCAGCGCGAACATCCGCTCGTATTCCTGGGGATCCATGCGCTGCGCCCCCCGTCAGGAGCGCGAGACCAGGTAGACGCCGATGACGATCACGGCCGCGCCGATCCAGCGGATCAGGGGGATCTGCTCGTGCAGCACGAGCCCCGAGAAGAGGAGGGCGAGGATGTAGCCCATCGCCAGCATGGGGTAGGCCCAGCTCAGGTCGGCCCGTGAGATCGTCGCCAGCCAGAAGCAGGCACCGACGGCAACCGAACCAAATCCCAGCCAGAGGTGCGACACGCGCAGCATCTTGGGGATCATCACCCCCAGGTTGCCGAAGGAGAGCACCCCGGCCTGCGACATCCCCGACTTGAGGAGCAGCTCGCCCGCCACCGAGAAGCAGACGGCGATGAAGACCAGGACAAAGGCTTGTGTCATCGCTCCCCCTCGATCCCGCTCACCGGCGCTCAGTGCCTTCAGCGCGGCCCGCCGGCGCACGTCCCTCAGCCCCGCACACCGGCCCGCGCCAGCGCCTCCGCCACCCCCTGCGCGATGCGAGACAGGTCATTCTCACCCAGGGCTGGCGAGAAGGGAAGGCTCAAGGTCTCGCGGCACCAGGCCTCGGCCCGCGGGAAGTCGTCCGCCGCGTACCCCAGATAGCGATAGGCCTGCTGGAGATGGACGGCGATGGGGTAGTGGATCTGCGTGGCGATGCCCAGCGCCGCCAGCTCGGCGCGCACGCGCACGCGCTCGCGCACGCGGACGACGAAGAGGTGATGGACGTGCTCGTCCGCCGGCGCCTCGGCGGGCAGCGTCAGGGGCAAGCCCACCAGCAGCGCGCGCAGCCGCGCGGCCAGGGCGCGGCGGCGCTCGTTCCAAGCCTCGAGGTGCGGCAGCTTGGCCGCCAGCACCGCGGCCTGGATCTCGTCGAGCCGGCTGTTGATGCCCACCGAGTCGTGCCGGTAGCGCTCGGTCTGGCCGTAGTTGCGCAGCGCGCGCAGCCGCTGCGCGAGCGCCGCATCGCCCGTCCAGATCGCGCCGCCGTCGCCGTAGGCGCCCAGGTTCTTGCTCGGGTAGAAGCTGAACGCGCCCAGCTCGCCCCAGGTCCCCGCGCGTCGCCCGCGCCAGATCGCGCCGTGCGCCTGAGCGGCGTCCTCGATGACGGCCAGGCCGCGGCGCCGCGCGATCGCGAGGATCGGCTCCATCGGACAGGTCCGGCCGTAGAGGTGGACCGGGACGATGGCCCGCGTGTCGGGCCGCAGGGCGGCCTCGATCGCGCCGGGATCGAGCAGCGCGGTGTCGGCATCGACGTCGGCGAAGATCGGGCGCGCGCCCGTGGCGGTGATCGCGCTCGCCGTGGGCACCGCGGTGTTGGGCGCGGTCAGCACCGTGTCGCCCGGGCCCACGCCCGCGGCCGTGAGGGCGAGCTGGATCGCCTCGGTGCCCGAGGCCACGCCGACAGCGTGGCCACCGCCCAGATACGCGGCCCAGGCAGACTCGAAGCGCTCGAGCTCGGGGCCGAGGATGAACCAGCCCGAGGCGCGGACGCGCTCGATCGCGGCAGCGATCTGGCCGGCGATCGCGCGGTCGTGCGCCTGCACGTCGAAGACGGGGAGCATGCCCGCTGGCTCGTTCCCGCTGCTCACAGGTAGTGCTCCCGGTGTTGGCGGTAGTAGGCCAGCGTGCGCTCCAGCCCCTCGCGCACGGGCACGGTCGGCTCCCAGCCCACCGCCGCGCGCAGCTTCTCGAAGCTGCCGCGGTAGCTGCCGATGTCGATCACCTTGCGGTCCTCCGGGAACGGCACCAGCTCGACGCGCCCCCGGCCCGTGATGGCGACCAGCATCTCCGCGATCTCCCGCACCGAGTAGGTCTCGTTCCCCCCCAAGTTGTACACCTCGCCGCCCAGACGCGGTTGCGCACCGGCCATCAAGAAGGCCCGCACGGCGTCCTCGACGTAGGTGTAGTCGCGCAGTTGGCGGCCGTCGCCGAAGACCTGAATCGCCTCGCCGTCGAGCGCTCGGCGGATGAAGACGGCCAGGAAGCCCTGGCGCGGATGGCGCAGCAGCATGCCCGGCCCGAAGGTGTTGGTGAGCCTCAGGCTGCAGGTCTCCAACCTGTGCACGTCGTGGTAGAGGCGGTGATACCACTCGCCGGCCATCTTGTTGATCCCGTTGACGTCGGTGGGGTGCATGGGGTGCGCCTCGTCCACCGGCAGTCGTTGCGGGCGGCCGTACTGCTGCCGCGTCCCGGCGTAGAGGATCCTCGCCCCCGGCGCCTCGTGGCGGCAGGTCTCGAGCAGCGTGAGGTGGGCGCGGCAGTTGATGTCGAGGTCATCCAGCGGGCGCCTCATGCTGTCGATGTGGCTGACCTGGCCCGCCAGGTTGAAGATCCAATCCTGCCCCCGCACCAGGGGCGCCAGGCGCTCCACATCGCACAGGTTGACCTCGTGGACGCTGAGCTGTTCGGCGACGTCGTGAATGTTCCAGGTGTTGCCGCCATGGTCCGGGATGAGGGCATCGACGATCGTCACGCGCGCGCCGAGCCCGACCAGGCGGCGCGCGAGGTGGCTGCCGATGAAGCCCAGGCCGCCGGTCACCATCACCCGGGCGCCGCGATAGGCCTGCTCCGTCGCGGCGCTCATGGGGTCTTCCCCGCGGCGCCGCCCTCGGGCCCGCGTCCCGTCACGCCCGCGACGGGGCCGACCGGCTCCTTGCGCACGTCCAGGCGCCACCAGAGCTTGGCCATCTGGACGAAGACGCGCAGCACACGCGGGATGTTGAAGAACTGGGATTTCCCGTGCAGGCGATGGTAGTGGTGGACCGGGACCTGGGCGATGCGGCAGCGCGTGCGGGCGATCTTGGCCATCAGCTCGACGCAGATCAGCCCGGAATCCTCGGTCAGACGGATGCGCTCCAGGGCCTCGCGGCGGATGAGGCGGAAGTCGCAATCCACATCGCGTACGGGGATGCGAAACAACCGGCTCACGAAGTGGTGGTAGGCCCGCCCGACGACGGCACGGTACCAGGGGTCGTTGCGGTGGATCTTGTAGCCGTTGACGACATCCTGGCCCTCGCGGCGCGCCCACAGGTCGCGCAGCTCGCGCACGTCGTACTGGGCGTCGCCGTCGGTGTAGAACACCCAGGCCTTGGAAGCCGCGGCGAAGCCGCTCTTGAGGGCCCCGCCGTAGCCCCGGTTGCGGTCGTGGGTGACGACCCGCAGGCGCGGGTAGCGCTCGGCGAGCTCGGTGAGGATCTCCCCGACGTGGTCGGGGCTGGCGTCGTTGACGACGATCACCTCGAAGTCCTCGGACAGCTCCTCGAGGACCCGGTGGGCCAAGACCACCATGCTGGCGATCGTTCCCCAGTCGTTGTAGGCGGGGAAGAACGCGCTGATCGATTCCCGCGCGGGCAGCCTCTGGTCCATGCCGCTCTCCTGCAACCCCATCCCTGGAAGCATCGGGAGCCGCGCCGGCCATTCTTAGGTCCGGCGCAGTGGGGCTAGATCAAGAAGACCAAGTAGTTATGGGGCAGATCGCGCCCCAGTGTCAATGCCGGTGGGCCCAAGGGCGCACGCGACGGAACCCCCAGCGCAGCCAGGCGTTTGATCCTGCGGGGTCCAAGGCCCGCCATGCTTCCCCCGCCCGGCACGAGTTGCTAGAATGGCCGTCGCTATCCTGGTGTGCCCGCGGTGTTGAGAGGCGGGCCCTGGTGCGTTTCCGACAGGAGGTGCAGCAGCATGACAGCGCTCGGGCGCATGGGCGTGGCACTGACACTGACATTGACACCGATGCTGGTCCTGACCGGCTGCCAGAAGGGCCCAGCGGAGGATCTCGTCCTGTTCCGGGTGGGCCAGCGGGCGGTCTCGCTTGCCGAGTTCCAGCGGGCGTTCGACGAGGCGGTGGCCCGCCCCGATGGGATCAAGGCCGACAGCGCCTCGGCCCGCAAGTACCTGCAGGATTATGTCCACAAGACCCTGCTCGAGCAGATCGCCACCGACTCGCTCCAGTGGACCCCGCTGCTCGAGCACCGCGCCGTCAGCTTCATGGAGAGCATGATGGTGCGCGCGATGCAGCGCGACGTCTACGGCCGAGTCGCCGACGTACCCGAACCGGAACTGCGCAAGGTCTACGAAAAGGGACACACCGCCTACCGCTTCAGGGAGCTGCCCTGCCCGAGCCGCGAGGACGCCCTGCAGAAGCTGGCCACGGTGCGCCAGGGCGCCGCCTTCGCGCTCATGGTCGGGCAGGCCGGCAGCCCCGGCGACGCCGGCGCCGGGTGGCGCACCGTGCTGGACACCGCGGAGGGCATCATCGACATCCTGGCCGGTCTGGGACCCGAGCAGGTGGGGGGACCCGTCGAGTTCGACGGCAGGTACTGGCTCGTCCAGCTCCTGGAGAAGGCCGACAACCCGAGCCTGCCGCCCTTCGAGGAGGTCAAGCACAGCCTCAAGCTGAACCTGGCCCGGGAGCGAGGCGGCCGGCTGGTGCGCGCCTTCCACGATGAGATGATGAAGAAGTACGACTACCAGCCGCGCATGGCCATGGTGATCTGGATGACCGAGTTCTTGCGCGAGCAGACGCGCAACGTGCCGCGCACCTACACCCCTCCCGCCCCGGGCGGCCCGACGGAGATGGGCATGCCGATGTCCAGCGAAAAGCCGGTATGGGCCTCGAATCCGCTGACCCCGGAGGAGAGCGCGCAGATCCTCTCCACGACGACCGTGGACACGGTCACCGCGGTGCTGTTCCTCGACCACTTGAACAGCAAGCCGAGCTTCAGCTGGCCGAAGTTCGAGAAGGCCGACGACGTCATGCGCTTGCTCGACGAGCTGGTGCTCTCGCGGCTGGAGTATCGCGAGGCGTGGGCGCGCGGGTACGACAAGGATCCCGACATCGCCTGGGCCGCGCAGAAGAACCGCAACCTGATCCTCACGCGCCAGTTCATCCGCCAGCACATCATGCGGCGCGTCACGCCGACGCTCGAGGAGGCGCGGGCCTGGTACGAGGCCCATCCCAGCCCGGGTGCCGCGCCAGGTCGCCGGCGCTACATCCTGATCGACCTGGCCACGGCCGATCTGGCCCAGCGCGCGGGGCGGATCCTGGCCGAGGTGCGGGACCCGAGCGCGGCCTACGAGCGCATCCGGGCGATCGATCCCTCCGCGAACTGGCTCGGTCCGAGCGGTTTCCCGGTCGACGAGAATGCCACCACGGGCGAGATCGACCGCGAGGTCTTCACGCTGCCCCAGGGGGGGGTGACGCGGCCGCACGCGGTGGGGGCGCGCTTCGCCGTCGCGCGGGTCGAGGAGATCCTGGTGCCCTCGCGGCCGCGCAGGGAGTTCGAGACGGTCAAGGATCAGGTGGTGAGTCAGCTCACGGAGGCACGCATCGACTCCGTGCTCAACCAGTACCTGGCGGAGCGCCGGAGCGCGACGCCGGTCCAAATCGACGAGAAGGTATTCAGGCAGATCCGCTACACCGCGACCCCGCCGGCCGAGCCGGGCTCCCCGGCCAAGAAGTAGGCCGGCTGGCGGGCACGACGCGGGAGCGGGGAGGGACAGGCCGTGGTTTGGGATCCGACGCGCCTGACCGCCAAGGCCATCGAGGCGGTCGAGGAGGCCCAGAAGGAGGCTGCCCGCAGGCATCACCAGCAGATCACGCCGAGCCATCTGCTGCTCGCGCTGATCCGCCAGCCCGAGGGCCTCGTGCCCCGGCTCCTGGCCAAGCTCGGGGCCGATGTGCAGCCCCTGGTCGCGGATCTCGAGCGCGACCTGGATCGCCAGCCACGCGTCACGGGCGCGCTGCAGCGCTATCCCTCGCCGGAGCTGGCGGCGGTGCTCGAGCAGGCCGGCCAGGAGGCCGAGCACCTGAAGGACGAGTACATCTCGACCGAGCACCTGCTGCTGGCGATCGCGGGCGACGGCAACACGCAGGCCTCCGGCGAGGCGCTGCGCCGCCACGCCGGGGACCGCGAGAAGCTGCTCGGCCTGCTCGCCCAAGTGCGCGGCTCCAGCCGCGTGACCGATCCGCACCCCGAAGACAAATACGAGGCGCTCAAGCGCTACACGAAGGACCTCACCGCCCTGGCGGGGCGCGAGGAGCTGGACCCGGTCATCGGCCGCGACACCGAAATCCGCCGCGTCATGCAGGTGCTCTCGCGGCGGCGCAAGAACAACCCGGTGCTGATCGGCGATCCGGGCGTCGGCAAGACGGCGATCGCCGAGGGCCTGGCCCAGCGCATCGTGGCCGGCGATGTGCCCGAGGGGCTGCGGGGCAAGCGCGTCCTGGCGCTGGATCTGGGGGCGCTGATCGCGGGCGCGAAGTACCGCGGCGAGTTCGAAGACCGGCTCAAGTCGCTCTTGCGCGAGGTCAAAGAGGCCGAGGGCCGGGTGATCCTCTTCATCGACGAGCTGCACACCCTCGTCGGCGCGGGCGCGGCCGAGGGCTCGGTCGACGCTTCCAACATGCTGAAACCCATGCTGGCACGCGGCGAGCTGCGCTGCATCGGCGCCACGACGCTCGATGAGTACCGGAAGCACGTCGAGAAGGACGCGGCGCTCGAGCGGCGGTTCCAGCCGATCCTGGTAGCCGAGCCGAACGTCGAGGACACGATCGCGATCCTGCGCGGCCTGCGCGAGCGCTACGAGCTGCACCACGGCGTGCGCATCCGCGATGCGGCCCTGGTGGCCGCGGCCCGCCTGGCCAGTCGCTACGTCACCGACCGGTTCCTGCCCGACAAGGCGATCGACCTGGTCGACGAGGCGGCCGCCGCCCTGCGCATCGACATCGATTCGATGCCCGAGGAGCTGGACTGCGTCGAGCGGCGCATCAAGCAGCTCGAGATCGAGCGCGAGGCGCTCAAGCGCGACGACGATCGGGCCGCGCGCGAGCGGCTCGAGGAGCTGGGCCGCGAGCTGGCCGGGCTCAAGGAGGAGCGCGACCGGCTGGCGGCGCAGTGGGGCCGCGAGAAGGAGATGATCGGCCGGCTGCGCCAGCACAAGGAGGAGCTCGAGACGCTGCGCGCCCGGGAGGCGCAGGCCGAGCGTGAGGGCAACCTCGAGCGGGTGGCCGAGATCCGGCACGGGAGCATCCCCGCGGTGCAGGCGCGGCTGACCAAGATCGAGGCCGAGCTCGCGGAGGCGCGCCGCAGCGGGGGCATGCTCAAGGAGGAGGTCACCGAGGAGGACATCGCCGAGGTCGTGGCGCGCTGGACCGGCGTGCCGGTCGCGCGGATGCTCGAGACCGAGGCCGAGAAGCTCGTCCACATGGAGGAGCGCCTCCGGGAGCGGGTGGTCGGGCCGGACGTGGCCCTGCGCGCCGTGAGCGACGCGGTGCGGCGCGGCCGGGCGGGCCTGACGCCGCCCAATCGCCCCATCGGCAGCTTCATCTTCCTGGGCCCCACCGGGGTGGGGAAGACCGAGACGGCCAAGGCCCTGGCGGAGTTCCTCTTCAACGATCCGAACAACATCGTGCGCATCGACATGTCCGAGTACGGCGAGCGCCATACGGTTTCGCGGCTCCTGGGCGCGCCGCCCGGGTACGTCGGGTACGAGGAGGGCGGAGCGCTCACCGAGGCCGTGCGCCGCCGTCCCTACAGCGTGGTGCTGTTCGACGAGATCGAGAAGGCGCACCCCGAGGTCTTCAACGTGCTCCTGCAGCTCCTGGACGACGGTCGCCTCACCGACGGGCAGGGTCACACGGTCGACTTCACGAACACCGTGGTGATCCTGACCTCGAACATCGGCACGCGCATGCTCAGCCAGACCGGCGGCTTCACGCCCGAGGGGCGGCGCGACGCGATCCTGCAGGAGCTGCGCGAGCACTTCCGGCCCGAGTTTCTCAACCGGATCGACGAGATCGTGATCTTCAATCCCCTCGGGCCCGAGCAGATCCGACAGATCGTCGATCTGCAGCTCCGCGAGATTCGCGGCTTCCTGGCCGACCGCCAGATCGAGCTGGAGGTCAGCGACGCGGCCAAGGACCATCTGGCCCGGGTCGGATTCGACGCCGACTACGGCGCCCGACCGCTGCGGCGGCTGCTGCAGCGCGAGATCCAGAACATGCTGGCGATGAAGATCCTGGCGGGCGAGGTCCACGAGGGCGACCGGGTGCGCGTCGACCTGGACGCGGGCGGGCAACTCTCATGGGAACGCGCGGCGGCGGTGGAGGGTAAGAGGTGATAAGCGCAACCTGGTGGTCCGCCCAGGACCGGACCGGGGTCCTCATGCCGTCCCAGGGGGTCAGGGATCTGACGAGGAGGACTGCGATGGGGATCGGTCTGAAGGTGTGTGCATTCCCAGTGCTCGCGACGGCCATGCTCCTGGCCACTTGGCCCCTGACCGAACCCGCAGGCGCGCTCAGCGACGGCGGGGTCGACATCCAGCTCGTCACGGCGACCGACGAGCTGGTCGTCTTCGAGGCCCGCTTCGGGTTCCCGCAGGTCACCCCGCAGACCGTGGACGGGCGCGAGTACGTCCAGGTCTCGCTGCACGGGTGCGATCACGTGACCCGCGCCGGTGAACCCGATCTGCCCATCACCTACGTGGAGCTGGCGGTGCCCCCGGGGACGATCGCGACCGCGAGCCTGCTGGAGGACGATCGCCGCGCGCTGGCTGCGGCGCGCCCGCTGCCGATGCCCGAGCTGCTGGGGCGGCGCGGCGAGCTGGGGACCGACGGCCTCGAGCAGGGGCCGGACATCGTCGACGAGACCTACGTCGAGGACCCGGCGGTCTACGGCTCCCTCACGCCCTACCCGGAGGCGCTGGCGCGGGCCGATGCCCCGAGCCCCTGGCGACACCTGCAGGTGGCGCAGGTGGCGGTCTATCCGGTGAGCTACGAGCCCGAGAGCGGGCAGCTCATCTGGCACCCGCGACTGCGCGTCCAGGTGCGATTCGTGCCCACGGAGCGGGCGGCCCGCGAGGCGGCGGCCCTGGTGCCCTACCTGCGCGACGAGCCGGCCTGGGAACCGCTCTTCGAGCGGCGGATCCTGAACTACGAGCGCGGCAAGAGCTACAAGCGGGGTCCGCGCGCGGCAGCCGGCGGCGGGAACGGCCGGAGCATGCTGCTGCAGGACGAGGCGGACTGGAGCGTCGAGATCGGGGTCGATACGACGGACGTCTACGCGGTGACGTACGAGCAGCTGGAGGATGCGGGGGCCGCGGTGAGCGGCGTGGCCTGGTCGGATCTGGGCATGGAAGTGCGCGACTACGGCGAGCGGGTGAACAACCAAGGGCAGAGCGAGGGCTGGCGCGAGACCTATCCGATCGCCTTCCTGCCCGAGGATGACGGCGACGGGATCTTCGAGCCCGGGGAGAGCTTCATCTTCTACGGCCAGGACGCCTGGGACTTCTTCGATCTGCCGCCGGCGGAGCGGCGCTACCTACGCCGCAACGTCTACTGGCTCGTGGCGGGCGCGGGTGGCGGCGCGCAGATGGACAGCCTGCCCGGGTGGCTGGGGGTCGAGGGACTCAGCCCGGTGCGGGACTTCGTCAACACCATCCACTTCGAGCAGAACATCTATTACATGGGGACGACGGCGATGGGGGAGGGCAGCGAGGGGCCTGAGGCATTCCGCATCGATCACTACAATGCCACGCATCCCCTGGCCACCGCCGGGGGCGGAAACAAGTTCCAGATGTACACGGCGCGCATGCCCAAGGTCGACCAAGCCCTGGGACTCCAAGTGCAACTCCAGGGCCAGGAAATCGTCACAGGCGCCATTCAGCACCGTCCCCGGCTCTATCTCTCCCGGAGTCCAGCCCGGGAGGACACGACCACCATGACCTGGCCGTTTCCCGGCAATCCGTACAAGATCCCCTTCAAGAGCGACTCGCTCGTCACGCTCTCCGAAGCCGAGCTGACGCAGGCCGCCGCAGCCGGAGCAAGCGTCACGACGGGGGGCAACTACGTGAAGATCTACCTTCCCAGCCCGGAGGAGGTCGGTCTCAACGCCTCCGGGGAGGGGATCGGCATCGACTGGATCGAGATCACCTATCGCGGGCTCTTCTGGCTCCAGTACAACCGCTTGCTCGCGCCCCTGACGGGGCTCACCGGGGTGCAGCAACTCAAGGTCGAGAGGATCCCGGACGCGGCGACGGCGCCGGGGGAGTTCGTTGCCCTCGACCTCACCGAACCTCGCGCGCCGCGCGTCTTCGGGCTGGCCGATTCGCTCTACAGCGCCGCGGGCTCGAACCGCTACAACCTGAACCTCCAGGTCGATCTCGGGGCCGAGCCGTCCTCACGGGTGTTCTTCTTCGTCGAACGCGACAAGATCGCCGCCGTGGCCGGTGAGCGGATCGCGGTCCGCGGTCAGGAGGTCCTGCCGTCCTTCACGGGTGAGGACTACGTGGCAATCTATCCGCGCCGCTTCGGCGCTGCGCTGGAGCCGCTGCTGGCCCTTCGTGAAAGCCAGGGACATCGGGTCTACCGGGCGCCGGTCGAGGACGTCTTCGCGCAGTACAGCGGGGGGCGGCAGCACGTCTACGCGCTCAAGTACCTGCTGCGCGAGATGTGGCACGACGGTGTGAATCCCCCGCCCGATTGGCTGCTGCTCGTGGGCGACGCCTCGGTCGACTTCGCGGGCTATGCGCTGGGTCGGGCGACGGACAACTCCGACACCAACTACGTCCCGGTCATGACAGTGCCGGGTCACTTCCCCGCCAATGAGGGATACCAGATCGTTTCCAGCGACCACTGGTTTGCCGACAACCTGCTGGGCCGGTGGACCGATCGGATGAGCTACAACGAGGATATGTTCGTGGGGCGCTTGACGCCCGCCACGACGGGTGAGGTGCAGGTTCTGGTGCAGAAGATCCTCGAGTACGAGAGCCAGGACCCCAGCGAGAGCTGGCGGCATCACATCCTGATGCACACGGACGACGCCTTCAGCTCGCGGACGTCGGGGCCCTACATCCGCACGACGGACGCTGGTGCCTTCGAAGGCGTCACGGGCAACGGCATCGCCTACATTCTGGCCGACTCGGCCTTCGACCACTGGGTGGTCGACTCCCTCTACCACTCGGCCATGATGGATTCGGTCGTGTCCCTGAAACGCTGCGAGGTGGACACCCTCACGGGCCGTTGCAGGCGAGACGGTCAAGGAAACGTCGTTCTGATTCCTTACGGCGGCGAAGCCGATCTGCTCGCCAACAGGATGTTCGGTCAGACGCACGTCCGAGCCGCACTGGAGCGGCTGCTCAACCGCGGCACGCTCGTCTGGGCCTACCAGGGCCACTCCAATCGATCGCAGCTCGCTCATGAGGAGGTCTACTTCCACAGCTACGAGAACCGGTGGGTCTACGACCTGACCAACATCGGACGGCTCTTCCTGTACATGGGCTACGGCTGTCACCTCGCCGAGTACGCGCACTTCGCCGAGGGCACTCTCCGGCGACTCGACGCCATGGCCGAGGTGATGATGCTCTGCTGTCCGGGGGAGCTCAAAGGGGCGATCGGCGTCTTTGCCTCGAGTGATTACGAGTGGATCAACCACAAGATCGAGCAGCACGTCTTCCGGGTGATGTTCCAGGACGTGCCCAAGGACGACCTGGGGCGATCACGCTGGCGGGCGGGAGAGCTGTTCTCACTGTCGAAGACGTACCTCAGCGCGCGCGATGAGCAACGGATCACCTACACGTACCTGGGCGACCCGGCGCTGCGGCTGGGGATCGAGCCGCCGGCGATGCTGATCACGCTGAACGGCACGGCGTGGGACCCGGCCAGCATGACGGAGCTGATCAGCGCGCGCGAAGATGATTCGCTCGCCGTGCGGGTGCGGCTCCACGACCAGAGCCAGGTGACGGCGCCACGGATCATGGACTACGTGAATGGGGAGTATCGGGAGGTGCCCCAGGAGCTGATCACGGTCGTGCCCGACACGACGACCGACCGCAAGCTGGCGGTCGCCTACGCGACGCAGCTCCAGCGGCGGCCCTATGATCTCACCTTCACGGCGATCGACTACGACGGCAGCGAGCGGTCGGTCGCGCTGCACGTGCCGCTGACCCTGGGAATCTACGAGATGCCCGCGGGCGGAGGCCTGGTGCCGATCGTCAACGGCGCGATAGTGGCTTCGACCTCCGCGTTCAGGGTCACCCTGCGCACCGGGGTGCACCTGGAGCCCGGGGACATCGGGCTCCACCTGGCGGGCGAGCCGCTGGAGCTGCAGAACCATACGGTCACGCAGGGGACCGACGGTGCTTTCGCGTGGCTCCTCGACTACGCCCCCGCGGTGCCCCTGGCGGAGACGCAGGCGCTGGCGGTCGTGGTGAAGCAGCGCGACGGCCAGGACCTCGCGCTGGCGAGTTATGACATCCAGTTCGGGGATGTGCCGCTGTCGATCCGCCAGGCGGAGTGGATCCCGAGCCCGTTTGCGGATGAGACGACGCTGGTCTACGAGCTCACGGCCCCGGCGGGCCGCGCGCGGCTGCGGGTCTATACGGCGAGCGGGCGGCGGATCATCGATCGCGAGGAGCTGCCGGTGGCCAAGGGCCTGCACGGGATCCCGTGGGACGGCCGCGACGACGATGGCGACGCGATCGCCAACGGTCTCTACTTCTACGAGCTGACCGTGTGGGACGGGTCAGGCCGCAAGGCTGGGAGCGTGCTCGAGAAGGTGGTGCGCGTCCGATAGCGCGAACAGCACTCGCCGGTTGCGCGCACGACGGCCCCTGGGGCCAGGCAGCTGGCCTAGGAGCCGTTGGTGCCCGTCTCCGCCTCGGAGCGTGGCACCTCCGTGATCCCGCCCCGGAAGCGCACGCGGTTCTTCCCCTCGCGCTTGGCGGCGAGCAGCATGGCATTGGCCACCGTCCAGAGCGCGTCGCGCGTGCTGCCGTCGGCCGGGAAGATGGCGCCGCCCACCGAGACGGTGACCGGCACGTTCACGCGTGCTCCCAGCCCCTCGGGCTCGAGCGTGGGCACATCCACCCGCTGCCGCTCGACCGCCGCGCGCAGTCGCTCGGCCACCTGCAGCGCCTCGGGACGCGAGACGGGCGGGGCCAGGATCGCGACGAACTCCTCGCCCCCATAGCGCGCCAGCACGTCGGTCGTGCGCAGCACGCCCTTGCAGCTCTCGGCCACGCTGCGCAGCACCTGGTCCCCTGCATCGTAGCCGTGCAGCGAGTTGAAGGCGCGGAAGTCGTCGATGTCGGCGATCAGCAGGGCGAAATCCTGCTGGCGGCGCGCGGCCGCGGCCAGCGTGCGGGTGAGCTGATCCTCGAAGAAGGCGCGGTTGTAGATCCGCGTCAGGAAGTCGTGCGAGATGACGGTCTGCAGCAGCACAGCGTGCGTGAGCTGCCGGCGAAAGTGGGGAGCGAAGAGGCGCATGCGCGCGATCTGCTCGGCGCCGAAGGCGAAGGGTTCGGGGCTGACCGCGACCACCACCGCGTTCCAGGCCGGCTGCCGCTCGGCCAACGGGACCAGCAGCGCGCTGCCTTCGGCGAGCGGCCGGCGATCCGGGGGCAGCAGGGCGAGGTCGGGCACGCTGAGCATGGCCGAGGCGTCGCGCCCCGCCGCCTCGACCAGGGTCTTCCACGCCCGCACGAAGGCGAGGGCCGCCGGTGCCGCCGGGACCTGCGGCGCGGCGAGCGGGCCAGCGCGCCGCGCGAGCTGTTCGTGCAGGCCGCTCAGCCCCCGCGCGATCACCGCCGGCACGGGCAGCGTCTGCGTGTAGCAGAGCACAGCCGGCGGGCCCATCACGCGGCGCACGAAGTCGAGCATCCCGGTGACGACACCCTTCAGGTCGGCGGACCGGTCGATCGAGGAGAGGAACCGGCGGCTCTGGTCCTGGAAGAGGCCCGCCACCTCCTCATCGCTGAAGGAAGGAGCCGGGCCCAGGATCGGGTTCAGAGGCAGCCGCAGGGCGGGCTGGGCCGGCGTGACCAGATCCGGCAGAGTGTACAGGCAGCCGCGGCGCTCGTCGGCGACCGTGAGCGTCACCCCGGCACGCGCCAGATCGCCCCGGCGTGCGGCCAGCCAGCCGGCCCGCACCAGCCGGCGCAGGACCTCGTGGGCCATGAGCCCAAGGGCCTGGTGTTCGCCGTGCTCGGAAAGCCGGCCGAGGAGGGCGGTCTCGGAGTCGGTCAACAGCCCATCTTCCGCCAGCTTTCTCAGAAGCGCGCGGTAGCTCGTGTCGATTCGCTGGTTCATTTTCTTGATTGTACCCCGCTCGGCGGGGATCTGCACGTGCTCAGCGCTTGCACAGCCACCCCTTGATTCTCGACCTGTCTGTGGTAGACTCCGGCCACGCACCAGGGGAGGGCGGCGCATCGGACGGCCGGTGCGTCTTTTGCGTAAGGCGTTCGGGCCCGGGGGCGCGCGGACGCCCCGTCCCGCAGCGGCGGCGGGCGGGTGACAGGGGGCGAGGGTGGTTCTGGCGGAGCTCATCAAGCCGGCATTCGTCCAGATCGGTGGACCGCCGCTCAGCAAGGACGAGATGATCCGCAGCATGGTCGAGCCCTTGGTCGACGCCGGCATCGTCGACAGCGTCTCGAAGGTCACGCGGGCTCTGCTCGAACGCGAGCGGGTGATGAGCACGGGCGTGGGGGGCGGCGTCGCCCTGCCGCACGCCCAGAGCGCGGCCGTGAGGGAGTTCGCCGTCGCGGTCGCCAAGCCCCGCGAACCCATAGACTTCCAGGCGCTCGATGAGAAACCGGTTCAACTGATCTTCCTGACCGTCGGCCCCGAGGATCGCACCGGGCTCATGCGCGTGCTGACCCGGATCTCCCGCCTGCTCTACACCGGCGATCTGCAGAAGAAGCTCCTGAAGGCGACCGGCCCGGAAGAGGCGGTGCGGCTGATCGCCGCCGAGGAGGCCAAGCTGGGCGCGGACGCGCCGCCGGCGCCAGGGGCCGGGAGCGCCTCTTGAGGAGTCGCCGGCAGCCATTCACACCGGGCATCGTCTGGTCGATCCTGGCGGCCTACATCGGCCTGATCTTCTACCTCTCGTCGCGGCCGAACCCGGATCTGCTCAGCGACGTCCGCTTCTCTGACAAGCTCCTGCATGCCGGCGAGTACGGGGTCCTCGGCTTCCTGAGCCAGCGGGCCGCGCACCTGAGCTGGCCGGGGGCAGGGCGCAGGGCGACGGTCCGTCGCATCGCGCTGGTCTTCCTGTGCGGCGCGGTCCTGGCGGGGCTCGACGAGCTGCTGCAGTCGCGCGTGCCGACCCGCACAGCCTGCGTGAGCGATCTGGCGGCGGACTGGGTGGGGCTCGGGATCGGCCTGGCGCTGAACGTGACCGCCTTCCGGAGCCAAGGACTCAGGGACGCGGCAAGAGGGGGTTCGAGATGACTGAACCGATTGGGCCGAACGCACCGGCTGGCCTGGCAACCGGCCTGCGCTCGCACAGCTGCGGCGAGCTGCGGGGCGGGGACGAAGGGCGCACGGTCGTGCTGACCGGGTGGGTGAATCGCGTGCGCGACCACGGTGGCGTCTTCTTCCTCGATCTGCGCGACCGCTACGGGATCACCCAGGTCGTCACGCGGCCCGGGGAAACCGGCGAGGACGTGCTCCAGGTGATCCGCGAGATGCGGCCCGAGACGGTCGTGCGGATCGAGGGCGTGGTGGGCCGGCGCCCCGAAGGGATGGTCAACCGCGATCGGCCGACCGGCGAGATCGAGGTGCACGCCCGCGCGGCCCAGATCCTGGCGCCCTCCGAAACGCCGCCCTTTCACATCGAGGACGAGACCAGCGCGGGCGAGGATCTGCGGCTCGAATACCGCTACCTCGATCTGCGCCGGCCCGAGCTGGCCCGCGTGCTCGAGCTGCGCCACCGCGTGGCGATGGAGACGCGCCGCCACTTCGACGAGCGCGGGTTCCTGGAGATCGAGACCCCACTGCTGGTCAAGCCGACACCCGAGGGTGCGCGCGACTACCTGGTGCCGAGCCGCGAGCGGCCCGGGCGCTTCTATGCCCTGCCCCAGAGCCCGCAGCTCTACAAGCAGATGCTGATGGTGGCCGGCATGGACCGCTACTTCCAGATCGCGCGCTGCCTGCGCGACGAGGACCTGCGCGCGGATCGCCAGCCCGAGCACACCCAGATCGACGTGGAGATGAGCTTCGCGGGCGAGGAGGACGTTTTTGCCGTCATCGAGGGGCTGATCGAGAGGCTCTTTCGCGAGGTGCTGGGCGTCGGGGTGCACGCGCCGTTCGAGCGGCTGGACTACGACGCGTGCATGGACCGCTTTGGATCCGACAAGCCGGACCTGCGCTTCGCGGGCGAGATCCAGGACCTGACCGGGCTCTTCGCGGGGTGCGCGTTCAGTCTGCTCGGCGGCGCGCAGGCCGCGGGGCAGCGGGTCAAGGCCCTCGTCGTGCCCGGCGGCGCGGCGCTGTCGCGCAAGGAGTCCGATGCCCTCGAGCAGGAGGTCAGGCTCGTCGGGGCCAAGGGTCTGCTGCGCACCAAGGTCACCGATTGCGGTATCGACTCGGGCTTCGCCAAGCACGTCGAGCCCGAGCGCGCGGCCGAGATGATCCGCGCCACCCGGGCGGCTCCCGGCGACCTGTTGGCCGTGGTGGTCGACGAGCGCGCGGCGGCCAACCGCGCCCTCGGGCGGCTCCGGGCCCTGCTGGCGGCGCGCGAGGCGGACGCCAGGCGCGCACAGGGCCAGAGCCCGGTCTACCGCTTCCTCTGGGTCTGTCACTTCCCGCTCTTCGAGCGCGAGGAATCCTCCGGGGCCATCACCGCGGCGCACCACATGTTCACCATGCCGCTCGAGAGCGACCTGCCCAAGCTCGAGACCGATCCCCTGGCCGTGCGCGCCCAGCTCTACGACCTGGTCATGAACGGGGTCGAGCTGGGGAGCGGGAGCGTGCGCATCAACCGGCGTGACATCCAGGAGCGGGTGATGAAGGTGGTGGGCCTGAGCGCCGAGGAGGCCGACCGGCGCTTCGGCTTCCTGCTCAAGGCGTTCCAGTTCGGCGCGCCCCCCCACGCGGGCATCGCCCTCGGACTCGACCGGCTGGTGATGCTCATGGCCGGACGCAGCTCGATCCGCGACACGATCGCGTTCCCGAAGACAACGAGTGCGTTGTCGCTGGTCGACGGCGCCCCGGCCGAGGCTGATCCCAAAGATCTGCGGGACCTGCACATCCGGGTCGAGGGTACGTAGGCCCCGGGCGGGTGCGGGCCTCCCCCCTGAGGCCGCCGCGGGGGGTTGGACCTTGACACATGGCCGCGAGCCGCCGAAATATCAGGGCGTCTGGCGGGGCGACGCGAGCGCGGCCCGGCCGCGGCGAACGGGGGAGAACGATGAAGAAGGCGACGGGGCTCTGGGCCCTTCTGCTTCTGGGACTTTGTCTTACAGGTGTGGCCTGCGGCGGCGCCGCCGGGCGCAATTGCCTGGTGATCCCCGCCCAGATCGAGCTCGTGCAGGAGCGGCGCGAGGCGGCGCTGAAGACGCTGGAGACCACCGCAACCTCGGTCGACCGCATGCGGAGCAGCATGGAGCGGGCTCAGCAGCGGCTCACGGAGCTGCAGGCCGAGAAGGCCCTCCTCGAGCAGATGGATGCGGAGAAGAAGTAGTCCGGCCGGGGAAGATGGGTCCGGTGAGTGCCGGGCGAGCACGCAGCGACGGGGGATGGCGATGAGCGCGAGGAGATGGGGGATGGGAACGCGAGCCCTGACAGCGGCCCTGCCGCTGGGTGTCGCGGTCTGGGTGGTGGCCGTTGGAGCACTGGGCGCGGGCTGTGGGACGGCGCCGCGCGCCGAGCTGCCCTCCCCGGAGACGGGTCAGTTCCTGACGCTCGAGCAGCAGCGCCAGCTCAGCCCGGGGCAGATCGAGACCTACTGCCGCATGCTGGACGACTATCTGACCGCGCTGCGGGACGATGTCACCCTCGCGGTGCGAATCAACGACAGCCTGAACGTGGTGCTCGACTCGCTGAACACGGCGCACGGCGAGGCCAATCGCGAGGCCCGCCTGCTCGAACGCGAGCTGAAGCAGATGAAGCAGGAGCGTCGCACCGCGAGCACCTATGTCACCCAAGAGGGTGACACCTTGATGAAGCTGTCCGGCCTGTTCTACGGGACCGCCGCCGACTGGCGGAAGATCTACGAGGCCAACCGCGACAAGATCGAGGATCCCGGTGTGGAGCTGAAGGCCGGTATCACATTGACCATTCCGTAGGGGCATGATGTCCGGGGAGCCGCTGCGAACGTTGTCGATTGACGGGCTGTCGGCCCTCGACCTGTTCGGGGAGCGGGATCGGCACCTGAGAGCCCTCGAGAAGCGCTTCGATGTGCGGTTGGTCTTGCGCGACTCCCAGCTCGGCATCTACGGGTCCCCGTCCCAGGTCGAGGCGGCCGCCGGCCTGCTCGAGCATCTCATCGAGCGCGTGCGCCGCGGGGAGGCGATCAGCGCGGACGACCTGGAGTATGCCTTCTCCGTCCTGGAGGAGCGTCCGGCCGAAGAGACCGATCCCACGCCGCTCGAGAGACCGGAGATCGTGCTGCGCGGCGACAAGCAACTCGTCAAGGTGCGCACCCTCGGTCAATCGCGCTACATCGAAGCGATGCGCCGCCACGACATCGTTTTCTCGATCGGGCCGGCGGGGACGGGCAAGACCTTCCTGGCGGTGGCCTGGGCGGTCCACTGCCTGCGCGAGAAGCTGGTCGACCGGATCGTGCTCGTGCGGCCCGCGGTCGAGGCGGGCGAGAGCCTGGGATTCCTGCCTGGTGACCTGCAGGAGAAGGTCGATCCCTACCTGCGGCCCCTCTACGATGCCTTGCGGGTGATGATCAGCTTCGAGAAGCTGCAGCGCTTCCTGCAGCTCGGGGTCGTCGAGGTCGCGCCGCTTGCCTACATGCGCGGGCGCACCCTCTCGCGGGCCTTCGTCATCCTGGACGAAGCCCAGAACACCACGCTGCCCCAGATGAAGATGTTCCTGACGCGCCTCGGGCCCGACTCCCGGGCGGTCATCACCGGCGACGTGACCCAGATCGACCTCAACAACCCGCGCGATTCCGGCCTCGTGCAGATCCAGACGATCCTGAAGGGCGTCAGCGGCGTGCAGTTCGCCTTCCTGTCCGACCGCGATGTTGTGCGCCACCGCCTGGTGCGGGACATCATCCTGGCCTTCCAGCGGCACGAGGGGCTCGACGACGAAAGCGGGCAGCCATGAAGCCCCCGGCGGAACTGACCGAGGCTGCCGGCGGACGCGGCGGGGCCCGCGGGCTCCTGCAGCTCGGGCGCAACCTGCTGCGAGCGGTGGTCGAGCTGCCCACCCGCCGCCCGGCGGTGGCCCGCTGGGTCCTGGTGGCGATCGCGTTTCTGTGCGGCCTGACGATCTTCCCGCGCCAGGAGGGTTATCAGCGCCAGACCTACCGCGTGGGCACCGTGCAGCCCAAGGCGGTGATCGCCGAGTTCGGCTTCCCCATCCTGCGCGATGGCGCCACGCTCGAGCGCGAACAGCACGAGGCCATGGCGGCGGTTCCCCCGGTGCTGGTGCGACAGGACTCCGTGCGGGTCGAGGCCCTGGCGGCCTTGGACGCCCTCCAGCGTACCGTGGAGGAAATCCGCGGCAACCAGGTGCCGACCGCCCAGGGTGGGCGGCGTGACGTCCCGCTCTCCCAGAACGCCTACCTGGCCCTGCTGACGCTCGACGCCGAGGGGATCATGGCGCAGGCGCGCGGGCGGCTCGCCGAGTACTTCGACCGCGGCATCGTCGCCGAGAATCTCGAGGATCTGCTGAACAACAACGAGCGGGCGACGCTCCTCACCGGCGGTGCCGACTGGGTCGGACCCACCAGCCGCTTCGCCAGCCCGAACCGCATCCGCCGGGAGCAGGAGGAGCTGGTGCACTCCGGATCCGAGGGTCAGGCGGTCGCCGAGCTGGTCGAGCGCTTCGCCTGGCCCAACGTGGTCTTCGACAGCCAGGCCACGCAGGAACGGCGGCAGCTCGCCCGCGACGCGGTCGATCCCGGCATCGGGCAGGTGCTCAAGGGCGAGAAGATCATCGGCGCCCACGAGATCGTGACGCCCGAGGCGGCGCAGAAGCTCGAGTCCTACGAGCGGGCGCGCGAATCGCGCGGTGCCCAGCTCAAGCTGCAGGAGGACGTGCTGGCCTTCGCCGGGCGAGCGCTGCTCCTGGCCTTCTTGCTGTGCGGCTTCGTCCTCTATGTCCGGGCCTACCGGCGTGATATGGCCGTGAACTACGCCGACGCGCTCCTGCTCACGCTGGCCTTCAGCAGCTTCCTCCTGCTGGCGGGCCTGGTGCTGAACGTGCTGCGCTTCTCGGGCTACCTCATCCCGGTCGCCGGCTTCGCGGTCGTCATCACGCTGCTCTACGACGAGCGGTTCGCGCTGGTCGCGACCGCGTTCCTGACCAGCGTCATCGGCCTGACGAGCAACGAGGGGGCCCCGTTCGTCGTCATCATCGGCTTCGGTGCCGTGGCAGCGATCCTCAGCGTGCACCAACTGCGCGACCGCCGGCAGCTCTATCGCCTGCTCCTCTATGTCCCGCTCGTGCACCTGGCGGCGCTCGGCGCGTTGGGTCTGATCAACTCGGTCGCCTTCGAGGAGATGCTGTCCCAGGCCCTCTACCTGGTCGCCAACCCGTTCATCGCGGCCGGCTTCGCGCTCTTCGCGGTGCCGATCTCGGAACAGGCCTTTGGGCGCTGCACGAACCTGACGTTGCTCGAGCTGCTCGACCTGAATCGGCCGCTGCTGCGCCGGCTGATGCTCGAGGCGCCGGGCACCTATCACCATTCGTTGATGGTGGGGACCCTGGCCGAGGCCGGCGCCTCGGCCATCGGCGCCAGCCCGCTCACGGCCAGGGTGCAGGGCTACTACCACGACATCGGCAAGATCACCAAGCCCGAGTACTTCATCGAGAACCAGATCGCGGGGCGGCGCAATCCGCACGACCGGCTCGCCCCAACCATGAGCCGTCTGATCCTCGAGGCCCACGTGCGCGATGGCCTGGCGCTGGCCCGCGAGAACAAGCTGCCCCGCATCGTCCGCGACGCGATCGCGCAGCACCACGGCACGAGCTTGATGACGTTCTTCTTTCACCGGGCGCGGCAGAAGGACCCGCAGGTGCCCGAGACCGAGTATCGCTACCCCGGGCCGCGCCCGCGCTCGCGCGAGATGGGCGTCGTGCTGCTGGCCGACCAGACCGACGCCGCCGCGCGGAGCCTGGACGAACCGACCCCCAGCCGCCTGCGCGGCGTGATCAAGCAGTTGATCGAGAAGCGCGTGCTCGACGGCGAGCTGGACGACAGCAACCTCACGCTCAAGGACCTCGCGGCGGTGCGCGAGGCATTCACCCCCATCCTGATGGGCCTGTTCCACGGGCGCATCAGCTATCCGAAGACGGAGCAGACGCGTGGCAAGACCGCAGCGAGTGCGGCTGCTGAACCGGCAGCGAAGGCTGAAGCTTGACGCGGCCGCGCTGCGCGTGCTCGCCGAGCGCGTGCTCGCCGGCGAGGGCGCCGATCCGCGCACCGCGGTCGAGATCGTGCTGGTGCGGGACGCGGCGATCCGCGTCCTGAACGCGACCTACCTCGGCAAGCCCGTGCCCACCGACGTGCTGGCCTTTCCGGCCGACCCGGAGGCCTGGCCGGCCGGCGAGGCGCCCCTGATCGGGTCGGTGGTGATCTCCACCGACCGCGCTGTCGCGCAGGCCGCCGAGCGCGGCCAGCCTGCCGGACAGGAGTTGGGGCGTCGTGTCGCGCCTGGGGTGCTGCACCAGCTAGGGTACCCCGCTGCCCCGCCCCCAGAACGCGCGCGGATGCGTCGCCGCGAGGATCACTACCTGGCCGCCCCCGCCGGGCGGCGATGAGGGGAGCGCCGTGATGTCGGCATCCGGTGCGCACCTTCCCCTGTGGCTGGCCCTCCTGGGGGTCGGGGTCCTGGGATTCGTCTGGCAGCTCTATCGCGTCTGGCATCTCCGCGGGCGCCCACTCACGTTTCCCCATGCTGCCTTCTGGGTCAGCACGATCGCCTGGACCACGCTCGGCCTCCACGCGCACGCCCCGGAGTTCGACCAGCGACCGCTGCTGCTCTGGCGCTGGATCCTCCCCGGCGCCGGCTTGCTGGCAACCGCCCTGCTGCGCTGGATCGTCGGGATCCTGCCGCACATGCTGGCCGAGGCCGAGCCCCAGCTCGAGCCAGCCTCCTCGCGCGCGGAGCCGGGCGTACCGGAGGGGCCGCGCGAGGAGGCGGACCTGGACCTCGAGGACCGCCAGCTCCTGGGTCGGATGCGGGCGCTGCTGACGATGCGGGTAGCGGAGCTGATGGTGCCCGTGCACGAGGCCCCCACGGTGCGAGCCGACGCGGAGGTCGAGGCGATCTTCGCCGAGCTCGTGCGTACCCGCGCTCGCCGCGTCGCGGTGCTGGACGCGACCTCGACCCGGTCGGTGGGTGTCATCGACGGGGTCGATCTGGTCGCCGGCTCCGCGGCCACACCCGGCCCGGAGGAGCCGCCGGGTCCCCGCCGCGCTCGCCAGCTCTGCCGGCCCATTCCCACGGTGCCCGGCTGGCGTTCGGCGCACGAGGCGCTCCGGGTCTTGCGCACGCGCGGGGCGGGGCTGACCGCCATCGTCGACGCACGCGATCGGGTGCAGGGCTTCCTGGCATGGCGGCTGCTCCTGCAGGCGCTCCTCGGCCGCCCGCCGCGCGGAGGCAGACTCTGATGGCCGCACGGTGGAAGACGGGGATGGCCGCGCGGAGGCGCACATGAGCCGGCCGGATCTGATCCTGGGTGTGATCGGCGCCTACCTGCTGGCGACCATGGTCGTATCCTCCTGGCGGCGCGCGGCCGGCAGCACCGAGGCGATCAGCGCGTGGGTTGCGCTGGCCGGGCTATGGGCCATCGTCGCGCTGCCGCGGTGGGTCGGCGTGGCAGGCTCGAACGCGATCCTCTGGGGCCTGGCCTGGGGCGCCCTCTGCCTGGCCGCGACGCGGACCGGGTACGCCCTGGGAAGACGCTCGGGGCACGAGAAGGTGGCCTGGATGCTGGGCCCGGTCCACGCGCTGGGCTTGGCCGGCATCTGGGCGACGACGGCCGGGCGGCGCGCCCGGGCCTCGCGCGAATCCTCCGCCGCAGAAGCCGGCGAGGTCGCCCTGAGCGAAGACGTCGAGAGCGTCGTCGAGCTGGGGGAGACGACCGTCGGCGAGATCATGGTGCCCCGCAGCGAAATCGCCGCGTTGGAAGCTGGGGCGCGCGTGAGCGACTGGCTGGCGCTCCTGCGCGAACGTCCCCATCACTTCGTGCCGGTCTTTCGCACGGAGCTGGATGAGATCGCAGGATGCCTGCGCATCGAGGACCTCTTCGACCGGCCCGACCCCGCCGGCTCGATCGCGCCCTGGGTGCACGAAGTCCGCTTCGTCCCCGAGAGCATGCGCTGCGACGATCTGCTGCGTGAACTCATCGCCGGCGACGAGCGCGTGGCCATTGCCGTGGACGAGTTCGGCGGCACAGCGGGCATGGTGACCGATCAGGACCTGTTTGAGATTCTGCTCGGGGAAATCGTCCGGCGCGACCGGCTGAGCGGCCAGGTCGTGCGCCTGCCCGACGGCGTCTACCTCGCGGACGGCAACTGCCGCATCGACGACCTCACCGAGTGGTTCCCGGAGCCGCTGCCCGAGGGTGACTACGAGACCCTCGCCGGCCTGGTCCTCGACCGGCTGGGGCGGATCCCCGTCCCGGGTGAGCGCATCGACATCGGCCCGGTCGGAATCGAGGTGCTGGCGGCGACCGAGCGCCGGATTCAGAAGCTGCGGCTGGCGGTGGCGGTCGGGGCGGGCCAGCGCGAGCAGGGGGCCGCGGGCGGTGGCGATCGTCGAGGATGAAGCCCTGGTGCTGCGGTCGATCCGCCACGGGGAGACCAGCCGCATCGCGACGCTGCTCGGGCGCCGCTACGGCAAGGTGCACGTGATCGCCAAGGGTGCGCGCGACATGCGCAGCCCGTTTGGGTCGGCGCTCGAGCCGCCCGCGCTCGTCCAGCTCGTCTTCTACCTCAAGAAGCAGCGGTCCCTGCAATTCCTGCGCGCGGCCGCCACCGAGCAGGCCTATCCCGCCATCCTCGCGCACACGCGCGCGTATCACCTGGCGTGCGCCGGGCTCGAGTTCGTCGACCGGGTCGTGACCGATGAGGATCCAGTGCCCGAGGTCTTCGCCGCGCTCCTGCGTTTTCTCGAGGGCTGCGAACGGCGGCCGGATCACCCCCGCGGAGAGCTTCGCCTGCGAGCCTTCCAGCTCCACACGGTGTCGCTGCTCGGCTACGCGCCCCAGCTCGACAGGTGCGCCGCCTGCGGCCGGACGGCCGAAGCGCAGGCCGGATTCGGCGTGGCGCACGGGGGCGTGCTCTGCCGGACCTGCGCTGCCTCCGCGCATCCCATGCCGCTCTCGCCGGCCGGCCTGGAGTGGCTGCGGCAGGTCGTGACCGGCGCGACGGCCGGTCCCGGTGCGACGGCTGGTCCCGGCGCCTCGCCGCCCCCGGCAGCGCCGGCCGGACGGTCCGTGGCGCCGCTTGCGGCGCAGGACAGCCGGGAGGTGATCGCGGTGGTGGAGGCATTCCTGCAGTACCATGTGACCGGGTACCGGGGCCTCCGGGCGCTGCGGTGTCTGGAGGCCTGGACGGAGCTGACGAAGGGCCTGAGCCGGCGCAGCTAGTCCCCCTTGCGCCCCTGCGGTTCCCCTAGTACACTGTAATCCTAGACATTGGTGCCCCCCAACCGGCGCTCCGGCCTCAAGGTTCAGGGAGGATTCATGCGTCGCAGACCGTCCGCCGCGGTTGCCGCCCGGCTGACCCTGGCACTCCTGGTCGGCACTTCCGCCGCCCCGCGGGTGGCGGCCGAGATCCAGGGCTCGTGGTCCGATGCCTTCGCCTGGCCCGGCATGAGCGAGATGGTCTACGCGCTCCACGCCGACGGTACCGACCTGTACGCCGCGGGGGCCTTCACGAGCGCGGGCTCGACCGCCGCCGCCTACGTCGCCCGATGGGACGGTGCGCAGTGGCACTCCCTCGGGGTCGGGCCCAACATGACCGTCCTGTGCCTGGCCGAGTTCGAGGGCGATCTCGTGGCCGGCGGCTGGTTCACAGAGGCCGGCGGCATGCTGGTCAACTGCATCGCGCGCTGGGACGGCGCGAACTGGTCGGGATTCGGCAGCGGCATGGACGGCCGCGTGACGGCCCTGGCCGTGTACGATGGCGCGCTCATCGCGGCGGGCGAGTTCCAGACTGCTGGCGGGGTGACGGCTCGCCGCATCGCGCGCTGGAACGGGGCGGGCTGGGAGCCGCTGGGCACCGGCCTCAACAACGCCGCCTACGCCCTGGCCGCCTATGGCGGCTACCTCTACGTCGGCGGCAAGTTCACCAACGCCGGCGGGCAGCCGGCCACGTACATCGCGCGCTGGGATGGAGCGCACTGGGACGGCGCCGGGCTTGGCGTGAACAGCTGGGTCTACGCGTTCACGCTGTACGGCGGGCGGCTGGTGGCCGGCGGGATGTTCTACGAGGCCGGCGGCCAGCCCGTCGGCTACCTGGCAGCGTGGGACGGCGCGAGCTGGAGCCCGATCGGGGCAGGGGTGGACCAGACGGTCAAGTGTCTGTTCGCCAGCGGCGGTGAGCTGTACGCGGGGGGATTCTTCACGCAGGCCGCGGGACAGCCCGCCGGGTACATCGCGCGCTGGGACGGCACCGCTTGGGGCAGCCTGGGCAGCGGCACGGATCAGCCCGTCTGGGCGCTCTGTGGGTATGGGGGCGACCTCATCGCCGGCGGCTCCTTCACACTGGCGGGCGGCGAGCCCATGAGCTTCATCGCCCGCTGGGACTCGGCCGCCTGGCACGCGATGGGTTCCGGGGCGGGGATGAATGCCTCCGTGCTCGCCTTTGTCGAGTACGCAGGGCGTCTCGTCGCCGGCGGCTTGTTCACGCTGGCCGGCGGGCAACCGTGCAGCAACATCGCAGCCTGGAACGGCACCAGCTGGGAGCCGCTGGGGACCGGCATGAACGGTGAGGTTCATGCCCTGACCGTCTACGACGGGCACCTCGTGGCCGGCGGCCTGTTCACACTCGCGGGCGGCACAGCCGCGGATCGCCTGGCAGTCTGGGACGGCAGCGAATGGAAAGCGCTGGGAGGTGGCGTCGGGGGCTGCTGAAGCCCGGCGGTGGAAGCCCTCGCGGTCCGCGAGGGCCAGTTGATCGTGGCGGGGCTCTTCGAGACGGCCGGCCCGATCGCCGCAATGAACATCGCCGCGTGGGATGGGAGCTCCTGGAGCGCTCTGGGCAGCGGTCTGGGCGACCGCGCCTCGGCGTTGGCCGTCTACCTGGGCGAGGTCTACGCCGGCGGTGATTTCCAGAGCGCCGGCGGGGTGAGCGCGAGCCACATCGCGCGCTGGGACGGCCAGAGCTGGTACGACGTCGGGGGGGGCGTGAGCCTCGGCCCCTGGCCCCTGGTGACCGCCCTGGCCCTCCACGGGGATCGCCTCGTCGCCGGCGGCTGGTTCGAGCGCGCCGGCACGGTGAGCGCGAGCCACATCGCCCTCTGGGACGGGGCGGGCTGGAGCGCGTTGGGCGACGGCGTCGACGACTTCGTCTGGTGTGTCGGATCCTACCGGGGCTTGCTCCTCGCCGGCGGCGCCTTCATGAACGCAGGTGGAAACGCGGCCGCCCGGATTGCGGCCTGGGATGGCGTGACCTGGCAGCCGCTGGGTGCAGGGGTCCAAGACTTCGCACGCAGCCTCTGTCCGTACGGCGGCGCGCTCTACGTCGGCGGGCAGTTCCAGCAGGCCGGCGAGCGGCCCTCCTACTACGTTGCCCGCTGGGACCCGGCCGGCAGCGACGTGGAGGAGACGCCGGGCGCCACGGGTTCGCGGCTCGCGTTGCACGCGGCGCCGGCCGCGGCTGGCGCCGGAGAGATCGGGCTCAGCTTCGATCTGCCCGCTGAGGCAGATGTCAAATTGGAAGTCCTCGATCCCGAAGGCCGCCGGATCGCGCTGCTCTGCGCCGGCCGACTGGCAGCGGGATCGCACGAGCTCACCTGGGGGCGCCGGGCGGACAGCGGGTTGCCGGTGGGCAGCGGGATCTACTTCGCCCGGTTGAGGGCGGGCGGCCACCAGGACGTGCGCAGGGTGTGGATCGCCCGATAGTGCCCTCGAGTCCTCGCCCATCCCCCTCCTTCCGCGGACGCCGCGGTAGTGCGCGCGGCCCGGCGGCAGCCGTCTCGGAGAAGCGTTGCCCGGCGGCAGCCGTCTCGGAGAGACGTGGCCGGGCGGCTGGAGACCCTTGACGCAGCCGGAGCCGGCCTGCTAAGCTCCGCCGAATGCCTTACGACCCGCGGCCTTTAAGTTGATCCGGCGAGGTCAAGAAGGTGACGGGGGCTTCCCTTCATCCGGTGGGTGACCGCCGCACGACGGGTTCGGGCCCGGGGCCGAGCTCGGTTTCCCGCTTTCCTTTCCCAATCTCTGCAATCGGCGTATGCCTGGGCGGACCGATGCGGATGCCCAGAGTCACCCGGACCGCGGCCCGTCCGAAGGGGGACGCATGAACCTGAAGCGCAAGGCGATCATCATGAACCCGGAGGAGGTGCGCCGCGCGATCGTGCGCATCTCCCACGAGATCGTCGAGGCCAATGGGGGCATCGGGGATGTGATCCTGGTGGGGATCCGCAAGCGCGGCGCGCCGCTGGCGGAACGCATCCGCAAGCAGATCACCCAGATCGAGGGCGAAGAACCGCCGCTGGGCGTGCTCGACATCACGCTCTATCGCGACGACGTCCACAAGGTCGCGCCCCAGCCGCTGGTGGGATCGACCGAGATCCCCGTGTCGGTCGAGAACAAGGTTGTCGTCCTCATCGACGACGTCCTCTTCACCGGCCGCACCGTGCGCGCGGCGATGGATGCCGTCATGGATTTCGGCCGCCCGCGGGCCATCCAGCTCGCGGTGCTGGTCGACCGCGGCCACCGCGAGCTGCCCATCCGAGCGGACTTCGTGGGCAAGAACGTGCCCACCTCGCACCGCGAGGTCGTCAAGGTGCTGGTGAGCGAGACCGACGGCCGGGACGAGGTCAACATCGCGGAGATCGGAGAAGAGGAGTAGGGCGAACATGGCGCTCCAACACCTGCTGGGAATCGAAGAGCTGACCTCCGAGGATATCCTCACGATCCTGGACACGGCCCGCACGTTTCGCGAGGTCATCGAACGGCCGATCAAGAAGGTTCCCGCGCTGCGCGGTGTGACCGTGTGCAACGCCTTCTACGAGCCGAGCACCCGCACGCGCGTCTCCTTCGAGCTGGCCGAGAAGCGCCTGAGTGCCGACACGGTCAACTTCTCCGTGACGGGCTCGAGCGTGAGCAAGGGCGAGACGCTGCGCGACACGATCCAGAACATCGAGGCGATGAAGCTCGACATCGTCGTCATCCGCCACCGCGCCGCCGGTGCCCCGCACTACTTGGCTCGCCACCTGAAGGCCCGTGTGGTGAACGCCGGGGACGGGTTCCACGAACACCCGACCCAGGCGCTGCTGGACATGTACACGATCCGGGAGAAGAAGGGGCGCATCGCTGGGCTGAAGGTCGCCGTCGTCGGGGACATCACCCACAGCCGCGTGGCGCGCTCGAACATCTGGGGACTGACCAAACTGGGGGCCGAGGTGCACGTCGTCGCGCCCCACACGTTGCTGCCGCCCGACATCGAGCGGCTGGGTGTAAAGGTGTACCGTGACCTCGACCAGGGCATTCGCGGCGCCGACGTGATCAACGTCCTCAGGCTGCAGCTCGAGCGGATGCAGGGCGGGTTCCTGCCATCGCTGCGCGAGTATGCAATGACCTTCGGGGTGACGCGCGAGCGCATCCGGGTAGCCGCCGAGGACGTGCTGATCATGCACCCGGGGCCGATGAACCGCGGGGTCGAGATCGAGCCGGAGCTGGCCGACGGCCCCAAGGCGGTGATCCTCGAGCAGGTGACCAACGGCGTCGCGGTGCGGATGGCGGTGCTGTACCTGGTGAGCGGGGGGGCGCCGCCCGAGCCGATGGTGGCGAGCGCGGGCCTGATGAGCGTGCACCCGGCGGGTCGATAGGCCGCGCGTCGCCGGGGCAGCCGCGCGGGTCTCCTGGGACGCGCGGTGCGCCGCACGCGGGGAGCGGAGGGGAGTCCGAGATGAACCACACGCCCGATCCGAAGCGGCTCTGGCAGCGGGCCGAGACGATCCTGCTGCGCGGGGGGCGGCTGATCGATCCAGCCCAGAAGATCGACGAGCCCCGGGATGTCTTCCTGCGCCGCGGTGCGGTCGAGGGGCTGGCGCGCGGGATCACGCGCGAGGCGGACCTGGTGGTCGACATCGCAGGCCTGGTGTGCGCACCGGGTTTCAGCGACATGCACGTGCACCTGCGCGAGCCCGGCATGGAGGATGCCGAGACGATCGAGACCGGCACGCGCGCCGCGGCCGCGGGCGGCTTCACACGCGTGGCCTGCATGCCCAACACACAGCCTCCCATCGACACGCGTGGCCAGGTGGAGTTCGTGCTGCAGCGGGCGGCCGAGGCCGGCCACTGCCGCGTTCACCCGGTCGCGGCCTGCACGCGCGGGCGGGAGGGGCAGGAGCTGGCCGATCTGCGGGAGCTGGGCCAAGCCGGGGCGATCGCCTTCTCCGATGACGGCTATCCGGTCGCCAACGCGCGGGTCATGCGCCGGGTGCTCGAGTACGCCCGCACCTGGGATCTGCTGGTGATCACCCACGCCGAGGACCGCGAGCTCTCCGCCGAAGGGGTGATGAACGAGGGCTACTGGTCGACGGTGCTGGGGCTGCGCGGCAACCCGGCGGCCTCCGAGGCGATCGCGATCGCGCGCGACATTCGTCTGGCCGAGCTGGCTGGTGCTCGTCTGCACGTGGCCCACGTCAGCACGCGCGAGGGTGTGGAGCTGGTGCGGGCGGCCAAGGCGCGGGGACTGAAGGTCACCGCCGAGACCGCGCCCCACTACATCGCCCTCACCGAAGCGTGCCTCAAGACCTACGATACCAGCTTCAAGGTTGCGCCACCCCTGCGCGCGGAGGAGGATCGCCAGGCGATCCTGGCGGGGCTGCGGGACGGGACGCTCGATGTCATCGCCACCGATCACGCGCCCCACACGCAGGTTGCCAAGGACCAGGAACTCGCGGCGGCTCCGCCCGGTATGATCGGATTGGAAACCTCGGTCGGGGTCGTGATCGAGCATCTCCACCATCGCGAGGGCATGGATCTGAGCAGCATCGTCCGCCTGATGTCCAGCCGGCCGGCGCAGATCGCCGGTTGGGGTGGGGGCAGCGTGCGCATGGGGGAGCCGGCCGACCTGACCATCTTCGACCCGGCGGCTGCCTGGCTGGTCGACCCGGACGCATTCGCGTCGAAAGGCCGCAACTGCCCCTTCCGCGGCGAACGGGTGCGGGGCCGGGTGCGCATGACGGTCTGCGGCGGGCGTCTGACCCACGAGGAGAACCTTGCGTTTCACCCTTCCGAGCGGCTGCAGGCGCAGCTCGTCTAGCCGCGTGGCGCGGGGGGCGAACGGCGAGCCAAGCTGGGCGGCGCCGCGCATGCGGGCCCGCCTGTGCGCGCTGGCGGCGGTCGCGCTGGTGGCGACCGGGTGCGCCTACTTCAACACCTTCTATCACGCGCAGAAGTACTACAACAAAGCCGAGCAGATCCAGCGCGACTCGAAATCCGACAAGCTGGCGCCCGACGCGGTGCGCAACTACGACCTGGCGATCGAGAAGGCCGCCAAGGTGATCTTCGAACACGGCGGCGGCTGGCACGCCGGCATCGACGACGCCCTCTACCTGCAGGGCCAGTGCTACTACGGCAAGCGCGACTACGAGACCGCGGTCAAGAAGTTCAACGAGGTCGTCCTCAACTTCCCCGAGTCGGGGCACGTCCCCGAGGCGCTCTTCTACACGGGCTTGTGCTATCACCACCTGCGCAACTACGCCACCGCGCGGCGGCTGTTCGAGCGCGTCCTGCGCACCTACCCCGACTTCGAGCGCCGCGATGAGATCGTCCTGACCCTGGCCCAGGGGCTCGATGCGGCCGGTGAGACCAGCCGGGCGCTGGAGCAGTACCGCCACCTGGTCGAACACTTCGAGCAGAGCGACAAGCGCATCGATGCCCTGGAGCGCGTGGGCCAGATCCACTACGAGGCGGGGCGCTTCGACAGCGCCCTGGCGGCCTACGAGCAGCTCGCCCACATCGCCCGCGAGGATGCGGACTACTTCGAGGCGCAGCTCAATGTCGGCAGCTGCCTGGTCCGGCTCGGCCAGCCCGACCGCGCCCTTTCCGTCTACCGGCGCATCCTGCCCGAAGACCTGCACAGCGAGGAGGCCGGGCGCGCGCTGCTGGCCATGGCCGAGGCGGAGAACCGCCGCGGCGATTACGAGGCGGCCATCGAGTATCTCACCCGCGTCTCCACGGACTTCGCCAACCGCACCCTCGGCATCGAGGCCGACTTTCGCCTCGGCTACACCTACGAGATCTACCAGCAGCGCTACGACCTCGCCCGGGGGGCGTACGAGAAGGCGGCGCGGGCGCAGACCCAGTCGGTGTTCAAGGACCAGGCCGCGCGGCGCCTGGCGAATGTCACCCACTTGGAGGAGATGCAGGCCGCGGCCGGGGAGGCGGATGTCCAGGAAGGCCGCCGGGCGGAGGCGGCCCTGAAGGTGGCGGAGTTCTCCTACTTCGAATCGAACGAGATCGAGAAGGCCCTCGGGCAATACCGGCTCGTCGAGGAGGAGTTTCCCACCAGCGACTTCGCGGCGCGCGCTGCCTACGCCCGCGCCTGGATCTACCAGACCCGGTACGACTCTCTGGCGACAGCCGCCGCGCTCTACGACTCGCTCGTCGCGCACTACCCGGCCAGCGGGCAGGCGGAGCAGGCGCTGGCGCACCTCAAGGAGCTCGATTACCCGGAAGCTCGTCGCGCTGCCCTCGAATCGCTGTCGCGCGGGGCGCGGGCCCGCCAGCGCTTGGTGGACGATTCGCTGGCCGCGATCCAGGCCGTGCAGGATTCGCTCGCGGCCCAGGCTGCCGCGGTCGCCGAGGCTGCGAATCGCGCGCGGGCCGACTCGCTGGCCAGGGTGCAGCGGGTGGGGGCCCGCTCGCGGGTCGCATTCGAGGCGGCGGCGCAGGCGACCGCCGCGCTCGAGCGCGCCGCGGCGGCGCAGGTGGCGGAGCGAGCCCGGCTCGATTCGCTGGCGGCGGCCTACGTATCGCCCGCCGCGA
>CAZDKK010000053.1:0-34435 GCA_964506245.1 uncultured bacterium | reverse complement strand
GGCAGCCGAGGGATCGGCGCGCTCCATCGCCCGCGACCTCGCGTTTCCCGCCCCGCGGGTGGCGGCGTCGGAGGACGGGCGCTGGTCCGTCGTGAGCCTGGTGGGGGGCGAGCTGGCGGGGCCCGTCGGCGCGCCGGAGATCCCCTCCGTGCGCGTGCGCCTGAGCCTCGGGGCGGGGGAGCACGTGCAGGCGGCCGCCCTCGAGGTCGTCGACCAGGAGATAGTCCGACTCGACCGGCCCCCGCGTCCCTACGCGGGGGGGCGCTCGACGGCCCAGGAGCACCCGCCGGCGGCCGAGCCGGATGCCGAGGTCTATGCGAGCGATGCGCTCTACCCGTCCAGCGCAGCCAGCCCCATTGCCAGCATCGAGCTCTCGGGCGGCGCCCTATTCGGCGTTGTGCGCGTGCATCCGCTGCGCGTGCGCCCGAGCACGGGGGAGCTGGTGGTCGTGCGGCAGGCGCGGCTGCGCGTGACGATCGCGGGGGGGCAGAGCGCCGCTCCGCCGGATGGCAGCAGCCGCGTGCAGTACGTCATCCTCACCGGTGACGATCCCGAACTCGGGGCGGCCTGGCAACGGTTGGCCGACTGGAAGACCTCCACGGGCGACCCGGCGCTGGTCCTCACGACCGATTGGGTGCGCGAGCACTACGCCGGCGGGGCGGATCTGGCCGAGAAGATCCGCCTCTTCCTGCGCGATGCGCATGAAACCTGGGGTCTCCAAGCGGTCCTGCTGGGGGGCGACGTCGACCTCATCCCCACGCGCATGGTCGGCATCGCGCCCAACGACGTGTCGAGCGATATCTACTACGCCTGCCTGGACGGGACCTGGGATGCCAACGGCAACGGCATCTTCGGCGAGCGGCCACGGGACAACCCCGACTTGGAGCCCGACATCTACGTCGGGCGCGTGAGCGTGCGCACGGCCGACCAGGTCGAGGCATTCCTCGCGAAGTACTTCACCTATGTGCAGGCGCCCCCGGAAGACGGCTACTTGGATCGCGGGCTCATGCTGGGCGAGGTCCTCTTTCATGCGGACTGGTCGCGCAACGGTCGCGGGCCCGGCATTCCCGACTGCGACGACTGCGCGGGAAGCGATAGCTGCCGGGAGTCGGAGGGCCAGGCCGTCTGCGTGGCCTGGGACGGTGCCGAGGACTGCTTCGCGATCGAGAGCGCGCTGCTCCAGGCCGGCTACCCCGGCACCCTCGACTTCCTGCTCGAGCGCGCCGAGTACTGGGCCGAGCACGAGCCGATCCACCAGGCCCAGGTCGAGAGCCGCGCGAGCACGCTGAATCACCTCTCGCAGGGCTACAACGTCGTGCTGCACGTGGGCCACGGCTCCTGGGACCGCTGGGCGGTGGGAGACGGGCGCCTGGAGGTGACCGACCTGCCCCTGCTGACCAACGGGGCGGCCGACCGCTACTTCATCGCCTACGGGGTCAACTGCAGCTCGGCCTCGATCACCCTGGACGGCTTCGGCGAGCAGCTCGTCCTGCTGCCCGATCAGGGCGCGCTGGCCTACATCGGGTCCACCTACGCGTCCAGCGCGGGTTGGGCTGCCGTGCTGGCGCGGGACTTCTTCTCCTACTTGTACATCGAAGAGGGCGGCACGCTGGGCGACGGCTTCTACGGATCGCTGGCGGCCAACGCCGACGTGGCTGACATGATTGTCTTCGGGCGAGCGCTGCTCGGCGACCCGACGATGCGCGTGTGGCGCCGCACGCCCGGGCACCTGGCGATCGACATGCCGGCGACCGTCGCGGTGGGCAGCGACTCGCTGCGCGTCACGATCCGCGACGCCGGCAGCCAGAGCGCCGTGGCGGGGGCGCGCGTATGCCTGCAGAAGTCGGGGGAGGCCTACGCGGTCGGGCTGACCGGGCCGGACGGCCGTGTGAGGCTGCCGTTCTGGCCGCGGAGCGCGGGGGAGTTCGAGGTGACGGCGACCACGCCGGCGCATCGTCCGGCCACCGCGACCGGCAGCGTGAGCGGCGCGCTGCCCGCGGCCGCGCTGCGCGTGGTGGCGCTGAGCGTGGCGGACGGGGAGCCCCTCGGCAATGGGAACGGGCGGATCGAGCGCGGCGAGACGGTGCGCCTCTCGCTCGAGGTCGAGAACCTGGGGATGATCGCCTCCGCGCCGGTGACGGGCCGATTGCGGATCCTCGCGGCGCCGGCGGGCCTGCTCGCGGTGACGGACTCGACGGCGACGCTCGCCGCGATCGCCGGCGGGGCGACCGGAAGCGACGCCGAGGCCTTCGCGCTCGCCGTCGATCCCGCGGCGGGAGACGCGCAGTTCGGGTCTGCGGATCGGGTCGCCGTCGAGCTGGCGGTCGAGCTTTGGCAAGGGGAATCGCGCGCAACCTGCGCGTCCTCGATCGCCATCGAGCGGCCGCGGCTCGAGGTGGATGTCAACCGGTGGGAGGCGACCTCCGCGGACAGCGCTCGGGTGTGGGTGGGGGTGCTCAACGCGGGCGAGGCGACGGCCAGCCGGCTGCGGTGCACCCTGGCGCCCGCCGCGGGCGACTCCGGGATCATCGCGGTGACCCCGGGCGCGCTTGTGCTGGAGGATCTCCCGCCGGGCAGCGCGCTGCGCGCGGGGCCTTTCACCCTGGTGCACGACCCCGATCGGGTAGGGCGCCTGCGCTTCGCGGTCGCCGACACGCTGCATCCCGCGGCGCCGGAGCTGCACGTGCGGACGATTGCGACTTCCGCTCCGGCCGCGCCGGCGGAGCTGAAGGCGACGGGCCTGCGAGAGGCGGTCGAGCTCTCCTGGAACGGGCCGGAGACCGAGCCCACGCCGATGGGCTACGCGGTCTTTCGCGCGGCCGAGGGGGAGACGACCTTCACGGCGGCCCACCCGCGGGTGCTGCGCGACCATCGCTATTTCCTGGACGATCTGCTGGCGGACCTGCGGCGCTACCGCTACGCCATCTGCGCCGTCGACTCGGGGGGCAATGCGAGCGCGCCCTCGGAGACGGTCCTGGTCTCGACCTCACCCGGTCTGGCCGCCGGCTGGCCGCAGCAATTCGTCTACGGTGCGCAGACCGCTGCGCCGCTCGTCTGCGAGATCGACGGGGTCCCCGATCCCGAGGGCTGCGCGCACGCGCGCGAGATCTTCTTCGGGGGCGATCTCCTGCAGGCCTATCACGGTCAGGGCACCGAGCTGGCCGACGGCGACGGCGACGTGATCACCTCGGGACCCTTCTCACTCGACCTGCCGCCCGAGGCGGCCAAGTACGAGTTCCGCGGCAAGGCGGCGGCGGGCGACCTGGAAGGCGACGGCGATGTCGAGGTATTGGCCGTGTCCCGCGAGTACAAGCAGCTGCTGTGTTGGGGTCCGGAGGGCGGCGAGCCGCGGTGGGCGCGCCACATCTCCGCCAGCATCGCCTGGCGCACCCCCGTGCTCGCAGACCTCGACGGCGACGGAGATCTGGAGGTGATCGTCACCGGGGGCGAGCCCGAACACGAGGGCATCTGCGTCTTCGATCACCAGGGCGAGCCCCACGTGCCCGGGACGAACGGGCAAATCGCGGACTTCGGGGACAAGTACCTCTACCACTCGCCGGCGGTGGGTGACGTGAACGGCGACGGGGCGCTGGAGATCGTGATCCCGACGCGCTCAGGCAAGCTCTGCGCGATCGCGGGGACGACCGGCGAGTCGTTGGCGGGCTTCGAGGGGCTGGCCTTCAGTCAGTGGGAGCCCGGTCAGGGCAGCCGGGCCTCGCCCACGCTGGCAGACGTCGATGGCCAGGCCGGCGACGAGATCTTTGTCGTGACCACCGGCTTCCTCTGGTCCTTCACCGGCGGTGGCGAGCTGCGCTGGCGCGAGCCCTTCGAGCTCGAGTACGGGACGTCGAGCTCCGCGGATCTCTATCCGGAGCCGGCCCTCGGCGACATCGACGGCGACGGGCAGATCGACATCGCCGTGGTCGAGGCCGCGGGCCGGCTGTGGGCGCGGCGGGCGCTCGACGGCGCCTTGCTGGAGAGCTTCCCGGTCGAGCTCGAGCGCGGCACCTCGGTGAGGTACGGCTCCTGCATCCTGGCCAACGTCGACGCCGACTCGCTGCCCGAGATCCTCTTCGGGGACAGCGACGGGCGCATCTACGGCTACACTGCGGCCGGCCTCCCCGCGCGGGGTTTCCCGATCGAGTTCGGCGGCAGCTTCAGCAAGCTCTCGCTGGCCGCCTGGGACGTGGACGGCGACGGCTTCCAGAACCTCGTGGCGCAAGCGGAGGGCGTGCAGAAGCTGGGCGTCTATCACCTGGCCGAGGCCCCCTTCGATCCGAGCCAGAATCCCTGGCCGATGCGCCACCGCGATGCGTACAACAGCGGCCGATATGCTGTCCCGGTGCGAGCGGTCGCGATCACGCAGTGGGCGGCACAGGCCTCGCCGCAGGGCGTGGTGCAGGTGGGCTGGTCGAGCACCGCCCCGGCCGCGGCCTTCGAGGTGCGGCGCTGGGGTCCGCGGACGGGCAGCCTGCCGGGCGAGCTGCACCGGCTGGGGCGCGTGGCCGGCGGCGAGGCCAAAGCGTACGCCATCGCCGACACGCTCCCGGCGCACGGGATCTATCGCTACTGCATCCAGCCGATCGGGTCCGACGGCCTCGAGCAGCCCGGGGCCTCCGCCGAGGTCGAGTGGACGGGAGGGCCCGAGAGCCCGTTCGCCTTCGACTGGGCCGGTCCCAACCCCGGCTTGACCGGCAAGCCGCAGCACGTGGTCTTCCACCTGCCCACCGGTGCGGGCGTCAGGATCCCCGTCGAGCTGCGTCTTTTCGATGTGCAGGGTCGGTTGGTGCGCACCCTGCTCGACGAGTCGATCGCCACGGGGCCGGTCACGTTCGAGTGGCAGGGTCGCGACGAGAACGATCGGCGCCTGCCGGCGGGGCTGTACATCCTCAGGCTGGCGGCCGCGGGTGAGGAGGCTACCCGGAGGATCCTGCTGCTGCAGTGACCGCGCGGTAGACAGCCACGGTCTTCTCCGCCACCGCGTCGGGGTGGAATCGCTCACGCGCCTCGGCGGCGACCCGCGCCGACATCGCCACGCGCCGCGCATCGTCGGCCAGCAGGCGCCGGATCTGCTCCGCGCAGGCCGGGACATCGCCCACCGGGAAGAGGCCGGCCGTCTCCCCGTCGCGCACCATGTGCGGGACCCCCCCGGCCGCCGACGAGACGGTCGGCAGACCGCACGCCATCGCCTGGGCGATGATCTGCGGCGCCGTTTCCTCGCGCGACGAGAGGACGAGCAGCTCGGCCCGCGCGTACTCGTCGAGCAGATCCTCCTGGCTCACGGCCCCGGTCAGGATCACCGTGTCCGCCAAACCGTGCTCGGCGATGAGCCCGCGCACCTGCGCCTCGCTGCCCGGGTGGACGAGGGGACCGACGATTCGCAGCTGCAGCTCCGCGAGCCACCGCGGCATCGCCGAGCGGTCCCCCGCCGCGGCGTGCTGCGCCCGCAGGAGCGCCACCGCCGCGACCAGGTCCCCCACGCGTTTGCGCGGCACCACGGTGCCGGCGAAAAGAAGCCGTCCGCGTTCGGGCCGTCGCTCGATGCGGAAGAAGCGCTCCTCGATCGGGTTCTCGATGTAGTGCGCCCGCGCCGTGAGGAGTGGGCCGTAGATCGCCGTCAGGTAGCGCGAGATGATGACCATATCGGTCGCGCGGCGGAAGATCTCCCGCTCGGTCCGGTTGAGCAACGCTTGGCGCAGCATGCCGGGGGCGTCGAGCGCGTGGCGCTTGAGGAGTGCGCTCTCGACGAAGATCACCCCGTGCGGCGTCACGACCGCCGGGCGCCCGCAGCGCACCGCAGCCAGGCCGTGGCGGTCCTGACCCTGGCCGTGCACGACGTCGGGGTCGATCGCACGCACCGCGCGCACCAGGCGCGGGACATCGTGGGCGCGTGAGGTGGCCAGGCGCGGGAGCGGGAGGCGAGCGAGGAAGTGCACGCGGAGGTTGCCCACGCGACGATCGGCCTCGAGCGGATTGCGCGTGGCGCAGACGACGTGGCACTCGACATCCTCACGGCGCGCGAGGGCGTGGGCCAGCACGTGGGTCACCGATTGGACCCCGCCGCCGTGGATCGCATCCTCGCGCACCGGGTACTCACCCAGCAGCGCGACGCGCAGGCGCCCCGCCGCGCGATTCCCGGCGCGCGCGCCGCGGGGTGTGTCCCGGCCGGCGCTCATGCGCTCGCCCCGGCGACCAACCCGAGATGCACCGCCAGGCGGCGCAGTCCCTCCTCGAGGGGGACGCGCGGGCTCCAGCCCAGACCCCGCAGCCGGGTGATATCGCCCGAAAGCACCTCGATGTCACCCTTCCAGGACGGCAGCCCGTAGACAACCTCGGTGTCCTTCAGGCTCAGCGTCTCCAGGATCAGCCCGACCAGCTCGCGGATCGTGACCGTGCGTCCCCCGGAGATGTTGAACACCCCGGGTCCGTCGAGCGGCGTCTCCCCGGCCAGGAGCAGAGCGCGCACCGTATCGTCGACATAAGCGTAGTCGCGCTTCTGGCGCCCGTCGCCCAGGACCTCGAGGCGGCGCGGATTGCGCGCCAGCTTCATCATGAGGTCGTAGGCCACGTAGCGCGGCTGGCGCGGCCCGTAGGTGTTGAAGATGCGCACCGCGCACAGCTCGAAGTCGAAGGTGCGGGCGTAGCCCGCGAGCAGGCGCTCGGACGCGGCCTTCGAAGCGCCGTAGGGCGAGATCGGCTCGAGTGGATGCTTCTCGTCGACCGGCGTGTACTGCGGCGGGCCGTAGACCGCGGCGGTGGAGGCGTAGACGATGCGCCGCACGTGGTGCCGGACCGCGGCGTCGGCGACGTGGTAGGTGCCCACGGTGTTCGAGTGGAAGTCGTAGCTGCGATCGTCCACGGAGGCGGGCACCGATGCGTTCGCGCCGATGTGGTAGATCACCTGGCAGCCCTGGACGGCCTCGTCGACCGCCTCCGGGTCACGCAGATCGGCGATGCGCAGGTCGATCTGCTCGGCGCTGGGTTCGAGGTTGGCCTCGTCGCCGGCCTGGAGGTTGTCCAGCACGCGGACCCTGGCGCCCGCGCCCACGAGGTGATCCACCAGGTGGGAGCCGATGAAACCCGCCCCGCCGGTCACGAGCACGGGCACGCCGTGCCAGTCCCGGCGCCCTTCCATGGCTTGAGGCCTTGAAGCGTTGGCAGTCATGCGGGCGATGCTAGCAGACGGCGAACACCGCGGCAACGCGGCTCCGCCCGGCAGGTTCCGACCGCAGCGGTTGGTCCGCCGCCGGGTCGCGCCTCGACTCCTGGCAGCCCAGCGGCCAGGCGATCTCAGGACTGTCCCAGCAGCAGGAGGCGCTGCACCTGGGCTTCCGCACCACACTTCAGGCGCAGGTAGTACGTCCCTGGCAGGACCCTCCGCCCACCTGCATCGCCGCGATCCCACGCGAGTGTATAACCCCCGCGTTCGAGTGACTGGCGCGCCAGGTGGCGGATGCAGCGTCCGGCGGCGTCAAAGAGGCTCAGCTCGACGAGACCGGCCCGGGGCAGATCGAGCGCGAGCTGAACGCGCCCGCGGGCGGGGTTCGGCCAGACGGACAGCGCCAGGTCTCCGCCGCTCGGGCGCCCGTCGCCGCGCGGGGCGAGCGTCAGCTCGCCCGCTCGCTCCGGCTGTCCTCCCGCTCCCGGGTCACGCTCGGCCACGGCGCTCGCACCCCACGCGGCGGTCCACACACCATCGGCCGCGTTGGCCTGCAAGACGTAGGGCCGCACCCCGACGCGCAGCTTGCGCGCGCCCAGCCACCGGAGCCCGTCGTTGGCGAGCTGCCAGGTCACGCCGTCGTCGAGCGTCTCGTAGATGCCGCTGGCCTGCACGTCGGCCGAGATCCGATCGGTGGCCACGAGCAGGTGGCTCGAGTCGAGGGGGTCGACCAGGATCGCGACCGGCCAGTGGTTCGAGGGGGGCTGGAAGCTCGACACGGGCTGCCACTGGGTGCCCCCGTTGGTGCTGCGGTAGAGGCCATTGTACTGCGTTGAGACCCACATGCGCTGCGGGTCCTGCGGGTCGAAGGCCACGTCGCGGACCGCCAGCACGCTCGTGCTGAACCCGGGCACCCGCTGAAACGTCTCGCCCCCGTTCGTGCTGACGACGAAGCCGGGCCACCCGCAGCCGTAGACCACCTGCGCCTGGAGCGGGTGCGGCTCGACATCGAAGCTGCCCCCCGCGCCGATGCCGAAGCTGCGGAAGGTCCAGGTGTCCCCGCTGTCCAGACTGCGATAGGCGCCGGCGGTGCTGCCACCACCGCGCGTGGCGAAGATGAGATTCGGATTCTGCGGACTGACCGCCAGGCAGGTGATCTCTTCGGCCATGGAGGTGAAACCGCTGGCTTTCACGGGCTCCCAGCTCGCCGCGCCGTTGCGGCTGCGATAGATGTTGTAGTGATTGACCCTGCTCTCCGTGCCGAGAAAGAGCGTGCCCTGCGCGTCGGCGGCCAGCGACAGGCAGAAGGTCTCGATCCCGTCGCCGGTGTCCAGACCCTCGTTGGCCCGTGTCCAAGTCCCCAGCAGCGGGTCCCCCACGAAGACGCCGTCCTCGTAGGTGGCGGCCACCGTGATCACCTCTTCCCGTCCGCTGCGCGGGAGCCGAAGCTCGAGTGCATCGTGCACACTCGAGTTCTGCAGGCCCGCGTTGATCTCGTGCCAGCGGGACTCGGACGCGCTCCACTTGTACATGCCGGTGCCCCACTCGCCCAGGTAGAGACTGGGCCCATCACAGGCGAGCGTGTTCCAGTAGTCGGTTCCCAGCAAGCCCGTGGCGCGCTGGGTCCAGCTCGTCCCGCCGTCGAGGCTTTCGTAGGCCCCTGGCGGGAAAGAGCAGTCGCTGACCGAACAGGCCCACACGTGGTTGGTGCCCAGCGGGTCGAAGTGGAGGTCCGCGAAGAGGTAGGCCGCCGCCGGCGTCCAGGACCAGCCGCCGTCTTGGCTCCGGCAGACGCCGAAATCCGTGAAGGAGCCGACCAGCCGCTGCGGGTTGCCGGGCGCGAAGTCGATCGCGAGGGGAATCGCGGCAGAGCCCTGGATCAGGACTTCCTGCCAGGTCAGGCCCCGATCCTCGGAGATGTAGAAGCCCCCGCCGGGCTGGATGTAGTGCAGCTCGAGGCCGGTGCCGACCAGCAGGCGGTCGCAGTCGGATGGATCGATGGAGATGCGCGAGGGCGCGTACCCGACCTCCATGCCGCCCACGATCTTCATGAATGAGTAGGGAAAGGCCTGCCAGTGCATCCCGCCGTCGTTCGAGTAGTAGAGCGAATCGGACATGAAGCCCGCGTAGAGCCACGCCGGATCGACGGGGTCGAAGGCGACCTGGATGCAGGGACCGATGCGAGCATTGAGGGGACAGCTCTCCCAGGCCAGGCCGTCGTCACGGCTGATGAAGAGGCCGCGCTGCGCCATCTCGCAGCCAACCGCGAGCATGGTGGGGTCATTGGGATTGGCCTTCACGTCGTAGACGATGCAGCCTGTGAAGCCCAGGTGCGACCAGGTGGTGCCGCCATCGGCGCTGCGGTAGACACCCATCCCGGAGGTGCCCACGTAGACCCTGCCCCAGGCATCCTCGGTGACGACGTAGGTCGTGGCCCCAGGCGGACCGCCGGCGGACTGCCAGGCCAGATCGGCCCGGGCACCCGGAAGACTGCAGATCAAGACAGCGGCGAGAAGTGCCGCCCGGCTGCACGGAACATGCGCGCGGAGCATGAGGACACCTCCCAGCGTCGCGGTCATCACACGCCCACGAGCGTAGCACCGCCTTGCGATCCCCGGGACAGTGGGGCGGGAGCCGAACCAGCCTGATTCTACTCCCACCGCGCACCGGCGGCCAATGATCCCACGCTCGCCGTTGGGGGTATACCTGCGTTGCCGGCGGACGTATCCTGAACGCGCTCCAAGTCTGCACGATATCGCGGACTCGAGCGGAGCACGGACGCCATGGTGTAGGAGGATGCATGTTCACCCCCACGAGGACACGATCCACGCTCGGGGAGCTCGGCTCTGCCCTGATCGCCTTGCTGACCTGCGCCGGGCCGCTGGCGACCGGGGTCGCGCGGGCCTCCGCGGTCCCGGGCGTGCTGCCCGATGCCGCCCCCGATTCGCTTCTGGTTCTCCTTCCGCCCAGAGCTGCGGAGGTCGTCCAGCAGGAATTGGCGGACGCGGAAGCTCTGGCGAGCACGGCGAACGCGAACCTGGTCTACGCCCAGGGGCGCCTCGGAGAAGTGAAGGCGCACATCGAGGTGCGCAAGAGCGAGATCGAGTCGACCAAGGCCAAGGCCAAGCTGGCCAAGGAGCAGAAGAACAAGTCCGAGCAGACCGATCTCGAGCGGCAGGTCAAGGTGCTCGAGCTCCATCTCAAGATGCTCGAGGCGCGCAGAGACATGCGTGACGCGGAGGTGAGTCTCGCCAACGCTCGCCGCGAGGCGGGACAGATGCACGCGGGCTTCCTCAAGCAGGAGCTCGAGCTGATCAGCAAACGGGACAACCTGCAGCAGATGTCATGTGCGGGGTCGGCCGCGAATCTGGACGGGCTCATTCGCGTCCAAGGGGAGATCCGCGACCTGGAGCAGCGCGGCCTGGAGACCCTGAAGAGCGCCGCGGAGAAGGACAAGAAGGTGGCGGAAGCCGAGATGACCCTGCTCGAGAAGCGGCTCAAGCTCAATGAGGTGCAGCTCGAACTCCTGAAGGGTCCGGGCGAGTAGACGACTGGACCCATCAGCCTCGGGGCACCCTGTTCGGCGCGAGCAGGGTGCCCCGAGGTGACCGCCCGGGTCGATCAGGCGCCCTTGGTCTGGTCGGGCTTGCGGCCGAGACCGAGCTTCCCGAGGATCCCCTGAGCCTTTGCCTTCAGCGCATCCGCGGTGATCTCGCCATCGGGCGTCAGCTTGTCGACGATCTGCTGCAGCGCGGCGGCGAGGTGAGAGGTGACCTCTTCCACCGAGAGCTTCGTCTTCAGCGCGAGCCGGTCGATCTCGCCGGAACTGAGCGCCTTCTTGATCTGATCCGCCGTGACCGGCAGATTGGGTCCGGTGCTGACCCACGACTTGACCTGCTCGCCCAGCCCGGAGGCGCTCAGCTTGTCGACCAGGGCCTTCAGGCCTTCCTTGTCCTCGTCGATCATCTCGAGCGCGCTGGTGACCAGCTTCTTCGGGGCGCCGGCCAGATCCTCCTTGCCGGCGGTCAAACGGTCGACGAGAGAGTCAAACACACTCATGCTCTGCTCCTTCCCGCGTTCCTGACGCCTTCCTGCGGGACACCCGGTCCCGCCGTGCACTTCGTCCGTGATCCTACAGCGTCGATGCGCCGAACGTGTCCCCCTGGGACAGGTCCCCGGTCTGGAAGCCGCGGAGGAACCAGCGCGTTCGCTGCTCCGCGGTTCCGTGGGTGAACGCGTCGGGTACGATGTAGCCCTGCGTCTCCATCTGGAGACGGTCATCTCCGACCTGGCTGGCGGCGTTCATGGCCTCTTCGATATCCCCCTCTTCGAGAATCTGCCGCTGCTGCTGCGCGTAGTGGGCCCAGACGCCGGCCAGGAAGTCGGCCTGCAGCTCGAGGCGCACGGAGAGCTCATTGGCCTGGTCCTGATCGACCTGGCGCCGCAGCTCGTCCACCTGGTCCATGATGCCGAGCAGGTTCTGGACGTGGTGGCCGATCTCGTGGGCGATGACATACGCCTGCGCGAAGTCACCGGGGGCGCCGAGACGGGTGTGCAATTCGTCGAAGAAGCTCAGATCCAGGTAAACCTTCTGGTCCCCCGAGCAGTAGAAAGGCCCCACGGCCGACTGCGCGTACCCACAGGCCGACTCCACCATGCCAGAATAGAGGACGAGCCCCGGCTCTTGATAGGTCCTGCCCATTTCTGAGAAGAGGGCGTTCCACGTGTCTTCGGTGTCGGCCAGGACAACGGAGCTGAAGTCCGCCAACTCCTGTTCTTCCGCGCTGATCTCGCCGGTGACGGTCGGGTTGACCATGCTGGTGGATGGGGTCACCTGCCCGAGGAGCTCCAGGGGATTGGTGCCGGTCAGGAGGGCGATCAGCACGAGGAGGATGAGACCCCCCCCGCCCAGCCCGGCGATGCCACGACCGCCTAGGCTCATGCCCCGGCGATCTTCGACATTCTGGCTGCGGCGGCCCGTTTGCCAGCGCATGGGACCTCCCTGTTGTCACCACGATGCCAACGGACGCGTGCGGTGAAGCGAGCAGGTGCCCTGGCGTGAAGATGCGGGCCATGCTCTCGACCCCGTGGTGATGGCATCACGATAGCTTGACGGGCGTTGATACAACAAGGGGGAGTTGAGTCCGCAGAGAGTCGGCGTCGCCCCATGTCTACACCGTGGCACCCCGCCGCTGGGGGGAGAGGTTTCTTGACAGCTTCCGCTCCGCAGGGTTCCCTATCTGCCGGGCGGCATGCCCGACACCGCTGGAACGGACGGCTGCACGAAGCGAGGACCCCATGATCATCGACCAGGGATTTCCCCGAACGCGAGCGAGGCTTCTCCTCGGTCTGGCTCTCCTGGTGCTGCTCGTCGCCTCGCCGGCCGGCGCTCAGACGGATCCGGCCGCCGAGAGGGAGACCGACCCGCTGGTCCTCGCGAAGCTGGAGTGGTTCCAGGACCTCAAATTCGGCCTGCTCATGCACTGGGGCACGTACAGCCAGTGGCAGATCGTCGAGAGCTGGAGCCTGTGCCCCGAGGACGAGAACTGGTGCGAGCGCCGTGGTGGACACGCCGGAGATTACTGCGCGTACAAGCAAGCCTACGAGGCACTGAAGACCACGTTCAACCCCGTCCGGTTCGATCCCGCCACCTGGGCTGCCGCGGCGTGGAACGCCGGCATGCGCTACGTGGTTTTAACGACCAAGCATCACGATGGCTTTTGCATGTTCGATACGCGGGAGACGGACTACAAGGTCACCGCGGCGGACTGCCCCTTCAGCTCGAATCCCAGGAGCGATATCACCGGCGCGATCTTCTCCGCCTTCCGGGCGCAGGGGTTCGGCATCGGGGCGTACTTCTCGAAGCCGGACTGGCACCACCCGGACTACTGGTGGCCCTACTTTCCGCCGTTCGATAGGAACGTGAACTACGACATCACGCGCTACCCGCAGAAGTGGGAGTCCTTCAAAGCCTTCACGCGCAGCCAGATCAGGGAGCTGATGAGCAGCTACGGGCCCATCGACATCCTGTGGCTCGACGGCGGCTGGGTCCAGCCCATGACGCCCACCTCGCCGCGGTGGGGGAAGAACCCCTGCAACCAGGACATCGACATGCCCGGCATCGCCGCCATGGCGCGCGCGCTGCAGCCGGGGCTCATCATCGTCGACCGGGCGGTCGAAGGGCGTTATCAGAACTACCGCACCCCGGAGCACCAAGTCCCCGACGGCCCGCTCGACTACGTCTGGGAGACGTGCATGCCGATGGCGACCTCCTGGAGCTACGTCGCCACGGACACGTACAAGCCTGCGCGCGAGCTGATCCACCTGTTGGTGGACATCGTTGCCAAGGGGGGAAACCTCCTCCTCAACATCGGCCCGAGCCCGGAGGGCGAGTTGGCCCCCGCCGCGCTCGATCGACTCGCGGCGCTCGGGGCATGGATGAAGGTGAACGGCGGCGCGATCTACGGCACCCGTGCCGTCGCTCCGTACAAGGAGGGCAGGCTCTGTTATACGCGCCTGCCCGACGGCACGCTGCACGCCATCTATCTGGCCGACGAAGGCGAGGTGCGACCCCCGGCACACGTGGTGATTCCCTCGTTCGCCCCGCGGCTGGGCAGCGTGGTCACGATGCTCGGCGTCGCGGAGCCCTTGGCCTGGGAGCGCAGCGGCGTGGGCTGCGTGATCCACCTGCCCGAGTCCGTGCGGATGAACCCGCCGTGCGATCACGCCTGGGCTTGGCGTTTCACCGTGGAGTAGCTATGTCCCCCGTCCGGGTCACGCTCCTGGCATGCGGTGCCCTGATGGGCGCCCTCTCAGGCTCGGCGAGCGATTCGATCGAACTCGTCCGAGAAGGCCGAAGCCGCTCTGCCGTCTACGTCAGCGCGCAGGAGACCCCGGTGACCCTGGCCGCCGCTGATACCCTGCGCCACTACATCCGCGCGGTCTCGGGGGCCGAGGTGCCCGTGATCCGCACGGCGCCGGGGGCCGGGCCGGCCGAGACCCGCGCGGCGGATCCCGGCGCCCATCGGATCGTCTTCGAGGTCGGTGCGAGTCACGACGCGGGGCTCGACGTGGCGGCGCTGGGGCAGGATGGCTTTTGCATCCGGACGCTGGGTGGCGACCTCTACCTGACGGCCAACCGGGACGACGGCATCCAGAACGCGGTCTACACGTTCCTCGAGACCTACCTCGGGTGTCGCAAGTACAGCCCGACGGTCACCGTTGTGCCGCGGCGGCCCAACATCACGCTGCCGGAGATCGACGACCGACAGGTGCCCCCAATCGCCTTCCGCATGCAGAGCTTCCACGACCCGGCCTACGACGCCTGGCACAAGCTCGACACGAACGCCGATTTCGGCCTCTTCGTCCACACCTTCCACACGCTCGTGCCGCCCGAGAAGTACTTCGGCGAGCACCCCGAGTATTTCTCGCTGCTGAAAGGCCGGCGCACGCACGACGGCCAGCTCTGTCTGACGAACCCCGATGTCTTCCGCATCGTGGTTGAAGAGCTGCGCAGCCGCATGCGCGCCAAGCCCACGGCGACGTTCTGGTCGGTGTCGCAGAACGACACCTATGTGCCCTGCGAGTGCGACGCCTGCCAGGCGATCGACGAAGCGGAAGGATCTCCGTCGGGGACCCTGCTGGCGTTCGTCAACCGGGTGGCCGCCGAGTTTCCTGACATGCGCATCTCGACGCTGGCGTACCAGTACTCCCGCTCGGCTCCCCAAAGCCTGCGCCCCCTGCCCAATGTGAACATCATGCTCTGCAGCATCGAGTGCAACCGGAGCCGGCCGATCGCGGGCGATCCTGGGAGCGCCTCCTTTGTCCGGGACGTCGAGGACTGGAGCAAGATCACGTACGACATCCTGCTCTGGGACTACGTGATCCAGTTCCGCAATCTGGTCAGCCCGTTTCCCAACCTGCGCGTGTTGCAGCCCAACATCCAGTTCTTCGTCCGCAACGGCATCCGCTCGGTGTTCGAACAAGGGCTCGGGGAGTTGCACGGGGAGTTCGCCGAGCTGCGCGGGTATCTCATCGCCAAGCTGCTCTGGAACCCGGACGCCGATGTCGACGCGCTGATGACCGACTTCCTCCAGGGTTTCTACGGGGCCGCGGCGCCCCACATCCGTCGCTACATCGACACGATGCACGACGCCCTCGAGGCCTCCGGCGAGGAGCTCTCGATCTATGGCTACCCCTGGCCCTCGCGCGACGGATACCTGTCGCCCGCGAAGATGGAGGCGTATCGCGGCTTCTTCGACCAAGCCGAGGAGGCGGTGGCGAACGACACCGAGCTGCTCCACCGTGTGCAGACGGCCCGCCTGCCGCTGCAGTTCGCCGAGTTGGAGCAGGCCAAGGTGATCGGCACCGGCGAGAGGGGCGCGTTCTTCGCCGGCGGCGATGGTCAGCTCGCGGTGCGGCCGGCGCTCGAGGCGCTGCTGGAGACGTTTATCGAACGGTGCCGGCGCGCGGGGATCCCCCGGCTCTGGGAGCACGGCACCTCGCCGGAGGAGTACGACGCCTCGACCCGCCGATTCCTCGGCCAGAGCCTGACCCCTCACCTCGCGCGCCAGCGTCCGGTTGCGCTGGCCCGGCCGGCCAGCCCCAAGTATCACAACGGCGAGGCGGCGGCGCTGACCGATGGGCTCAAGGGCTGGGAGGACTGGCACGCGCACTGGCTCGGGTTCGAGGGAGAGGATATGGAGGCGACGATCGACCTCGGTTCGCTGCAGAATGTCACCCGGGTCGAAACCGACTTCCTGCAGGACATCAACTCCTGGGTCTTCATGCCGCTGACCGTGACCTGCTCCCTCTCCGCCGACGGACGGGAGTTTCGATCGATCGGCGAGGTGGTCAACACCGTCTCGCCCGAGCAGTGGGGCATGATCATCGCGCCCTTCGATTTTGAGTGTGCGCCGACGCGGGCCAGGTACGTGAAAGTCCAGGCCGTCAGCGTGAAGACCTGCCCAGCCTGGCACAAGGGTTCCGGGGGACCGGCGTGGATCTTCATCGACGAGATCACGGTCCTGTAGGAGTGCAGCGTGAAGCATCGCCAAGCGATCCGAGGCCTGTGGCTCCTGGCGCTCGCTCTGCTGGTGGGCCGCGGCGCGCTGGCGCAGCCGTACAAGGACGCGCGCCTGCCGATCGAGGCACGGGTGCAGGACCTTCTCGCGCGCATGACGCTCGAGGAGAAGTTCTGGCAGCTCTTCATGCTGGCCGGCAGCCTCGAAGACGGACCCCAGCGCTACACGAACGGCGCGTTCGGCTTTCAGATCGTCGCGTCGCCGGATGGCCGGGGTACGGCGACCTACGTCAACGAGATCCAGCGCCATTTCGTCGAGGAGACGCGGCTCGGCGTTCCGGTGATCGCCTTTGCCGAGGCGCTGCACGGCCTGGTTCAGGCGGATGCCACCGCGTTCCCGCAGGCGATCGGCCTGGCGGCGACGTTCGACACGGCCCTCATGCGCGAGGTCTCCGGCGCGATCGCCGCGGAGTGCCGGGCCGCCGGCATCCGCATGGTCCTCTCGCCGGTGGTCAACGTGGCGAGCGACGTGCGCTGGGGGCGGGTGGAGGAGACGTACGGCGAAGACCCTCACTTGGCAGCCGAGATGGGGGTCGCGTTCGTGTCGGAGCTGGAGCGCCGCGGCGTCGTCACCACGCCGAAGCACTTCATCGCCAACGTCGGCGACGGCGGACGGGACAGCTATCCCATCCACTGGAACGAGCGGCTGCTGCGGGAGCTCTACCTGCCGCCCTTCGCGGCGTGCGTGCAGCGAGGGGGGTCGAGGGCGGTGATGGCCGCGTACAACTCGCTGGACGGCACCCCGTGCTCGGCCCACGACTGGCTCAACAACCGGCTGCTCAAGGGGGAGCTGGGGTTCACGGGAGTGGTCGTCTCCGACGCCGGCGGGGTCGGCGGAGCCAACGTGCTCCACTTCACAGCCGCAGACTACCCCGAGGCCGCGCAGCGCGCGCTCGAAGGCGGCCTCGATGTCATCTTCCAGACCTCCTTCGATCACGCCGCGCTGTTCCTCCCGCCGTTTCTCGACGGGCGCGTTGCCCACGCGGTGATCGATCGGTCGGTTGCCCGGGTCCTGCGCCTCAAGTTCGAGCTGGGGCTCTTCGACCAGCCCTACGTCACGGGCGCGGATGACCCCGGCGCGCGCGGGCTGGAAGGGTCGCGCGACCTGGCCCGCCGCGCGGCACGGGAGTCGATCGTGCTCCTCAAGAACGAGCGCCGCACGCTGCCTCTGAGCGCCGGGCGGGGAACGGTGGCCGTGCTGGGCCCGGATGCGGCCGAGGCGCGCTTGGGCGGCTACAGCCGCCCGAGTGGCCGCGAGGTGAGCATCCTGGAGGGGATCCGCCGGAGGATCGGGGCGGAGCGCGTGCTCTTCGCGCGAGGCTGTGCTCGGTTGGAGACGCCCTTCGAGACCGTTCCGGCCGAGTACCTCACGTGCACGCGCGGGGACACCGTGGGCGCGGGCCTGCTCGGCGAGTACTTCGACAACATCACGCTCTCCGGCCCACCGATCTTCACGCGCATCGACCCGCAGCTCGAGTTCCAGTGGACCCTCTTCTCGCCCGACCCGACCCGGCTGGCGTACGACTTCTACTCGGTGCGCTGGACCGGTCGGCTCAAGGGCCCCGTCACCGGCCCGTGCCGGATCGGCATCGACGGCAACGACGGCTATCGTCTCTACATCGACGACGAGCTGGTGATCGACAACTGGCGCAAGGTCACGCACCGGAGCGTGCTGGTGCGGTATTCCTTCGAACGAGATCGGTTGTACACCCTCCGCGTCGAGTACTTCGAGCCGGCGGGCAATGCCCGGGTGCGCCTCGTGTGGGATGCGGGGACGCCGACCGCCACGGCGGCTGCCGGCCCGCCGGGCGCAAGCGCGGGCGGGCCACGCGGCCCGGGTGTGGGTGCAGAGATGGCCGAGGCGGTTGCCCTGGTCGCGCGCAGCGACGTCGCGATCGTCGTGGTCGGCATCGAGGAGGGCGAATTCCGGGATCGAGCTTCCCTCGCCCTTCCCGGCCGGCAGGAGGAGTTGATCGAGCGGGCCGCCGCGGGGGGCAAACCGGTGGTCGTCGTGCTGGTGGGCGGCAGCGCGATCACCATGAACCGTTGGGTCGACCGCGCGGCGGCTGTGCTCGATGTGTGGTATCCGGGCGAGGCGGGTGGCGATGCCGTGGCCGATGTGCTGTTCGGCGGCTGCAATCCCGCGGGGCGGCTCCCGATCACATTCCCGGTTGCGGAGGGGCAGCTGCCCCTCGTGTACAACCACAAGCCCACCGGCCGAGGCGATGACTACCTCGACCTGACTGGCCAACCCCAGTTCCCGTTCGGCCACGGGTTGAGCTACACGACGTTCGAGTACAGCGACCTGGCGATCGAGCGGCCGTCCATGGGTGTAGGGGATTCCACCACGGTGCGCTGCAGGGTGAAGAACACGGGCAGGGTGGCGGGGGAGGAGATCGTCCAGCTCTACCTGCGGGACGAGCTCGCCTCGGTGGCGCGGCCGGTCACGGAGCTGAAGGGCTTCGCCCGGGTGCCCCTGGAGCCCGGCGAGGCACGGGTGGTCGAGTTCGCCGTCACCCCTCGGTTGCTGACGATGCTCGGCCGCGATCTTGAGCCCGTCGTGGAGCCGGGAGACGTGCGCGTCATGATCGGCGGCTCAGCGAAGGACATCCGCCTGCGCGGCGTGCTGACGCTGACCCGCTGAGAACCCCGGCGCGCCGATCACCTGGGCCACGAGCCGCGCCCGCGAGAGGGCTGAGCCTGGCGCGAGCGCAGCGGGCGGTGAACTCGCAGGTACGCGGCCGACCAGAGGGCTGCCGCCAGGAGCGCGATCAGGAAGAAGGCCACCTCGATCCAGACCTCGTCGATGCCCCACGACGTCGGCAGGGCGCGGAGGATGGCTATGGCAATCCAGATGACGACGAAGGCGATCAGCGTCGTGATCGAGTCGATGGCCTTCATATCGTACCCCAGACTGGCATGGCAGTGCGGGCAGGTGAGCTTGCCGCCGCGCAGCCAAGCGAACTTGGCGGCCCAGATGCTGATCCAGCCCCCGCAGTCAGGGCAGTGCTTGCTGTCGGGCATGAGTGGCTCGCCTCCCGCACCACGATGGCGTCCCGGCCCGGGCGCGTCAATGCGCTTGGCGGCCAGGCTCGTGCATTGACCCCCCGGCAGGCAGCCCCTAGCCTACGCCTGGCGATGGCGACACGAGCGAAACGTGCTGCGGGTTTGGTGCGCATCGAGCTTCTCGGCGGGTTCCGTGTCCGCTGCGGGCGCCGGACCATCACACACTTTCGCACGCGCAAGACGGGTCTCCTGTTGGCCCGCTTGGCCTGCGAGCCGACCCGATCCCACGCGCGCGAGGTCTTGACCGATCTGCTCTGGCCCGAGGCCGATCCGGCGGCCGGGCGCCACAGCTTCAGCCAAGCGTTCTCCAGCCTGCGCAACCAGATCGAGCACCCCGCCGCCCGGACGGGAACGGTGCTCGTCGGGAACCGGGACACCGTGCACCTCGATGCATCCGCGGTGGCGATCGATGTGCAGGAGTTCCGGGATGCGCTGCGCGCCGCACGCAGCGCGGGCGATCCCGCGCAGCGCCGGCGCCTGCTGGCGAAGGCTGTGGAGCTGTACCGCGGTGAGCTCCTGCCCGGCTGCTACGAGGACTGGATTCTGCGCGAGCGCGAGCAACTCGGCGAGGCCTACCTGCGCGCGCTGGGCCAGCTCGCCAAGTTGAATGAGCAGCGGGGGGATGTAGCCGGCGCCGTCGTCGTGCTGCGTCAGGCGCTGAGCGCCGAGCCTCTGGCCGAAGGCCTGCTGCGGCGCCTGCTGCGCCTTTTCGCCCGGACCGGCCAGCGCGCCGCGGCGCTCTCCACGTACCGGCGCTGGGAGCAGGTGCTGCGCACCGAGTACGAGCAGGGGCCGGATCACAGAACGGTCGAGCTGGTCCGTTCCATTCGGGCCGAGACCAGGAGAAGCTCGGGGCTGCGAACCGGGGATCTACCCGTGCCACACCCCGCCGGTACCGCGACGCCGCCGATCAACGAGGTTCAACCCCGGCGCAGGTTGAGCCCGGGTGCGATCGCGGTCCTCTACGTCGACCTGCCGGAGGCGACGGAAGCGCTCAAGCTCCTCGCGCAGCAGCACGGCGCGCGCGCCATCCCCGCCCCCGGAGGGGACGGGCTCGCGTTTCGGCTTCCTGGTGCACCGGAGGCCGTGCGCTGCGCGGTCGCCATCCAACAGGGCCTCGCGCCCGAACGCGGGATGGTGAGGGGCCCCGACTTGCCCCGCATGGCCATCCACACCGGGCAGATGCGCGCGGCGCGCCGCGGTGGCGTTGAGCGGATCGCCGAGCGCGCCCGGCACCTGGCGCGGTGCGGACGCCCGGGCCAGATTCTCTGCTCGGAGGCGACCTGCGTGCTGGCGCGCTACGGGCTGGACCGCGGCGTCCGCCTGCGCGATCTGGGCCTGCAAACCCTGGGCAAGGACCGCTTGCCGGAGCCGGTCTTCGAGGTTGCGTGGCCCGGATCTCCGCCCGAAGGCGGGCCCGCGCCTCCGCAGGGTGCACCTGCGACCCATCTGTTGCCCTTCCCGGTGGACGCCTGCTTTGGCCGCAGCGCCGAGATCCTGCGCCTGCGCTCCTGGCTCGCGGCGGGAGACGCGCGTCTGGTCACCATCACCGGCACGGGCGGCACCGGCAAGACGCGCCTTTCCCTCGAGGCCGGTCGTGCGATCGCCACGGCCTTTGCGGATGGCGTCTGCTTCGTGCCCCTGGCTGCGGTGACGAGCGAGCGGGGCATCGGCGAGAGCCTGTGCGACGCGCTGGGGATCAGATGCACGCGCGGGCGCGCGCCGCTGGACCAGGCGCTGGACCATCTCGCCGGCAAGTCCGTGCTCCTGATCCTGGACAACCTGGAGCAAGTCCTGCCGGCCGCGGCGCAGGTTGTACAGACCCTGCTGTCCCTTACCCCGTCGGTGCGCTGCCTCTGCACATCGCGAGAGCGATTGCGCCTCCAGGGCGAACACGTCCTCGATCTCCTGCCCCTGGAAACCCCGGCAAGCTTCGATTCCGTGGAACGTCTGGAGAACAACGACAGCGTCCGGCTGTTTGTCGACCGCGTACAAGCGATCCGCCCCGACTTCCAGCTCACCGCGCGCCAGGCGCTCCCCGTGGCCCGCATCTGCTCGAGCCTGGAGGGGATTCCGCTGGCTCTCGAGCTGGCCGCGGCGCGGGCGCAGGTGCTCACCCCGGGGCAGATGGTGCAGCGCCTCGCCAGCCGCCTGGACTTCCTGGTCAGCCGCCGCGCCGAGATCGAGCCGCGCCACCGAACGGTGCGGGCGGCGATGGAGTGGAGCTACCGGCTCCTGCCCCGCCAGCTCAAGCGCTTCCTGGCCCAGGCGACCATCTTTCGGGGGAGCTGGAGCCTCGAAGCGGCCGAGGCGGTGACGGGCGAGCCCACGGCCCTGGACCTCGTCGAGCAGCTCCGCGAGTGCTCGCTCATCCAGGCGCTGCCCGCCGGCGAGGAGATGCGCTATCGGATGCTGGAGACCGTGCGGGAGTTTGCGGCCGAGAAGCTCCCGCCCGGCGAAGCGCGCCTCATGGGCCAGCGGCACGCTCAGCATTTCAGGCAACTCCTGAAGAAGATCCGCCCGCTCATGGACGGCCCGCGTCAGAAGGAGGGCATGCGCCGTTTGATCCTCGAGCAAGAGAACTTCCGCGGCGCACTGGAGTGGAGCCGCCGAACAGCCGCGACCTGGCCCCAGCGCCGCGAGGGCCGGGAGGCCGCGCGGCTGGGGCTCGAGCTGGCTGTGGACCTGGCGCTCTTCTGGTGGATGCGGGGTCAGGACCGCGAGGGGCTCGATCACCTCATGGCGCTCCTGCGCCTGCCGCTGACGGGGGTCCCGCCCGAGACCGTCGCCGGCGGCTTCTACCACGCCGGCTGCAACGCGCTGAATCTCGGCGACCAATCGCTGGCCGTGGAGTGCTTTGCCAAGGCTCGCGACGCCTACACGGCCCTGGACGACCGCGACGGGCTCGCCCGAACGTGGAACATGATCGGCAACGAGGCCTTCAACCGCGGCGACCTCGATGCCGCGCGCGACGGATTCGAAAGCAGCCTGGCCCTCCATCGCGAGGCGGGCAACGAGCGCTACGTCGCGCAGCTCTTGAACAACCTGGGCAACGTCGCCCATCTGCGCGCCGACTATCACAGCTCTCGCGCGCTCTTTGCCGAGAGCCTGGAGATCAAGCGGCGGGTGGGATCGCCCCGGGACGTGGCGACTTCCCTGAATGGCCTGGGCTGTGCCTACGAGTGTTTGGGCGATCTGGCAGCAGCGCAAGCCTGCCACGAGGAAGGGCTCGCCATCTCGCGCGAGATCGAGGACGAGCGCATGGTCGCCGCGGCGCTCACGAATCTCGCGAACATCCGCCGTGCCCAGGGGGACACCCGCGTGGCCTGGCAGCTCCTGCAGGAGGGACTGCACATCCTCTGGCGCAGCGGCGACCGCCGGCGGGTGGCCCACACCCTGCAGATGATGGCGGAAGACTTCGGCCTCCCGGGGAGCGCGACCCTGGCCGTCGAGCTGCAAGCCGCGGCCCAGCGCGACCTGGAGGCGCTCGGGATCGCCCACGCGCCCAGCGTCCAGGAGAAGCTCGACGCGCGTCTCGCCGAGCTGCGCGCCGCCGTCGGGGAGCAGACTTTCCAGGCCCATTGGGCGCGAGGCACGGCGATGAGCACGGAGGAGGCGGTGGCACGGGCACTCGGGTTTACGCCGGAAGGTGACTCTGCGTAACTCATTGCATGGCAGATTTTTGTAGACATACCGCCCATCACCCCCTCTTCGAGAGGAATGCCTATCTTGAATCCGCTCAATTAGTTACGCGACGTCCTTCCTTTGCCGACCCTGTGACGGCCTTGTGACGCCTCCCTGCTAGAATGTTGCGCGACGGAGGGGGGTGTCCTCCTCCGCGGCGCACGCGACAAGGCGCGTGTAGCTCTCGCCAACGCAGAAAGGGCTCGTTGCAGAATCGCGAAGTGGAGGTTGCGTCATGAAAGCATCATCGCTGGCCGCGCTCCTGGGACTGGTGCTGTGCACCGGGACCGCCGCGGCCCAGGACATCGTGTGGAACGGCGCGAATGGCGTCTGGAATCTGGCGTCCAACTGGACGCCCGCCAATGTGCCCAACGCACCGGGTGAAGTGGCAATCCTGCCCGTCGTCGCGGCACCTTACACAGTGGACCTCAATGTCTCCGTCGGGCTGGACGCGGTGCGGCTCGAGGATCCGGCCTCGACGCTCAGGCTGGGGAGCTACACCATCACGTTGCTCCTGCCAGCCGGGTTGAGCAACGCAGGGATCATTCGGGCCAGTAATGGCACCAGTGCGCTCGCGGGCGGCATCTTCAATCATACCGGGGCGCAGATCGTCGTGGAGCAGGGTCGGCAGCTCAATCTGGCGGGCCCAGCGGTGGTGAACGACGGGACGATCTGGGTGAATCACACGGGCGCGTACGACGCCCACCTCTATTTCGCCGACAGCGTGACCGTATCCGGTGTGGGTGAGATCTACATGAATGGGAACGACGTGAACGACCGGCTGTACGGGGCGGCCGGCGTACTGGTGACGCAAGAGGCCGGGCACACGATCCATGGGGCCGGGGGCGTGGAAGTGGAGCTGATCAATCACGGGACGATTCAGGCAGACAAGAGCTCGCATGCCCTGGTTCTCCGTGTGAATCCCAAGACGAATGACGGGATGCTGCGCACAGCCAATGGCGCGGCGCTCCAAATCAGCGGCATCCCGATCGCCAATGCAGGGGGGATCGTCCTGGCGGACAGTGGTGAGGTGCAACTGACCGGCGGCGCCAACATCATCGGGGGCACACTGGATCGCACGGGGACCTCCTGGATCGCGGGCACGGGCTCAGCGACGCTCACGGACGTAGCGATCGCACCCGGCGCGCTGTATAGGGTGAACCAAGGCCAGACGACGACCATTGCCGGATCATCTCTGGCGAACGACGGGACGATCTGGGTGAACCACACGGGCGGGTATGACGCCTGGCTCTACTTCGCCGACAGCGTGACGGTGTCCGGTGTCGGTGACATCTACATCAACGGGGACACCGATGGCGACCGGCTCTATGGAGCGGCGGGCGTCCTGGTGACCCAGGCGGCCGGCCACACGCTCCACGGGGCCGGGGGAGTGGAGGTGGAACTGGTCAACCACGGCACGATCCAAGCGGACAAGAGTGGCTACAACCTGACCCTGTGGACCAACCCCAAGACCAATGACGGCGTCATGCGGACGGCGAATGGGGGGACCCTGCGGCTCTGGGGGACCACGTTCTACAACGAGGGCGGAGTCATTCGGGCGGACAGCGGCGAGGTGCAGGTGACCAGCGGCGCCAACATCATCGGCGGCACGCTGGATCGCACGGGGACCTCCTGGATCGCGGGCACCGGCCCAGCGACGCTCACGGACGTGACGATCGCGCCGCACGCGCTCTACAGGGTGAACCAGAGCCAGGTGACGACGATCGCGGGGTCGAGCTTGGTGAACGACGGGACGATCTGGGTGAACCACACGGGTGGGTACGACGCCTGGCTCTACTTCGCCGACAGCGTGACGGTGTCCGGTGCCGGTAACATCTACATCAACGGGGACAGCGATGGCGACCGGCTCCATGGAGCGGCGGGCGTCCTGGTGACCCAGGCGGCCGGGCACACACTCCACGGGGCCGGGGGGGTGGAGGTGGAACTGGTCAACCACGGCACGATCCAAGCGGACAAGAGTGGCTACAACCTGACCCTGTGGACCAACCCCAAGACCAATGACGGCGTCATGCGGACGGCGAATGGGGGGACCCTGCGGCTCTGGGGGACCACGTTCTACAACGAGGGCGGAGTCATTCGGGCGGACAGCGGCGAGGTGCAGGTGACCAGCGGCGCCAACATCATCGGCGGCACGCTGGATCGCACGGGGACCTCCTGGATCGCGGGCACCGGCCCAGCGACGCTCACGGACGTGACGATCGCGCCGCACGCGCTCTACAGGGTGAACCAGAGCCAGGTGACGACGATCGCGGGGTCGAGCTTGGTGAACGACGGGACGATCTGGGTGAACCACACGGGTGGGTACGACGCCTGGCTCTACTTCGCCGACAGCGTGACGGTGTCCGGTGCCGGTAACATCTACATCAACGGGGACAGCGATGGCGACCGGCTCCATGGAGCGGCGGGCGTCCTGGTGACCCAGGCGGCCGGCCACACGCTGCACGGCGGCGGGTCCATCCAGACGCGGTTCCTCAACGCCGGCACCGTGCGGGCGGACAAGCCCAGCCGGATGCTGTTGGCGAGCGCGGCGGGCTTCGACAACCAGGGGATCGCCGAGACCAGCAGCGGTGCGGAGCTGCGCTTCGGCGTGCTGCCGGCCAACTACGCCAACCGGGAGCTGGTCGGGGGCACCTGGCGCGCTTACGAGAACAGTCGCATCCGCTTCAACGGCGCCTACATCGACTCGAGCAATGCGGCGATCGTGCTGCACGGGCCGGGCTCGATGATCTACGCCAACTACCAGACGACCGACGCGCTGGCGGGGTTTGCCAAGAACAAGGAGCGGGGCAGCTTCACCCTCGAGGCCGGCCGGACCTTCACGAGGAGCGGGGAGTTCCGCAACGCCGGATCGTTCGCCGTGCTCGACAGCAGCGCCTTCACGGTCAGCGGGACGAACAGCTACACGCAGACGGGGGGCGTGACGCGGGTGGATGGTCACTTCTCGGCCACCGCGATCAACCTCGCCCGCGGTGGGCTCACCGGCACGGGCACCGTCACCGGGGATATCGTCAGCTCGGGCTGGGTCGCCCCCGGGGCATCGGTGGGGACCCTGACGCTGGAGGGCGACTACGAGCAGGCGACCTACGGCCGGCTGCAGGTCGAGATCGGGGGCGCGGGGGGTAGTGAGAGCGACCTGCTGCTGGTGACGGGGCAGGTGCAGCTCGAAGTGTACGGCTACCTGGATGTGATCGCACTGCCCAGCCTCAGCCTGGCGGACGGCGACAGCATCCGGGTCCTGACGTGCGCCGCGCTGCAGGGCGAGTTCGAGCATTGGACCGGCCTGTGCCCGCTGCCGGGCATCTGTTTGGATGTGCGGTATCGGGGCGATGGTGTCGTTCTCGTCGCCCGCGAGCTGGATCCGTCGGGGGTGAAAGAGCCGCCGGTTGAGGAGCCGCAGCCGGCTGCGGGGGAGCTGCCGTCCTCGATTCGGCTGGTGGCGCAGCAGGGTGGGTACTCCGGGCCGTTCCTGATGCTCGATCTTCCGGAAGCGGCCGCGGTGTGCGTGGAGGTGTTCAACGTCACGGGGCAGCGCACAGCCCTTCTGCACGAGGGACAGCTCGCCGCCGGCAGTCACACCTTCGCGTGTGGTGGGCAGTCGGGCGGGCGTGGAGCGTGGGGGAGCGGCGTCTACTTCGCACGGGCGCGAGTCCTGCGTGCGGGCGAGAGCGTCACGAAGACCGTCCGCCTCGTGATTCTGAAGTAGCGCACGTTCCCCACGGTTCGTGGGGGGGGCGGCCCAGGGGGGCGCCCCCTGGCCCCTTCGGGAATCGGTGACGGGGGCAGGCCCGTCAACAGCGCCTGCCCCCGCAACTCCGACTACCAGCTGCGACGGCCGCCGCCGCTGCCGCCGCGACTGTCCCGGGGACGGTTCTCACGCGGCTGAGCCATGTTGACCTTCAGGCTGCGGCCCTTGAACTCGCGGCCGTCGAGGTTCTGGATCGCCTTCTGGGCGTCTTCAGCCTGCGCCATCTCGACGAAGCCGAAGCCGCGGGGTCTGCCCGTTTCGCGGTCCATGATCACCTTGGCGGAAACCACCTCGCCCTGAGAGCCGAACAGCTCCTGGAGATCCGCGTCACCCACTTCGAAGGGGAGATTGCCAACGTACAGATTGCTGGACATGTACAGAGTACCTCTCACTCGGGACGCTTCACCGCACAGAACGCGTACCGTTTTCCGAACAACTGACCCGAGAGCATCCTCAATGGATCCAGGGCGGAATCGCTGGGCTATCGGTCTTTCATCGACCACGGAAGAACCAACTGGTGATCCGGGGAGGGACAGAAAGTTGACGACGCTACAGCGCTTTCAGCCGGCAGACCCAGAGTGCGGAATGGAATAGGCTGGTACGGAATCTCCTTCCAAGCCATTCACTCAGGCTTTGAGCTGTCCTGCCCAAGAACCGCATGGTGCGGCTTCCTGCAGGACCCGAAGCCATCATCGGCGCTCGACCGCTCTTTGTCCATCCTTTTCGCTGGCCGGACGAGAATGAGCTGCAACCGCCTGCTGCGGCGGGCCTTCTCCTCGGCCGGCGGAGATGGCACTCGGCCGCGCGCACGTCCCGGCACGCTCGGGTTCCTCGACGATGTGGGTGTAGCAGATCGTCCGGCACCCGCGCACCGCCAGCCAGCCCCAGGTCGTCGCGCCCAAGCTGGGGCCGGCGGGGCGGGCATCGGTGTCACCGGATGATCGCAAAACGGGCTGTCGCGTCTTCCCCGGATGTCGAGACCCGAACGAAGTAGATCCCCGTCGGCACAGAGCGCTCATCCTCGCCGCACCCGTTCCAGGCGAGATCGTGAGCGCCGGCATCGAGGATTCCGTTGGTCAGTTCGCGCACACGGCGTCCAGCGAGGTCGTAGACGCCTGCCTGAACCAGGCCGCGGCTGGGAGTCTCCAGGTGGACGAGCGTGCCGCGTGAATCCGGATTCGGGTGGGCCCTCAGGAGCATCGTGGGCGCAGCCCATGGGTCCTGCTCAGCAACCGACTTCAGATCGCACTGCATGGGCAGGACGGTCACACCAGGGTGTCCGCCCGCGACGTAGACGTGAGTGCCCGAGAGGGCCACGTCCCCAACAGAGCTCGGCAAGTGCGCACCGCCCACGAGCTGGGGGCTCTGGGGGTTCGTGATGTCGATCACCTGGAGACCGGCGTGGCTGTCCGCAACGTAGGCGCAGGTGCCCGAGACGGCCACGTCAGCGGCCCAGTCCGGCGTGACCACACTGCCGACGATGTGGGGGTGCGGGGGGTCTGTGACGTCGATCACCTGGAGGCCCCGGTCCCCGTGCGCAACGTAGGCGTAGGAGCCTGAGAGTGCCACGCCAACGGCACTTCCCGGCGTGTCCAGCTTGCCCACGACCAGCGGGTGCTGGGGATTCCTGATGTCGATCACCTGGAAATCGATCGAGTTGCTCACGGTGTAGGCGTGGGTAGCTGAGACGGCCACGCCATAGTAGAGACAGCCCGGTACTTCCACGCTGCCGACGATCTGGGGGTTCTGGGGATTGGCGATGTCGATCACCTGGAGACCGGAAGACCCGTCGGCGACATAGGCATGGGTGCCCGAGACAGTCACGCCCGAGGCCCAGCCGGACGTGTCCAGGCTGTCGGCGATCTGGGGCGCCTCGGGGTTCGTGATGTCGATCACCTTGAAGCCGGAGGGGCCGTCCGCGACCCAGGCGATGGCGCCGGTCATGGCCACGCCCTCCGCACGGCCCAGCGTACGCACGCCCCCTGACAGGTGGATGCAGTCCCCGTAGTCGATGCACTCCGCCCGGGCCGCTTCAGAGCTGCCCGCATACACTAGGGCCGCGGCGGCCAGGGCGACCCAAGTCCACCGTGTTCCACCAGGACGCGGAACCGTGTGGCCTGACGACTCTGCCAGAAGAGTCCGTGACATCCAGGAACATCCAGGTGCCCGCATGGTCATTCCTTCTTTCCTTGCTGACCCGCGGTCGAAGTGTCGGCCAGGTCGCATGTGTGGCACGAATCAGTCGAGCGCTGATCGCGCGCTTGCGAATCTGTCGCGAGCGCACTCCCATCAGGTGAGTGCTCGGCACGCCCTGTCTTGTTCTACGGGGCCGTCTCCTGTGCGCAGGCCCGGTCGGTAGCCCACTGCGACGCCCCGCTCGCGTTCAACTACCATTGTATGCACGTCATTCGGAGACGTGGTGGAGGTTCCGGCACCTGTTCCGAATCCGCATCCAGGAACCCTAGCCGCCAGCAGCCTCGCCTGTGCATCTGGTGGGCGATCCGCAGGCCGCCGCCCGCGACCGTGAGGCTGGGAACGCGTGCCGCACTGAGCGGCCCCGGGTTCACTCGATCTCGACCCGCAGCGTGAATTCCCCCGGCAGGTCGGCGCTGCTGTCGACGACGATGAAGTAAGTCCCCGCCTCGAGCGCGCGCCTGATCACGCGGTCGTCGCGGGCGAGGCAATCGATGGCCGTGCGCGTCTCGTCGGCGCGCAGCGATGCGAGCAGGTGCAGGTCGTTATCGATGCCCTCCTGCGGGAAATCCGTGATGGTCAGGACAACCGTGCCGGGGTTCGGCAGGGCAAGGGCGTACACGACCTCGGGCCCCGGCTGCGCGATCTCCGGGGCCGTGAGGTAGCGATCGAACTCCATCGAGACCACGTCCCGAGTGTTCCCCTCGAGGACCCATGGGCCCTTCGGGCCCTGACCCTCTGCGCGCGCCGCGCCCGGGCCCTCGACATCGGGGACGGGAATGGGCCGCGCGCAGGTCCCGGCAGGTTCGGGTTCGTCTACGATGTGGTTGTAGCGGATCGCTCGGTAGCCGCGCTGTGCAAGCCAGTCCCAGGTCGTCGCGCGGAAAGAGGTGCCGGGTGGGCGCGCGTCGATCACCATGACCCGGTGATCCCGCGTCTCGTAGACGAAGAAGATGACGTGGGTGGCGCTGATGAGCGCATCGCCCTTGCGCAGATCGCCCGCGATGCCGCGCGCGAGATCGACGCCGGCGACAGCGCGGGTGATCTCGCCCAGCTTGCGGCGGATGCGGGGGCTCGCGTAGTCGAGCGTGTACTTGTGCTCGAGCTTCCAGGCACGCGACACCAGTCCGGCGCAGGAGGAGCCGGTGACGCACTCGCGCGGAAATCGGTCGTAGGTGTCTGCGCCGCCGCCCGTTCCCGCACCGTAGCCCTCGTCGATCTTGCGCAGAAACTCCTCGACGGTGTCCCACCCGCCCCACTTGTATGCCATGCCAACGCGCTCACCGACGGGATACGGGCTCTCGAAGCCGCCGCCGCAGGAGGCGCCGGTGCGGTTGATCGGGGACATCGTCCAGTGGACGCGGGCAAACCCGTCGGCCGTGAGGAGGGCCTCGCTGCGCGTGACGGGCGGGCCGTCGACCGGGCCCCTCGCCGGGCCGGACGCGTGCGCCAGGCCGGCGGCCAGCGGGACGAGCAGACAGAGGGCGCGGATTCGCATGGCTAGGCGACCGGCGTCCCACGGCAGGACTTGCAGCGCGCGAGGTCCCCGATGATCTCCAGCCCCTGGCACAGCAGCTCGCGGCTCTCGGCCGCGCCCAGGCAGACGCGCACCGCGTTGGGGATCGCGACACCGGGCGCGGCGAACGCGTTGGCCGGGCTGACCGCCACGCCGCGGCGCTGCAGCTCCATGGCGAACTCGGGTGGACTCCACGCCGGGGGCAGGTGCAGCCACAGGAAGTAGGAAGCCGGATGGCTCTGGCAACGCAGATCGGGCAACAGCTCGCGGGCGAGATCTTGTCGCGCGCGGGCCTCGGCCCGCTTGCGCTCCGTCACGCGGCTGGCCGTCCCATTCTCGATCCACATCGTCACCAGCTCGACGCTGAGGGGAGCCACCGCCATGAGGCTCGACCAGACCGACTGCCGTAGCTGCTCGCGGGCGAAGCGCGGGCTGAGGACGAACGCCACGCGCAGCCCCGGCGCGATGACCTTGGAAATGCTGGCCACATAGAACGTGCGGTCGCGTGCCAGGTGCACCAGCGGGGGCGGGGCGTCGGGTATGAGCGGCCGGTGGATGTCGTCCTCGATGATCCACAGGTCGTGGCGCGCTGCGATCTCGGCCAGCCGGATTCGCCGCTCTTCGCTCAGGATGCAGGAAACGGGGTTGTGGATCGTGGGCATGCAGTAGAGCACCTGAGCCCGCTTCTGGCGGCACACGCCCTGAAGCGCATCGGGCAACAAGCCTTGCTCGTCCATGGCGACGCCCTGCACGCGCAGGCCGCGCCCCTCCGCGGCGGGGATGAGACCCGAGTAGGTGACCTCGTCGGTGAGGACAAGATCGCCGGGCTTGGTGACGCACTCCAGGATGAGGCTGAGCGCGTGTTGGGCGCCCGCGGTGATCGTCAGCTCCTCAGGCTGCGCGGCGACGCCGAACGAACGCAGCCAGCGCGCGCCGGCCTCGAGCGGGCGGGCCTGCGTGCGCGGCGGGTGGTAGCGCAGGAGTTGCTGCGCCCAGCCGCCGGCGCAGATCTGCTCGAGCGCGGCCCCCAGGTCCGGGTCCTCCGCGTGGAGCGGGTAGTTCACGCTGAGGTCGATCAGCACGTCGGGCCGGTTCAGGTCGAGGTGTCGCCCAGGCTCGTCCGCGGCGCCCGAGCGAACGAAGGTCCCGCGCCCCGTCACCGCCTGGACCAGCCCGCGGCGCCGGGCGAGGTCGTAGCCGCGCGTGACGGTGCCGAGCGATACGCCCAGGGCGCGAGCCAGATCGCGCTGCGGGGGCAGCGCGGCGCCCGCGGCGAGCTTGCCGCTGGCCACATCTCGGGCAATGGCGTTGGCCAGCGCGACGTAGATCGGCTCATCCGCGGGCTCGAGTCGAGGGGTCCATATTGTCATAGTGACAATTCTCGCAGACCGGGACGCATGCGTCAAGGCTTGGGTCGGCCGGTACTGGATGAGAGCTCAACGCCTGTCGATGGCACACATATCCGGTTTATCTATATGGCGTTATCGGCTAACATGCAGAGGCTTAGTGTCATAGTGACAATAAATACATTGAAAGCAACGTCGAATAGTACAATACTTGATCCTCCGGGACATGCGAAAGGAGTTTCGGCCATGAAACCCGTGAGACTGCTTCAGATCGATGCCTTCACCGCGGAGCCCTTCCGCGGCAACCCGGCGGGCGTGTGTCTGCTCGAGGCGAACGCCGCGGAGGAGTGGATGCAGGCTGTCGCGGCGGAGATGAACCTCTCCGAGACGGCATTCATCGTGCCCCGCGGCCGCGATGAATTCGGGATCCGGTGGTTCACGCCCACGACCGAGGTGTCGCTGTGCGGTCACGCCACGCTCGCGAGCGCGCACGCGCTCTGGACCGAGGGGGTCGTGGCTGGCGCGAGCCCCATCGTCTTCCAGGCGCGCAGCGGGCGCCTGGCGGCAGGGCGCGAGGGGGACTGGATCGTCCTCGACTTTCCGCTCCTCGCCGTGCAGCCGGTGGCCATGCCTGCGGGACTGGCCGAGGCCCTCGGCACACGGCCCAGGGGGGTGTACCGCAAAGAGGGCTTCACCTGGCTGGCGGAACTGGAGACAGCGGCTCAGGTGCGGGACCTCCGTCCTGACGGCAACGCCCTGATGCGCGCAGGCCTGGACAGCTGCATCGTCACCGCCGCAGGGACCCCGGGGCAGTGCGACTTCGTGTCGCGCTTCTTCGCGCCGGGCCTGGGCATCGCAGAGGATCCGGTCACCGGCTCCGCGCACTGCAGCCTGGCCCCCTTCTGGGCCGAGCGTCTCGGCCGGCGGGAACTGGTCGGCCACCAGCTGTCGCGGCGCGGCGGCGTGATCAGGGTCCGCATCAAGCACGAAAGGGTAGAGATTCTCGGGCAGGCCCTGACCGTCTTCGCGACGGATCTGCAGGTGGCCCCGGTCCCCCGGATCGGCTAGATGCACAGCCGCTCCGGCTGTTGCTCGGGGTAAGAACGATCCATGCACATCTACATCCTCTTTGCCCATCCCAGCCGGAGGTCCTTCAGCAAGAGCGTTCTCGATGCCTTCACCCGCGGGCTGCGAGGGGCCGGCCACAGCTACGAGATCGCGGACCTGTACGAGATGGGCTTCCAGTCGGAGATGGACGAGGCGCAGTACCTTCGCGAGACGTCGGGGAATCCCGATCTTCCGGTTCCTGACGATGTCGCGGCCGAGCACGCCAAGATCAACCGAGCGCAAGGCCTGGCCTTCATCTACCCGGTCTGGTGGAGCGACTGCCCCGCGAAGCTCAAGGGCTGGTTCGACCGCGTCCTGACCTGCGGGTACGCCTACGTCTACGACGACGCGGGCGTCCGGGGAACCCGGATGAAGATCGAGAAGGCGCTCGTCCTGTGCTCGGCCGGCCATACGGTGAACCACCTGGAGGAGACCGGGGTTGCCCCCAGCATGCGTTGCCTCATGCTCAACGATCGCCTGCGGGCAGTCGGCATCGGGCATGTCCGGATGGAATTCCTTGGTGGCATGATGCCGCTCGATGACAGCTATCGAGCGCGGAACCTGCAGAAAGCCTATGAACTCGGCAGGTCGTTCTGAGTAGAGGTGCCCATGGTCGAGGACGGCTGCAATCGGCTCGGCGACACGGCGGCGGAGATGACGGGCGACGCCCTCTGCTTCGCCTTCCTGGGCCGCACGATGCTCGTCAAGGCCGGCGAGTCCGGGGCGATCGCGTTGCCGCGGCCCGCCGACCTGCGCGGCCTGCTGGAGGCGGCCACCGATCGCACCTGCGTCGGGAGACTCGCAGGCGCTCCCTGCTGGGCCGTGGGTCTCGCCGACCAGGCGAGTAGTCCGCCGGCAGGGTTGAGCTTGCGCGACCTGCGCGTGCTGCTGGAGGAGCTGCCCCCGGATCAGGCGAGCATGGCGAGTCGGGCGACGCAGCTCCTGCACTGGCGGCGGCTCCACCGCCACTGCGGGAGCTGCGGCACGCCGATGGCCGACGTCGCGGGAGACGGCAGCCGCCGGTGCCCGAGCTGCGGCCTGAACGTTTTCCCGCGCCAGTCGCCCGCGATCATCGTCGCCGTGGTGAGGGAGGGCCGCATCCTGCTGGCCCACGGCGGGCGCTTTCCGGCCGCGCTCTACAGCGTGCTGGCGGGCTTCGTCGAGCCCGGGGAGGGGCTCGAGGCGTGCGTCCGCCGCGAGGTGCGCGAGGAGGTCGGCATCGAGATCGAGAACCTGCGTTACTTCGGCAGCCAGAGCTGGCCGTTTCCCGATTCATTGATGATCGGGTTCCTGGCGGATCACGCCGCGGGCGAGATCCGCGCCGACGGCGCCGAGATCCAGGACGCGGGCTGGTTCGGGCCGCACGAACTCCCGCGCGTGCCGAACCGCACGAGCATCTCGGGTCAGCTCATCGACTGGTTCGTGAACGCGTACGGCGGGGAGCATTGACATGGAGCTGCGCGCAGCCACGGTGGCGGACCTGCCCGCGATCATCCGTCGCGCGCCCTAGCGATGC
>CAZDKK010000052.1:0-34500 GCA_964506245.1 uncultured bacterium | reverse complement strand
GGCGCGTGGGCGCGGAGGGGCAGACCACGCTGATCGTCACCGAGGGCCGCGCCGAAATCCGGCGGGCGGATGGCGCCCCGCTGCGCGTCGCCGCCAACGTGTTCGTACCGCCCCGGCCCGGCGACGCGCTGGGGGCCGTTGCCCGGGACTTCGGCCGCGCGCGGGCGGGTTTCCAGCGGGCTGGCGGGCCCGCACCGCGGCGCCGTGGCTCTCGAGGACGTGCGAGCACCACCCGGCGGCATCGTGGCGTTCCAGACGCGTGCGGCCGCGCGGCTTGAGGTCCCTCCGGGGAGTCGCGTATCCTCGCCGAGATGACGTGCCCCGGGGAGCCGGTGCAGGAGATGTCGATGCAGGCACAGGCTGATCGACCAGACGTGGCGCGCGGGCGGCGGCTGCGCCACTTGCCCGGGACCAGCCGTGTCCTTCCGGCGGCCCGTCCTGCGCAGCGCGCACCCTCCCCCGCGCTCCTCGCGGCTGCCACGGTCGGCTTGGCGCTGCTCGCCGCACCGGGCGCCGCGGCCTCGGTCGTGATCAACGAGTACCAGGCCTCCAACGTCGACTGCCTGCACGACGCCGAGTGGAACACGCCCGACTGGATCGAGCTGTACAACAACGGCGACGACGCCGTGAACCTCCTCGGATTCGGGCTGTCGGACCGAGAGCGGGAACCGTTCAAGTGGGTCTTCCCGGAGTACCACTTGCCCGGCGGAGGACGCGTGCTGGTGTTCGCCTCGGATCGCGACCGGTATGACACCGCCTCCCACTGGGAGACCGTCGTCGACCGCGGGGACCTCTGGCGCTATCGCGTCAACACATCGCCCTTGCCCGCGGGATGGACCGCCTCCGACTTCGACGACAGCGCCTGGGAGATGGGCCCGAGCGGCTTCGGCTACGGCGACGACGACGACGCGACGATCGTGCCGGAGTGCCGCTCGCTGAGCGCGCGGATATACTTCCACCTGGATGACCCGGCCGCGGTCCGGATGGCCTGCCTGCACGTCGACTACGACGACGGCTTCGTCGCCTGGATCAACGGGGTCGAGGTCGCCCGCCGGATGATGGGCGCGCCGGGCGCCGTTCCCGCCTGGAACAAGGGGGCCGACGATCCCCACGAGGCGCAGATCTACCAGGGGTACGCGGCCGAGACGTTCATCCTCGCACCCGCAGGGTTGCCCCTGCGCGCGGGCGAGAACGTGCTCGCGGTCGCGGTGCACAACGCGCTGGCCAACGAGTACGACATGAGCCTCATCCCGATCCTCACCCTCGGGTTCGACGCTGCGCCCGCCGCCGCACGCGGTGTCTCGGACCTCGTGCGCCCCTGGTTGCCGCACCTGGAGACCAACTTCAAGATCGACGCCGATGGCGAGACCCTCGTCCTCACCGACGCCGCGGGGCGGCGGCTGGACCGCGTCGAGACGGGGGCGATGACCGCGAACACATCGCGGGGGCGGATGCCCGATGGCGCCGACGGGTGGCGCTTCTTCGAGGAACCCACGCCTGATGCGCCCAACGGCGACGGCCAGTCGCTCGAGCGCACCGATCCCCCCGAGATCTCGATGCCCGGGGGCTTCTACAGCGGGCCGCTCACGGTGACGATCGCGGCGCCCTCGGCCCAGGCGCGGATCTTCTACACGCTGGATGCGAGCGAGCCCTCGGAGTCCTCGGCGCAATACGCAGCGCCCATCGAGATCTCGGCGACGAGTGTCCTGCGCGCGGTGGCCATCGATCCCGGCGCGCGACCGAGCGCGATCGCGACCTGCACGTATGTGATGGAGCCGGAGCCGGAGCTGCCCGTGTTCTGCCTGGTCACCGATCCGATCAACCTGTGGGACGAGGACGTGGGCATCTACGTCCTGGGGCCCGACGCGTGGCCGACCTACCCGTACTGGGGGGCGAACTACTGGAAGGACTGGGAGCGGCCCGTGCACGTCGAGTTCCTCGACCCGCTCGGGGACGGCTTCCGGCTCAACCTGGGGCTGCGGATCCACGGCAGCTCGACGCGCACCTTCCCGCAGAAGTCGCTGCGGCTGATCGCCCGCGGGGGATACGACGTCTCCGCGGTCGAGTACCCGCTCTTTCCCGACCTCGACGTGCAGCGGTTCGAGCGCATCGTGCTGCGCAACGCGGGCAACGACTGGTGCCGGGCCCACCTGCGCGACGGCCTGCTGCACGTGCTGGCCGCCCCGCTGGGGATCGACACGCAGGCCTACCGCCCCGCGATCGTGTACCTGAACGGGGTGTACTGGGGCATCCAGAACATCCGCGAGAAGGCCGACGCCTACTACCTGCAGGATCATTACGGCGTGGATCCCGATGACGTCGACCTCCAGGAGGGCAACCGCGTGGTGATCGAGGGCGATACCGAGCACTACGACGAGCTGCTGGCCTACATCGGGAGCCACGATCTGAGCGACGACGCGGTCTTCGACGAGGTCGCCGCGCGGATGGATGTGGAGGAATTCGCGCGCTTCTACATCTTCCGCGTCTTCGCCGCCAACACCGACTGGCCGGGCAACAACATGCTCTACTGGCGCCCGCGGACGGCGCAGGGGCGCTGGCGCTGGATCCTGTACGACGCGGAGTGGGGCCTCGGCCTGAACGACAGCAGCTACGCGCACAACACGCTGGCCTGGGCGCTCTCCGCCAAGGGCGGCAACTGGCAGCACGCGCCCTGGTCGACCTACCTGGCGCGCAAGCTGCTCGAGAACGAGGGCTATCGGCGGTACTTCGTCAACGTATATGCCGATTACTTGAACAGCGTCTTTCGCCCGGAGTGCACCCTCCCGATCCTGCACCAGCTCGCGGATGCCATCGCGGATGAGATCCCGCGCCACATGCGGCGCTGGGGGTACAACCCCGGGATCTGGACCGCGGAGATCGCCACGATCGAGGAGTTCCTGCGCCAGCGTCCCGCCTACGCGCGGATGCACCTCATGCAGCAATTCGGACTGGCCGACACGATCCGGCTCGCGCTGGACGTCTCGCCGCCGGGCGCGGGGACGATCCGGATGAACAGCGTCGCGATCGACTCGGCCTGGACGGGCATCTACTTCGCCGGCGTGCCCGTGCAGCTCACAGCCGAGCCGGCGCCGGGAATGCGCTTCCGGGGCTGGTCCGACAACGCGCTGCCGGCGGACGCGGTCGTGGAGATCGCACCCGCGGGCGACTACGCGCTGACGGCCGCCTTCGCGCCGGACCCCGGCGGCGCGTGCTACTGGATGCGACCGATCCCGAACCCGATCCGCATCGGCGCGGAGCTGACCTTCTTCCTGCGCCAAAAGTCTCGCGCCAAGGTCGCGGTGTACGACGTGACGGGGCGGCAGGTGGCGGCCCCGGCGACGGGCGAGTTCACGGAAGGCGAACATCCCGTCGCATGGACCGGCACGAACGGCGACGGCCGGCAGCTTGCCTCGGGCGTCTACTTCCTGTGGCTCGAGGTCGAAGGCGCGACCGACGTGCAGCGGCTCGTGGTTGTGCGATGAGTGGATCGACCGCAGAGGCGAACCTCGAACTCTTCGTCCCGGGCCGCGTCTGCCTCTTCGGGGAGCACAGCGACTGGGCGGGCGGCTACCGCACGAGCGATCCCACGATCACCAAGGGCTACGCGATTCTCACCGGGACCGAGCAAGGAATCCGCGCCGCGGTGGGGCGCCATCCCGACGATCTCATCTTGCACCCGCCAGTGCAGAGCGGCACCGGTCCGCGCCCGCAGACCTACGTCATCCCAATGGAGCCTGCAGCGCTGCTCGCCGAAGCCCAGAGCGGCGGATTCGCGAGCTACGTGGCGGGCGTGGCCTACCAGATCAGCCTCAGGCACCCGGTCGGCGGCCTGCTCATCGAGAACCGGGCGATGGATCTGCCGATGCGCAAGGGACTCTCCTCGAGCGCCGCAGCCTGCGTGCTGGCCGCGCGGGCCTTCAACCGGCTCTACGGCCTGGGGCTCTCCATTCGTGAAGAGATGGAGCTGGCCTATCTCGGCGAGCGCACGACCCCCTCGCGCTGCGGCCGCCTGGACCAGGGATGCGCGTACGGACGTCGTCCCGTGTTGATGATCTTCGATGGCGACGTGCTCGAGGTCGAGGAGATCCACACGGCGCGTGACCTGCACCTCGTGATCGTCGACCTGGCCGCCAGCAAGGACACGCGCGAGATCCTCCGCGCGCTCAACGCCTGCTATCCCGTCGCGCAGGACGCGCGGGCGCGCGCGGTGCGGGAGTACCTGGGTCCGATCAACGCGGACCTCGTGGCCCGCGCCCGAAGCGCCATGGAGGCAGGGGATGCCCAGAGGCTCGGGTCGCTGATGACCGCGGCCCAGAAGGCCTTCGACGAGCGCGTGGCGCCGGCCTGTCCAGGGCAGCTCGCGGCGCCGGTCCTGCACCGGGTGCTCGGCCTCGAGGCGCTTCGAGCCCACGTGCTTGGCGGCAAAGGGGTCGGCTCGCAGGGAGACGGCGCGGCGCAGTTCGTCGTGCGCGACGCCGCCGCGCAGCGCGAGGCGATCGGAATCGTCGGGGAGCGGCTCGGGATGCGGGCGATGGGGGTAACGATACCGGCGGGGTGAGGTCCGGGGCCGGGAGGTGCGCCGCGTCACCCCCGCCGTCGCGCTTACCCAGGCCGCTCTGCCCGATCCTGGCACATCGGACGCGGTGGAGATCTACCCTCGCGGGTCGACCACCCGACCCATGAACAGGATCGATCCGGTCACGCGGTCGCGGATCAGGAACAGGAACGGACGATCGGCGACGAACTCCGGCGGCGCACTGGTCGTGCCGGCTCCGCCTACCGTCGCGGCCGCGGCCTCCGTGCCCTCCTCGTCGACGGCGACGAACGCCTCGTGCACGAGGAAGTGCAGGAAGAGGTACTCCGCGGTTGCCATTCCCGTGAGATCGGCATCGGTGTCGGAGAAGACGCGCGGCATGCCCATCGCGCTCAGCGGCTCTTTCAGCGATGACTTCCAGCGGAAGGTGAAGCGCGGCAAACCGACCCAGATCTCGTCCGTGGCCAGCGCGTCCAGCCAGGCCGCCAGCCTCTCGGGTGTGAGCAGCGCCTCGAGGGCCTGCACGCCGCCGGCGGCGCTGGGCAGCAGGACCACCATCGCGATGTCCTGGCCGGTGTAGGGCAGCTCGAGGATGCTCACCCCGTCCCGGTACGCGTGCGGGAATTCCTCCGTTTGATACATGATCGGCACGTCCACCGACTGCGTGGAGGACAGCCAGAACGGCTCCGTGCGCGTCTTGGAGGCATCGAAGCGCGTGACCCACGTGCCCTTGAAGTAGATGGCGTTGGCCAGCACGAGACGGACCAGATCGTCGATGATTCCGGGCTGGAGCACCTCCGGGATCTTGCCCTCGGTCTTCTCGTTCACCCACGCGTTGACCGCCAAGCGGGTCGCTTCCGGGTCGCTCGCGATGTCTCGCTGTGCAAGCTCGGCCCCGTAGTCGACGCGCGTGATCTCGAGGAAGGGCGCATTCCACGGGTAGCCCGTTTGTCCCCAGAGCTGGTTCGCGATGTCGAGACGGTAGAGATCGTAGCCGATGCCCGTGTCCAGGCTGCGTTGCAGCTCGCCGAAGGTCTGGTGCAGCGCGTCCTGGCCGTAGGGGAAGTGGAAGACCTGCGCGATCTCGGTCTCGGTCTCACCGCGCGCCCCGGCCCAGATCATGCCCATGGCGGTCGAGATGCTGTAGGGCGAGAAGAAGAGATTGCCCGGCTCGTCCTTGAGCTGGTCGTAGAGGTCCAGGGCGAAGGCGGTGTTGCCCTGGACGAGCTGATCGACCTGCTCGGCATAGGCCGCCGAGACCTGACGGGCGGCGCGGATGTCGGGCGGCGGCTCGGTGCCGTTGTCGTCCTTCGAGCAGCCGGGCGCGGCGAGGATGCCCAGCAGGACCAGGGCGGCCGGGAGAGAGGCTTTCAACGCAATGGCCGGGGCACGACGGCCGGGAAGGGGACGGTACCAGCGGGAGCGGGGCATGGAACACCTCCACTTGCGTTTCACGGCCCTCCGCGCGTCACAGGCCCCTCGTTCGCGGCGCGAAGGCGAGGTTTCAGGGGTGTACGGACCGCCCGCGTGCCATCACTCTGGCGCCTCGCGGCTGCGGACGGTACCTGAGGATAGTACCTGGCGAAAGGGGGAGGGGTTCCGGGCCGCGTTGGTGGCGGCAGTGCCGCGCCCCCCAACCGACAGGTCTGGCACGTGTCATAAAGACCGTTCTCACAATAAGCTACGGGCCAGACCCCCACCCCTCCGTCTACGGCTGTACGGAGACCCAGACACAATCCGGGTAATGGGCATGGATTCGTCCCCCCGGGAGCACCCCCAGGAGGACAGCATCTTATTGGCATGTAATTCGTTACGGTCGTCATCCGCGCGCGCCGTCCGGCGGCACGATACGTGCAGCCACGGCCACCGTCGACGACCATGGGTCGGCAGTCGTCAAGTCGAGTCCGCAGAGGAGAATGTGCAGTGAGAAGGGCTCTCGTCTTCCTCGTCATGGGCGCGGCGCTGCTGCTTGCCTCCGTGATTCCGGCCAGTGCCAGCCTCCTTCGCATCACGGACTTCATGTGGGGATACCAGACCATCAAGGGGATCGATGTCTACAACGGGAGCACGTGGCTCTACAACAAGACCTATGCGGCCGGCGCCTTCAACTGGAAGCTCGACGGCGCGGTCCAGGAGACCCCGCTCTACTGCGTGGACGTGTTCCACTCGTTCTACTGGGGGCAGCAGTGGGAGGTCGAGACCATCCCCGTGCCGCCCGGCCCCGCGACGCCCCCTCCGTACAACACGATCGAGGCCGGCTGGGTCTACCAGAAGTACGGCTTCAACCCCACCATGTCTGTTGGGGTCCAGCTCGCCCTCTGGGAGATCACGCACGACAAGAACTGGAGGCAACAGGAGCGCGACGCCTCCGGCAAGGTGCTGTGGTGGAAGGCAGCCGCGGGCTTCGATTTCAATTACCGCGGAGTTCAGTACGTCGCGGCATTCATCAACGCGGACAACATCATCCAAGACGTGTTCCACAACTTCACGCTGGCCGGTGCGGGACACTCTCACTACTACCGGCCGCTGCACCCGACCACGGACTACTACGCGCAGGGCCAGTTCGGCGACGGCGACGGGGACGAGGATCCGATCGTTCCGGAGCCCGGCACGCTCGCGCTTCTGGGAATCGGTCTCATCGGCGCGGCCGCCGCGACATGGCGGAGGGTCAGGCGGTAGGCAATTCCCCGGCAGGATGCATGGATTGATGACGAATCCCCTCGTCCGCTGGACGGGGGGATCTTGTTTGGGGTGGGCATCCGTGGCCCACCCCGTCAGAGCTCTGTGGAGACCTGTCTGCGCCCCTGCTACTTGCCGCGTCTCCTCGCAAGAGCCGTCGCACCAGCGACGCCGACGCCGAGCAAGAGCACCAGCGTACTCGGCTCCGGGATGGGGTCGCGATTGCAGACGATGTTCTGCATCTCCACGCCGTCCCATCTCACCCGGAAGTCCCACACCTCGGAGACTGAGCCCCATTCCGCGATGTCCGCGGCCAACGCCTCCGGCGTGTTGATTCCGTAGGCTCCCCACCAGGCCATCCCGGCGGTACCAATGACCCCGCCCTCGTACTCGATCCAGCTGGTGGGAGTGAGCCAACTACTCCCGTAGTAGTCGAGATAGAAGTCGGAGACTTCGCCGTCCCAGGTGTTCAAGAGGCCCGTCTGGAAATGCAGTCCCTGGAGGTCGGCGATCGTCGCCTCCGGAACCCAGTAGATCCAGTGCAGGCGCTTGCCCAAGTCTCCGAAGGAATACACGACCTCGTCATAGATCTCGAAGTCCGTGGTTCCAACGTTGGCAGCGTTGCAGCCGTTGCGCATGTTGACGAATTGGCTGCTCGCCACATCCGCGAAGGCATCAGCTTTCCAAGGCTCGAACAGCGGAGACCCGTATGCGTTCGGGGCTGAATCCACGTACAGGTAGCAGTTGATTGCCGCGGCATCAGGGACAAGCCCAATAGCCAGGACCAGCGCCGCCAGCAGGAGCGCAGAGAATCTCACCACCCACCTCCTCATCGTTGCAGGGCCCTTGGTGCCCACAAGGCAAACTCATTCAACCGCAACAAGTTGCAAGATGTGTACCAGACGAGACATTACTGCCGTAAGCTGATAATTCGCATATGTATACCTGCCTACGGGAGTGCGGCGCATGGATCAGGCGGGGAGGAGATGTTGCTAGGTTTACATGACAAAACCGTAAACATCGTTCTGCGGACATCTGGGATAGGGGTGTAAATCATTTCTCGATAATGTCTTGTGAGAGTCGTCGAGTGCGTCGGTTCACCTGACACACACGGTGATAGCTGGCCAACTCGTTGTGACATAGTTGGATATGACGGTACCCGCTGCAAAGGCAAGAGCGAACTTGAGGGCGAATGGCAGTGCAGGGCGCGTGCCACGTGGGTAATACCTCCCGGTGGGTAGTGACCCAGAGCTCGACATGAGCAGGGAGGGAAAGCAGTGTATCTTGGCGAGGGACACATGCTCGCCAACCTCAATGATGGGAAGAGCGTGCGTCATGAGCGGCTATAGCGCGGGCTAGGTAGGAATTGCGGCGGGAGATTCCGGGGAGGCGCACCAGCCACCTCGCAGGGAGGCTTGAGAATGAACCCGGAAGTACTGAGGACCACCCCGCCTTGGGAGTGGCCGGAAGGCGCAGGCAAGATGCTCCTGGATGTTCTGCGCGACGAGCGCGCCGGGGCGACGGCTCGCCTCCTCGCCGCAGAGCTGGCCGGCGAGCTCGTGGTGATGAACGATGAACTCGCGGGCGCGCTGCTCACGATCGTGCGTAACGGCGGAGAAGCCGAGGCCCTCAGGGGCACGGCGGCCATCGCGCTAGGGCCCGCGCTCGAGCACGCGGACACGGCTGGATTCGAGGAAGCCGAGGACATCATCATCTCGGAGAAGATGTTCGGGGAGATCCGGCGAGCACTGCGCGCGCTGTACATGAACGGCGATGAGCCGGAGCACGTGCGGAGGATGGCGCTCGAGGCATCGGTGCGCGCCCCGGAGGCCTGGCACACGGAAGCCGTGCAGAAGGCCTACGCGAGCGGTCGCGAGGACTGGAGCCTCACGGCGGTCTTCTGTATGGGGTGCGTGCGCGGATTCAATGAGCAGATCCTCGAGTCACTGGACAGTTCGAACCCGGGGATCCGGTACCAAGCTGTCTGTGCAGCCGGCAACTGGGCGGTGGAGGCGGCCTGGCCGTACGTCGCCGGGCTCATCGAGGAGGCAGTGGAGGGGGAGGACGTCGACAAGCTGCTGCTCCTGGCCGCGATCGAGGCCGCCGCAAGCATCCGCCCGGAGGATGCCGCGGTCATCCTGGACCCGCTCACGGACTCCGAGGACGAGGAGATCGCGGAGGCGGTGTCCGATGCTCTGGCGGTGGCGGGCGCGTGGGGGGACGAGGAGGATCTCGACGGAGAGGAGGATGAGGGGGACGAGCGGCTGCGGTGAGAATGGAGGACAGCCAGGTCGAGCCCGAAACATCCTTCGGAGGCGTCTCGGATACATGCAGGCAGTCTTGCAACTGGTTGAACCAGATGCAAGACTACCTGCGTTTGGCCAACTCATTCTATGGAAGCCAATTGCGGGTACATCCGGGCCACGACACGCGACTCCACCCTTCGTCTTGGCGGCGTGAGCCGGATGCCCGCGACCCACCCCGGGCGACACATCGCCCGGATGCGATGGAACAGTGCACTTGAAATCTGAAACACAAAGTTTCATATTTCCATGCATGAGAATGATCCAACGATCCGAGCACCTGAGGGAGCTTCAGCGATGTCTGCGGCAGCACCCCGTCGTTGCCCTCCTGGGTGCACGCCAGGTGGGCAAGACCACGTTGGCGCGCCAGCTGGTCAGCAGCCACACGGGGGAGTCCGAATTCTTCGATTTGGAAGACCGACGTGATCTCGCGCGACTCGATGAGCCCATGCTGGCACTGGAGCCGCGGCGGGGGCTGGTCGTTCTCGACGAGATCCAGAACCGACCGGACCTCTTCCCCGTGCTGCGCGTCCTCGCGGACCGGCCGCGAACCCCGGCCCGCTTCCTCGTCCTTGGCAGCGCATCTCCAGATCTTCTGCGCCAGGGGTCAGAGAGCCTGGCGGGGCGCATCAGCTTCCATGAACTCCCGGGGTTCGACATCGAGGAGGTCGGTGTCAAGGCGCTCGAGCGGCTCTGGTTTCGTGGAGGCTTGCCGAGGGCTTGTCTGGCGCGAACGCACCAGGCGAGTGATGAGTGGCGCAGGGACTTCGTGCGCACGTTCCTCGAGCGAGACATGCCTCGCCTGGGGGTGGCAATTCCGCCGGGTAGACTCGAGCGGTTCTGGGCGATGCTGGCCCACTACCATGGTCAGGTGTGGAACGCATCGGAGTTCGCGAGATCCTTCGGTGTCTCTCACACGACGGTGCGCAAGTACCTCGACATCCTGACGAACGCCTTCGTCCTCACGCAGCTACGACCCTGGGCCGAGAATGTCGGCAAGCGGGTGGTCAAGTCGCCCAAGGTGTATCTGGCCGACAGCGGAATCCTGCACACCCTTCTCGGCCTGGGAACCCCCCGCGATCTCGACCGCCATCCGAAGCTGGGCGCAAGCTGGGAAGGATTCGTCGTGGCTCAGATTGTCCGGAGGCTGGGTGCCAGACGCGAGGAGTGCTTCTTCTGGGCGACGCACGCAGGGGCCGAGCTGGACTTGCTGGTCGTGAGGGGAGACCGGCGACTGGGTTTCGAGATCAAGCGTACCGACGCCCCGCGTGTCACGGCCTCCATGCGCAGCGCGCTGGAGGCGCTCCGCCTGCGACGCCTGGATGTCGTGCATGCCGGGGCGCACACGTTTCCCCTCACGCGGGGCATCAGGGCGGTGGCGGTCTCGGATCTCCTACGGGAGATCAAGCCGATGGCGTGAGGCTGCGCGCAGGATCAGGCGGCATGGAGCAGTCTCCCCTCGCGAAGGACAGTCGCGGGCAGGGACGCCTGCAGGTGGCGCCGGGCCTCGAAGTACGAGTGGGTGCAGACGACAACATCCGCGGCCGTTCCGGTCCCGACCAGGACCTGATAGGCCAGTCTACTCCGCCGGCGCTCCGCGTCTGCATCGTCCGGGACCACAACGAGCAGGTCGTAGTCGCTGTCGGGCCCGGGATCTCCGCGGGCCATCGAGCCAAACAGGAAGATGTACAGGGGCTGATAGGCCTCCACCAAACGGGGCACGATCTCGGCAAGCGGTCCGGCCAATCCCAGAGAACTGCTATGCATGCGTACCCTCTCAGAACCGCGAGATCGACCTGCGTTTGCCCACTCCGATAGACTCAATCCCATGGGCCCCGTCGCGAAGACCGATTATAGGAACCGCCAGAGAGCCTGTCGAGCACTGCGGCAGTCGGTTCCGGGGGGAGCTCCAGCGAGCGGATCCAGTGGACGAGCACCGGCCGCCGGGATGAGGATCCACCCGTGGACTCGCAAGATACCACAGCGTCGCGAGAGGAGCTCGCGCGCGAGCAAGCGCGCCTGGGGCAGATCGATGCCGAGCGCGAGGGCATCCTGAGGCGTATTGCCGAGTTGCAGGCCACGATCCGGGCGTCCGGGCAACTCCAGCAACGACCAACAAGTGCCCACCCAGCAGCTGCGCCTCAGACCGAGCCCGTGCCCCGGGACACAGCCGAGAAGGTCCCACTCTTCCGCAGCCTCTTTCGCGGACGCCCGGATGTGTACCCCAAGCGCTGGGTCAACAACCGTACCGGGAAGCAGGGATACTCCCCGGCATGCGCCAACGAGTGGATCCACGGCGTCTGTGACAAGCGGCGCGTCAAGTGCGGTGAGTGCCCAAACAAGGCGTTCACCCCAGTCTCCGACCAGACGATCCTCGATCACATCCGGGGCGTCCATGTGGCGGGCGTGTACCCGATGCTCGCAGATGAGACCTGCTGGTTCCTGGCGATCGATCTCGACAAGGGCTCATGGCAGGACGACACGGCGGCGTTGCTCGAGACCTGCAGGAGGATGAACGTGCCCGTCGCGGTGGAGCGATCGCGGACCAGTGGGCCTATCTCGCGTCGATCAGCCGAATGGCGCCGGCCGAGGTCGACGCGCTAGCGTGGGAGGCCACGGATAAGGGTCGGGTCATCGATGTCCGCCTGGGCACACCCGGTGATGACGATCTCGCCGCAACACCCTGGGCGCGGCGGCCGTCGCGGGGGACGTCGGCGCGGCGATGCCCGCGTCCCGCTCCCGCCGGGCCGCTCCCGGCCCGTGTCAGGGTGGTCCTGGCGCAACTCCTTTTCGTGGAGAAGGCCGGCCTGTCGTCACCGGCCATCAGCGCGATCAAGCGACTGGCCGCGTTCCAGAATCCGGAGTTCTACGAGAAGCAGGCGCGGCGTCTGTCGACGGCACGGACGCCCCGCGTGATCGACTGCGCAGAGGACGGGCCACATCACGTGGGTCTGCCGCGCGGATGTTCGAGCGGCGGATGCGGGGGTATCGGGCGATGGGGTACGAGGTGGGGGAGTGAAGAATCGCATCCATCGAGGTAGGGGCCGATTATCGAATGTGTAAGAGCTTGCATTGCAGTGGTTTCATTCGCCTGTAGAAAGCATGCTGGTTAGCCGGCAAAATTCCTTATAAGTATGTCACATGGCCAGCAACAAGGGGACAGCCGTGATTCCTCGCCGACTCGGCGTCCAGATCGGGAGAACGCTCCACAAGGGGAAGATCCTGGTCCTGTTCGGCCCCCGCCAAGTGGGAAAGACCACGCTCGCCAAGGCGATCCTTCAGGAGCATGATGCGGACGCGGCCTATGTCTCCTGCGATCTTCCGGAAATCAGGCGCTTGCTGGGCGATCCCGTGCTGGCCGATCTTCGGAGCTTCGTGGGAGGCCGGCGCTTGCTCGTGCTCGACGAGGCCCAGAGGGTGGAAGGCATCGGGCTGGCCCTCAAGATCCTGCATGAGCACTTCCCGGAGACCCAGCTACTGGTGACCGGTTCCTCCAGCTTCGATCTGGGCCGCTCCGTGAAGGAACCTCTCACCGGGCGCAAGCGCGAGTTCCTGCTCTATCCGCTCTCTCTTGCAGAACTCGCCGCCTGGCAGGATTTCGGCGAGCTACGTGCGTCACTCCCCCGGCTGCTGCGGTTCGGCAGCTATCCCGAGGCCATCACGGACGCGGAACCGGCGAGAGTCGTGACCGCCATTGCAGACGACTACCTCTTTCGTGACATTCTCGAGCTGGAGAACTTCAAGTCGGTCGCGCTGCTGCGGGCGTTGCTCGAAGTCGTGGGCCTGCAACTGGGGAACGAGGTCTCGACGACGGAGCTCTCTCGCCTGGTGGGTATCAGTCGTGAGACGGTGGAGCGGTACCTCGACCTACTGGAGAGATCGTTCATCATCTTCCGCCTGCCCGCGCTCAGTCGCAACTCGCGCAAGGAGATCTCCAAGGCCCACAAGATCTACTTCTACGACCTCGGCATCCGCAACGCGCTCGTCAGGAACTTCAACGAGCATCATCTGCGCGCGGATGTCGGCGCGCTGTGGGAGAACTTCTGCATCCTGGAACGGCTGAAGCACAACCACTACTCCGGGTGCCTGGTGAATCGCTGGTTCTGGCGAACCTATGACCAGAAAGAGCTCGACTTCATCGAGGAGTCGGGCGGCCAGTTCGCGGGGTACGAGTTCAAATGGGGTGGCGGAGCGGCCCGCAGTGCTCGGGCCTTCTCAGCGATGTATCCCGGCAGCACCGTTGGTGTGGTCGGACCAGACAACGTCTGGGAGTTTGCTGGAGTGCGGTGATGAACGGAGATTCTGCACCAAGCTGAATGCGCCGGTGGCCACGACCTCGGGATCGGGCTCGCCCCAGACGTCTCGCCGGATCGAGGCTCACACTTGTCCACGCCCGAGCTGGCCGCCTCTGAAGTCTTCCTGCGCGGCCGCTTCTGAGCGCCCGGCGACAAGAAGCGGCGGGCGGCTCTCGATGACTGCCTGGAGACGACAGGGAAAGAACTGCCGCCGGAGGAAATCGAGAGACGCGAGTCTGGACAACGGAGGAAAGGGAACACTGACCCGGACGACCAGGCTGCCATGGCGGAACTCATGGCTCCGGGCTGGCGATCGCCCCGCGGTGCTCAGGAGCGCTATGGGCGCCGCCTTCTCAGAAACGCTCCCAGCGTGAGGCCGGCACCGAGGCCGACGAGGCCGAGCGAAGCGGGCTCAGGCACCGTGCTCACCTGGAAGTGATCGATCTCGAACACGGCAGTCCCGCTGCAGTTGAAGACCAATGCCGACGTGATGCCGGCAGGATCCGTCACGCCAAGAAAGCCCTCAACGGTGTGTGCACCACCACCGGGGTTGGCGTCAAGCACTGCGGAGGTCGCACCGTTGACGGTCATCTGGAAGCTATCGATGGAACCAATCCCGTTGTCATAGAACCACATCCCGAGTCCATACACCGGCCTCGAGAAGTTGAAGATCATGGCTTTCTGCGCGCCCGAGGAGGGATTTCGGGACAGCAAGGCGCGATCGTAGACGTTGCCGTATTGGGAGGTTGATCCCCAGGATCCAACGAAGATCTCCGCGCCCTGCGTCGGGCCCGATGCGCCTGGGATATACGGGCTCACCGTCACGCCGGGCATGGCTACTCCGCCCAAGGTGAAGGAGTTGACGATGCTCGCGTTTGCGTAACTGTCGAAGTCGATCTCATCGAATGTTCCGGCCGCCGCCTGCCAGGGAAGGTCAAGCATCAAGTCGTAGCCGGGGCTGACCCAGAAGACCGGAGCCGCGCTGGAGGTTCCAGCCGCGACGAACGCGAGAAGGATCGCTATCGGGATCGCCCGATCGAACAAGCTCCCGGGCCTGCAGTCGACGAGGCTTCTATTCACTGCTGCCACCTCCTGCGGAGTGAAACGTTCCTCTGAAGACGGAACCATGCTAAGGGCCGCCGCATTTGCTGTGCCATCAGGGCGGTACATCCTAACCCAATGTCCTTGATTCGATTGGCCATTCCGCCGCCCACGAGAGAGCGGATACCCGTCGCGGAACTCTAGAGTCCCACGACGGATTCCGGCCGCAACCGCCCGCGGGGGAAGGGCGTAAGAGAAAAGCCGGCGCATCCGTGCCGGCTTCCTGTCCGGTTACAGCGCCACACGAGCGACTCACGCGCCCGCGGACGAACGCGTCTAGCGCCCCCGCCGGCGAAGCCCCAGCAGAAAGCAGCCAGCCAACCCGCTACCCACAAGCAGGAGGGTCGTAGGCTCGGGGACCCCCCCACCGTCGTGGGAGAATGGAACAAAGATGTCCCGCCTCTTCTCTCCGTTCTGGTTCGCAGCATAGTGATTGAACGCATCGAAGTGAACTTCCGAGTAGCCCAAGACCTGCATATGGTACAGGTTGACCTGTCCCCATTGGTCCCACGCGCTGGGATCCATCCCGGGCGCGAAATCGCCCACGCGGGAATCGGTCTCCGAGAAATCGCCCAATGCCCACTGGTAGAACGCGACCCCGGGACCATAGACACCGTGGTTAGGAAGCGGCGTTCCGTCCAGCAAATAGGGCACGGTTCCCACCGCCCCGTATTCTTCCCGAAGCACGGGAGATGATGGAATGCTCGGATCCGGAAACGACTCAATCCAGCCCTCGGCTGAGCCGGGAGTCAGCTGAACCTGCCCCGACTCACGTGAATGGTAGGCCATGGTGAGTTGCGCTTCGTAGATGGGCCCGTACTGCCCAACAGCGCCGATGACCCAGACGTCGAACGTGCCCTGCTGGACCATCCAGGTCTCCGTGTCCTTATCGTAGTCCGCCCCGGTGATATAGATCTGCAGCACGGGAATGGCGGACGCTGGCCCTACGGCTATGCAGAAGGCCAGCAACACCCACAACGTTCTGCGCATCTCTTCCGCCCCCTCTCGAGCCCCGGCACTCCCGTCGGGCTCGCGCCGAATTGCAGCACACACCACGATCCTGGAGGACTTTGCTGCATCATCCGTGCCAATGTGGCCCTGAAAGGGGGGAGTTGCGGTCTAAAACATTGCCCAGCAATAACATAGTGTCCGACCAGGTGCGCCCGCCGGCGAAACATGATCGGCTGATGGTTCGTGTCTCCGACTGGGAAACCTTACAGTGCGTGTCTGGCCATGCCTACCTAGCGTGACTGCACAGTGACGGTGTTCGCCTGACACCCGCCCCGTCCCGCGATCTTGGCATGATGACTGGCAGGCAGTCGGCACTTGTCAGGATCGGCGGGCACAGAGAACGCGGGGTGGCTCCATCGAGCTTCACCCCGCGTGTCTCACCATTGCTGACGCCCGTCCGATCGACAGGCCCGTGGCCGGACTACCCGCGCTTCTTCCGCGACGCGACGAGCCCGCAAGCCGACAGCCCGAGACCCAGGAGCAGGAGGCTCGCCGGCTCGGGGATCTCGGGCCCGCCCATCAGCTTCTGGGTGTCGTCGAAGTAGCCGGTGACTCCCGCGCCGATTCCGCCGTCGCAGTAGGCCTGGGCCACAGGGAGCACGTCGTCGTTCACACCCGCATCCCAGAGGGCATAGAAGAATCCGCGGTCCTGGAGCGTGCCACCGTAGGAAAGGGTGCCGAAGTAGGGCGTGTCGCCGTCGTAGATGGCCTCCCAGATCGCGATCTGAAGCGCGGCGCGCTGGAGATTGGTCACGGCCGTCGGCGAGTACGTGAGGTACAGATATGCCGCCACGCTCAGGCTCGCGGCCGTGCCCTGGAATCCTTCCAGCCCCGGGACTGCCGGATGGTTCGTCGGGTAGAGATCCCAGACAGTAAGGTCACTGAACAGGTGGCCGAGGTCCACGCAGTAGTACTGGTAGGCCTCGAGCCATTCCCACGGATCACCCGCGGGCAACGAAGCACTGAACGAACACCAGCTCCCAAAGGCGCTGGCATACGACCCGTCGCGCTCGTTGTCGTAGTAGAGAGTCCCACCCTCGCCGGTAGAAACGGGCGAGAAGTGCAGATTGGTGAAATGCACGGGCCACGCGCTCGCTGCCTGACACAAGAGGGCAGCTACCGCCACGGCCGGGATCACCCACCGATGCTTCATGTCGTACCTCCCGAGCAGCTGGACCATTGACGTTTGTTGTTTACACTCGAACACAGAATGTCCGGTCCATTGGCTACATTCCGTGACTCTGTACTTAAGTACACCTCTTGTGCCACGAGGGTCTCAGAGGCAAGATCTGAACCTTAAGTGATTATTTTACAAGATTATAGAATGCTTACAGGGAGTCGGAAGTCCGGCCGGGAAGGCGACAGACGCTAGACAAGTGTAAGCCAGGCCGACAGCGGTGGCCGGTCGGGCCGACAGCATGCCCGCCTGCCTCGAGGCGTAGGAGGTAGACGCCCGACGCCCGCTGTCTGTGCAGCCGGCAACTGGGGCGCGGAGGCGGCGGTCGATGCGCGGGCGGGGCGGGCGCGTGGGGGGAGGAGGAGGAACTCGTGGAAGAGCAGGAAGAGGAGGACGAGCGGCTGCGGTGAAAGTGGAGGACAGCCAGGCCGTGCCCGAAACTTCCTTCGCCCAGTAGTCATCCACCCATGACCGGAACACCCGCTCCGGCAAAGATGGGGCCACGAAGAAGGGTGGCAGAACCGTCTTGCCGGTCCGGTGAACTACCATCAGCCAGAGGATCATGCGTCGTTTCCACGCATCCTCGGCATCCTCGATCTGCTTGTCCCAGAGGCGTTTGGGACACATGCAGGCAATCTGGCAACGGGTTGAACCAAACGCAAGACTACCTGCGTTTGGCCAGCTCATTCTATGGAAGCACATTGCGGGTACATCCGGGCCACGACACGTGCCTCCGCCCATCGTCTTGCCAGCGTGAGCCGGATGCCCGCGATCCACCCGCGCGACACATCCCCGGATGCAACGGAACAGCGAACTTGAAATCTGAAACACAAAGCTTCAGATTTCCATGTATGAAAATCATCCAACGATCCGAGCACCTGAGGGAGCTTCAGCGATGTCTGCGGCAGCACCCCGTCGTTGCCCTCCTGGGTGCACGCCAGGTGGGCAAGACCACGTTGGCGCGCCAGCTGGTCAGCAGCCACACGGGGGAGTCCGAATTCTTCGATTTGGAAGACCGACGTGATCTCGCGCGACTCGATGAGCCCATGCTGGCACTGGAGCCGCGGCGGGGGCTGGTCGTTCTCGACGAGATCCAGAACCGACCGGACCTCTTCCCCGTGCTGCGCGTCCTCGCGGACCGGCCGCGAACCCCGGCCCGCTTCCTCGTCCTTGGCAGCGCATCTCCAGATCTTCTGCGCCAGGGGTCAGAGAGCCTGGCGGGGCGCATCAGCTTCCATGAACTCCCGGGGTTCGACATCGAGGAGGTCGGTGTCAAGGCGCTCGAGCGGCTCTGGTTTCGTGGAGGCTTGCCGAGGGCTTGTCTGGCGCGAACGCACCAGGCGAGTGATGAGTGGCGCAGGGACTTCGTGCGCACGTTCCTCGAGCGAGACATGCCTCGCCTGGGGGTGGCAATTCCGCCGGGTAGACTCGAGCGGTTCTGGGCGATGCTGGCCCACTACCATGGTCAGGTGTGGAACGCATCGGAGTTCGCGAGATCCTTCGGTGTCTCTCACACGACGGTGCGCAAGTACCTCGACATCCTGACGAACGCCTTCGTCCTCACGCAGCTACGACCCTGGGCCGAGAATGTCGGCAAGCGGGTGGTCAAGTCGCCCAAGGTGTATCTGGCCGACAGCGGAATCCTGCACACCCTTCTCGGCCTGGGAACCCCCCGCGATCTCGACCGCCATCCGAAGCTGGGCGCAAGCTGGGAAGGATTCGTCGTGGCTCAGATTGTCCGGAGGCTGGGTGCCAGACGCGAGGAGTGCTTCTTCTGGGCGACGCACGCAGGGGCCGAGCTGGACTTGCTGGTCGTGAGGGGAGACCGGCGACTGGGTTTCGAGATCAAGCGTACCGACGCCCCGCGTGTCACGGCCTCCATGCGCAGCGCGCTGGAGGCGCTCCGCCTGCGACGCCTGGATGTCGTGCATGCCGGGGCGCACACGTTTCCCCTCACGCGGGGCATCAGGGCGTTGGCGGTCTCGGATCTCCTACGGGAGATCAAGCCGATGGCGTGAGGCTGCGTGCGGCGTCAGGCGGCATGCAGCAGTCTCCCCTCGCGAAGGACAGTCCCGGGCAGCTCCAGCGGCGGATCCAGTAGACGAGCGCCGGCTGCTGGGATGAGGATCACCCCGTGGACCCCCAAGATTCCAGAACGTTGCGCGAAGAACTCGCGCGCGAGCAGGCGCGCTTGGAGCGGATCGAGGCCGAGCGCAAGAGCATCCTGCAGCGCATTGCCGAGCTACAGGCCGCGATCCGGGCGTCCGAGCAACTCCAGCAACGACCAACAAGTGCCCGCGCAGCAGCTGCGCCTCAGACCGAGCCCGTGCCCCGGGGCACAGCCGAGAAGGTCCGACTCTTCCGCAGCCTCTTTCGCGGACGCCCGGATGTGTACCCCAAGCGCTGGGTCAACAACCGTACCGGGAAGCAGGGATACTCCCCGGCATGCGCCAACGAGTGGATCCACGGCGTCTGTGACAAGCGGCGCGTCAAGTGCGGTGAGTGCCCAAACAAGGCGTTCACCCCAGTCTCCGACCAGACGATCCTCGATCACATCCGGGGCGTCCATGTGGCGGGCGTGTACCCGATGCTCGCAGATGAGACCTGCTGGTTCCTGGCGATCGATCTCGACAAGGGCTCATGGCAGGACGACACGGCGGCGTTGCTCGAGACCTGCAGGAGGATGAACGTGCCCGTCGCGGTGGAGCGATCGCGGTCGGGCAACGGCGCGCACGTCTGGTTCTTCTTCCTGGCGCCGGTGGCCGCGGTCACCGCGCGCAAGATGGGGTGCTATCTCATCACCGAGACCATGTCGCGACGGCACGAGCTGCCGATGACCTCCTACGATCGGCTCTTTCCCAACCAAGACACCATGCCCCGTGGTGGGTTCGGGAATCTTATCGCGCTACCCTTCCAGGACGGCCCGCGTCAGCAGGGCAACACGCAGTTCGTCGGCGATGACTGGGCGCCGTTCGCGGACCAGTGGACGTTTCTTGCGTCGGTCCGACGAATGGCGCCGGCCGAGGTCGATGCGCTGGCGCGGGAGGCCACCGAGAAGGGCCGGGTCATCGATGTCCGCCTGGGCACACCCGGTGATGACGATCTCGCCACCACACCCTGGGCGCGGCGGCCGTCGCGGGGGACGTCGGTGCGGCGATGCCCGCGTCCCGCTCCCGCCGGGCCCCTCCCGGCCCGTGTCAGGGCGGTCCTGGCGCAACTCCTGTTCGTGGAGAAGGCGGGCCTCTCGTCGCCGGCTATCAGCGCGATCAAGCGACTGGCCGCGTTCCAGAATCCGGAGTTCTACGAGAAGCAGGCGCGGCGCCTGTCGACAGCACGGACGCCCCGCGTGATCGATTGCGCAGAGGACGGGCCACATCACGTGGGTCTGCCGCGCGGATGCATCGATGGGTTGCGGCTGCTCCTGGCCGGCTGGGGCGTGACCTTGGACGTTGATGACCAACGGACCGAGGGGGACCCGATCGATGTCGCCTTCCGCGGCGAGCTGACCCCGGTTCAGGAGCAGGCGGTGCAGGCGTTGGTGGCGCACGACATGGGGGTGTTCGTGGCTCCGCCCGGATCGGGCAAGAGCGTGGTCGGTGCGAATCTGGTGGCGCAGCGGCGTCGCAGCACGCTCGTGCTCGTGCACCGGACGCAGCTCCTCGAGCAATGGATCGCGCAGTTGTCGCTCTTCCTGGACTTGCCGCGCAGGGAGATCGGCCGCATCGGCGCCGGCAAGCGCGCGCCGAACGGTCGTCTCGACGTGGCCATGATCCAGAGTCTCGTCCGTCGCGGCGAAGTGGATGACATCGTGGCCGGCTACGGACACGTCATCGTGGATGAGTGCCATCACGTGCCGGCGGTGTCCTTCGAGCGGGTCTTGCGGGAGGTGAGGGCCCGATACGTTGCCGGGCTGACGGCGACGCCGTACCGGCGCGATGGGCACCACCCCATTCTGGAACTGCAGCTTGGCCCGGAGCGATTCTCTATCCGTCCCAGGAGCCAGGTAGCGGAGAGCCCCTTCGCGCACCGCCTGGTCGTGCGGTATACGGAATCCCGGGTGCCGGAAACGCTGGCCGGCACTGAGATCCAGGCGGTCAGCCGGCAGCACGTGGCGGGGATCCAGGAGATCTACCGGCAACTGGTTGCGGATCAGAGGCGGAACGATCTCATCCTGGATGACGTCATAGCTGCGCTCGAGGAGGGCCGCTCGCCCATTCTGCTGACGGAGCGGCGCGATCATCTCGAGTATCTTGCCAGCAAGCTCCGTGAGCCGGCGCGCAACGTGGTCGTCCTGCGAGGAGGCATGAAGCCCAGCGAGCGGCGGGCGGTGCTGACCCAGCTTGCGACCATCCCCGAGGACGAGGAGAGGCTGCTGCTGGCCACGGGCCGCTTCATCGGAGAGGGTTTCGATGACGCCCGCCTGGACACGCTGTTCCTAGCCCTGCCCGTTTCGTGGAAGGGCACGCTGGTGCAATACGCCGGGCGGCTGCATCGGCGGCACCACGCCAAGCGGGAAGTGCGCATCGTGGACTACGTGGATCGGGACGTGCCGATGTGCGCGCGGATGTTCGAGAGGCGGATGCGCGGGTATCGGGCGATGGGGTACGAGGTGGGGGAGTGGAACGTGCGGCCGACTGACAGCGGGTAGCGGGTGATCGAGTACGATGGTGAGAAGCTACTGGGCGGCGAGGTCGAGTCAGCAAGGCCAGGTTGATGGAACTCGTGTCGGAGGCGACCGTCGAGACGATCGATCTCGGTCAGCGGGGCGAGATCCTCGCCGTGTGCTGCCGGGGCAAGGCGCGGCAGAGGGTGCGGATTCAGGATCTGCCGCTGCCGTCGCCGCGCCCGCGGGGGTGGGAGTGGATCGAGGCGTACAGGGTTTGGGCGGGGGAATGAGGGGCGCACCGGCGCAGGCACGGGCCGGTCGTCGAAACCGCAAGATTATATAGAGTAACGGCTTATGCAGTAGTCGGAAAATATGCTGGCTAGCCAGCCGATTTTGAGCTAAATATGTCGCAGGGCTGGCAAGTAGAGGTGGTCATGATCCCACGCCTGATCAGCGCCGAGATCGGGAGAACGCTCCACAAGGGGAAGATCCTCGTCCTGTTCGGTCCGCGCCAGGTTGGAAAGACCACGCTGGCCAGGGCGATTCTTCAGGAGCACGAGACCGACTCGGCCTATGTCTCTTGCGACCTTCCGGAGATCCGGCGTCTGCTGGGCAATCCCGTGCTGGCCGATCTTCGAAGCTTCGTGGGAAGCCGGCGCTTACTCGTGCTCGATGAGGCTCAGAGAGTGGAAGGCATCGGCCTGGCCCTCAAGATCCTGCACGAGCACTTCCCGGAGACTCAACTCCTGGTGACCGGTTCTTCCAGCTTCGATCTCGGCCGTTCCGTGAAGGAGCCTCTCACCGGGCGCAAGCGCGAGTTTCTGCTCTACCCCCTCTCCCTCGCAGAAGTCGCCGCCTGCCAGGATTTCGCCGAGCTGCGCGCGTCACTCCCCCGACTGCTGCGGTTCGGGAGCTATCCCGAGGCCGTTACCGATACCGATCCGGCGAGAGTCGTGACCGCCATCGCCGACGACTACCTGTTCCGCGACATTCTGGAGCTCGAGAACTTCAAGTCGGTATCGCTGCTGCGGGCGCTGCTCGAAGCCGTGGGCCTGCAGCTGGGAAACGAGGTCTCCACGACCGAGCTCTCTCGCCTGGTGGGCATCAGCCGGGAGACGGTGGAGCGATACCTCGACCTACTGGAGAGATCGTTCATCATCTTCCGCCTGCGCGCGCTTAGCCGCAACTCGCGCAAGGAGATCTCCAAGGCCCACAAGATCTATTTCTACGACCTGGGGATCCGCAACGCGATCGTCAGGAACTTCAACGAACTCCAGCTCCGGACGGATGTCGGGGCGCTGTGGGAGAATTTCTGCGTCCTGGAACGGCTGAAGCACAATCACTACTCCGGCCGTTTGGTTAATCGCTGGTTTTGGCGGACATACGACCAGAAGGAGCTCGACTTCGTCGAGGAATCGGGGGGTCGGTTCACAGGCTACGAGTTCAAGTGGGGTGGCGGGGCCGCCTGTAGCGCTCGGGCCTTCACGGGGCTGTATCCCGGCAGCACCGTGGAAGTGATCGCACCGGACAACATCTGGGAGTTCGCCGGCCTGCGATGACCTCGGCGTGCACGTGCGGTCGCGTCACCGAGCGGCCATAGGCGACCACTGGGGAGCGTTTGAAACCGCCGCTCTCAGACCAGTGGCCACCCGGTGCTCAACGAACTCTCCGCTTCGCTGCCCGCCAGAGCGTGCACGCAAGCACTCCCGAGCTGAGCAGAAGCAACGCGCTGGGTTCGGGGACAGGGGTCTCACGGGAGACCGTGTCGATGTAGACCTCCTGATTGGTGCCACCCACTAGACCGGGCGAACGGAAGGCAATGCCACCGCTGGTGATCGCGGTGTGGACCCCCTGGACCTGCGCGATCTGTTCCAACGTCTCGCCGTCATAGCAAGTGGCGATCATCGTTCCCCCGACCCGCCAATCGACCTCGACGTAGTACCAGTGCCCACGCTGCCACGCGACCGGAGTCTGCGCCAAAAGCAAGTGTTCATAATTCCAGTTGTTCCATAGGACGAACCTCCCGCCGGGCCGGTCAATCCCCACGCCATAGCAGCTCGCCGCAGTTGCGCCGAAGCCCAAAGTGATATTGTCTTGGGTGCCGGTGAGTGCGGTCCGCGACCAGTAGCCGATCGTCTGGCCCTGACAAACCTGGACCTGGGGATCGTTCCGATAGATCCACTTGGTTCCCCGCAACTCCAGGCCGTAGTTGCCGTGGCGGGCTGCGGCCGATGTCACCTCGGCCTTGAGGGTGCCGGTGGTCGTGGAGCCCCAGTTCCGCGCCGTATACTCACTCCAGTTGCCGTCTTCGAAATCCTCAATGATCAGCGCCTCTGCCGTTGCAGCGAAGCTGGCTATCAGAATCCACACCCATAAGAACCTCTTCATTCCTGCAGCCTCCCCGGTTCTCAAGAGCCCGCTGATCCCGCTGGCACGTTTGCCGACAAGTGCAGCAAGCCACACCACCAGTAGCATTCAGGGCACCTATACGTCTTCCGGGTCTGTATGCAACAAAGATGCCAGGGGCCGCCCGCAAAGGCTAAACTCCATTCTGAAGAGGAATTGGGCCTCAGGGAGCGTCCTACTCCGGGCACAACAGGTCGAACCCATGTACCGAATCCCGACAGCCGGCACCAATGCATCGATTCGAGGTAGAAGCCTACTGCGATCGGGTCGAACCCCCGGCGGCTACCCAAACTCCCCCACCCATGGCCACCTCAGACTCCCCCACTGCGGCGTGATCTGAGCATCGGCTGATCGCCGGCTTGGGCGGCGGAACGCTACCCCGGCCCCCTTCACCACAAGCAAGGGGGGAAGGAGTGAACGTCCTGAAGGATCATCCGCCGATAACGGGCTAAACACTAATCAGTTGCGGTGCCAGCCATCGGGAGATTGCGCGGTGCACGGGGGTGGATCGCAAGACCATTCGCCGGTACGCGCAGCGGACAAAGTCCCCCGTGGTGGCCACCGGCTGGAGGGCATCACCGTGCAAACTCCTCCACCCCAGCCATCGGTTCTGCACGAGCCCATGGCGGCGGTGTGGACGACCCCGTCAGCCTGCCATTCGGTGCGCTTCAGGCGATCTCATAGGGTCACGATCGGTGAATAGCACTCCCAAACTCGCGTCGGGGCCTCTGCCGTCATTTGATGAGGATCGCGGGGCGCGTCTCGCGGTGCCCGCCTGCCTGGAAGCATTGGAGGTAGACGCCCGACGCCCGCGCTGACGCATCGAGAGTCGCAGCGTGGGCCCTGGCGGAGCGTCAGCCGCGGACCAAGCTGGCCGCCCTGCGCCCGCCGACGGTGAAGACCAGCAGCTCGACGTACGCGGGCTCAGGCAACGTGAACTGGAGCTCGTGCAGGCCGCCCGAGAGGATGGACTGCTCGCCGCTCAGGGCCACTGCCAGGCCGGGGGAGGGCGGGGCAGAGCGGAGCGGCAGCCAGCCGCTCTCGCAAGCCGATGTGACCACGTTGGCGGTGAGGTCGTGGGCGTGGACCTTGTGGGTGGCGCCGGTGACCGTGAAGCACCTTTCACCACCGGGGGGCTTGGTCCTCGCGGACTCGATGGTCGCTGAGCCATCGGGGCCCGTGATGCCGCTGGCCGCGCCGCTGGTGGGGCCTGTGTAGCTGACGTGAACCACGGTCCCGATCACCGGCTGGCCGGCCTGGTCGTGGATTCGGGCCTGGCAGATGCGAATCGGGCCGGCCTATCGGCCGACCCGAGGGCGTAGTCAGCTGTCGACGCGCAAAGGAGCAGACGGCTACTATGCCCGCTTCCGCCTTGCCGACATGAACTTGCCTGCCCCAAACACGGCCAGCAGCAATGCGCCGGTGAATACCGCAGTGGGCTCAGGCACCTCGGAGATATCAAACCGCGCCATGACATCTTGCTCGGGCTGAATCCAAGGCGGGAGGTTCTTCTCGCCGAAGACGGCTCCACGGCGTTCGAGTGCAAGCGGCGTCACGCGCACCACGTAGCCGCCGACAACAAAACCGGTCGTCGAGCCTTCGTAGAAGGTCAGATAGTCGTTGTCCCACGTGACCTCAAGGAGCCCGTCCTGGAAGAGGTTGCTTCCGGGCATTCCCTCAAAGGACATGCTGCGCGGTGCGAAAATGTCGAAGTTCAGAACCTCCCACGCGTGGGTCTCGGGGTTCTCGGCCCAGGTGTAGTTCACCGTCCAGAGCAGAGTGTTGATCTTCTGGATGGAGGATCCCACGCTGAGATCAAGGGTGCCGGTGTACTCCTGGAGTTCAACCGTGTCGCCCGGCCAACCTTGTGGGTGGGTGGGATCGGGGTCAGGCTGGTATTCGTAGTATGGGCCGCGGAACTGCATCGGCCCCCAACCGTCGACCGTGTAGTTGACGGTGATGGCATACGTCGACCCCGTCGGGGCCAGCCCAACGAAGGCGATGGCAATCAGCACCGTTCTTATGGCGATGTGTCTCATGAGTTCTCCTCCCGCGCGACCACGCGCTCGGCACGTGCCCGGAGGGTGCAGCGCCCCCCGAGGCCCGACTCTCCCTGAAATAGCAGGCTCACGCACCCGAGAACCGGCCAGAACGCACTCCGGAGTGACCGCCTTAGCACAATGTATGTCACCGTAAGCGGAACCTCTTCGGCGGGTGCAACTTCTTCGATATTATCAAGATACATCCCCAGATGGCGATGCTTCCAGGAGATGAGCCTCGACCCGGCAGGAGCAAGATGACAGGCTCGCCTGACAGTCGTGAACGTGGTCGGCAGGTGTGGGCTCACGATGGCTGCTCAGCGCTTTGGGGTTCGCCTCCCATCCCCCCAGGGCGCGCAGGAATTGGCACCGTGGGGGCTCAGGACTTGGCGCCCCGCCTGTACCGACACGCGAAGAGGAAGACCAGGCCTCCGCTCACCAACACGAGTGCGGACGGCTCCGGGACAGGACTGCACACCACCACGGCATCGATGATGCCGCTCCCCGAACTCCACGCGGCGAGGTCGATCCCATTCGGCAGAAAGGCGTCAATCCCGACAGGCAGGTATTCGCCGCCCCAGTTGTGCTGGCTGCCGCCGGTGGCAGGGTCGTTGATGAGGATACCGCCGGTGCCCCAACCCACCATGGTGATCGCGTGTCCGCCGCCTGTTCCCCAAGACACCAGGGGCAGCACATCTTCGCAACGGTAGAGCTCGCGCTTCATGAACTCCCACAAGGCGGCGCCGCCGCCAATCTTACTGGCGTAGACCAGGCGAGTATAGAAGTGCGGCATCGCCGTGGAGGGGTAGTAGCGATCGCAGTACGCCTTCCAGCCTTCAGGGATGTTCGGGTCGGACGTCCCGCTGGTCGGACTCGTGTGCATGTCGGCGCCCAAATCGCTGGCGACCTTGTTCGCGGCCTCGTCGGTTCCCCAGGTCAGGCCTTGCCCAAGCAGCGGATAGCCGTGTTGGGCGAAGTACCAAATGCTGTTGGCTGCCGCGGTGGGGGCGCACCAGGAACTGCCCCATTCGGTCTTGGCGTGCTGCGAGAAGTCGGGCACACCCTCCTTCCGCCACGAACCCGGCAGCTCGCCTCTTGCTTCCACAACCCACAGCAGAGTTGCCAGACATGCCAGGGCCAAGCACAGGAACTTGCGGTTTCTCATCTCGGCAATCCTCCATCACCTCGGATCACTGCTTCCTTGTGTAGACCCCCGGAGGCGTGGGGGCGGTATGCCCGGGCGAGAGGTCCAGGACGACTTGCGCGCGGGGGGGACGCGAGACAGCCCCTGACATCACGCCCACTCGGGACGGTTGCCTTGGGAGTGGCACCTCTCCAACGAGTACCTGCACGGAGGTCGTGTCATGGGCTACCGGGCTTCGGCCACGACCTGACCATGTGCAGGAGGTGTGCCGTGACGAGTCTGGGATCGGCATGGCCAATACGGCACCGACATTGGAGCGGCGGCCCGTGACGCGGGCGGCAGAGGGAATCCGGAGAGGTGTAACATCCTCCGACGGTATCCTGAAATACTCGGCGAGAGCCATCCTGCCGAGCCGTGCCATGGCCGGGGAATGCGCGGGTCGCGCTTCGTGTAGCATGGGCGACCGGTGGCCGGCACGGCTGTTTGGAGCGCTGCGAGCGCGGGCAGCAGGTCGACGGTGGAGGGCATGAACGATGAGAAGGGCTAGCTTGCCAGCGTTGGCGGGAGTCTTGGTCGCGGTGCTCTGGCCCCATGCGCGGGGAGCGGACGACCCGGCAGTGCTCACAAAGGGCAACACGGCCTTCGCGCTGGAGCTGTACGGTCGCCTGGCCCGCCAACCCGGCAACCTCTCCCTGTCACCCTTCAGCATCTCCACGGCCCTGGCCCTGACGTATGCCGGTGCACGGGGGGACACGGAGCGGGAGATGGCAGCGACGCTCCACTTCCCTGTCGGCGGGCCAGAGCTTCATAGGGCCGTGGCAGGGCTCGCACGAAGGTTGGAGGAGCAATGTGGGCGGGGAGAATCCGAGCTGGCCATCGCGAACGCGCTGTGGGTGCAGCAAGGCAGGCGGTTCCTGGAGCCCTTTCTGGACATCAGCCGTGAGCACTACGGAGCTGGCGCTCACGAGCTCGACTTTGATGCCGACACTGAAGTCGCGCGCCAGACCATCAACAGCTGGGTGAGCGATCAGACGCGCACGCGGATTCCCGAGGTGCTGTTGCGTGGCGATCTCACGCGTGTCACGGAGCTGGTGCTGACGAACGCGGTCTACTTCAGGGGCAGATGGGCAACGCGCTTCGATGCGCGCACCACGAGCCAGCAGCCCTTCTGGCTTATCGGCGGCTCGGTGACCCAGGCGCGCATGATGAAGCAGGCGGGCCGGTTCGCCCACGCGGCACTCGACGGGCTCTCGCTGCTCGAGCTGCCGTACGCCGGGTCGGACCTCGCGATGGATATTCTGCTACCGGATGATGTCGAAGGGCTGGCTGCGCTGGAGGGGCGGTTGAGCCCAGGGCGCCTGGAGAGCTGGCTGTCGAGCCTGAGGGAGCGGGAGGTGTCGGTGGCGATCCCCCGTTTCAGAGTGAATGCCCGCCGCGACTTGGTCGAGCCCCTCGTGGCGATGGGGATGCCCTCGGCCTTCGGTCCCCAGGCCGATTTCTCGGGGATGACTGCGGAGGCCCGGCTCTTCATCAGCAAGGTGGTTCATGAAGCGTTCGTGCAAGTTGACGAGGAGGGCAGTGAGGCGGCGGCGGCCACGGCTGTGGTCATGGAGCGCACGGGCGCTGTCGCGGGCCCGGTGCGGTTCGAGGCTGACCATCCGTTCATGTTCTTGATCAGGGATCGGGGGACAGGGAGCGTGGTGTTCATGGGGAGGGTGGTCGACCCCAACTGAGCGACAGGCCTGGATGGAGAAGGTGGCCCGCGTCGGGGCTCCCTGCGGTTACCTAATCAACATCAGGCGCCGGGTCTCGCGGTGCACGCCCGCCTCGAGGCGCAGGAAGTAGACGCCCGACGCCAGCGTGGATGCATCGAGGCTGGCGGTGTGCACCCCGGCCGGGCGCCAGCCGTCGACCAAGGTGGCCGCCCTGCGCCCGCCCACGGTGAAGACCAGCAGCTCGACGTGCTCGGGCTCGACCAAGGTGAACTGGAAATCGTGCCGGACGCGCGGAAGGATGGATTGCTCGCTGCTCAGGCCGACGGACAGGCCCGCGGAAGGCGGGGCCGAGCGGAGCGGGAGCGGTCCGTTCTCGCACGCCGACGTGACCAGGTTGGCGACGGGGTCGTAGGTGTAGATGTCGTGCGCGACGTCGGTGACCGCGAAGCACCATTCACCCTCGGAGGGCTTGGTCCTCGCGGACTCGATGGTCGTTGAGCCATCGGGGCCCGTGATGCCGCTGGCAGCGCCACTGGTGGGGCCGGTGTAGCTGGCGTGGACCACGGCCCCGATCACCGGCTGGCCGGCCTGGTCTTGGATCCAGGCCTGGCAGATCCCGTACCGTCTGACCCCGCTCGACCCACGCGTCACCACCAGGTCGTGCACATGCATCGTGAGGCCGCCGGGCTCGGCGACGATGATGTACTCCACCTTGGTTTCGGTGCCGGTGCCATGGGTGTTCGCCGCGGTCAGGGTGACCGTGTAGCGGCCCGGGGAGGAGTAGAGGTGACCGGGATTTCGCAAGGTCGAGGTCTGGCTGTCCCCGAAGGCCCAGCTCCAGGACGAGGGGGCCCCGGTCGAGAGGTCGGTGAACTGCACGGCCAGCGGGACGAAGCCTGGCGTGGGCACGCCCGCGAAATCGGCCACGGGGGGCAGCGGGTTGCGGGTGGTCTCGATGTCCATGTAGTCGACATAGATCTGGTCGAGGGACCGGCGCTCTTGGACCCGGTTGGTGTCGACCACCCGGACGCAGACGTCGCCGCTCAGATTGGCAGGCAACTCCACGGAGTAGCTCTGCTGGACCGGGCTGGCGACCGTGACCATGCGGGTGAAGGTGGAGCCGTCGGTCGAGTACTCGAAGGCGAAGTCGTCGCCGTCGGGGTTGTCGGGGCGGTAGGCCTCGAGGTGGAAGGTTACGCTCGTCCCTGCCGCCACGCCGAAATGCCAGCGGTGTTCGAGCGTGCTGTACCACTTGCGCGGATTCGTGCTGGAAGCCACCTCCGTGATCACCTCGTGGACGCTGTCGCTTGTGAACGTGAGGGTGTAATCGCCCGACACGGTGCCGGCCACGGGACTGTCGGAGAGCGCGAGCACCGCGGAGTCAGGAAGTGCCTGGGTTGCGGCGCTGGCGATGTTGGACAGCGCACTCCAGTTGGGGACCTCATCGCCGACCTTGAGGGCGAAGTAGTACGTGGTCGCCGGCTCCAGATCCGTCACGGTGAAGGCCTCGACCGCCCCGGCCGGTTGCGGGGTAGGTTCACCGAGGACCTGGGCGACGGCGTCCCAGTTCTCCTCGGTGATCATCTCCGTCGCGTAACGCAGGTCGTAGTAGGTGGCAGTGCCCGTAGTGCTGTCGTCGCCCACGGCGGTCCAGGTCAACGACACCGACGTCGGCGTGGTCGAACCTGCGCCGAACCTCGTGGGCCCGGACTCGGCGGCCACGGCCGCGCGCGTGAAGAGGCCGATTGCCAGAGCGAGCTGCAGTGGGACCAGCGAGAGCAGGGCCACGGCCTCCCTCCTCCTGGAGGTGGCCAGGGCGCCGATGCATCCCATCATGTGAGCTGCCTCCGAGCCCCCCGATGGTTGCTGGGTTGTCCTGGGGGTGGATGGTGGCAAGGGATGTGCCAGAAGGCGGGAGCACGGCAGTATCTTGTTTACGCCCGCTGCTTTACAGATGTCTACGATGTGGCAGTGTCGGGGCGGGGGCCCAAGTGAGAGTGCAGAATGCACATCTACCCACATGCGGTGCGAAGTCACTGCTTGGCTGCTGATGCCGGCGCCCCTCCTGGAGATCAACCGTGCCCGCTACGGGGCCGGCACTCGCCAGGTCGACTTCGGCACCGACACCGAGGGCGCACCAGACAATCAACCACTGGGTGAGTGGGCAGGCGCGCGGGCGCATCCCACAGCTTCTGGCGCGCGGAGATCTTACGCCCGTCACGGAGCTGGTGCTGACGAACGCGGTCTACTTCAAGGGCATCTGGGCGGCGCGGTTCGATCCGCGGGCCACGAGCCAACGGCCTTTCCGAATCGCGGGCGGTTCGGTGACCCGGGTGCCGATGCAGCAGCAGACGGGCCGGTTCGCCCACGCGGGCGTCGACGCGCTCTTGCTGCTCGAGATTCCATACACCGGGTCGGCCCTGGTGATGGATATCCTGCTGCCCGATGATGTCGAGGGGCTGCCCGTGCTGGAGGCGCGGCTGAGCCCCGAGCGCCTGAGGAGTGGGCTACCCGTCCGGCACCGTAGATTCCTGAACGGAAGACCCGCAGAGAGGGTGTGCTCACATCTCAAGGTCCACCGAGACACTGCATCTGAGGTTGACCAAGCCAGCTCGCAGCGAAACCCAGCACAGCAGCCAAAATGAAACGCGAAGGCGATGACCAAACGCCGCCTTCGCGTCGATCTCAGAAGATGAGGCCCGAGGACTGAAGCCTATCGGGTGTTCCGCCTCCTCCAGATGAGTCCAAGCGCCGCCAGCCCGAGCCCGAGAGCCGGAAGCAATGCTGGCTCAGGAATCGGAAGGTCGTAGTCTGTAAGGTGAGAACCGTCCCAGGATGTATAGGTCTTTTCTTTGAGCACGCCAGCGGAGTAGGTGTAGATATTCATGGCAGATGGAGGGTAGTTATCCGGCCCAAAGTGCAGCGTGTACTGCACATACGTGTTCGCGGGTCGCGCAGGCCCGGCGATGGCCATGGATAGAGTGTTGGCATGCTGAAGCGTCCAGGAATTGGAGATGGAGTTGACCCACGGGGCCTCGAATTTGTCTCCACTCAGCCACATGAACTCGATCCTATCAAAGGCAAACATGTTGTTGGAATAGTCCAGCCCCCAGGTCCGGAGGGTCAGAGACCAGCTACCAGTAGGCTCGTAACCCATGAAAACTTGGTAGGCGTTTGCCACGGGAGCCAAGCTGAGAATCCCCGCGAGCAAGGCCAACCCGACCGCTGTCTTCACCAGAGTGCGCATACTTCTCCTCCTCACGGCGTGTAGCAGTGCTCCGCAGCGAAGTCCGGTCGATCCCGGGCCGCCCCCTCGATATAGTCTGGAACAGCTGCGGCCAGTGCTCATGCAGAGTGTGCAATCTACGTGCCAGTTTGGCACTTGGTCTATGATCTCCCTAAGACACTGGGAATAGAAACCTTGCAGGGGATCAAGAAGATCCCCGAGCACCCCCCCGTGATCCTTCTGTCTGGTCGGCACTACACTCATCCCGAGCATCGCACCACGGATCTAAGGGTAAACCTAATCAGGTCAACCAGTTACGTGGTCGATTGGGGGATGTCGGGATGAGCTGCCAAGTTGTTTTGCGTAGCGGTCCTCCCCGGCCAGCGCTAGCCGCCCGCAGGGATTCTAGCAGGAAGACACGCAGCGCCTCCTCGCGCTCCAGCGCATAGCGTGCGGCCTTGGTGAATGGATCCGTGGGTAAGAAGACCTCTTCGCGCAGGGCCTGGCGCAGGTCCTCGAAGAAACGGTCGACCAGCGGCTTGACGTGCTCTCCGCGGATCGAGCGAAACGGGTGAAGATCGAGGCGCCGGTGTAGATCGCCGAGGGGGTGCTACAAGGCGCGCGACCACTTCGACCTGACCCAAGTTGGGCGAAACAAGACTGTGGGGGGACCGGGAACGGGTCACCCCCACAGTCTGGAAGGCAGGCTCACGGTGATACGTGATTGATTGCCCAAACTATCTGCCGACTAGGGGTTCCGTCTCTTCCGATACGCGAGGAACCCCGATCCCAACAAGCCCAAGCCGAGTAGCACTACGGTGCCGGGCTCTGGAACGTTGTCGCCGATCAAGTTCTGAGTGTCATCCCAGTATCCAGCGACAAGGTCGTCGCCAGAGGACGACAACATGGAGTATACCTGCGCGACCATACCCGTACCGAGGTTGTTGTCGTTGTCCACATAGAACGACCCGTTGTTGGACTCGCCCTCCACAGCCTTCGTGATGTCATACCACTGGCCGGCAGTCTGGCCCGTGTAGTCGTACAGGGCCTCCCAGATGGCGAGCTGCAAGGCAGCCCGGCGCCATCCCTGAGATTGCCCCTGACTGCTGCCCTCAGCCCACTGCCAGTGGTTCCTGTAGAGCGTCGCAGCCATTTGCAGTCCCGTAAAAGAGCCGTTGAATTGGGCAACAGCCGTCGGAATAGTTGCATCATCGGTCGCGAAAACCCTCCAATCCAGAGGGTCGTAGGTGTGCCAGTGCTGCAGATCAATGCAATACCACCGCCTGCCGACTGCCCAGGCCCAGTCATTTGAATAGAACGCAGTCCATCCCGCAGCCGATGTCGTGGTTGCGGCATTCCCTAAGTGGTTTCGGTAGTGGAGGACTCCTGCATAGGACGCACCGAACGCCTGGAAGCTGATGTCGTTGACCGTCACGTAGGCATCGGCCGGAGACACCACCCCAAGGCCTACCCCCAGCATCACCAGCAGAACGATTGACCGTTTCATGTCCACGCCCCCAAGCTATTTGGATGTCATCACCGCAGACTCCTTACAACGGTGGTACATTGCCGCAACATCCATGCCGAGGTAGAAGGCGCGCCACGTAAATGGCAACCCCAACGATTATAGAAACATAGCGCATTCGTACTTCATCGGGAGGGGATCCGACCTCTGGCCTCGCAGCTAGACTGTAAGGTGGACAGGACATGGTATGGATGGGCCCCTCCCTGGGGAAATGCGATAACTGCCAACTATTGATGCAGTAAGCAGAAAGCTCACTGCTCCGTCGGCGCATCAGTCACTGTCGCAAATGCCCGCTCCTCACCGTGAACGACTGAGTCTGCCGACGTGGCGCATGACCGACGCTGAGGTGCCGCCGTAGTCGAGCTTGGCGAACAGGTTCTGACTGGCTCTGCCAGATGTGGCGTGGGTGTCAGGTCCTGAGCGAGGTTCGCACGGGTCGTGTCGCGATAGGACGCGACCGACGACCGTGGAGGTAGGCTCTAGCGCGCGAACAAGTTGCCGCATCTGACGGTGCCAGGACATCGACTGGGGAGCATGTCGTCGCTGACGGTCGGCTCCCGTTCCCGGCGTGCCTGCTCCGCTTGCGCTTGGTGGCGCAGGTGCTCGCAGCGGTCGTAGCCCTGGAGTTGCTCGCCCAGCCGCCGACAGAGCACGACGATCCGGTGAGCCGCCTGGGCAGTCTGGCCGTAACCGGTTCACCGACGGAGTCTGATCCTGTCTTCTCTTCCTCATCCGCACC
>CAZDKK010000051.1:0-35044 GCA_964506245.1 uncultured bacterium | reverse complement strand
CGTGGGAGACTGCGTGGGAGAGTAGGACGCTGCCGGGGAACTTTTGCGAAGGGCGCTGGTCATGCCAGCGCCCTTTGTTTTTCCGCGCGCGAGGGCCGCGCCGCTGCCGCAGCCTGCAGATTGCATCGCGCGCTGCGCTCTGGTATTTTCCTCCAATGTCGTTCAATGGGCCTTCACAGCTCGGATCGCGGGGACGGGCGGCAAACCGGCCTCTGGCAGAGCTTTGAGCCCTGGTCGCGGTGATCAGGACAAGGGAGTGGTGGACGTGAAGACGTACGATTCGGCGAAGATCCGCAACGTGGTTCTCCTCGGACAAGGTGGTACCGGCAAGACCTCGTTGGCCGAGGCGATCCTCTTCAAGACCGGGGCCACCTCGCGGCGGGGTCAGCCGGCCGAGGGCACGTCGGTGCTCGACTGCAGCCCGGAAGAGGTCAAGCGCCGGATGACGATCACGATGGGATTCGCCCCGGTCGAGTGGAACGGCTTCAAGATCAACTTCCTTGACGCACCGGGGTTTGCCGACTTCGTCGGAGAGGCCGAGGCGGCGCTCTACGTGGCCGACCTGGCGGTGATTCTGATCAGCGCGACAGCCGGCGTAGAGCCCGATACGGAGCGCTTCTTCGAGATGGCGCAGGAGGCCGGCAAGCCGATCGTCTTCTTGGTCAACCAGATGGACAAGGAAGGGGCCAACTACCAGGGGGCGGTGGACGCCCTGCGCCGGGAATTCTCGCAGCACGTCGTGCCCTTTCTCGTCCCGATCGGCGCGGCCGTCGCCTTCAAGGGCGTGGTCGACGTGGTTGCCGGCCAGGCTTTCGTCGATGCAGGCAAGGGGGACAGCAAGCCCGCCGAGATCCCGCCGGGCCTGTCGGAGGGCGTGGAAGAGGTGCGCGGCGCGCTGTCGGAGGCGGCGGCAGAGAGCGACGACGCGCTGCTGGAGAAGTACCTCGAACAGGGCTCTCTGGCCCCTGAGGAGATTCAGGCCGGGTTGAGAGCAGGCGTGCTCGGTGGCACCGCGTATCCGGTCTTGGCCGTCTCAGCCGAGACGCTGGTGGGTCTCGATCGCTTCCTCGAGTTCCTCACGGCCTGGGGCCCCTCACCGATCGATGCTCCGGCGCCGATGGTGCTGCGCGAGGGCCAGAGCGAGCCGGTCCGCTACGAGAGCCGCAACGACGGCCCGCCCGTGGTCTTCGTGTTCAAGACCTACTACGACGAACGCCTGGGCGAGTACACCTGCCTGCGCTGCTACTCGGGCAAATTCACCCCCGGGGACTACTACAATCCCCGCAAGCAGACCTCCGTGCGCGCGGGAGCCCTGTACGCGTTGCGCGGCAAGGAGCGCGTCGATATCGAGGCGCTGGTCTACGGCGACATCGGCGCCACCTCGCGCCTTCGAGGCACCGACACCAACGACACGCTCGGTTCCAAGGACGCCCGCGTGTTGATCCAGCCGATCGCATTCTCGACCCCGCTGCACACGGTCGCCGTGTCGGCGCCCAATCGCGCCGACATGGAGAAGGTGGCCGGCGGCTTCAACCGCTTGGCCGAGCTCGATCCCACGCTGCGGGTCACGGTCGATTCCGCCCTGAGGCAAACGCTCCTGAGCGGGATGGGCGACCAGCACATCGACGTGCAGATTGAGCGGTTGCGGGGGCGGACGAAGGTAGAGGCCGAGACCAAGAAACAGCGCATCCCCTATCGCGAGACCATCCAGGGAACGATCGAGGATGTCCAGGGCCGCTACAAGAAGCAGACCGGTGGGCGCGGGCAGTATGGCGATGTGCACCTGAAGCTGGAACCCCTGCCGCGGGGTGGCGGCTTCGAGTTCGTCGACGGGATCGTCGGCGGGGTGGTGCCCTCGCGCTTCATCCCGGCGGTGGAGAAGGGCATCCGCGAGACCATGGAGCGTGGGGTGCTGGTCGGGTACCCCGTGGTCGATGTGCGCGCCACACTGCACTTCGGCTCTTACCACGACGTGGATTCCTCCGAAGCCGCCTTCAAGATGGCCGGCACCATCGCCTTCAAGGAAGGCTTCATGAAGTGCACGCCCGTGCTGCTCGAGCCGATCATGAAGCTGGCGATCACTGTGCCGGATGCCTTCACGGGTGATATCATGGGAGACATGAGCAGTCGCCGCGGCCGGATCCAAGGCATGGAACCGAAGCACAAGAAGCAGGTCATCCGGGCCGAGGCGCCCATGGCCGAGCTCTTCGGCTATGTCGCCAGCCTTCGGTCGATGACTCAGGGACGCGGCCGGTTTGCCATGCAGCTTTCACACTACGAGGAAGTGCCGCGCGAGGTCATGGGCAGGTTGGTCGAGTCGCTCAAGAAGGAGATGGAGGAGGCGGAGTCCTGATCGGCGCGAGCAGTCGCTCCCTGCTGCCGGTGCTCGGCCCGGAGGAGCGGCCCCGCCAACGAGGTCGTTATGAGCGGACATTCCAAGTGGAGTACGATCAAGCGCAAGAAGGGCAAGGCGGATGCCGAGCGCGGCCGGATCTTCACGCGCCTCATCCGCGAGATTACGACCGCGGCCCGCAGCGGCGGGGGTGACCCCGACGGCAATCCGCGCCTGCGCACGGCCATCGCAGCTGCCAAGGCGGCCAACATGCCCGCGAAGAACATCGACAACGCCGTCAAGAAGGGCACGGGCGAACTGCCCGGGACCGTCTACGAGGAATTCAGCTACGAGGGATACGGCCACGCCGGGGTCGCGATCCTGGTCGAGGTGCTGACCGACAACAAGAATCGCACGACCCCAGAGATCCGGCACATCTTCAGCAAGTACGGCGGCAACTTGGGCGAGAACGGCTGCGTCTCCTGGCTCTTCGAGCCGAAAGGCATCATCACCGTGAGCAAGTCCGCGGTGAGTGAGGAGAAGCTCTTCGAGCTGGCGGTCGAGGCGGGGGCGGAGGACGTCAATGCGGAGGACGACGAGGCCTTCGAGGTCTACACGGCCGTCTCCGACATGCACCAGGTCTCCCAGACGCTGGAGAAGGCGGGCATCCCGATGACCTCGGCCGAGCTGTCTCGCGTGCCGCAGAACATGGTCATGCTCGGCGAGGAGGAGGCGGTCAAGCTCAGGCGCCTGCTGGACGCGCTCGAGGAGAACGACGACGTCCAGAAAGTCTATTCCAACTTCGACGTTCCGCCCGAGGTCATGGAGAAGCTCCTCTCCGCGGAGTAATCCCCACGGCTGTCCGGGGGAAGGCCGCCGCGGTCCGCGTGACACGCATCGCGCAACGGAGGCGCCATGGTCATCGTCGGGCTCGACCCCGGCTCGCTGCGGACAGGCTACGCCGTCATCGCCGCCCAGGGCAGCCGCCTGCAGTGGCTGGAGGGCGGCACCTGGCGAGCGCCGCGGGGCGAGACGCTCTCCCGGCGCCTTCTGGTCCTCCATCGGGCGCTGGACGACCTGCTCGCCCGCGCGCGACCCGATGCGCTCGCCATGGAGGAGTGCTTCATGGGGCGCCATGCGCGCGCGGCGCTCGTCCTGGGCCATGCCCGCGGCGCCCTCATGACTGCCGCTCTGACGCGCGGCGTGTGCCTCTTCGAGTACGCCCCCCGGCTCATCAAGCTGGCTGCGACCGGGACCGGCGGAGCCTCCAAGCTGCAGGTACAGGCGATGGTGCGGCGGCTGGTCGCGGGGACCCCCGGGGAGCTGGCGGAAGATGCCGCCGATGCGCTGGCCGTGGCGATCTGTCACGCGCACCGTGCCCAGGCGGCTCGAGATCGCGCGGCGGTGGGCGAGGTGCGGCCGTGATCGATGGACTCCGGGGGCGGCTGCTCGAGGTTGCCGCGGATCATGTGGTGCTCGAGGTCGCCGGCCTGTCGCTGCGCGTGCAGGCGCCGGCGGGCGTCTGCGCGGAGCTGAGCCGTCTGGAGCTGGCCTCAGCCGACGCGGCCGAGGTGAGACTGGCCACGCATCTGGTCGTGCGCGAGGACAGCTGGCAGCTCTTCGGCTTCCGCGATGTCGCCCAGCGGGACGTCTTCCGCGTGCTGATCGGCATCACCGGCATCGGACCGCGCCTCGCCTTGGGGCTGCTGTCCCATCTGACCTTGCCCGAGTTGGTCGCGGCCGCGGAGTCGAACGATCCACTCCGGCTCCAGGCGGTGCCCGGCATCGGCAAGCGCACCGCAGCGCGCATCGCGGTGGAGCTGGCTGGCAAGCTCAGCGCCATTCCCGGGATCGCTCGGCGACCGGGGGAGGGAGATCTCGGCGCGGCGGCGGGTTCTGGCCCCGGCGCCGCGGCCGATGCGATGGCCGCGCTCGTGGCGCTCGGCCTCGGACCCAGCGAGGCCGCCGGTCTGGTGCGTGCGGTCACCGGTGCCGAGAACGCGCCCACGACCACCTCGGCCATCCTGGCCGCCGCACTGGCGCAGCGCGCCGCCGAGCGCTAGGGCGCGCTGCTCGGCCGCGCGGTCGGCCCGAGGCGCTGGAGCTACTTCCCGGCGGTCTTCTCCCCGAATTTCTCGCCATCGTGCGTGAAGAGCTTGGGCTGGCCGTCGATCTGCGCCTCGAGGTTGACCGGCCGGGTCCAGATCACCGCCAGATTCTTGAGCGTCCCGGCTGCGTAGTGGAGGTCGAGATCCGCGCCGTGGTGGACGTGACGCAGCAGGAGCTCGCCACGGTTCTGGTAGTTGCTGCTGACGACCTCGATCAGCGGCAGTCCGCGGTTGGTGAGCATAAAGAGGAGCTGCTTCTTCACGGCGGCGAAGTCGCGATCCTCGATCCGTTCGTGCTTGGAGCGTGGGTCGTAGCGATACGTGAAGAGTTTCTGCTCGTTGCAGAGGTCGCGCGTGAAGAAACGTTCGATGAAGGTGATGTCGTTGTGGAAGCGGCGCACCTCGAACAGCTGCGCGCCCCCCAGTCCGGCGCCCGTGTCCCAGGCGCGGCGTTGCTCCAGATCCTCGCACTCCTCCCACTCGCGGCCGAAGCGTCCCTTGTTCCAGCGCTCCTCGATGTCGAGCCAGATCGCCAACCCGACCCGGTAGGGATTGAAGTGGCCGGGGGGCATCGCCAGGGTGCGCGAGCAGTGGTCGGCGTAGGCCGTGAGGTCGCCGTCGCGCAGGACGCGCTCGGCCATGATCCGCGTGTGCCAGTATGAGGCCCAGCCCTCGTTCATGATCTTGGTCATCGCCTGGGGGGCGAAGTAGTAGGACTCGGAGCGGATGATCGCCAGGATGCGCTCCTGCCAGGCTCGCAGAGGGGCATGCTGCATCAAGAAGAGCAGCACATCGCGCTCGGGGTGGTGCGGCACGTCGCGGTGCCTGTCGAGCTCCGCCTGCAGCCGCCTGAGCTCCTCCTCGAGGCGCTCCCGGGGGTTGACGAAGGAATCCAGGTACTCCTTGGCCCGGAACTTCAGGCGCGAGATGTCGAGGCGCGGGGGCTCCTCGTCCTCTCCCTCGGCCGGCTCGGGGGCCCGAAAGACCGAATGCGGATCGATGAGATTCTCCAACGAGAGGGCGGCGTCCAAGAAGGTCTCGACCTTCTCGAGGCTGTATTTCTCGATGATGCCGCTGATCTCGGCCGCGTGGGCGGCCATGCGATCGAGCATGTGGCGGTCGGTCCGCGAGAACCAGACGCTGTTCTTGAAGAAGTCGCAATGGCCGTAGACGTGGGCCATCACCATCTGATTGTCGACGAAGCGATTCGTTTCCTGCAGGTAGGCATAGCAGGGGTCGTTGTTGATGACCATCTCGTAGATGTGCCCCAGACCGTAGGTCTCGCTCTTGCGCAGCCGGTCATACTCCTGACCGAAGCGCCAGTGCGCATAGCGCACGGGGAAGCCGCCATAGGCGGCCAGCTCGTTCATGCCGGCCGCGTCGGTCATCTCGAAGACCGTCTCGAAGAAGTCGAGCCCGTACTCGCGTGCGATGCCCGCGATGCGTTCGGCTTCCCTTCTCAGCTCGACCGGCAAACCCATCGTGTTCCTTCCCGCTCTGCGCCGCGGGGGCGCCCCGGGCCGGTCCGACCCCGCCCGCCGCCGCCTGGCTACCGCCCCTTGCCCAGGAACTCCTTGATCGACCCGTAGATGGCATCCTTGTTCGGAATCTGGGACAGCGTCAGGTTCTCCTGCGCGGCGAAGCCGGCTTTCAGCTCATGGATGAACTGGCCGCTGCCGTAGGGCGACTCGACCTGCCCGTAGCCGAAGAGGTTGACCGCCGGGAAGAGGTGCTCGCGCAGGAGCTGCAGGCAGATCTCGGTGTCGCCGCTGCCCCAGTTGTCGCCGTCCGAGAAGTGGAAGACGTAGATGTTCCATTCCGGCGGCGGGTACTCCGCTTCGATGACCTTGGCGGCCAGCGCGTAGGCGGAGGAGATCTTCGTCCCGCCGGCCTCCTTGAGGTTGTAGAAGACCTCCCGCTCGACCTCCTTGGCCTCGGCGTCATGGACGATGTAGCGGGTGCGCAGATCGCGGTAGTGGTGCTGGAGCCAGGTGTCGATCCAGAACGATTCGGTGCGGACGATCTCCTTCTGCTCGTCGCCCATGCTGCCCGAGACGTCCATCAGGTAGAAGATCACCGCGTTGGTGCGGGGCGCGAGCGTCGTCTTCCAGGATTTGTAGATGCGGTCCTCGCGCACCGGCACGACGATCGGATTCTGCGGGTCGTACTGGCCTGAGGCCAGCATGCGCCGCAGGGCGCGCCGGTAGGTGCGCTTGAAGTGCCGCAGCGACTCGGGCCCGACCGGGCGGATGCTCGAATAGCGTTCCTTGTGCTCGGGGATCTCCTGCTGGCCGCGCGGCTGGATGCGCGGGAGCTCCAGCTCTTCGCCCAGCATCTCGGCCAGCTCGTCCAGGGAGACCTCGACCTCCATCGTGTGGGGCGCCGTCTGGTCGCCGGCCTGGCTCTGGCCTGGCTGGGCCTCGTCGCCCGGCTCGCCCTCCCCCTGGCCGACGCCGCCCTGGTTCTGGCCATAGCGGAAGATGGGGATCTCGATCCGCGGCACGGGGATGCTCACCGCGCGACGGCCCTTGCGGGCGATCATCTCGCCGTGGGTGATGTACTTGCGGAACTCCTTGCGGACGCTGCCCTTGACGATCTCGCGGAAGCGGCTGTGATCGCGGCTGATCCGGGGCATCGTCGGCCCGCTCCTTCTCTGGACGGCTGGTCTCGAGCGCTCAGGCCTCGGGCTCTTCGCGCGCCAGGATGCCGGCCACGTAGGTCAGCACGTCGCCGGCGCAGACGTTGCAGTAGCTGTGGTGCTTGATGAGGTGGTTCTTGACCACATCGATCTTCTCCTGCGCGTCCTTGTCGACGACGTGCTCGACCAGGTTCGTGAGGCGGATCGAATCCTTGCGGTCGTCGAACAGCTTCATCTCCAGCGCGCGGTGGAGCTGGGCGTCATCCTTGTACTTGAAGGTCCGGCCCTCGAGCGCCAGCGTGGCGATGTAGTTCATGACTTGCTGGCGGAAGACCTCCTTGCGCGAGTCGTCGACGTTGATCTTCTCCTCGATCGACCGCATCAAGCGCTCGTCGGGTTCCTCGTCCTGCTGCGTGTAAGGATTGCGCACCTTCTCCTTGCGCGTGTAGGCCTTGATGTTGTCGATGTACTTGGCGCACAACCGGGTGATGGCCTCCTCGTCGGACGCCACGGCCCGCATGACATCGTTCTTGGCGAGCTTCTCGTACTCCTCCCGGACGAGCTGCAGCAGGTCGGTGTAGCGTTTACGCTGCTCCTCGCTCGTGATCAACGAGTGGTGACGCAGGCCCGACTCCAGCTCGCTCATCACCATGAAGGGGTTGACGCAGCTCCCGGCCCGGTCGGAGACGAGGGCATTGGAGATCTTGTCCTGCACGTAGCGCGGCGAGATCCCGTCCATGCCCTCCCGCTCCGATTCCTTGCGCAGCTCGCGCACCTTGTCGCTGGTGTAATCCTCGACCTTCTTGCCGTCGTAGAGCCGCAGCTTCATCATCGGGGTGATGTGCGCGTCCTTGCATTCCTCCAGCCGCGTCAGCACGGCCCACATCGCGGCGATCTCGATCGAGTGCGGGGCGATGTGCTTGCCGCGGATCTTGTCCTGGCCGAAGTCCTTCTCGTAGATCTTCAATTCCTCTGACAGTTTGGTGACGTACGGGATGTCGACCTTGACGGTCCGATCGCGCAGGGCCTCCATGAATTCGTTCTTCTGGAGCTTGCGATACTCGGGCTCGTTGGTGTGGCCGATGATGACCTCGTCGATATCCGTCTGGGCGAACTTCTTGGGTTTGATCCGGTGTTCTTGCGTCGCGCCCAGCAGATCGTAGAGGAAGGCGACGTCCAGCTTGAGGATCTCGATGAACTCGATCAGCCCCCGGTTGGCGACGTTGAACTCGCCGTCGAAATTGAAGGCGCGGGGATCGGAGTCGCTGCCGTACTCGGCGATCTTGCGGTAGTTGATGTCGCCGGTCAGCTCGGTCGAGTCCTGGTTCTTCTCATCCTTGGGCTGGAACGTGCCGATGCCCAGCCGGTCCTGCTCGGAGAGGATCAACCGCCGGACGCGGATGTGCTCCATGATCTTCGTCCAATCGCCGTCATGCCGGTGCTGGAGCTCCTCGTAGTTGCGCCGGCAGCAGGGGCACAGGCCGCCCTCGACGTAGATCTCGTAGTCGGTCTGGGTGCGGCGGTTGAGCTCGGCGATCAGCTCCGGGCGCATCGCGCTCGGCACCAGGTGCAGCGGCTCCTCGTGCATCGGGCAGTCGACGTACCGGCGGGGCTCCTGCTCGAGGTCGAGACACCAGCCGTAGGTGAAGAGCATGCCCTCCGGCGTGCGCGAGTACTGCTCGAGGCCCTTCTTCAGCAGGCGCACGATCGTGCTCTTGGCGCTCCCGACGGGACCGTGCAGCAGGAGCACGCGCCGCTCGGGGCCGTAGCGCTGGGCGGCCGCCTTGAAGATGTTGACCAGCTTCATCAGCGGGACCTCAAGCCCGTAGATCGCGTCGCGGGCGGCGAAGTCCGGGTGATCGAAGAAGCGGTAGGTGGTGATCTCCTTCTTGAACTCCACGTACTTGTCGGTGCCGTGGGAGAGGATCATGTCGTAGAGCCGCTCGAAGGCGGTGCGGGTCACCCGCGGATTGGCCACGACGACGTCGAGGTAGTCCTGGAAGCTGCCGGCCCAGTGCAACTCCTCGAAATGCTGGAGCTTCTGGCGACTGCTGACGAATTCGGAAATGTCGATCCGGTCGGGCATGGGCTCTCCTTCCTCCCCCCCGGCCGGGCCTGCCGGCAGCGGGTGTCTACGGCTGGATATCGGCATCCCCGGGGAGGCCCTTGACGCCCCGCACGATCCCCGTGCTGGGCTGGCCCGGCGGCTTGGGCTAGGATGGGGGGCGCCCGCGGTTGCGCCGGCCCCCGGAGCGGTGTGCCGGTGCCGCATGTCGAGCAGCGCAAGGGGGAAGCAGGGTTTGGCGGTGACGGAAGGCGAAGCACTCGATCCCAAGAGCCTGGTAGGGGAACGGCCGCTGGAGCATTCGCTGCGTCCGGCGCGCCTCGGCGAGTTCGTCGGCCAGGAACTCCTGAAGGAGAACCTGGCGATCATGATCGGCGCGGCCCGCAAGCGCGGAGAGCCGCTCGAGCACCTGTTGTTCTACGGCCCCCCCGGGCTGGGCAAGACGACGTTGGCGCACCTGCTGGCGGCCGAGACCGGGGTCGAGCTGGTCGCGACGAGCGGACCGGCGCTCGAGCGCGCGAGCGAGCTCGTGGGCCTGCTCACCAGCCTGCCGCCGCGGGGCATCCTCTTCGTCGACGAGATCCACCGCACGCCGCGAGCCGTCGAGGAGTACCTCTACAGCGCCATGGAGGACTTCCGGCTCGACATCCTGCTGGATCGCGGTCCGGCCGCGCGGTCGGTGCAGCTTCACCTGCCCCCCTTCACGCTGATCGGTGCTACCACGCGCGTCGGGCTCCTCACCGCGCCGCTGCGCGGGCGCTTCGGCCACGTGGCCCATCTCGACTTCTACGCCCCGGAGGAGCTCGGCCAGTTGCTGCAGCGCTCGGCCCGCCTGCTGCGGGTGGCCCTGACGGCGGATGGCGAGCGGGCGATCGCCCGCAGCGCGCGCGGCACGCCGCGGGTCGCCAATCGCCTCCTGCGCCGCGTGCGCGACTACGCCGAGGTCCGCGACCGCGGGGCGATCGATGCCGCGGTCGTCGAGGAAGCGCTGGCCTTGCTGCGCATCGACGACCACGGGCTCCACGAGATGGACCGCCGCTTGCTCGAGGCGATCATCGACAAGTTCAACGGCGGGCCCGTGGGGCTGGGCACGCTGGCGGCGGTGCTGGGCGAAGAGGAGGACACGGTCGAGGACATGCTGGAACCCTTCCTCATCCAGCAGGGGCTCATCGACCGCACCCGCAAGGGCCGCACCGCGACCCGGCTGGCCTACTTGACCCTCGGGCGCGAGCCGGCCGCAATGCCCGGGCCCGCGGAGCAGGAACGGCTGCTCTGATGTCCGCGCTTCGCGACCGAGGGCCGGTGCGATGACCGGCCGCCCACCCACCCCCGATCCGCACGAAGCCTGGCTGGCGGGCTACGACTACGACCTGCCGCCGGCGGCGATCGCCCAGCGACCGGTCGAGCCGCGCGACGCCGCGCGCCTGCTCGTGATCGCGCGCGCGGGCGAGCCCGTGGTTCGCGCCCATGCGCGTTTTCGCGATCTGCCCGATCTGCTCGCCCCGGGGGACCTGCTCGTTCTCAACGACACGCGCGTCATCCCAGCGCGGCTGCTCGGGCGCAAGATTCCGGGGGGCGGGCAGGCCGAGCTGTTGCTCGTGCGCGAGCGCGAGGGGGGCGAGTGGGAAGCGCTGGTGCGCTACACCGGCCGCAAGCAGGCGGGCCAGGCGATCGCGTTGGGGGCGGAGTTCCGCGCGATCCTGCTCGCGCCGCTGGGGGGACCGGCGTGGCGCGTGGGCATCCGCGGTCCTGGCTCGTTCCAGGATTTCCTCGCGCGCGCGGGCCACGTGCCATTGCCGCCCTATATCCGCCGGCCCGACGATGCGCAGGACCGCGAGCGCTACCAGACGGTCTTTGCGCGGGTGCCCGGGGCGGTGGCGGCCCCCACCGCGGGCCTGCACTTCACCCCCGAGCTGCTCGACCGATTGCGTGCCACGGGCATCGCCTTCGCCTGGCTCACGCTGCACGTGGGGCCGGGGACGTTCCGTCCGCTCACGGGCAGCGACCTCGAGCGCGGCGAGCTGCACGAGGAGGCCTTCGAGTTGCCGGCCGCGACGGTCGCGGCGGTGGCCGCGGCGCGCGCATCCGGGCGGCGCGTCGTGGCGGTCGGGACGACCGTGACCCGCGTCCTCGAGACGTGCGCCCAGGACGAGGGTCGCGTGCGCGCCGGGGGCGGTGCGACGCGGCTCTTCATCCGCCCGCCCTACGTGCCGCGCGTGGTCGATGCGCTCGTCACGAACTTCCATCTGCCGCGCAGCAGCCTGCTCATGTTGGTGGCGGCCTTCGCCGGGCGAGAGAGGATCCTCGAGGCCTACCGCGTGGCGCTCGCGGGCGGGTACCGCTTCTACAGCTACGGCGACGCGACGCTCGTGCTCTGACGCCGGCGCCTGCGCCACCGGTGCCGGGAAGCGTGCGGGTGAGCGGCACGCTGTGGTAGCATCGCCGGGTTTGGTCCGCGGCGGGCGGATCGTGGGGAGGCCCTGGGATGATGTGCAGCGCGGAGGCACCGTTTCTGGCGGGTAGGCCGTTCTCCTTTGAGCTGCTGCAAGGGGGGGCCTCTGGGCCGCGCCTCGGCCGGCTGCGGTTCGACGACTACGAGGTATCCACGCCGGTCTTCATGCCGGTCGGCACGCGCGCCACCGTCAAGGCGCTGGGATCGGAGGACCTGGAGCAGATCGGGGCGCGTCTGATCCTGGCCAACACCTATCACCTGCACCTGCGTCCCGGCGCGGCGCTCATCCGGGCCCGCGGGGGCCTGCGGCGCTTCATGGCCTGGGACGGCGCCATCCTGACCGACAGCGGCGGCTTTCAGGTCTACAGCCTGGCCGACCTGCGCAGGATCCTGCCCGAGGGGATCCGCTTCCGCTCCCACCTCGACGGCTCCAGCCATCTCTTCACGCCGGAGGGTGTCCTCGAGATCCAGGAGGACCTGGGCAGCGACGTCCGCATGGTTCTGGATGTCTGCACGGGGTACCCGGCGGGCGAGGAGCAGGCGGCCGAGGAGATGGCGCTCACCCTGGCGTGGGCCGAGCGCTCGCTCGCCCACCGCGCGCGGCTGCGCGCGGATGGACGCTGGCACGGGGCGCTGTTCGCCATCGTGCAGGGCGGGGTCCACCCCGAGCTGCGGCGCCGATGTGCCCGTGCGCTTGCTTCATGGGATTTCGATGGATATGCTCTCGGCGGTCTGTCCGTGGGGGAGCCGCTCGAGCTGCGCTTGCCCGCGCTGGAGGCTTCGGTCGGGGCGCTGCCGCCCGCCCGACCCCGCTACCTGATGGGGGTGGGGACACCGGCCGACATCCTTGACGCGGTTGGGCTCGGCGTGGACATGTTCGATTGCGTGTTGCCAACCCGCAACGCGCGCAAGGGGACCATTTTCACCTGGAACGGGCGCATGATCATCAAGAACCGGACCTATGCCGAGGACGATCGTCCGATCGATCCGGCCTGCGGCTGCCTGGTCTGCCGGCGCTACTCGCGCGCCTACCTGCGCCACCTCTTCCAGGTGGGCGAGCAGCTCGCCGGGCGGCTGGCGACGATCCACGCGCTGGCCTTCTACCTGGAGCTGATGTCACGCGCGCGGGCCGCGATCGCGCGGGGGGAGTACGCCGGCTTCGCGGCCGAGACGCTGGCGCGCATGAACCTGAGTGAGTCCGCCGGGGCCTGAAGGCGTCCGGCGAAACCGCGACCCGGGTGGCAGGGTAGCTCCCGGGAATTGCAGAAGGAGCATGTATGCCGATGTGGAACCTGCTGATGGCCGGGGCGCCGCCGGAGGGTGGCCAGCAGAGCAACCCGTTGCTGATGATGCTGCCGATGGTGGCGGTCTTCGCCATCTTCTGGCTCCTCATCATCCGGCCGCAGCAGAAGCGCCAGCGGGAGCACCAGAAGATGATCGAGGCAATCAAGAACGGCGACGAGGTCATGACCTCCGGCGGCATCATCGGCACCGTCGTCGGCACCAAGGAGTCGGAGAGCGGCGGGGCGATCGTGGTGATCAAGATCGCTGAGAACACCAAGATCGAGGTCGCCCGCAGCTTCATCCAGCAGGTGCTGACCAAGAACCGCTAGGGGTCTGTCCAGCCTGGGGCGACCGGGCGCGGGTGAGGGGGTGCGCGTGAAGCTCGTCTTCATGGGAACACCGGAGTTCGCCGTGCCCACCCTGCGCCGGCTCTGCGAGAGCGGTCTGCGCCCCGCGGCCGTCTATGCCCAGCCCGCCCGGCAGGCAGGTCGCGGCCTGAAGCTCGTCGCGCCCCCTGTCGCCGAGACCGCACGCGAGCTGGGGCTGGAGCTGCGCCAACCCGAGGTGCTGCAGAGCCCGGCGGAGCTGGACTTCCTGGCCGCCCTCGCACCCGACCTCATCGTCACGACCGCCTACGGCAAGATCTTTCGGCCCCGGCTCCTCGATCTGCCGCGCCTGGGCTGCATCAACCTGCACCCCTCGCTCCTGCCGCGCCACCGCGGGCTGACGCCGATCCCCTGGGCGATCCTGGGCGGCGATGCGGTGACCGGGGTCAGCGTCTACCGCATGGACGCGGGGGTCGACGCGGGACCGATCCTGCTGCAGCGCACTGAACCGGTGCGGCCGGACGACACGGCCCGCACACTGGGCGAACGACTGGCTGCCCTCGGCGCGGAGCTGGTCTGTCAGGCGGTGCAGGCCCTGCGCGGCGGCGGCCTCGAGGCGCGGCCGCAGGACGGGGAGGGCGCTACCTACGCGCCCCGGCTCGGGCGCGAGCACGGCCGGATCGACTGGCGCCTGCCGGCGACGCAGATCGAGCGCCTGGTGCGAGCGTTTGACCCCTGGCCGGGCACCTTCTGCTACCTCGGTGACGCGCGCGTCAAGATCCTCGCCGTTCAGGCGTGCGACGAGATCCCGCGCCGGACGCTGCCGGGCACGCTGCTGCGCGCCGGGGGGCGGGACGCGCCGCTCGTCGCCGCGTTGCCGGGCGCGGTGGCGCTGCTGCGCGTCCAGCGCGAGGCCTGCCGCCCCCAGGATGGCGAGGCTTTCTGCTGCGGGCAGCGGATCACGGCCGGATGCCGGCTGACGGCTTTCCCCGCCTGTCCCGAGGATACCCCCCATGCCTGATGCTCGCGCGATCGCGCTCGACGTCCTCGTGCGGTGCCAACGCGATCGGATCCCGTCCGATCCGCTCCTGGCCCCGATGCTCGCCCGCAGCGGGCTGGACGGGCGCGATCGACGGCTGGTGACGCAGCTCGTTCGCACTACCCATCGCTGGCGCGGCCGCGCCGACCGTGTCCTGGATGCGCGCCTCGCGCGCGGGGTGCGGTCGCTCGATCCGGTGACGCTCAACGTGCTGCGGCTCGCCTACGTTCAGCTCTTCCACCTCGAGCACATCCCGCCGCACGCGGTCGTCCACACGGCCGTCGATCTGGCGTCGCAGCACGTGGGAAGCGGCAAGGCGGGCCTGGTCAACAGCGTCCTGCGCGGGCTGCTCAGTCGCCGCCCCAGTCCGCCGGACTGGCAGCGCGGCCGCGAGATCGAGGCGCTGGAGGGCGAGCTGTCTCACCCCGCGTGGCTGATCGAGCGCTGGGCCCAGCGCTGGGGCCTCGCGGAGACGCGCCGGATCTGCGTGTGGAACAACCAGCCGCCCGACTACCACCTGCGCGTGCGCGGCAACGCGGGCGCCCGCGACAGCGTGAAGCAGCGTCTGGCGCGCGAGGGGTTGCAGATCACCGACGGTGAGCTGCTCGCGGAGGTGCTGCGGGTCACGGGCAGCTTTCCGATTCGCGAGCATCCCCTGCTGAAAGAAGGCGTCGTGACGCTGCAGGACGAGAGCCAGGCCTTGATTGGGCGGCTGTGGCCCGATCCCGGCGCCGGGCCGGTGCTGGAGGTGTGCGCTGCCCCGGGCACCAAGACCAGTCATCTGGCGGAGGTCAGCCCCGCGGTTGACATCTTTGCGGCCGACCTGACCCGGCCGCGGGTGCAGCGCATCGTCGAGATCCAGGAGCGACTGCGGCTCGAGCGCATTCACCCGCTGGTGGCCGACGGCCGGCGTCCACCCTTCCGCGCCGTCTTCGCCCGCGTGCTGCTGGACGCGCCGTGCTCCGGACTCGGGGTGTTGCGGCGGAGGCCGGATGCTCGCTGGCTGCGGACACCGGGCGAGATCGCCGACGCCGCCCGCCTGCAGGCCCGGCTGCTCGAGGCCGCTTCTCAGCTGGTGCGGCCGCGGGGCTGGTTGCTCTACAGTGTCTGCAGCCTGGAGCCGGAGGAGACGACGCGCCGGGTCGAGCGCTTTCTCGATCAGCATCGCGAGTTCGATCGCGAACCGCCGCCCGACTGGGTTCCCGAGGACCTGCGCGGGCCTCAGGGAGCGGTGCGGGTGCTGCCAGGCGTGCGGGGCATGGAGGGTGTCTACGCCGCGCTGTTCCAGCGCCGGGCGGACACGAGGGGGGCGGATTCATGAAGCACTCCATCCGCCTGTCGGAGGGGTCCCGCCGGTGGCTCTTGCTCGCCCTGGGCGTGGCTGGCGCCGTCGTGATCTTCCAGGTGGTGGTCATGCCCCTGGCGGTCAGACACGCGCACGACGCCGTCGTGCCCGACCTGCAGGGGTTGACGGCGGCCGAGGCGGGTCGGCGGCTGGAGCAGGCAACGCTTGCCGAGGGCCAGATCGGCGAGGCGGTCGACGACCAGATCGCGGCCGGCCGAATCGTCCGTCAGTCCCCCTTGCCGGGCCTGCGGGTGCGGCGAGGCCGGAAGGTGGGATTCATCGTGAGCTCCGGACCGGCCACCCACTTCGTCCCCGAGCTGACGGGCGACACGATCTTCCACGCGCGTTTCCTGCTCGAGCGCGAAGGCGTCCAGATTGGCAACACCCGCACGGTCGCACATCCGTCGTTCCCCTCCGACCGCATCCTGGCCTGCTCGCCGCCGGCCGGCACGCCCATCGGCCGGCGGGCGGTCGTGCATCTACTCGTCAGCGCGGGCCCGCCCGCACGGCGGTACTACATGCCCGATTTGCGGGGGCTGGACGCGGGGGTGGCCAAGTCTGCACTGGAGGCCGCCGGCCTGAGCGTGACCGAACAGGTCCGCAGTTCAGGCGGCGACTTTCCCGACGAGGTCGTGGGGCAGACGCCCCCGCCCGGCTACCCGGTCCCCATGGGCGGCGCCGTCGAGATCCTGACGGGTAGTTGAGCACGAGGAGGCATGCGCGTGGCTGAAAGACCCAGAGCCCTCCCGGGAGGCGTGCAGGTTGTCCCTTCCCTGCTCTCGGCCGACTTCGCCCGCCTGGCCGATGAGATCCAGGCCGTGGCTCAGTCCGGCGTATCAATGTTGCATCTAGATGTGATGGACGGCCAGTTCGTGCCCAACATCACCTTCGGGCCGCCCCTGGTGCGTTCGATCCGGCGCATGACCAACCTGTTCCTGGACGTCCATCTCATGATCACGGACCCCCTGGCGTTCCTCCCCGCTTTCGCCGACGCCGGGGCGGACCTCCTCACGCTGCACGCCGAGGCCCTGGCGGGTGGCCGCGAGGAGCGGAAGCCGAATCCCTTGGGGCTGAGGCGGTTCGAGGAGGCGGCCGCGCTGCTGGCCCAGCGGGGCTGTGGCCTGGGAATCACCTTCCGGCCTGGGACGGACCCCATCCCTTGGCTCCAGAGCACCGGCCCCGCCGCCGATCTGGTTCTGATCATGACCGTCGAGCCCGGGTTCGGGGGACAGGCCTTCATGCCCCAGCAGCTCGGGCACGTCGGTCGAACCCGCGATCTGGCCGCCGCTCGCGGCTGGCGCCTCGCGATCGAGGTCGATGGCGGCATCGCCCCGGAGACGGCTGGCGCCTGCGTGCGACAGGGGGCCAGGCTCCTGGTCGCCGGTCAGGCGGTCTTCGGACAGGCAGATCGGGCCCGGGCGATCGCGGAGCTGATCGCTGCCTGCGCGGCTGGCCAGGTCTGAGGGCCGGCCGGGCACGCGGGGCTTGATCGACCGGCGGGGCGATGGTAGACTCCCTCCTTTGCGTCATGGATCGGCGGGTGAAGCACGATGTTCGAGGCACTGGCAGGAAGGCTAGACCAGGTCTTCGCTCGCCTGCGGGGACGCGGGAAGCTGACCCCCGAGATCGTCCGCGACTGCCTGCGCGACATACGTCGCGTGTTGCTGGAAGCGGACGTGAATTACGTGGTTGCGCGTGACTTCATCAAGCTGGTGGAGGAGCGCGCGCTCGGCGCGGAGGTGCTGCGGAGCCTCACGCCCGATCAGCAGCTGGTCAAGATCGTCTACGACGCCCTGGCCGAGCTGCTGGGGGGGACGACAGCGACCCTGGCGCCCGTCACGGAGATTCCGACGCGGGTCCTCTTCGTCGGGCTCCAGGGCTCGGGCAAGACGACCTGCGTGGCCAAGGTGGCGCGCAAGCTGCGCGCACAGAAGCGGGTGTCGCTGCTCGGCGCGTGCGACGTCCATCGGCCGGCGGCCGTCGATCAGCTCGAGACGCTGGGGCGGCAGATCGGCGTCCGCGTGCACGCCGAGCCGGGGGAGCGCGACGCGGCCGCAGTGGCCCAGCGGGGGCTGGATGCGGCGCGCCAGCTAGGAGCGGATTACTACCTCATCGACACCGCGGGCCGTATGCAGGTCGACGAGGAGATGATGCAGGAGGTCGAGCGCGTCCGCGCGGTGACGCAGCCGAACCAGATCCTGCTGGTGGTAGACGGTTTGACGGGGCAGGAGGCCGTCGCGGTCAGCCAGGCGTTTCACCAGCGCCTGGGACTGGGCGGCGTGATCCTGACCAAGATGGATGGCGATGCGCGCGGGGGCGCGGCGCTGAGCATCCGCGCGGTCACGGGTGTGCCGATCCTGTTCGTCGGCACCGGGGAGCGCATCGAGGCGCTCGAGACGTTTCATCCGGCCGGGATGGCCTCGCGCATCCTGGGCATGGGCGACGTGCTCTCGCTGGTCGAGAAGGCCCAGGAGAACGTCAGCCTGGAGGAGGCGGAGCGGCTGCGCCGCAGCCTGGAGAAGGACCAGTTCACCCTGGAGCAGTTTCTCCAGCAGATGCGGCAGATGAGGCGCATGGGGCCGCTGCAGGATCTGGTGAAGATGATCCCCGGGCTGGGGGCCAAGGCGCTCGGGGAGGTGAAGGTCGACGAGCGGGACGTGGGGCGCATCGAGGCGATCGTGCTGTCGATGACGCCCGAAGAGCGGCGCAGGCCGGAGATTCTCAACGGCTCGCGTCGCAAGCGCATCGCGCGAGGGAGCGGCACGAGCGTGCAGGAGGTCAATCGCCTCCTGAAGGACTTCCAGCAGATGCGCAAGCTGTTCGGCCAGCTGCGCAAGGGTCGCAAGCTGCCGGGCAGATTGCAGCTGTCGTAGCGGCCACCGTCCAGAGAGCGATGGCGGAGAGGATAAGGAGGATGCAGTGGGGGTTGTGATCCGGCTTCAGAGGGCGGGAACGCGCAATCGGCCCTTCTTCCGCGTGGTCGTCATGGATTCGCGCAAGCAACGGGACGGGGCGTTTCTGGAGAAGCTCGGCTACTATGACCCGGTGCCAAGCCCCGACCTCGTGTATCTCGACACCGAGCGGGTCCGTCACTGGATCAGCCAAGGTGCGCAACCGAGCGTCTCGGTGCGCAGCTTGATGAAGCGGGTGGAGAAGCACGGCAACCGGCCGGCTCCCTCCGGCAGCGGCCATCCGGCCGTCGAGGGGCCGGCGACTGAGACCTTGCCCACGATGGGGGGTGACACCTCGGGCGCCTAGGCGCGTGGTGTGACCGATGGATGGGTCCCGGGTGCGGCGGACCGGCCGCCCAGCCTCGAGGCTGGGCGTGGCCGCGGACGTGCGCGGGGCCAGCGCGGGCTCGCCAGGACAGGCGGCATGGACACCGCCGAGTCCGAGCCCACTGAGCCGAATGGACCGGGTGATCCGCCCCCGGTTCGCAAACACGAGAAGGAGCGAGCGGGAAATGAAGGAACTGATCGAATTCGTCACGAAGGCTCTGGTGGACCAGCCGGATGATGTCGAGGTCCGCGAGGTCGTGGGAGAAAAGACCACTGTCTACGAATTGCGGGTCGGCGAAGGCGACCTGGGCAAGGTGATCGGCAAACACGGGCGGACGATCCGGGCCATCCGGACGCTGCTCTCGGCGGCGGCCACGAAGCAGAACAAGCGTGCCGTCTTGGAGATCCTAGAGTAGCGCGCGCGGGCCGCGCGCTGCGCGAGGTCGTGTCCCGCGGCGCGAAGGGTGGAGCCGGTGGGCAGCACAGGTGCCGGAGAGCGGTCGCCCGAGACTTGGGTCGCGGTAGGAAGGCTGGGGAAGACCTTCGGGCTGCGCGGAGAGATCACGGTCCACCTGTGGGATGCGTCCGCGGAGTGGTTCGCGCCGGGTCTGGAGGTCGTCCTGGCATCGGCCCGGCAGGGCTGTGAGGCGCGCGTGGCGGCGGTGCGCCGGATGGGCGCGAAGGTCACGGTCCGGTTCGAGGGTCTGGAGCGCATCGAGGACGTGCAACCCTTCGTGGGGCGCGCGGTGGAGGTGCGCATTCGGGATCTGCCGCGGCTCGAGGAGGGCAGCTACTACCACTTCGAGCTGATCGGGTTGGAAGTCCTGGCCGCCGATGGGCGGCGCCTGGGCACGCTGGAAGAGATCCTGGAGACGGCTGGGAACGACGTCTTCTGCGTTCGGGACGGGAAGCGCGAGATTCTGGTGCCGGCCGTCCGCGACGCGATCGCCAGCATCGACCTGACGGCGCGGCGCCTGGTGCTCAAGGATCTGGAAGGGTTGATCGAACCGTGAACGCAGAAGCTGCGTCGGTCGCGATCACGGTCTTGACCGGCTTCCCGGCGCTGTTCGGGAGCCTGGATGCGGAGGGGATGATCCGCGTGGCGCTGGACCGGCGCCTGGCGAGCCTGCGGATCGTGAACCTGCGCGACTACGCCGGCGATCGACACCGCACCATTGACGACCGCCCCTACGGCGGCGGTCCGGGGATGGTGATGAAGGTCGAGCCGGTGGTGCGCGCACTGGAGGACTTGCCCGCGCCGAGCGGCCCGCGCCGCGTGGTCCTGCTGGGACCCCAGGGGCGAGCGCTCGAGCAGGACTTCCTGCAGACGCACGCCCGAGGCACTGACCTCGTGCTCGTCTGCGGGCGCTACAAGGACGTCGACGAGCGGGTCCGGCAGCATGTGGACGAGGAAGTCTCGCTCGGCGACTACGTGATCTCGGGCGGCGAGCTGGCCGCCATGGTGATCATTGACGGGGTGGTTCGGCTGATCCCCGGCGTGCTGGGTGATCTGGACTCCGCGCTGGGGGATAGCTTCTCGAGCGGCCTGCTCGACTGCGCGTACTACACGCGCCCCGAGGAGTTCCGCGGCGAGGCGGTGCCGCCGGTGCTGCTCTCGGGACACCACAGCGAGGTGGCCCGCTGGCGGCGCCAGGAGGCACTGGCGCGCACGCTGAGGCTGCGGCCCGACCTGCTTGGGCGGGCGGCGCTCGATGCCGAGGATCGGGCGTTCTTGGCCGCGTGCGGCTGGCGGGCTCGCCCGCGCGGGAACGAGGCGGGGGAAGTGGCAGGGGAACCGGACCCGAAGGGCCGAAGATGATGTCCGGGGCTGGCTGGGCGGCCCGGGCTGGAAAGACGGGGGTGGGGCATGGACGTGATTCGTAACATCGAAACTCCGCATCTGAAGCAGGGCGTGCCCGAGTTTGGCCCGGGCGACACGGTGCGGATCCGGGTCCGCGTCGTCGAGGGGGAGAAGGTCCGCCAGCAGGCGTTCCAGGGCGTGGTGATCGCCCGCAGCCATTCGGGCACCGGCGAGACATTTACCGTGCGCAAGGTGACCGACGGGGTGGGGATCGAGCGCATCTTCCCCCTGAATTCCCCCAATGTCGAGGGCATCGAGGTCATTCGCCACGGCCGCGTGCGGCGGGCCAAGTTGACCTATCTGCGCGGGCGCACCGGCAAGGGCGCGCGCATCCGCGAGAGGGGTCGCATGGTTGATCTGGAGTCCCAGCCGCCCTCCGGGGAGAAGGCGCAGGACGCATAGCTCGGCTCCCCACGTGAGCACCGGGAGAACGAGCACGGGACTGGGTCGGGAACGCCCCAGTCGCCGCCCCGAAGGCGTGTGGCGGCGGCTGGGGTTCTCTGTCGTCGCCGGTGTGGACGAAGCCGGCCGCGGCTGTCTGGCCGGACCGGTCGTGGCCGGGGCCGTCATCCTCGGCCGCCGTTCGCCGCCCGGGATTGACGACTCGAAGAAGCTCTCCCCTGCTCGCCGCGAGGAGCTCTTCGCGGCCCTCTGCTCATCCGATGCCTGCCTGGCCTACGGCCTGGCCGAAGCCGCCGAGATCGACCGGGTCAACATCCGCCAGGCGAGCTTCCTGGCCATGCTCCGCGCAGTCGAGGCCCTCGAGCGCCGGCCCGAGGCGCTCCTGGTCGATGGCTTCGCCATCCCCCGGTGCGACCTGCCCCAGCGGGCGCTCGTCCACGGCGACGCGCTGTCGCTCTCGATCGCTGCGGCGAGCATCGTCGCCAAGGTGATGCGGGATCGGGCCATGGTTACCCTGGCGGTCCGCTACCCCGCCTATGGGTTCGAGCGGCACAAGGGCTACCCCACGGCGGATCACGTCGCGGCGCTGCGCAGGCACGGACCGTGCGAGCTGCACCGCCGCTCCTTCGCCCCGGTGCGCGCCAACCTCGGCGGCCCGGTCCAGCTCGAGCTGGCCCGCCAGCCCTGTTGAGCTACCCCCCCGGTCGTTTCATCTCCCGACCTGGCGCTCGGCGCGCTAGGGAAGCTCGCGTGCGCGCTCCAGCGGGTGACGCCCAACCCCAGCGCAGTTGATTGCACCGCGCGAGGGGGGACCTATGGACCGAGAATCTGATGATGGGGCGGTGCCAGTGCCCACAGCCACCGGCCGGGGCCGACTTGGCGAGGCGGTGGCGGCGGCCTACCTGGAGCTGGCCGGATACACCGTGCTGGCGCGCAACCGGCGCTGGGGCCCCCTCGAGGTCGATCTCATCGCCCGGCGGGGCGACGTCGTCGCCTTTGTCGAAGTGCGCCTGCGCGCCGGTGCCGGGCACGGTCACCCCGAGGGGTCGCTGGGGTGGCGCAAGCGGCACAACACTGAGCTAGCCGCGCGGGCGCTCCTGGGGCAGCTCGGGCTGGTGGGCGCGCGGCGGGCCAGGCTGGACGTGATCGCGATCGAGCTGGAGGGCCTCGGCCTCAGACTGCGCCATCTGCCGGGCTGGCCGACGGGGGCGCCGCTCGATTGACAGCCCTCGGCGCTCCTTGATAACGTATTCTAATGTTGTTAGATCCGGCCTTGCGATGTCCCGCGGCCGGTGTCGCAAACCATGGAAGTCTCGAGACGATGCCCACGGGCGACCCGCAGCAGGTGAACGCCGCACGCGAAGAGGCCCGCGCCCTGGCCGGGCGGCTCTCGCTCCGCGACCGGCGGGCCACCGCGCGCTGCATCTCGCATGTCGAGAACGGCACGCCGACCGGCCGGCATCTGCTCGACGTCATCTACGGGCGCACCGGCCACGCGCGGCGGGTCGGGATCACCGGGCCACCGGGCGCCGGCAAGAGCACGTTGGTGCATGCCTGCGCGCGCGTGCTGCGCGGGCGAGGTGAGACGGTGGGCGTGCTCGCGGTCGACCCGACCAGTCCCTTCAGCGGCGGGGCCATCCTGGGGGACCGCATCCGGATGCCCGATTCGACCGGCGACGACGGCTTCTTCGTGCGCAGCATGGCCTCGCGCGGCAGCCTGGGCGGGGTCGCCGCGACCACGTACGAAGCGAGCGAGGTGCTCGAGGCCGCCGGGTACGACTGGGTCATGATCGAAACGGTCGGTGTGGGCCAGGCCGAGCTCGAGGTCGTCGAGCTGACCGACACGACCGTGCTGATCCTCGTCCCTGAGTCGGGCGACGCGGTCCAGGTCATGAAGGCCGGCATCATCGAGGGCGCCGACGTCTTCGTGGTCAACAAGTTCGATCGCGAGGGCGGCGACCGGCTTGTGCGGGATCTCCAGAACTCGCTCGAGCTGGGTGCGAAGTACGCCGCGCTCGACTGGCTGCCGCCCATCTGCACGACCGTTGCGGAGCGGGGCGAGGGCATCGACCGGGTGATCGCGGCGATCGAGGAGCACCGCGCCTGGCTGACGCGAGACGCGGATCGCCTGGAGCGGATTCGCGCGGAGAAGCTCGAGCGGCGCATCCGCGCCCTGCTCGGGCGCTCCCTCCTGGAGAGCGTCTGGGAGCGAGCCAGGGTGGACGAACGCCTCAGGGATGCCGTCGGAGACATCGTGCGGCGACAGGTTTCGCCCTACCGGTGGGTCGAGACGCTGCTGCGCGACTGCCTCACGGGAAGCTGACGCCGGGCGGAAGGCCGGCGGCGGGCGGCAAGCCGCGCACCGGCTGGGGGGGGATGCGCCGTGGAGAAGAAGATTCGCGTGCTCGTGGCCAAGCCGGGACTGGACGGGCATGACCGCGGGGCCAAGGTGATCGCCACCGCGTTCCGGGACGCGGGATTCGAGGTGATCTACACGGGCCTGCACCAGACGCCCGAGATGATCGTCGACGCCGCGATTCAGGAGGACGTCGACATCGTGTCGATCTCGGTGCTGTCGGGGGCCCACATGACGATCTTCCCGCGGATCCTCGAGCTCCTGCGGGAGCGCGGGGCGGGGGACATGCACGTGATCGGCGGGGGGATCATCCCCGCCGAGGATGCGCAGCGGCTCGTGGGACTGGGGGTGGGGGCCGTCTTCGGCCCCGGCACGCCGACGACGGAGCCGATCCAGTACATCCGCGACTGGTTCGCGCGCAACCGCCAGAACGCCGGATCGTGAGACGGCCGCTCACCTCGGCGGCGCGGGGCGCGCGGCCGGGTGAACGCCGGTGGCAGCAAGCAGGAGGATGGGGCATGGACTTCGCGCTGACCGAAGAACACAAGATGATCCAGGACACCGCGCGGGACTTCGCGGACAAGGAGCTCGTGCCCATCGCGGAGCGGGTGGACGAGACCAAGGAGCCGCCGCTGGAGGTCGTGCGCAAGCTGGGCGAGCTGGGCTTCCTGGGCATGATGGTGCCCGAGGAGCACGGTGGCGCCGGCCTCGACGACATCTGCTATGTGCTGGCGATGGAGGAGATCTCGCGCGGCTGCGCCACGACCGGCGTCATCATGGACGTCAACAACTCGCTCGTCTGCGAGCCGCTGCGGCTCTACGCCAACGATGAGCAGAAGAAGAAGTACCTCGTGCCCCTGGCCCAGGGCGTCAAGCTCGGCGCCTACTGCCTGACCGAGCCCGACGCCGGATCGGACGCCGGCAACCAGAAGACCCGCGCGGTCCTGCAGGGCGATCACTACGTCCTCAACGGCACCAAGATCTTCATCACCAACGGGGGCTTCGCCGACACCTTCATCGTCTTTGCCAGCACCGACCCCGAGAAGGGCACGCGCGGCATCAGCGCCTTCATCTGCGAGATCGACCATCCGGGGGTCAAGCGCGGCACGCGGGAGAAGACCCTCGGCATCCGCGGATCGATGACGACCGAGATCATCTTCGAGGATGCGCGCATCCCGAAGGAGAACCTGCTGGGCGGCGAGGGACGCGGCTTCAAGATCGCCATGGAGGCGCTCGACTCGGGCCGCATCGGGATCGCCTGCCAGGCGATCGGCATCGCGCGCGCCGCGTTTGGGCGCGCGCTCGAGCACGCCAAGACGCGCGTGCAGTTCGGCCGCCCGATCGCGGAGTTCCAGGCGATCCAGTGGAAGCTGGCGGACATGGCGACCAAGATCGAAGCCGCCCATCTGCTGACGATGAAGTCCGCCTGGCTGCGCGTGAACGGCGGCGACTACGCCACGGCCTCGTCGATGGCCAAGCTCTACGCGAGCCGGACGGCGGTCGAGGTCTGCGACGACGCGATTCAGATCCACGGCGGGTATGGCTACACGCAGGAGTACCACGTCGAGCGCCACTTCCGGGACGCCAAGATCACCGAGCTGTACGAGGGCACGTCGGAGGTCCAGCGGCTCATCATCGCGCGGCGACTGATCCGCGGGTAGCGGGAGGCAACGGAGCGTGCAGTTCGAGTACACCGAAGACCAGCGCCTGGTGATCGAGGGCGTGCGCGAGTTCGCGCAGGGCGAGATCGCGCCCCGCGCGCGCGAGATGGACGAGCAGGCGAAGTTCGCCCCCGGGATCCTCGAGCAGATGCGCGAGCTGGGCCTCTTCGGCGCCGCGATCCCCGAGGCCTACGGCGGCATCGGCGTCGACACGGTCACCTACGCGGCGATCGTCGAGGAGCTGGCCCAGGCCTGCGGGGGCGTCTCGATCGTCCTGTCCGTGCACACCTCGGTGGCCGCCTACGCGCTGTTGCTGCACGGCACGGAGGAGCAGCGGCGGCGATTCCTGCCCCGCATGGCCGCCGGCGAGATCGGTGCGTTCTGTCTCTCCGAGCCGGGCTACGGGAGCGATGCCGGCTCCATCAAGACCAGCGCGGTGCGCGACGGGGACCACTACGTGCTCAACGGACAGAAGGTCTTCGTCACCAACGGGCAGATCGGCCGTTTCTACCTCGTCATCGCGCGCACCGGCCCGGCGGCGAATCCGCCGCACCGCGGCACGAGCGCCTTCTTCGTCGAGCGCGACACGCCCGGCCTCACGATGGGGCGCAAGGAAGACAAGATGGGGCTGCGGGCCTCCGACACGATGGAGGTCTTCTTCGAGGATTGCCGCGTTCCGGTCGCCAACCGTCTCGGCGACGAAGGGATGGGTTTCAAGGTCGCCATGCACGCGCTCGACTCGGGGCGCATCGGCGTCGGGGCGCAGGCCCTGGGTATCGCCACCGCCGCGTTCGAGGAGGCGCGCCGCTACGCCAAGGAGCGCCAGCAATTCGGCCACCCGCTGGTGCACTTCCAGGCGATCCAGAACAAGCTGGCGGACATGGCGACCCGCCTCGAGGCCGCGCGCCTCCTGGTGCACCACGCCGCCTGGCTGAAGGACCAGGGCAAGCCCTACACGCGCGCCGCGGCGCAGGCCAAGCTCTTCGCCTCGGAGATGTCCACCTGGGTGACGCACCAGGCGCTCCAGATCCACGGCGGCTACGGCTACATGAAGGAATACCCCGTCGAGCGCTACTACCGCGACGCGCGCGTGACCGAGATCTACGAGGGCACGAGCGAGATGCAGCGACTGGTGATCGCGCGGACGCTGCTGATGGGGTAGGCGCCCCCGCGGCACCCAGGTGGGTCTCACCGCGAACATCCCGTCTCGATGTACGGCAGTACGCCTACTGCTTCTGACACCGGTCCCCGTCCCCAATTGAATCCCCCGTCCGCGGTGACTAGAATACCTGCGTCAGTGGTCAGGCGATGAGTGGGGCCTCAAGGCTGGTGCGACCGGGAGAGGACGGCTGACGTCGGGAACCTCTGCCCGCTTGCCACCCGTGGCCCAGGTCCTGTGAAAGGAGATACCGATGCGCAAGTTGGCACTGCTTGTGGGTCTCGCGCTGGCGGCGGTTTCCGCCAGGGGAGTCACGGTCGTCGTCAACCCGGCCGGGACGGGGGACTACCCCACGATCCAGGCGGCCATCGATGCCCTCGATACGGGGGACATCATCGAGCTGACCGACGGCACATTCACCGGGGCCGGGAACCACGATGTGGGCTTCCGGGGCAAAGCGCTGACCGTGCGCTCGCAGAGCGGGGATCCCGCGACCTGCATCATCGATTGCGAGGGCCAGCGCACGGATCCGCATCGCGGGTTCATCTTCACATCGCACGAGACCGCCGCGTCGATTCTCGAGGGCGTTACGATCACGCACGGCTGGGCCGCCGGCACGTCGCCTGCCAATCGCGGCGGAGGGGTCTATTGCGGGAGTTACTCCTCTCCGAGCATCTTGCACTGTGTCTTTGCGGCCGACTCGACCACAGGGGAAGGCGGCGGCCTCAACTGCTCAGTGTACTCGAATGCAACGGTGACCGACTGCGTGTTCCTGGACGACTATGCCGCCGCATCAGGTGGGGGTCTGCGGACCTACTGGAGTGCCAGCCCCACGGTCACGCGGTGCGTCTTTGTGGGGTGCCATTCCGACGATCCCTTCGGTGTGGACTGGCGCGGCGGAGGGGCGGTGTCGTGTGAGCGGAATTCCTACGCGCACTTCATCGATTGCACCTTCACAGGCAACACGGCCGTGGACGCGGGCGGAGGCGTCAACGTCTATGAGGGCTCCCACCCGACATTCACGCGCTGCGTGTTCACCGAAAATCAGGCGCCCTACGGCGGTGCCCTGGAGCTGATGGAGAGCTGCGGCACCGACATGATAGATTGTGAACTGGTCGACAACACCGCTGAGGTTGTCGGTGGGGCGATAGATACCTACTGGGCGGCGCTGACCTTCCTGCGCTGTGAATTTACCGGAAACACGGCACCGAGCGGCGGAGGAGGGGCGGTCAACGCGGTCGGTCCCTACCACACGCCTCCGATGGCAGGAGCCAGCTTCGAGGCCTGCACTTTCAGCAACAACGGGGGCGGCCCCACCGGGGGTGGGGCACTTGTGGTCACGCAACATGTCGAGGCGGAGTGTCTCGCCTGCACCTTCTATGGCAACGCGGGTCTCTTGGGCAGCGCGATCGAGGTAACTCTCGAGTCGACCCTGGCCATGGAGAACACGATCGTTGGTTTTGGCCTGGAGGGCATGGGCGTACACACGGATGGGTCCTCCACGGTCACCGCAGCTTGCTGCGATGTCTACGGCAACACAGGCGGCGACTGGGTCGGCCCCCTGGCAGGCCAACTCGGGATCAACGGTAACATCTGCGAGGATCCGCTGTTCTGCATGCAACAGCACCCGACGTCGCCCTTCACACTCTACGACGGTTCACCGTGCCTGCCCGAGTACTCGGGCTGCGGGTTGATCGGGGCCTGGTCGATGGGGTGCGGGCCGGCGGTCGTGGGAAGCGAGGATCATCGTGGGCCTGGCCCTTGGATCGAGTCGATCCTGCCCAATCCCTTCAGGCAGTCGACTGGTATCCGGCTGCAGATTCAGGCGGACAGCGGCTCGAACCAGGTGTCCGTGGGGATCTTCGATCTGGGGGGCCGGCTGGTGCGCTCCCTCGTCAGCGGCCCCCTGGCGGGCGGTTCCCACGTGCTGCTCTGGGATGGGAAGGACGGAAACGGAGCGCCGGTTCAGGCGGGCGAGTACTTCTGCCGGCTCAGCACCGGCGAGCGAGTTGTCAGCCGGAGGCTGCTCCTTGTCCGTTAGTTCCAAGCGTCTTCGTCGAAAGGACCGCGGTGGCCACCCTCCGTCAACGGAAGGTGGCCACCCCTTCGGTATCTCGAAAGTGTGAAAGGGCCGGGCGCAAACAGCGCAGCGGGAAGAAATACTCGCTCAACCGTGCGCCCTCTTCCGGTACAGCGCGTTCACCGTGACCCGCCTGCCCTTCTCCGTGGTCTTCGTCACCACCTCTGGAGGCTCCTCGGGCACGAACCCATAGCCGGCCAGCGCGACATCGAGTTCGTCGGCCTCGAGCAGGTAGTGGAAGCCGGACGCGAAGCCGCGGTAGAGGTGCGGCTGTCCCGCGACCGGCTGTGCGCCCTGTCCCGTGAGGTCCGTGCGCGGCGTGAAGTGCCCGACCAGCAGGAGCCCCGCGGGTTTGAGCACGCGCGTGGTCTCCTCCATCGCCCGGTGCCACTCCGCGCCGCTGTGGGCGCAGTGGTAGATCCCAAACGCGACGACCAGGTCAAAGTAAGCCGCGGGGTACGCGGAGAGATCGTCCATGCTTCCCTGGCGCACGCGCCGCTCGGCCTCCGCGGGGCCGAACACGACCGCCAGCCGCTCGCGCGTGTGCGTCACCATCGCGGCCGATGCGTCGAGCGCATGCACATCGAAGCCCCTGGCGGCCAGGAGCGCTGCGTTGCGCCCGCCCGCGCAGCCCAGATCGAGGACGCGGGTGCGCGCGGGGTCCGCGAACGTGGGCAGGAGCCGGACGAGCCGCAGATCGGCCTCGCGCTTGGCGAACCGGGCCACCTGGGCGGGGTCTTCCCAGTAGTCGCCCGCAGGGGACTGCCCATCCTGCATGCGCCGTCTCCTCGGTAAGGCCTGCCCCGGTCTTCGCGGACAGGTGCCTGTTTCATAACTCATTACAATACAACAGCTTGCAGAGTGGCCCCGGGGCCACTCCGTAACTCCAATCGAATGAGGAAGTTACGGATTCGCCCCCTGACGGCGGGGTCGCGCCGGTGTCCGTCGAGCTGCCTGATGCGCGACGGTTCCGGATCGTCTAAGCTATGTGGTTCTCTTGATGAGGCGGCGTGCGGGGCGCCCAGGGGTCCCTTCCGCTCGAAGCCTGGGATTAAAGGAGCGACTCGATGATCAAGAAGATCGACCATCTGGGGATAGCCGTGGACGATCCCGAGAAGGCGCTGGCCGTCTTTGCCGGGGCGTTGGGGCTCGCGCACGAGGAGACCGAGGAGATACCGAGCCAGAAGCTGCGCTCGTATCACCTGCGCGTGGGCGAGTCGAACCTGGAATTGCTCTTCCCGACCGATCCCTCCTCGACCGTGGCCAAGTTCCTCGAGAAGAAGGGGGCGGGCATCCATCACATCGCCCTCGCGGTGGACGACATCCTGGCCGAGCGCGACCGGATGGTTGCCCACGGGCTCCAGCCGCTTTCCGCGGAGCCCTTCGTGGGCGCGGGCGGCAAGAAGGTCCTGTTCTTCCATCCGAAGACGACCGGCGGCGTGCTGCTGGAGATCTGCCAGGCGGGTGAAGCGCAGCGCGGGTAGCCGGCCGGGCGGCCGGGCAGGCGTGTGCCGGGCCAGCCGTCGGCGACCAGGTGACGGCGGGTGGATCCGCGAGGGAAGGCGAATGGCGGACAAGGTGACCTCACAATCCCCGCACAGCGAGGGTCCCCAGCCCCTGCTGGCGGAGTTTCCCCCGGCGACGCTCGAGGCGTGGCACGCGGAGGTGCTGCGACTCCTCAAGGGCAAGCCCTTCGACAAGATTATGCCGACGCAGACGCTCGAGGGTCTGACCCTGCGGCCCATCTACACCTCTGCCGACATGGCCGGGCTTCCCCAGCTCGCATCGCTACCCGGAGAGGCGCCCTTCGTGCGCGGCGCCACGGCTTCCGCGCGCAGAGGCCGCGGCGGGTGGTTGATCGCCCAGGAGCTGCCTTTCCCCGAGTGCGCGATGTTCCGCGATCAGCTGTGCCGCGCGCTCGAACGGGGACAGAGCGCGGTCCATCTGGTGCTCGACGCGGCCGCGCGCGCCGGGCGCGATCCCGACCAGGCGCCCACGGGCACAGTGGGTGCTGCCGGCACGTCGGTGGTGACCGCGGCCGACCTCGATGCGGCTTTCCGCGATGTCGATCTCGCCTCGATGCCGATCGTGGTCCAGCCGGGCACGGCAGTCCTCCCCTTCCTGGGCCTCCTGCTGGCCCACCTGCACGGGCGCAGTCTGGCGCCAAGCGCGCTACGCGGCTGTGTGGGCCCCGACCCCCTGGCCGAGCTGGCTGCGGTGGGCAGCCTCCCGGCCGGGATCGACGCGCTCTACGACGACGTCGCCGTCCTGACGCGCTGGGCCCAGGCGGAGGCCCCCGAGCTGCGCACGCTCGCCGCGAGCGGGCACGTCTACCACGACGGCGGGGCGACGGCCGTCGAGGAGCTGGCGTGCGTGATGGCCGCGGCGATCGAGCACCTGCGGCAGGCCGAGCCGCGGGGCATCGACGTCGCCACGCTGGCCCCACGCATCCAGTTCGGTTTCTCCGTCGGTACGCACTTCTTCATGGAGATCGCGAAGCTGCGCGCAGCGCGCACGATCTGGGCGCGGATCACGGGCGCGTGCGGTGCGCCCGACACTGCGCGCGCCATGTGGATCCATGCGCGCACCTCGCGCTTGAGTCAGACCGCGCTCGATCCCCACGTGAACATTCTGCGCGCGACGACCGAGGCCTTCGCCGCAGTCGCAGGCGGCTGCGACAGCCTGCACGTCGCGCCCTTCGACGATGCCCTGGGCCTGCCGAGCGAGCTGGGCCTGCGCCTGGCGCGCAACACGCAGATCGTCCTGCGTGAAGAGTGCCACCTGGGCGCGGTGATTGATCCGGCCGGAGGGGCCTGGTTCATCGAGGCACTGAGCGACCAGCTCGCCCGGGCCGCGTGGGCGCGCCTGCAGGAGATCGAACGCGCCGGCGGGATGCTGGCGGCGCTCGCGGCCGGGCTGCCCCAGCGGGCGATCGCCGAGCAGGCCGAGAAGCGCGCGGCCCGCATCGCGAACCGGCAAGAGATCCTCGTCGGCGTGAACCAGTATCCCAACCCGATCGAAGGACCGATCGAGCGCCAGCTGCTCGACGCTCAGGCGATCCAATCGGAGCGCAGTGCAGCGGTCGCGCGGCACCGCGCGTCGCGCGATGTGGCGCAGTATCGCGCGGCGCTGGCCCAGCTCGAGGCGGCGGACCGGCGGGAGGAGGCCGGCCACGACTCGATTGCCGTCGTGTCGGCCCTGCGGGCGGCCGCGTCGGCCGGGGCGACGCTCGGTGAGATGGCGCAGACGCTGCGAGCGGGCAGGGAGGAGGTCAAGCCGCGGGTGCCCGCCATCGCGGCATGCCGCGGGGCGGAGGCCTTCGAGGCTCTGCGTACCGCGGTCCAGGCCTGGCGCGGCCGGGCTGGACGCGATCCCCAGGTCTTCCTCGCGAACATCGGCCTGGTGGGCGAGTACATGCCGCGCCTCGACTTCGCCCGCTCCTTCTTCCAGATCGGGGGATTGGCGGTGGCCGCCGACGACTGGTTCGCAGACGGTGCGCAGGCTGCAGCAGCGGCGCTGCGCAGCGGCGCGCCCATCGTTACGATCGTCGCACCGGACACCGTGTACCCGAATGCGGTGCCTGGTCTCGTGGCTGCGCTCAAGGCGGCGGCCGATCCGCCGCGCGTCGTGTTGGCCGGCTATCCCAAGGACCAAATCGAGGCCCTGCGCGCCGCGGGCGTCGAGGAGTTCATCCACGTCAAGGTCGATGCCCTGGCGGTGCTCAGGTCGTTGGCCCGCAGCCTCGGAGTGTTGCGATGAGCTACATCCCCGATTTCACGGAGGTCGACTTCACGCCCGGCGCGGCGGACGCGGCGGCCCCCGGCGACATCGCCGCCTGGCGCGCCGAGTTCGAACGCGAGACCGGCCGGCGGCCGGAGGATCTCGCCTGGCACACGAACGAGCGCATCGCGGTCGCGCCCCTCCACACCGCCGAGGACATGGCGCCCCTCGAGCACCTGGGCTACACCGCCGGGCTGCCGCCCTTCCTGCGGGGGCCGTACGCCTCGATGTACATCATGCGCCCCTGGACGGTGCGCCAGTACGCGGGCTTCTCGACCGCCGAGGAGTCGAACGCCTTCTACCGGCGCAACCTCGCGGCCGGGCAAATGGGCCTGTCGATCGCCTTCGACCTGGCGACCCACCGCGGGTACGACTCGGACCACCCGCGCGTCGTGGGCGACGTGGGCAAGGCGGGCGTCGCGATCGACTCGATCCTCGACATGCAAGTGCTCTTCGACCGCATCCCGCTCGGGAAGATGTCGGTTTCGATGACCATGAACGGCGCGGTGCTGCCGGTGATGGCCTTCTACATCGTCGCCGCGCTCGAGCAGGGCGTGGCGATGGAGGAACTGGCGGGGACGATCCAGAACGACATCCTCAAGGAATTCATGGTCCGCAACACCTACATCTACCCGCCCGCGCAGAGCATGCGGATCGTGGGCGACATCATCGCCTTCGCCGCGCGGCACATGCCCAAGTTCAACTCGATCTCGATCTCGGGCTATCACATGCAGGAGGCGGGCGCGACGGCCGACCTCGAGCTGGGCTACACGCTGGCCGATGGCCTCGAGTACGTGCGCACCGGTCTCGCCGCGGGCCTGGAGATCGACGACTTCGCGCCCAGGCTCTCCTTCTTCTGGGGCGCGGGCATGAACACCTTCATGGAGATCGCCAAGCTGCGCGCCGGACGCCTGCTGTGGGCGAAGCTCGTGAGGCAGTTCGAGCCGCGCAATCCCATGTCGATGGCGCTGCGGACGCACACGCAGACCTCGGGCTGGAGCCTCGCGGAGCAGGACCCGTACAACAACGTCGTGCGCACGTGTGTGGAGGCGATGGCCGCCGCCCTGGGCCACACGCAGTCGCTCCACACCAACGCGCTCGACGAGGCGATCGCGCTGCCGACCGACTTCTCGGCCCGGATCGCGCGCAACACGCAGCTCTACCTGCAGGATGAGACGGGCATCTGCCGCGTCGTGGATCCCTGGGGCGGGTCGTACTACGTGGAGCGGCTGACGCACGAGCTGCTGCACCGGGCCTGGGATCACATCCAGGAGGTGGAGCGGCTCGGCGGAATGGCCAAGGCGATCGGCACCGGGCTGCCGAAGATGCGGATCGAGGAGTCGGCCGCCCGCCGGCAGGCGCGCATCGACTCGGGCGCCGAGACGATCGTGGGCGTGAACCGCTACCGGCTCGAGCGCGAGGAGCCGATCGAGATCCTCGAGGTCGACAACACCGCGGTGCGCCGCCAGCAGATCGCGCGGCTTGAGAAGCTGCGCCGGGAGCGGGACAATCAGGCGGCGGAGCAAGCGCTGGCGGCCCTGACCCGCTCGGCCGAGACGGGCGAGGGCAACCTGCTGGCCCTCGCGGTCGAGGCGGCCAAGGCGCGGGCCTCTCTGGGCGAGATCTCCTTCGCCCTCGAGAGGGTCTGGGGACGCCACCGGGCCGAGACGCGCACCATCGCGGGGGTCTATTCAGCGGAGTTCGCGGGCGTGGACGAGATCGAAAAGGTCCGCCGCATGGCGGAGGCCTTCGAGCAGCGCGAGGGGCGCCGGCCGCGGATCCTGGTCGCCAAGATGGGCCAGGACGGCCACGATCGGGGTTCGAAGGTCGTCGCCACCGCCTTCGCCGACCTCGGCTTCGACGTCGACGTGGGTCCCCTCTTCCAGACGCCCGAGGAGACCGCGCGCCAGGCGGTCGAGAACGACGTGCACATCGTCGGCATGAGCTCGCTGGCCGGCGGCCACAAGACGCTCCTTCCGCAGCTCGTCGCGGAACTCAAGAAGCTCGGGCGCGAGGACATCCTCGTCGTCGCGGGCGGGGTCATCCCGGCGCAGGATTACGCTTTCCTGTGCAAGCACGGCGCCGCGGCGATCTTCGGGCCGGGCACCGTCATCCCGCACGCCGCCGCGAAGCTGCTCGAGGAGCTGCGCACGCGGCTCGGGCACGCAGGGGGGTAGACCTTGTCTCGGGCCGACCGCATGCTGCTGGGCGCCTGCTTCCTCATTTCCGGCGCCACGAGTCTGTTGCTGGAGGTCGCCTGGTCCAAGGAACTCTCCTACGTCCTGGGCAACACCCTCTACGCGGTCTCCACCGTGGTGGCGGCCTTCATGGCCGGCCTGGGGCTGGGAAGCATCGTGGCCAGCCGCCGTGCCGACCGGTTCCGGAACCCGGTGCGCACCTACGCGCTGCTCCAGCTCGCCATCGGCGCCTGCGGCATCGGTCTCGTCCACCTGCTGCGCGCAACGGATCCGCTCTTCGCGCCCCTCTACCGCTCGCTGGCGGCCTGGCCCGGGGCCTTCTTGCTTGTGCGCTTCGTCTTCGTCTTCGCGCTACTCCTCGTGCCGACGACGCTGATGGGCATGACGCTGCCGGTGGTCGTGGGGGCCTTCGGCCGCCGCGAGCGCAGCTATGACAACGTGGCGGGGCTCATCTACGGGGTGAACACCGCGGGCGCCGTCGCGGGAACGCTGCTCGGTGGTTTCCTGATCCTCCCGAGCCTGGGCCTGTGGAAGAGCTGCCTGCTGGCCGGCGTTCTGGACAGCGCGGTTGCGCTGATCGCCCTGCCCTTGGCGCGACGGACCGGGGCGATCGCCGACCTGCGCAGCGAGGGCACCGTCCAGGCCGCGCCCCGCACGCCCGGCGCGCCCGGCAGACCCGT
>CAZDKK010000050.1:0-36027 GCA_964506245.1 uncultured bacterium | reverse complement strand
CCTGCGCGCGAGGCTGACGGCCGGACCGGCGGGCAGCGGCGCGCGTGATCGCGCCGGGCGCGGACTCCGGGCCCGCACCGCGGGCCGGGCGCGCGAGCTCGAAGCCATCTTGGAGCGCGTGCAGGGCTGTGACGTCAATCCGCTGGCCGTGCTGGCGGCCCGGACCACCTACCTGCTGGCGGTGCGCGACCTCGTGGGCCCGGGGCACCCCGCGCGCATCCCGGTCTTCCTGGGCGATGCGCTCCTGGACCCGGTGCCGATCGCGCCGGTCGACCTGATCCTCAGCAACCCGCCCTGGGTGCGCTGGTCGGCGCTCGAACGGGGCTACCGGCAGCGCCTGTGGCCCCTCTGGCGCACCTACGGCCTGCTGGCCGCGCGTGGCTATCAGGCGAGGTTGGCGACGGCCGAGGTGGATCTGGCGATGCTGTTCCTCTACGCCTGCGCCGATCGCTGGCTCGGGCCGCGGGGCGCGCTGGCGCTCGTTCTCACCGTAGAGCCGCTGCGCGCCAAAGTGGCGGGGGAGGGTTTCCGGCGCTTCCGTATCGAGCCGGGGGGCGCGCGACTGCGGCCGGTCGCCGTGCACGACCTGTCGGCGCTGGCGCCGTTCGCCGCCGGGAACAAGTCCGGCCTGATCCTGCTGCGCAAGGGAGAAGCGCCCGCCTGGCCGGTGCCCTACACGGTCTGGTCCTCGCGGTCCCGGCGCATGCGACCGGCGGGCGATGGGGATGGATCGCACCTCACGCTGCCCGCGGTGCGTGCGGCGACGGTGCGCCGCGCGCTGGAGGCGTGCCCGACCGGTCCGGCCGGCACCGGCCCGTGGCGATTGACGGCGCCCGGGGAGGTGCGGCTGGTCGAGCGGCTGCAGCGTCAGGGCGCGTACCGCGCGCGGCGGGGCGCGTCGACCGATCCCTACGCCGTGCACCATCTGGAGCTGCTCGGGCGCGGGTCCGGCGACTGCCTGCGGGTCGCCAATCTGCCGGAGCGGGGCAAGATCACGGCGGCGCGGGTCGAGTTCGATTGCGAGCGGGATGTGCTCTATCCAGCGCTGCGCGGCCGCGACGTTCAGCGGTGGTCGGCGGTCCCCGGGACGCTCGTGCTCTGCCCCAACCGCAGCCCGGCGCGCGCCGACCTGCCAACGGAGGCGGCGTTCCGGTTGCGCTGGCCGCGCGCATTCGCCTACCTGGCCCGGCACCGGGACCTGCTGCTGGCGCGGGCGAGCTACTGGGCCTTCTACGGCCGTGATACCGAGCTCGATCGGCTGCCGCGCTCCCGCCCTGGCCGCCGCTGCCGCTGGGCGATGCGGCCAGGCCGGCCCGGCCGGGTGGTGCAGGTCAGCGCCGCGCCCTTCTTCGCCTGGCGTGACATCGGACCCTACTCCTTCGCGCGCTGGAAGGTGGTCTGGGGCCGGATGGCGGGGAAGATGGCTGCCGCGGTCATCGACCTGCACCCGGTGGATGGGAGGCGCCGGCCCATCTTGCCGCTCGATACCACGGCGTTCATCCCCTGCGCCACGCGAGCGGAGGCTCACTACCTGTGCGCGCTCCTGAACACGGAGCAGCTCAACCGCGCCCTGCGCTCCTTCTCGGCCCCCGGGCGTGGGTTCGCGCCGCCCTCGGCGGTCAGCGCCCTGGCCCTGGAGCGGTTTGACCCGCGCCGCGCGCTTCACGCTCGGCTCGCGCACCTGTCGCTCGCGTGCCATGCGGCGACCCGACGCGGCGAGTCAGCGACCCTCGCGCGGGCGGAACGGGAGATCGAGCGGGGTGCGGCCGAGCTGTGGGGACTGCCGCCGATCGCACCCTGACCGCCGGTCTGGTAGACTGGATCCTCGTCTTCCGAGGCGCGAGGGATCCTCCGAGGCGCGGGGAATCCCCTGAGGCGCGGGGACGCAGTGGGGGCCGCCGTGATCGCCGGCATTGGGATCGACCTGATCGAGCTTGCGCGCATCGAGCGCGCGATTGACCGGTACGGGGAGCGCTTTCTCGTCCGGTTGCTCACCCCCGCCGAGCGATCCGCCGCGCGCGGTCCGTTCGCGAGCTTTGTCGCGGCACGCTGGGCGGCCAAGGAGGCGGCGCTCAAGGCCCTGGGCACGGGTCTCACCGGGGGCATGACCTGGCGGGACGTCGAGGTGCTGGATGAGCCCTCCGGCGCCCCGCGCATGGTGCTCCACGGGCTCGCATCCCGGCGGGCGCAGGCCCTGGGGGTGACGTCGGCCCTGGTTTCGCTCACACATGACCAGGAGCATGCGGCGGCCGTGGTTGTACTTGAGGGGGCATCGCCACCCACTGCCCCAGCGTGCCACGGCGGCGATGCGAGAGTCCGGCAAGCCTGAGGGAGCCGGCAGGAGGGAGGTTGGACGCATGACGGGACGCAAGCTGCCGCGGTGGGCAGCCGTGCTCATGGTGCTCGGCCTGGGCGTGGCGGTCTTGAGGTCACTGCCTGAGGCCGGAGCCATCCGGCCCATGGACCAGCTCCGGTACGGGCAGGATCTGGTCGATCAGGCCACGCGGGAGATCGACGGTCGCATCGCCGGGCTCCGGCAGCAGCCGTACGATGCCCGGGCGCTCTTCTTCAACACCCATGAGTTGCTCGCCTGGGTGCTGCAGTACGCGGAGAAGACCGTCGGGGAGCGGTATCCGCTGGAAGGGCCCGAGGGCCTGCTCGTGACCGACGGCATCGCCGACACCCTGGCAACCCGGCTCTGCCCGGTGCTGCACGACTACGTGGGCAAGGTGCCGGATGAGGAGCTGGGGCCCGGCCGCCAGGCCATGGAGCTGGCTGCCGCGAACATCCCCGTGCCGCCGGGCCGTTTCCTGGGCTTCCACTTCCAGCACATGGCAAGCCTCTACGCGGAGCAGGCGGACACGATCCTCAAGGTGGCGCCCGTGGAGTACCACAGCGGCGTCTACGACGGCTTCCTGAGACGGCTGTGGGACCTCGCTCAGCTCTACGACCAGTTTCACAAGTCGTCAGCCGAGAAGTACTTCTCCACCATCACCCAGGAGGACTGGATCGCCCAGCGCATGCGCTGCACCAAGTGCCAGCACCGTGGCTTCCGGTTCAAGGACCAGCGCATGGGGCTGCGGGAGGACACAACCGGGGTGTGCAAGGAAGTCCTGATCTCTACCGACAACAGCCCCGACGGCATTCGGGCCAAGTTCGGCTGTCGCGCCTACGGGCACATCTTCGATGCCGTGTGCCCCCAGTGCAGCACCGTGGTCCACTTCACGGTCCCCCAGCCCTTCTATCACGATCTCCAGCTCCAGATCGCGCTGGGTGGGGAAATGCCGGACGTGACCCCGCTCATTCGCAAGCCGGAGCAAGTCCACTGACCGCCGGGCTAGGGGCTGATCCCGCACCCGAAGTCGGAAATGCGCTGGCGGCGGTCATCGAAGGCCGCCGCCAGCGCGCGTTCCGAATGGCCCGGGGCTCAGCGGGGAGCCCCCGGGCGGGGCTACTTCCTACCCTTCTTGGGGGCCTTGCCGCCCGGCAGGATCTGCAGCTTGAGAACCTTGGCCACCGTGAACTTGACGACCTTCTTGGCCGGGATCTTGATGGCTTCGCCGGTCTGGGGATTGCGGCCGATGCGGGCCTTGCGGCGCTGGACCTTGAACTTGCCCAGGCCGGTCAAGGGGACTTCGCCGCCCTTGCGGATTTCCTTGGTCACGATCCCGGTCAGGACCTCGAGGAAGGCCTTCGCCTGCTTCTTCTCGAACGTGCCTTCCTTCGCGAGAGCGTTGACGAGTTCGGTCTTGGTCATGGAGCTCCCTCCTTGCAATGCTTCCGGACCCTATCGTCCTTGAATCCTCGGATTGAACCGCGAAATCGAGCCCTGAATAGCAGCGGGCATCAATCCTGGCAAGAAAAAAACGCGCCCAGCTCGCAAGAAACCCTGGATCGGCGCAGCTTTCCCGTCGCTGCGGCCCTGCTCCGGTTGACAGGCCCAGCGGGCCCCAGTAGCATTTTTCAACGTCGGGTCACTGGCCCGGACCAAGCGCCTCGGATGCCGCATCCGCGGGAACTCCGGACGGCGGGCCGTGGTCTAGGCTGTTGGCGGCTCGGGTCCAAAACGAACGTCCCGATCGGGATGACGAGGAGATCGCCATGGCGTCATTGGCCTTCCCCGCGCGCCGCGCCTGTGCGCGAATCTGGTTTCCATTGACTGGCTTGCTGGCCTGCCTCCTGGCAGCCTCCCCGGCGGCGGGGGCCCGGCAGATCGAGCGCGAACTGGCGCTGCGCGGGCTCGAGATCAGCGCCGACTTCTCCGGCGCGCAGGCCTGGACCGATGTAGCCTTGCCGGGTGCGATGCCCGAGGTCGCCGTCGGCGATCCGGCGATTCCCTCGATCCGGGTCACGCTGCCGATCGACCCCGGTTTTTCGGTCACCGGGGCGCACCTCGTCGTGCTGGCGGACGAGGTCCGCCAGCTCCCCAATCCCGTGCGGCCCTATGGGGGTGAGCAGTCTTCCCGCGATGCCGCGCCGCCCAGCGCCGTGCCGAATCCGGCCCGATACGCCGCCGCGGAGCCTTTCCCGGGCGAGCAGGTGCGGTTCGTCCGCGAGTTCGAGCTGAGCGGGGGGCAGCGCTTTGCCACCTTCCTCGTTCACCCCTTGAGCTACATCGCCGCGACCGGGCAGCTTCACTGGATTCAGAGCGCCCGGCTCGTGGTGGATCTGCAGGAAGCTGGACCGGGATCCACGGATCTGCACCGGGAGCGCGAGCCGCTCCGGCTGGCCCTCGGCGCGCCGGCCCCCAGCGGCCGGGTGGTCTTGAGCCAGCCCGGTTTCGCCCCGGCCGAAGCTCCCTCGATGAACGGCAGCCTGGTCGAGTACGTCATCGTCTCCCCGGACGACGAGGAGATGGTGGCCGAGTGGCAGCGACTGGCCGACTGGAAGACCGCGTGCGGCCACCCCGCGGTGGTTCGCACCGTGAGCTGGATCGCCGACGCCTACCCGACCGGGTCCGACCTGGCCGAATCGATCCGGATGTTCCTCCACGACTGCTACGTCCACTGGGGTCTGCGCTGGGCCCTCTTGGGGGGCGATACCGACACCGTGCCGTGCCGCTATGCCCGCAGCTGGTTCTACAACCCCTCCAACAGCGACGAGGGCACCGACGTCGCCTGCGATTTCTACTACGCATCCCTCGAGGGAACCTGGGACTACGACGCGGACGGCATCTTCGGTGAGTCCTTCCGTGCCGAAACCCAGCCGGGCGGGCCGCAGGAGGGCGACAAGGTCGACTTCAGCCCCGAGATCCACGTGGGACGCATCAGCGCGCGCTCCGCACAGGAGGTGGAGGACTACCTGGACAAGTACTTCATCTACGTGCAGACACCCGGCGACGAGTATCTGGACCGGATCCTCATGCTCGGAGAAGTCTTGTTCCACTCGGAGTGGAGCATCACCGGCCTGAACGGCGGCCCCGACTGCGACACCGGGGCCGGATGCAACGTGCCCCCGTGCCGTCCCGACGATCTGGGCCAGCCGATCTGTGCGTGGTACGACGGCGCCACCGACTGCTTCGACATCGAGATGGTCCTGGAGGGAACGGGCGTCGGGCTCGACCCCGAGATGCTCCTGGAGCGCTACAACCACTGGCGTGTCACCGAGTACGAGGGGCGTGTCCACCCGAACGGGAAGCGCGAGACTCTCGAAAGCGTTCTGAGCGCCATCTCTGACGGCTACGGAATCGTGCAGCACGTCGGCCACGGCGATCGGGACCGCTGGATGGTGGGCGAGGGGCGCATGATGCTGGGCGACATCGCCTCCCTCACCAACGGCGAAGAGGGCAGGTACTACCTCTGCTATGGGGTCAACTGCAGCTCGGCCGCCATCGACTACGATTGCTTCGGTGAAGAGATGGTCCGGCTGCCCGGGCACGGGGCGATCGGGTACATCGGCTGCAGCAATGTCGATTTCCCGACCTCGGCCCGCGGCTTCACCGCGGACTTCTACGATATCCTCTTCAGCACGCCGGGCAGCACGGTGGGCGACGCCTACTTCGGCTCGGCGGCCGCCAATGGTCCCGACTCGACCTGGCAGAACGACTACCCCGCGCGCTTCCTGGTCTTCACGATGGTCCTCCTGGGCGAGCCCGGCATGATGGTCTGGCGCGGGACGCCCGGCGAGCTGGATCTGGCGTTCAACACGAGCCCGGGGCTGGGCGCGCAGACGCTCGGGGTGACGGTGACATCGAACGGCTCCCCGGTGCCGGGCGCGACGGTCTGCGTCCAGAAGGAGGATGAGATCTACGTCGTGGCCCAGACCGGCGCCGACGGCGAGGTCGACATCCCCTTCTGGCCCCAGAGCGCGGGGGAGTTCGAGGTCACGGCCACCTCCGCGACCCATCGGCCCGAGAGTCGAACGGGCACCGTCACGAGCAGCGGCTCGGGCAGCCAGCTCGTGCTGGAAGACCTCGTCATCCGCGACGACGGCACCCACGGCAGCAGCGGCAACGGCAACGGCCGGCTGGAAGTGGGTGAGACCGCGCGGCTGGCGGTCCCCGTGCGCAACGCCGGCAATCAGACGCTGCAGAGCGTGAACCTGACCCTCTCGCTGGCAGCCGAGGCCCCCACCGGCCTCGTGACCGTCACGGACGGCGTCGCCGCGCCCGGCGGCGGCACGATCAGCGCGGGCCAGACCGCCACCGACGAGGATGGCTTCCTGCTGGCGATCGCCGCGGCCCCCCCCGCGGCGGCCTTCGCCGCGGGCGACGCGGTGACGGTGCCCTTCAGCTTGCAGGTGGCGAGCAGCGCGGGCACCAGCACGGGGACAACCTACCTCGACGTGACCCGGCCGCGCTTGGAGCCCGACGTCAGCCGGATGGTGGACGTCGAGCACCCCCAGGATCGCCGCAACCTGTACGTCGGGATCCTCAACAACGGGAAGGGCACGGCGACGGACTACACGGCCACGCTCTCGGCGCAGAATATCTATGTCTCGGTGGTGGTCAACCACGCGGACCTGAGTGAGCTGGATCCGGGAGCGACCACGGAGGCCGGTCCCTTCACGATCGATGTGCTCCACGAGGGGTACGCGCGTCTGGAGTTCGAGATCGAGGATGCCAGCGGCAACACGGTGCATGCGCGCACCCTCGACCTCAAGGTGCCCTCCGCGCCCGAATCCCTCGCCGCGATCGGGTTGCCCGGGGCGGTGACCCTGATGTGGGGCGAGGCCTCCGACCCCAACGCCGAGTCGATTCTCGGCTACAAGGTCCAGCGGGCTCCCGAGGGATCCACGGAGTTCAGCGACGCGCACGAGGGTTTGATCACCGGACACCGCTACATGAACGACAGCGGCCTGGAGCAGCTCGCGGAGTACAGCTACAAGGTCGCCGCCGTCGACGCCAGCGGCTATATGGGCGACTACACCCCCGCATCCACGGTCTTCACCTCACCGGGCATGGCCAGCGGCTGGCCCGGGAAGATGGCCACGCCGACGCCCGCTTCGCCGCTCATCTGCGAGCTGGACGGTTGGTACAGCACCGGGCGCGAGATCATCTTCTGCGGCGACGATCTCTACGCCTACCACGGCAGCGGCTCGGAGATTGCCGACGGCGACAACGTCGGCAGCACCATGGGCATTTTCTCCACCCGTGGCTCGCTGTTCTACGGCAAGGCGGCCGCCGGCGACATCAACGGGGACGGTCAGATCGAGCTGCTGGCCATCTCCAAGGCGAGCACCAGCGGGGCGACCGACGGCGACACCCTCTACTGCTGGTCGGGGGACAAAGGACGCAAGCCCCTGTGGGCCGTCAAGCTACAGAACAACATCAGCTGGAACACGCCGGTCCTGGCTGACCTCGATGGGTCGGGCGACGGGCGCCTCGAGGTGATCCTGTGCGCGGGCACTTCGCCGCACGCGGGGATCTACGTCTTCAGGCACGATGGCCGGCCCGCCGCCCACACCAACTCGAGGGGACTGCTCCTGGATCTCAGCGGACACTATCTCTATTCGCCCCCGGCAGTCGGGGACGTGGACGGCGATGGGAGTCTCGAGATCGTGGCCGCCACCCGCCAGGTGAACGAAGACGGCGCCCTGTGGGTCGTGAGGGCCGACGGCTCGACCGTGAACCCCTTCAACCGGCTCCTCTTCTCCACGCTCGGTCTGGTCGCGCATCAGGGCACCACGGCGTCGCCCACGGTGGCCAATGTCGACGGCGGCACGGACGAGGAGATCTTCGTGGTGACGCCCGACTACATCCTGGCTTTCAAGAACAACCGCGCTCAGACGCTGTGGGCGCAGAGGCTGGATGCGACCTTCGACCGCGAGGTGTTCGCGCAGGCGCCGCTCGGCGATATCGACGGCGATGGCGACCTCGACCTGGCGGTCGTGGACTGGAGCGGGCGGATCTGGGCGCTCGATGCCCGCACGGGCAACTTCCTGTCCAACTTCCACAACCTGCACGTGCCCCGGGGGGGCACCGTGCGCTATGGCTCCTGCATCCTGGCCGACGTCGACGGCAACGCGCGCCCGGAGATCATCTTCGGGGACGACGACCGGTACGTCTACGCCTATACGAAGGATGGGGTCCCGGCCCGCGGCTTCCCGGTTTTTGTCGGCGGCAGGATGCGCCAGCAATCGATGGCGGCGTGGGATGTCGACAACGACGGCTACCAGAACCTGGTCATCCAGGGCAACTACATGCAACAGCTCCTGGTCCTGGATCTCACCGCGGCGCCGTTCGACCCGCGCCACAACCCCTGGCCCATGCGCTACCGCGACGATCGCAACACGGGGCGCTACGTCCAGGTCACGCTCGACGCCAACTGGCCGGTCGCGATCCAGATGACGCTGGAGGAGCCGATCGTCTCGGCCGAGGGCACGGTGCAGCTGAAGTGGTCGAGCCCCGAACCGGTCCTCTCGTTCCGGATCCACCGCGCGCTCGCGCAGGACGGGAACGAGGAGCTGGTCGGGGTCGTGCCCGGACGCAGCGGCGCGGCGACCCAGACCTATGCATTCGAGGACACGCCCCCGGGCCCGGGCCTGTATCGCTACCGGATCTCCCCGGTCGGCCCGGCCGGCCGCGTGGAAGAGGGCGCAACGGTGCTGGCCGAGATCGGCCTGGCGCGGCCGCTCACGCTGCAGCTGCGCGGCGTCTTCCCGAACCCACTGCGTCCGGCGCGCAGTGGGGGCGGCCAGGTGGTCTTCGCCTTGCCGGGCAGGAGCGGTGTACCGGTGGACGTACAGCTGCGCGTGATCGATCTGCAGGGCCGGCTCATCCGGCGGCTGCTCGACGATTCGCTGCCGCCGGGGGTGCACACGGCGCACTGGGACGGCCGCGACGATACCGGGCAGGCGGTCCCGACGGGCCTCTATCTCCTGAAGCTGGACGCGGGGGAGGCTGCGGACAGCCGGCGCGTGCTGCTCGTGCGATAGCGAGGCCGTGCCCGGCCGAAAATGGGGTTGATGGCCGAAGGATGCTCGGATAGACTCCTTAGCCGATTGGTGCAGGGGAGTCGTCCAGCGGCAGGACACGTGACTCTGGATCACGGAACCGGGGTTCGAATCCCTGCTCCCCTGCCAATCTTCCGGGGCTATCGTCTAGGGGTTAGGACGGATGGTTCTCAGCCATCAAACCGGGGTTCGAATCCCCGTAGCCCTAAGAACTCTCGCGCCCGGACGGGGGAGCCGCTAGCCGCTTCCCCCTTTTCTTTCCTGTGGACGGGCTCCGGTGCCGGGCGGGGCTGTCCGGGGGTTTCCCGATGAACACCAGGGAACGCCCCAAACTCAAGCGATCCGGCGGGCGGTGGGTCCCGGTGGGGGAGCCGCCCCGAGATCGCCGCCGGGTGCCCCGGGCGATTCTGTCCCGGATCTGGTACCTGGTGGTGCCCGTCCTGGTGATTCTGTGGACCCACAGCCGGTACATCCGGCCCGTGGCCGAGGAAGCCTCGTCGGTCATCAACCGCGAACGGGCTGCCGCGCTGGACGAGCAGGACAGCATCCGAGTCCACGCGGAACACATCGAAGCCGAGCGACGAACCGTCGAGGTCCAGCTCGACACGCTTCTGCTCCCGCAGATCGAGCTGCACGGCGCCCTCCACGACAGCCTGCGCCAGGCGCGCCTGGCGATCGACGCGCGCCTGCCGGGCCTCCAGACCCGGCGCGACTCGCTGAGCACGATGCGCGCGCAACTGCTGGCCGAGCTCGAGCAACTCGCCGTGACGCAGCGGGAGCGATCCGCCGTGCTGCAGGGGCTGCTGGCCCGGCGGGCGACGCTGGAGGACTCCCTCCGCGGGCAGGACTCGCTCATCGCCCTGCGATCGGACGAGCTGTACCGCAAGCAGCATCCGTTCGAGTTCCGCCGCCAGGAAGCGCTCTTCACGGGCAAGGGGAACTACCCCCTGCGGAGCACGATCTCTCCCGGGACTGGAGGACGGTGAGGCATGGCCAGACCCTCCTCTCAGTTCAACCCCTCGCTGCGGATGCCGGCGATCGACATCCTGGTGGCGATCGCGCTGGTCGTGGCGACCCGCTATGTCTGGTTCCAGACCAGGGGCGAGGAGAGGCTGGGCGAGATCCAGACGGAGGTGCTCGAGGCGCGCCGGGCGAACGACTCCTCGCTGGTCGCAACCCGGGCAGCACTCGCGGCGGCCGCGCAGGAGCAGGAGGACATCGTTCACCTCCGCGATGCCAAGGAGCAGTTCCTGGCCTTCCTGCTCGACGAGATCGCTGCCGAACAAGGAGGCATCGGGGCGGGGGAGCAGGTCGACAGCCAGTTGACTGCCCGGGTGCTGGAACAGAGCACCGCCATCCAGCGCGCGCGCGGCCAGCGCCTTCGATATCATCTGGAGCTCCAGGCGATGGAGAAATCGATCGCCGCGGAGCAGGAGACCGTGGCGGCGCTGGAGGCTCAGGTAGCCGAGCGCGATGCCCACCTGGGCCGACTCGATGGATGGATCCGCGCAGCGGAGCAGCGGCTGCGGGAGGATCCCCCGACCCTCTTTCCCGAGAAGACCGCACTGGCGTCCCTGCTGGAGATCGGCGATCCCGAAGAGAGCCTGGTGTTCAACGTCACCCGCGAGCTGCACTCCCTGGGCGGCTTCGATCTGGGACTGCTCGGGTCGCTGGGCGTGGCGACCAACGGCAACGCCTCACTGAAGGAAGGCGGGCTCTACGCCAATCTGCCGATCAAGCCGCGGCGGGCATCGATCGACTTCGAGGCCGGCGTGAGCCACCTCGAGTCGCGCACGGACCGCGCGGCGGACACCTCACCCTTTGCTGGCGCCAGCCTGCGGTACGCGCCGGTCGCCAAGGAGCGCGTCTTCCTGGTGGCCGGGACGCGCTACAGCCACGAGGATCTGGCGCTGAGGCTGGGCCTGGCCTTCGGGCGGCGCTAGGCGAGATGCTGGCCGCGCGTCCACTCGTGGAGGGCGATCGTTCCGGCGGCGAGCACTCCCAGCGACTCGGCGGCCGCGACCATCGGGATGCGAACGTGCTCAGCGCAGAGCCGATCCACGGTTTCCGGGATCCCAGCGCCCTCCGACCCGAGCACGAGCAGCTGGGGGCGCGTGTCGCGATCCCGCAGGCTCGCCAGCTCGGTCACGGACCGACCGCGCCGGGCGTCGAGGCCGATCAGCAGGATGCCCTCGCGCGCTACCCAGGCCGCGAGGTCGGCGAGGTCCACGCCCGCAGCCACCAGCATCCCCAGCGTCGCACCCGAAGCGGCGCGCAGGGCGCGAACGTGATAGGGATCGGCCGTGTCGGTCAGCGTGATGAGGAGCGGACAGGCGAGCGCTCGCGCCGTGCGGGCGAGCGCACCCACATTGAGGGGGTCCTGAAGTCCCGCCAGGAGCAGGCCCCGGGCGGGGGAGGGCCAGCCGTGTTCACCCGGCCCGGCGCCTGCGCGCGGCAGCAGGGCTGCCGGGGCCTCGGTCGGGCGACGAAAGAGGGCGAGAATGCCTTGCGGCGCGTCCGTGGGTGAGAGGCTCGCAACCAGCTCATCCGTCGCGGTCAGCAGCGGCCACCCGCGGTCCACGATGCGATCGAACAGCCGCCGGCCGCGAGGCGTGGTCTCGAGCTTCGGCGAGCAGAGCAGGCTCTCCGGCTGGTAGGGGCTATCGAGCGCCTCCTCGACCAGGTGGATCCCATCGAGCAGGAACAGCCCCATCCGCCGGCCGGCTTGTGGGCGCCGGGTGATCCTGCGGATCTGCATGGCCAGGGGATGGCGAAGGGATCGGATGGGGTCCCCAAGGCCCGCCTGGCGGGTCATCCCCCCAGCGCCTCCTCGACCAGGCGCCGCACGAGCTGCGCGTCGACGTCGTCGCGATGGGCCTTCATGATGTGGCCGATCACCATCCCGCTCTTCTGCAGCGGGGGGTTGCCCAGCGCGGCCACCGCCTGGCGAACGATCTCGCGCGTCTGGGCCTCGTCGAGCGACCTGGGCACGAAGGGCTCGAGATAGTCGATCTCGTACTGGATGCCCTCGATGGCGGCCCGGGCGGATTCGCCGCCCTTCTCGAACTCCGGGATCGACTTGCGCAGCTGCTTGACATAGGTGCCGACGATGCGGCGAACGTCGGCATCCGGAAGGTCGCCCTCGATCTTGGCCTCCCGCGCGTGGTCCTTCAGGCGTGTGCGAACCATGCGAATCACCTTGAGCGCGCGCTCATCCTTGGCCCGCATTGCCGCCTTCAGCCGATCGTCGAGTTCCTTCATCAAGCTCATGGGCACCCCCCTCGCCTGCGGCCCGCGCCGCCGTTCTCCTTCCCTGCGGCCCGTCCACGAAGCATACGACGAGGGCGGACGCCTGTCGAGCCGCGCGGGCGCGCTCCAAGCTCCTGCCACCTCGGGGGTGCGAAGATGCGCTGGAGGGCGTACAATCATCAGCCCGCCGCAGGAGGCAGCGGGGAAACGGGAGGATGCAATGACCGATCCCAACAACTGGGGATTCATGACCACCGCTCTGCACGCCGAGGGCCATACCAAGCCGATGAATGCCCACACCATGCCGATCTTCCAGTCCTCGACCTTCTACTTCGATTCCGCCGAGCACGGGGCAGATCTCTTCGCCGGCAGGCGTCCGGGTCACATCTACACACGAATTGGCAACCCGACGGTCGAGGCCTACGAGAGGGTCGTGGCCGCGCTGGAGCACGGGCAGGAGGCGGTGGCCTTCTCATCGGGGTTGGCCGCCATCTACGCCAGCCTGATGAGCTTCGTGAAGCAGGGCGATCACATCATCTCGAGCGACACGCTCTACGGCCCCACCATCGGTCTCATCCGCAATGTCATCGGCCGCGGCGGGGTGGAGAGCACCTTCGTGGACAGCTCCAAGGTGGCCGCGGTCGAGGCCGCCCTCCAGCCCAACACACGGGTCATCTTCCTGGAGACGCCCGCCAACCCCACGTGCCGCATCACGGACGTCGAGGAGGTCAGCCGGCTGGCCCGGGCCCGGGGCGTTCTGGTGGTCGTCGACGCCACCTTCGGAACACCTCGCTTCATCCGGCCCCTGGACCTCGGGGCCGATATCTCGCTGCACAGCACGACCAAGTTCATCAACGGCCACGGGGACGTCGTGGGGGGGATCGTCACCACGCGCTCGGAACTGGCCAAGACGATCCGGAAGTTCAGGACCGACACCGGGGCCTGCCCGTCGCCCATGGACGCCTTCCTCAGCCTGCGGGGTGTCCGCACCCTGGGCCTGCGGATGGAGCGCCACAACAGCAACGCCCTGGCAGTTGCCCAGTACCTCGCGCGGCAGCCCAAGGTCAGCCGCGTCTACTTCCACGGGCTGCCGGAGGACCCCGGACACGCGATCGCGTCCCGCCAGATGAGCGGCTTCGGCGCCACGTTCGCCTTTGACATGGCCGGGGGCTATGAGGCCGCCAAGCGCCTGCTCGCGGGCATCCACGTGATGACGCTGGCCGTGAGCCTGGGCACGGCCGACACCCTGATCCAGCACCCGGCCTCGATGACCCATGCGTCTGTCCCCCCGGAAATCATGCGACAGCAGGGGCTTACGAGGGAGATGGTCCGGATCCACGTGGGGCTGGAAGACGTCGAGGATCTCATCGCGGACCTCGACCAGGCGTTTGCCGGGGTCTAGCCCAGCGCCTGTCCCGGGAAGCCGGTCGAGCACCAACCTTGACCTGCGCTCCCCGAGTCCGTAGGATGGGTGTTGTAGCCTGCAGGGAAGGCCCGGGATCACACGCCAACCTTCGCGACCGGGGAGCCCACCTCGCCAGGGCAGGCTGCGGCACCGCAGTAGTCAGGCGATCGCCAGGCGCGACGCCTTCTTCCGGGAGCCGCCGATGGAACCTCTTTCGATCTGCATCGGGGAGACGGTCCAGAGCTGGTGCACCCGATGTCGCCAGATGCGCGATCACGTCGTGGCTGAGGTCGCGCATAAGCGTCCCACCCGCGTCACCTGTGTCTCCTGCAACGGGGAGCACCTCTACCGGGCGCAGCCACCCCGTTCGCGGGCAGCGCCCGCGGATGGTGGCGTGCCCGTTCACCCGGCCGAATGGGAAGACCTCATGGCGGTGGCCGATCTCGACAAGGTGCAGCCCTACATGATGCGACGCGGATACGTGACGGGAGACGTGATGAACCACCGGGTGTTTGGATTGGGCGTCGTCGTGCGCGAAGTCGACGGCGGCAAGATCCAGGTCTCGTTCAAGGACGGGATCCGCCTGATGGTCTGCAACCGGCGACACTAGGAAGCCCGCCGACCTTGGACCGTCCCGGCGCATCTCGCGCCAGGGCTCGCAGCCATCCCTCGCGGTTGCACCCTTTCTCGCCGCCCTGCCGCCGGCCCGCGCCTGGGCTGGGAGCCACGCCGCGAGTCCGCGCCTGGGCTCGGAGCCGCCCCGCCTGTCACTGGAACGATTCGACGCGATGGATGCGCTCGATGGAGACATCCGCCTCGGCCGCGGCCGGCGAGTCGGGTGCCAGCGCCAGGATGGCGAAATAGGCGTTGAGCGCCTCCTGATAAAGATGCAGACCTTCCTTGACGCGTGCGTCCTCTTTCATCCTCCCAGCCTTCTCCCAGATCTTCTCACGCACGCGCTCGCTCCATTCGGTGGCGGGGTAGGCCTGCAGGTAGCGGCTGCCGTCCTTGAGCTCGAAGTCCGATGCAGCCAATTCATCCAGCCGTGCCCGGGCGCCCTCGACCAGCGGCGTCAGCCCACGTTCCAGGGCGCGGTCATGCACCTGCTGGCAGACGACGAGGTCCTCGATCCGGCCGACGGCCCGGACCATGGCCGTCACGGCGCTGTCGGCCCAGACCGTGTCGGCGGCGAACGATGGCTCCAGGAATCGCTCGAGCACCTCCACCGCATCGTTCGGCCGATCGGCGAGCTGGTAGTGCAGCCCGAGCAGGTAGGTGACTTCCGCTGTGCGTTCGTGCCCGGGGTAGTTCTCCAGGAAGAGCTTGAGCGTCGCGGTCGAGGCCTCGCCGCTGTCCACCTGGCTCAAGTAGTCCGGCAGCAAACCGCGGCGCTGTTCGTCGAGCGATCGGCGTTCGGCGCGGGCCTGAGGCAGCCCCTCCCAAGTGGGCTCCTGCCGCAGCGCCTGCACGATCACGCTGTCATAGGCCGCGATCAGCGGGCCCAGAGCGCGCTCGAGCGGGTGCTTGTGCCCTTCGCGCTGCTGCTTGAAGCGCGCCATCTTGAGCGCGGTGGCCAGCGAGGCCAACCGCCGCGGCTCGGCCTGCAGGGCGCAGCGGTAGAGGTAGACGGCGATCGGCTCGCTCCTGACCTGGTCGGCGGTGGTGGCGAAGAACAGGCCCAGGCGTTGCCGGTACTCCGTGTCATCGACCGTGAGCGGGACGGTGTCCGTCCTCGCAGCCCGTGCCACGGCGCGGACGATGCGTTCCTCGAAGTAGGGGTGAGTGCGCCAGTAGCTGAAGCGGTTGCCCTCGAAGCTCCGCTCGCGCAGCCGCCGCAGCAGAGCCGGGCCGCCCTCGGGCGCGTAGCCGGCGAGCACCGCCAGCCGATGGCCGGTCTCGTCGGCCTCGAACTCGAGCTTGCGGCTGTAGCCGCGTTCGAAGAGCGCCCGGGCGACGCTGCCCACGAGCGAGGTGCCCTGGATGAGGGCGGCTTTGCCGGTCATCCCGACCCCCCAGGTCGGGTCGCCGGGGTCATCGGACACCGAGACGCGCTGGGCGCCATCGTCGGAGGACCCCATCAGGAGGCCGACCATGACGGCGGCCTGCATCAGGCTGAAGAGCGTGTCGAGGCGCGAGGAGCGCTGGAAGTGCTCCCGGTGGACGTGGCTGATCTCGTGTCCGATCAGGTGAGCGAGCTCGTCGTCGGTGATGTCGTTCTCGAACATGCCGCGGGTGATGAAGAGGAACCCCCCCGGCAGGGCCATCGCGTTCGGCTCGGGCAGGTCGAGCACCTGGAAGTTGTAAGGCAGATCGCCGTCGCCCGCGACGGAGGCCACCCGGTAGCCGACCTCCGAAAGCCGCGCCTGCCACTCCTCGTTCTCGTAGAGACCGATCGTCTCCACCAGCATGGTCGCGGCCTCGAGGCCCATGCGGACGGCATCGGGCAGGGACTCGAGCGCGGGATCGTTCTGCGGCCCCTGCTGCCCCGGCTCCCCCGTGCTTCCGGCGCCGCCGGTCTGGGCGGCGGCCGATCCTGTCACCGCTATTCCCGCGAGAGTCGCGATGAGCCAGGCGCCCAAGATCCATCTGTTTCTTCGCATATCCGTATATGACCCCTCGTGGCCGCTGGGGTTCCGGGCGGGCGCGGTGGGCCTGAGCTAGAAGCGGATCTCGAAACCGGTGCCGACCGGTGATGCATCGGCCCAGTCCGCGTCGACGCGGGTGACACGGGCGGCCTCCGGTCCCCGGTGGAGGAACTCCATGAGCTGCCCGAGCGGGCCCTCCGCCCCGGCCGCGACAACCTCGACGGTTCCATCGGGCAGGTTACGGGCATGACCGCGCAAGCCGAGGCCCCGCGCGACCGCGACAGTCTCGGCTCGGAAGCAGACACCCTGCACCCGCCCGCTCACAATGGCCTTGAACTGCGCCATGGCGGACCTCGCTCGCTCCCACGCCCTGGGTCGGCAAGTGGAATGCTTCCAGGTGCGGGAGCGTTGGTCAAGGGGGAGAGAAGAGGCGCCCATGGGGTGGCACGGGTCCGGGACGTTCGCGCCGACCATGCGGATCGGCTATCCTGAGGTGGCGGCCATGGCGAGGGCGCCCGGGCTCGTGGGCGGCGATGGCGCTGCGCCGGGGGGCCCGGGCAGCGACGGCGCTGTGACCGCGCAGGCCGGCGGCCGAGGCCGGACTCGGGACCTGCAGGTGAGGTGAGGATGCTGCGCGGGAGACTGAACGCCGCGGGCGATCGATTGCTCGGTGGCAGCGCTGTGCCCGGGGGTGACGAGCTGCTGGCCGAGGGGGTCGCCCGGCTGCTCAGGGGGACCCACTACGCGGTCGCACCCTCCGGTTATGCGCGCCTCACCCTCACGCTGCGGCGCCGCCGGCTGCCCCGGGAGCTGCCGCCGATCATGCTGTCCTACGTGGCCGGGCCGGCTCGCCGTCGTGCGGGGGACGCGCCAGGTCGGGGCGCCACGCAGCGGGGCGCGGGGCAGCCGCCGGCGATCGACTCGATCGTGTTCTTCGACATCGAGAGCCTGGGATTCATCGGCCGGCCGCTCTTTCTCATCGGCACGATCCACGGCCGGGCCGGTGCGGACGGTCGCTGGGAACTGGAGCTCGTGCAGTACCTGGCGCGAGACTACTCCGAGGAAGAGGCGGTCCTGACAGCCTTCCGCGACGAAGCGGCGGGGGCCGACCTGTGCGTGTCCTTCAATGGCCGCGCCTTCGACCTGCCCTTCATCGCGCTGCGCTCCGCCTTCTACCGGCTCGAGCCCTACCGCCCGGAGCGTCACCTCGACCTGCTGCCGCTCGCTCGCCGCTGTTGGGGCGATCGCCTGCCGAACTGCCGGTTGAAGACGCTCGAGCATCTGGTCTGCGGGCGGCCCCGGACGGGTCTCGACATCGAGAGCGCGCGCGTGCCCGAGGCCTACCACCGCTTCGTTCGCACGGGGGAGCCGTTCGAGCTGCTGGACGTGCTCGGCCACAACGCTGCCGATCTGGCCAGCTTGGTGGAGCTCCATGCGCGCGCGATCGACGCCCTGGCTGGCGGGATCGGGCCGGTGGCCTCGGACGGGCCGCACGGAGCCTAGCCGCGCGATCACGCGGCGGAGCGAGGCGACCGGCTGGCGCCGGCCTGAGCTTTCGCGCGAACGTTCGCGCGAATCGGTTGACCGCGGCCGCCGCCCAGGTATGATCGGGCTACCCCGTGAACCCACAGCCCATCGCCATGCCCTCGGATGGTCTCTGAGACGGCAAGGAGCAAGTTTTCCATCTGGTGAAAGGATAAGAAGATGTGCGCGGAGCTTCATCCGGAATCTGCATCGCGTGACGAGGGCGGGCAGCCACGGGATCCCGCCGGGGCGAAAGGCGGGGAGGGTCGCGGCCCGGCGCGGCCGGACAGAGAGAGCGCGCGCGGGCGGACACGTGCGGGCCGTGCGAGACCTCGCCGGCCGGCGCGCGCAGAGGATGCGGGGGTGCATGGGCCCGTGGCTGGCGACAGTGCAAAGGCTCCCGGGCCCCCGCGCCTGCTCGAGAAGCTCGAGGGGCTGGCCTACCGCAGCGAATCGCTGGTGCGGGTCGAGGAGATCCCGCGACGCCGGGCCGCCTATGGCCGGCTGTCGCGCGCGCTTCCCACCCCGCTCGCCGGGGCGCTGCGCACGCGCGGGATCGAGCGGCTCTACACCCACCAGGCCGAGGCGCTCGAGGCGGCGCGCGCTGGCGAGAACCTCGTCGTCGTGACCGGGACCGCGAGCGGCAAGACGCTCTGCTACCTCGTCCCCGTGCTGGAGAGCCGGCTGGCCGATCCGCAGGCGACGGCGCTCATGCTCTTCCCCACGAAGGCCCTCGCGCAGGATCAGCTCAAGGGGCTGACCGCGCTGTGCGAGGCTGCGCCGAACGCCCTGACCTTCACCGCTGGCACGTACGACGGCGACACCCCACCGCGCCTGCGCAGCAAGCTGCGCGACGAGGCGGCCGTCATCCTCACCAACCCCGACATGCTCCACTCGGGCATCCTGCCCAATCACGCCAAGTGGGCGCGCTTCTTCTCGCAGCTACGCTACGTCGTGTGCGACGAGATCCACGTCTACCGGGGGATCTTCGGCTCGCACGTCGCCAACGTGCTGCGCCGCCTGCAGCGCATCTGCCGCCACTACGGAGCGAGCCCGCGCTTCATCTGCTCGAGCGCCACGATCGCGAACCCCGCTGAGCTGGCCGCGGGTCTGACCGGCCTCAGCTTCCACCTGATCGACCGGGACGGCTCCCCGCGCGGGCGCAAGCACTTCGCGCTCTGGAATCCCCCGATCCTGAGCCGCACGAGCATGGATCGTCGCAGCTCGAACCTGGACGCGCGCGATCTGCTCCTGTCCTTCGTGCGCGACGGCTACCAGGGGATCACCTTCGTGCGCGCGCGCCAGGTGGCGGAGGTGCTCCTGCGCTACTGCCAGGAGGAGCTGGGCCGTCAGGGCGGCGGGCTGGCCGCGCGGCTGCGCGCGTATCGAGGCGGCTATCTGCCCGAGGACCGCCGCGCCATCGAGCGGGCGCTCTTCGCGGGCGAGCTGCTGGGGGTGATCTCCACCAACGCGCTCGAGCTGGGCATCGATGTTGGCTCGCTCGACGTGTCGCTGATGGTGGGCTACCCCGGGACGATCGCCAGCACCTGGCAGCAGGCGGGCCGCGCAGGGCGCACCGACGCCGATTCGCTCGCGGTGCTCGTCGCGCACAACACGCCGATCGACCAGTACCTGATGCGCCACCCCGAGTACTTCTTCAGCCAAACGCCCGAGCACGCGGTCATCGATCCGAACAACCCGCACATCCTGCTCGGCCATCTGCGCGCCGCGGCCTACGAGCTGCCGATCGGCGCGCGCGACGAGGAGCTGTTCGGCGAGTACGCGCCGGCCATCCTCGACATCCTCGCCGAGCACGGGCAGGTGCGGCTGATCCGCGGCCGCTGGTACTACGCGACCGATGGCTACCCCGCGGCCGAGATCGGGTTGCGCAACGCGAGCGACGAGGTCTTCGTGATCGTCGACACCGGCACGCCGGGCGCGCCGGTCTTCGATCGGGCGACGCGGTCGGGGGATCCCTTCGAGTCGATCGCCGCGTCAGGGACGGCGGCGTGGGACGAGCGGGGGGCCGGGGGAGGGCCGGGCCGGCCGCTGCCGCCGCCCGAGCAGCGGCTGAGCGTGCGCAAGGCGCTCGAACGCGGCTACCGCATCATCGGCACGCTGGATCAGGCCGGGGCCTACGCGCAGCTCCACCCACAGGCGATCTACCTGCACGACGCGGAGACCTACTTCGTCGAGCACCTCGACCTGACCGAGCGCGTGGCCTACGTGCACAAGGTGAACCTCGAATACTACACGCAATCGATCGCCGACAGCCGGATCCGCGTGGTGGAGACCGAGAAGCAGGAGGACTGGCGGCGATCGGAGATCGGTTTTGGCTCGTTGGCCGTGAGCGAGAAGGTCTACCTCTTCAAGAAGGTGCGCTTCGGCAGCCGCGAGTCGGTGGGCTTCGGCCCGGTGGATCTGCCCGTGCAGACCCTCGAGACCGAGGGACTGTGGGTGACGCCGCCGGCGGCCGCGCTGGCGGAGGTCGCGCGTCACGGGCGGATCGCCACCGAGGGGCTGTGGGGCATCGCCAACGTCCTGCGCGATGTGATCACGATCCACGCCATGTGCGACGTGATGGACATCGGCACGGCGATGGACTCGCGCGGGACGGGCACGCCCTCGGTCTTCGTCTACGACAAGTATCCCGGCGGTCTGGGCTTCGCGCGCAAGTCGTACGGCCTGACCGAGACGATCATGCAGGGCGCGCTGGACCTGATCACGGGCTGCCCCTGTGAGGCCGGGTGCCCCTCGTGCGTCGGCGCGCCGGTGTTGCCGCACACGACCAACGACCCCGACGCGGGCGGGCGCGGGCGGATCCCCGACAAGGAGGCCGCGCTCGTGCTGCTCCATCACATGCTGGAGAAGGCGCCCTACATCCCCAAGGGGCCGCGGCCGGATTGGGAGGGGCTCGCGGGTGCCCTCGGGGGGGACGGCTCCGCGGACGCTGCTGGAGCCGAGGAGCCTGGCGGCGCCCACGGGCGCGGCCGCGCTGGCGGAACGGGACGCGACGGCGCGGGCGGCGAGGACGAGCCCGACGCGGACGAGATCGTGCGCCGCCGGCGCGCGGTCAAGCCGCTGCCGCCCGAGGTGGCGCGGCGGCTGCGGCGGAGCCTGGGGATGGGGGGCGACGCGGCGCGGGCGGGGGAGTGAGGGAGCAGCGGGCGGGGATACGCGACCACCGCGAGCGGGGGCGTGAAGCGATCGCTGGCGGGGGGGAGAGGTGCCGCGGGCAAGGGAGTGAAGGCCGCGCGGGGGAGCGAAAGGACCGCGCGCGGAAGTGAGAAGACCGTACGCGGCAGGTGGGAGGCGGCCGCTCAGCCTTCGCGCGGAGGGGATCTGCACGCCATCGGCCAGGCTCAGGGGAGCTGGCGCCGCAGCCTGGGGTCCGCCTCCGGGGCATCAGCTGGGGTCGGGGGGTGCTATACTGACCGCGAGACGACAGCGAAACGCGAGTGCCTCCGAATCCATGCTTCTTCCCTTGGACTGTGAGGTGAGCCATGAGACGCCTGCTCACGACTGCCCTGTTCCTCAGTACTGCTGCCTGCGCCGTGGCCGCGACGTACACGGTCAACCCGCAGGGAACGGGTGACTTCGCCACGATTCAAGCCGCGATCGATAGCGTTCTTGGCGGCGATGTCATCCTGCTCACGGACGGGACGTTCACGGGGGTGGGCAACCGCGATGTCGACTTTCGCGGCAAGGAGGTGGCCGTCCGTTCCGCAAGCGGCGACCCCTATGCTTGCGCGATCGACTGTCAGCAGCTCGGCCGAGGGTTCCGCTTCACCTCGGGGGAAGGGCCCGGAGCGCGCCTGGAGGGGGTGACGATTGCGAACGGGCGCCCCTCGCCCTACGGCGACGGGGGAGCGATCCTCTGCACGGGCGGGGCGATGCCGGTGATCCGACGGTGCCGACTGCTGGAGAATCGAGCAGAGCTAGGCGGCGGGTTGCGGATCGATCACGCATCACCCCACATCGAGGATTGCCTGTTCGTACGGAACAGGGCCACGTATGGCGGCGGTGCCGGCATGGACGCTTCATCCAGCTCGGCCGTCGTCCGCCGCTGCTATTTCCTTCAGAACACAGGTGGGTGTGGCGGTGGCGCTCGCTGCTGCCATGGCACCGCCGGTATGATGTTCGAAGACTGCTGGTTCGCACTGAACAGTGCCCAATTCAATGGCGGGGGCGCCGTTGCACACGCGGGGGTGAGCTTTGTGGGCTGCATGTTCCGGCACAATGAAGCCTATGAGGATGGTGGGGGGATCTCCTTCCGAGAGGGCGGGAATCTCGTGAGCGGGTGCACCTTCTATGCAAACGCCTGCTACGGGCCATCGGGCGGGGGCATCGCGGCATTGGGAGACATCACAATCGAGAACACCATCGTATCGCATTCCATCACTGGATGCGGCTTGATGGTTTACTCGGGAAGCTTTCAGGTGAGCTGCTGCGACATCTTCAACAACGCGGGTGGCGACTGGGTCGGCCCGATCGCCGGGTTGCTCGGCATCCAGGGCAACATCTGCGAGGATCCGCAGTACTGCGACCCCGAGGCGGGGGACCTCCACCTTCATGCGCTCTCTCCGTGCGCGCCCTCGAATCCGGAGTGTGGCCTGATCGGGTCATTGCCCGTCGGGTGCGGGACGACGCCGGTCGACCGCGTGAGCTGGGGCGAGATCAAGACCATGTTTCGGGCGGTGGAGGGCGGGAAGTAGGGCGGGCTAGGCAGGTGCAGCGGGGCGCCTCGGCCCGGCGTCAGCGGGGCATCGAGCCAGGGCGGCGCGTCCGGGCAGCGGGCGGAGCATCGGAGCGGGGGCGACGGGGCGGCGCGGCCGGGCAGCGGGCGGAGCATCGGAGCGGGGGCGACGGGGCGGCGCGGCCGGGCATCGTGGAGAGCAGCGGAGAGGGGCGCCGCGGCGGGGCATCGGGGGGAGGATCAGGGCGCGAGGCACTCTCGCGACGCGCTGATCCCGGCGCCCTCCCGACGCATCTGGCACCTGATTCGCTAGACTTCTCTGCGGGGTTTCTTGTACAGGTGACGACTCGGTTACGACATTTCGCGCGCAGTCTGTGCAACAAACGTTGACATCGCCCGTCCGTGTGATAAACTCCCGCAATCTCAACTGTGCCGTTCACTCGGCAAGAGCGTGCCCGGGCGACGTGATCCCCTGCCCATGCCGACGCGTGACGCGCCGGGCCCCTGACAGGCACTCAGGTCATACGTGATGGTTGTCGGACACAAGGAGGTGGACTGTGATCGACAGTGTTCCCCCCGGCGTGGGCTCGCTCCCCCCGGCGCGAGGGTCGGATGGCGGGGGGCCGCAAGGGCCACCCGTTGCTGCCGAGTGCGATGAGCGTTCGGCCGGCGAGGTGGACGCGGCGCTCCGTCACGCGCTCGACGATCTGCAGCGCGCGGAACAGAACGCGGTGCTCTGCTTCGCGGAGATCGCGCGGCGCAAGCTCTACCTCGAGCTTGGCTACGCGACGGTGCACCTCTATGCGGCGGAGGCGCTCGGGTTCTCGCGCAGCCGCACGTATCGATTCCTGCGCTTGGCGGCGGAACTTGAGCGCCTGCCTCGCTTGCGGGCCGCCGTGGCATCCGGGGAGGTCGGGTGGACGAAGGCGCGCGCGGTGGCGAAGGTCGCCGGGCCGGCGACGGAAGCGCAGTGGATCGAGGCGGCCAGGCGCAAGGGCCGGCGAAGCCTGGAAGAGCAGGTGCAGCGAGCGCAGCGGATCAGGGCTGCCCAGCGGCGCGCGAACCCGAGCCAGAGGGTGATCGCGGAGCTTTGCCCCGGTGCGGTGAAGCTTTCGCCCGGCGTCGGTTCCTCGACGGGAAGAGACGCGACCCCGGCGGGCGACGAGCTGACCGTGGCGGGCGCCGATCCGTCGGGAGCGCCGAGGCCGGCGCTGGAGCCGCGCGCTGACGATGCCCCGGTGACTGTCACCTATCGGCTGAACCCTCTCCAGCTCGCGCGCTACGAGACCCTGATCGAGCGCATCCGCAGGATGCGGATCGTGTCGCCCGAGACAACGCGTGAGGAGTTGCTGCTGCTGGGGTTGGAGGGGCTGCTCGCTTCATGCGAGGAGGCGAAGGGGAAGCCGGGGACCGGGCACCGAGACGCAGCGGGGATTCCGCCGGAGACCGGGCATGGGCCCGGCGCCGAGGGGAGTCGCGGGTCGCGCGCCGACCGCAGTCCAGTGGGCGCCCGACGCGCGAGCGCAGCAACGGATTCTCAGGCCAGTGGTCGCGCTCGGTCGGACTTGTGGCCCCGGGGCCACTCCGCAACTCACTATCGAATAGTAATCTACAGGTGTGACACTTGTGGACGGGCGGTCGTGCAAACCTCGAGAGGGGAGAAAGGAATCGACGCAGATCAGCTGGCGGCGATCGGCTGCGATGCCGTCATCACGCGGCCGGGTGAGCGCAACGAGGCGACGATCGCGCCCTCGGTTCGCGCCGCGGTTCTGGCGAGGGACCGGCACCGGTGCCGGGCGCCCGGGTGCGTGAACGCGCGGTTTCTGGAAGTGCACCATGTCGTCCCCCGGGAAAGAGGAGGCTCCAATCGAGTCGACAATCTCGTCACGCTCTGCTCGGCCTGCCACCGGCAGTGGCATGCACGGGGGCTGGGCTCGCTCTTCCCGAGACGTGACCGGGCTGAAGGCACGAAGAGCGGGCAACGCGACCGCGTGACATGACGCCAGAGCGTCGGCCAGCACGAGGGTCGGGGCACAGGTGTCACGTGGAACGCGGCGGCGAGGTGAGGCACGGCGGGGTGCGCCCGGTGATGTGGGACTCGGCTACGGGCGATCTGCGTCGGGCGCGGAGGCTTCCGGGGGTTGACCCGCGCGGCCGCGGTCGGCGTCGTCAGCCGGCGGGCCGGGATGGCGTCCACCCGCAGGCGCAGTGCGGCCCGGCGTGCGCACTCCCGCTCCCGCCCCCGCGCCTGCTCCCGCGCCCGGCTGCGCTCCCCCCGGCGCCCGGTCGCCGAGATGCTCGCCGGCGGCGATCATGCGCCGCGCCTCCGCGAGGAGCTTCTCGCGATCGTTGAATTCGGGGTCGTCGAGCACGCGCTCGAGCAGAGCGCGCAAGATGATGCCGATCGACGGGCCCTCGGCCAGGCCCAGCTCCATCAGCTCGCGGCCGCCGATCGCGAGGTCCTTCACGCTGAGCGCCGTGTCCTTGGCGATGACCTCTTCGATGCGCGCCAGGAGCGCCTGGAGCGGCGAGGTGTCGCCCGACTTGCGGGCGTTGCCGCCCATGTCCGCCATGCGCAGCGCGATCAGATCGGCGATGTTCTCGAGCCCGACGGTGCGCGCGAAGCGGCGCACGGCGCTGTCGGTCCACTCGGGCTCGTAATAGAACATGTGGTGGTAGACGAGGTGCTCGACCCGCTCGCGCTCCTCGTTGGAGTAGGCAAGCCGGCGCATGATCCGCCCGGCCAGACGGGCGCCCAGCACCTGATGGGAGTAGAAGGTGTAGTCGCCTTCGCGCTCCTCGCGCGTCTGCGGCTTGGCGATGTCGTGGAACAGCGCGGCCAGGCGCACGACGAGGTTGCCGGCGGGCGCGGCATCGGTGGCCATCAGGCTGTGCATCAGCACATCGTGCGAGTGAAAACGGTTCTGGGCGACGTTCCTGCAGGCTTCGAGCTCGGGCAGTACGATCCTCATCAGCCCCGACTCCAGCATGAGCTGCAGGCCGCGCGAGGGCCGCGGCGACAGGAGGATTCGGTTCAGCTCCTCGCGGATGCGCTCGTGCGAGATGCGGCGCAGCCCCTCCGCCTCACCGCGCACGGCCTGCCACGTCTCGGGCTCGATGCGAAAGCCGAGCTGGGCCGCGAAGCGGACGGCGCGCATCAGGCGCAGCCCGTCTTCTCGGAAGCGCTGCGTCGGATCCCCCACGGCGCGGATGCACTGGCGCTCGAGGTCGTAGAGGCCGCCGAAGGGATCGACGATGTGCTCGCTGCGCGGGTCCCAGGCCAGGGCATTGATCGTGAAGTCGCGGCGCTCGAGGTCGCGCTCGATCTCGGTCGTGAAGGCGACCTCGTCGGGATGACGGCCGTCGCTATAGGTGCCGTCGGTGCGGAAGGTCGTGACCTCGTAGACGCCGTCGCGACGCGGCACCATCAGCGTGCCGAAGGCCGCACCCACGGCGTGCACGCGACCGAAGATGCGCTTGACCTCGTCGGGCGTCAGGTTCGTGGCGACGTCCCAGTCCTTGGGCTGGCGGCCGAGGACGAGGTCGCGCAGGCAGCCGCCGACAAGGTACGCGGAAGCTCCGGCCTGGTGGAGCCGGTCGACGATCTCCATCGCCCCGCGCGGGACATCCGCGCGCAGGCGCTCGGGATCGAGCTTCTCGAGCGACTTGCGTCTCACGCGTGCGTACCTCGAACGGGTAGCGACCGGTGCACCGTGCCTGCTGCGCAGAGGCAGACCCCGACGCCAGGATAACATCCGGGCAGGCGGGGCACGAGGGGCTCGGCGGGCTCGCGCTTGGGGCCTGGGCTCGTGCTCGCGGCCCGGGCCTCGCGCTCGACGGGTCGTGGGCGGTGCCTCGCCCAAGCGGCCGGGCCTTCCGCGGCTCTTGGCGGATGTGACGCACCGGTGATGCTTCGCCCGCACGCCCCGGGCGTTTGCACGTCGGCGTTTGCACCCCGGCGTTTGCGTTCTTGGCTGCTCCGGGCGGCCGGTCTAGGATCGCGGGCCGCGGGCCGGCGAATGGCGTGCGGGACACCGCGGGGGGCTTTGCCCGGCATGCTGCTGCGGGGGCGGATGCACGGTGCGATGCCGGGGCAGCATCGGACCTGGGCCCGAGCCCGGGCCGGCGCGCGGGCCGCGAGCAAGCGGGGGATCCATGCAGACGCTCCACGTTGATCTGGGGCGGCAGTGGCGCGGGGGACAGCGCCAATGCCTCCTGCTGTGCGCCCGGCTCGCAGAGGGGCCGACCGGCGTGTCGCTGGTCAGCCGGCCCCGCAGCCCGTTGTGGGAGCAAGCGCGGGTCGAGAGGCTGGATCTCCACGGGCTCAATCCCATCGCGGACCTTGATCTCCTCGCCGTGACACGGCTGCTGGGGATCCTCCGCCGGGTTCGTCCCGTCATCGCCGCGGCACACGAGGCGCACGCGCTCACCCTCTTGGCCGCGGCCCTGCGCCTGTGGCGCCGCCGGGACGGTCCTGCGCCGGCGCTCGTCTATCACCGGCGCGTGGACATCCCCCTGGGCAAGAGCTTCCTCTCGGCCTGGAAGTTCGCGCGCGTCCATCGCTTCATCTGCGTGAGCCATCGCATCGCGGAGGTCCTGCGCCGGGATGGCATCGCGGAGGAGCGGATCGCGGTCGTGCACAGCGGAACGCGCGGCGTGGCGGGGGCCGCGGGGGCGCTCGCGGACGCGCGGCTCGCCCCTGAGCGCGAGGGCGAGGAGAGCCTGAGCGTGCGCGCGGCCGTGCGGGAGGAGCTGGGTATCCCACCCGAGGCGGTCGTGCTGGGGACCGTGGGGGGGCTCATCCCGCACAAGGGCCACGCCGTTCTGATCGACGCGCTGGGGCAGTTGCTGGCAGCCGGGAGGGCGCGCGAGGTCCAAGTCCTCGTCGTTGGCTCTGGACCGCTGCGCGCATCGCTGGAGGAGCAGGCGGTGTCACGGGGTCTGGGCCCGAGCGTGCGCTTTCTGGGCGAGCGCAGCGACGTGGAGCTCCTGCTCGCGGCGATGGACATCTTCGTCCACCCGAGCCTGAGCGAGGGGCTCGGCAGCTCGATCGCCGACGCCTTCTCGGCCGGCGTACCGGTCATCGCCTCGCGCGCGGGTGGGATCCCCGAGATCGTGCACCACGGCGAGACCGGGTGGCTCGTTCCCCCGGGCGACGCGGATGCACTCGCCGACACGATCCACCACGCCCTTGGGCACCGGGAGATGATGCGGGCCATGGCTGCGCGCGCCCGGCTCTTCTACCGCGCCGAGCTGACCGACGAAGTGATGGCGCGCAGGACGTTGGCCGTGTACCGGGCAGTGGTGGCCGGCGCGGCGGGCGCGGCGACGCCTGGGACTGCGGGCACTGCTGGGGTGGCCGGGGGGTAGCGCGGCTGGGACGGCAGGCTGAGGGCGACGCGAGAGCCGGGTCGGTCGAGGGTCGCGGGGGAGACGTCGCGGTCTGGCGGGGTCGCGGGAGGATGTCGGGGTCTGCCGAGGCAGCAGGGGAGATGTCGCGGCGTGCCGGCATCGCGAGTCGGGATGTCGCGGCCTGCCGGGATCGCGTGCGAAGGCCGGAGGCCGATTCGGTGAGACCGGGCCGATGCTGGGCGTGAGGCTGAGGCGGCGCGCATCGAGCGGGAGACTCTGGCCCCGTTCACGCTCTGATTGCAGTCAGATCCCTCCCCGCCGCAATTGCCCCACCCAGATGTCGGCGCGCCGTGTGGGTTCGGGCAGCCGGTAGCCCGTTGCCATCGCGAGCACGAGCGCGACCGCCTCGTCGATGCCGATGCGATGCCCCGGGGAGATGTACAGCGGCTTCACGCCGTCACGCGTGCGCAGGACGCGGCCCACGCAGCGGCCCTCGTGCATGAGGCGCGTCGAGGAGCCGCGCCTAGCGCCCGGGTAGCGGTGCTCGCCGACGAGGCGCGACTTGGCGACGCCGATCGCGGGCAGATCGAAGAGCAGCCCGACGTGCGCGGCCAGACCCAGGCCGCGCGGGTGGGCGATGCCCTGGCCGTCGCACAGGAGCAGGTCCGGGCGCACGCGCAGTCGCTCCAGGGCCTCGGCGTAGAGCGGGGCCTCACGGAAGCTGAGCAAGCCCGGAACATAGGGAAAGGGCGACGGGCGGCGGACGTGCGCGCGCTCGACCTCCTCCCAGCCCGGGAACCGCAGCACGATGACGCCGGCCACGATCTGCTCGTCGCGGCGCGCCCAGCGGCCTGAGCCGGCGGCGTCGCAGCCCGCGACCAGCAGGGGTGTGCTTGGGGCGGGGCCGCGCGCGACGACGCGGCCGGCCAGCTCGCGCTGGAGTGCGATCGCTTCAGCGGGCGTGAGGTTCCAGGGGTGATGGAGGGCGCGGGACAGGGCGCGTGCCGGCGCGGGACGAGCAGCAGCTCCAGATCGGGTCATGGCTCAGGGACGCACGCGGCGCCGGCCAGCACGCACTGCGCGCTTCGACCTGCGCGGGTTGCGGCGCCCGCCCGTTGCGCCACCTTGGCGGACCGGAGCCACGGAGACTCGGTCAAGGGGAGGAAGTCCTCGCGATCGGCGATCAGAATCCACGGGCCGTTCACAGAGGTGTTCGTGACCTCGACGGCGAAGGTGGAAGCTTCACGTTGCGCGGACTCCATCCTTGTGCTCCAGAAGAAGTCGAACCTCGGGCTGCCGGTGCTGGGTATCGTGGGGCCCGCGCAAGCAGCCTTGCATCACGGGCTAGCCTAGCATCACGAGCGGGGACTGTCATCGCCCGCCTGGCTGCGATGGCGCGGCCCGAGTCCCCCCGGACGGCAGCCGCGCGGCAGCTCGCGCCATGCCGTCATCCCCGCTCTGCCAAAGGCCGGTACCGATTGGTCAGCGGATAGCGACGGTCACGGCCGAAAGCGCGCGGGGTGATCTTGATCCCGGGCGCGGCCTGGCGCCGCTTGTACTCGTTGCCCTGGATCAGCTTGAACACCCGGTCGACTGTCTCGCGCGCGTAGCCCGCGGCCACGACGTCGCGCGGGCTGGCTTCGTCCTCGACGAGCGCCTTGACGATCGGGTCGAGGATCTCGTAGGGAGGCAGCGAGTCGGTGTCCTTCTGATCGGGCTTCAGCTCCGCGCTCGGCGGGCGCGTCAGCGTGTCCTGCGGAATCGGCGGCGGTCCTGGCGTGTCCGGCAACGCGGCCAGATTCGAGGGCTGAGCGTTGCGCCAGCGGGCCAGGCGGTAGACGTGGGTCTTGAACACATCCTTGAGCACGGAGAAGCCACCCACCATGTCGCCGTACAGCGTGCAATACCCGACCGCAACCTCACTCTTGTTCCCCGTGGCGAGCACCATGTGGCCGAGCTTGTTCGACCAGGCCATCAGGATCATCCCGCGGATGCGCGCTTGGAGATTCTCCTCGGTGACATCCGGGGGATGATCGCCCAGGTGCGCGGCGAGTTCCGTGGTTGCGGCGGCGAAGATCCCCGTGATCGGAATCTCGTGAAAGGCGATGCCGAGGTTGCGCGCCAGCTCGCGCGCCCCGGCGCGGGTCTCGGCCGAGCTGTAGGGCGAGGGCATCGAGATCCCCGTGACCGCGTCGGGGCCGAGCGCATCTGCAGCGATCACCGCGGTCAGCGCCGAGTCGATCCCGCCGCTCAGGCCGATCACGACGCCGCGGAAGCCGTTCTTGCGGACGTAGTCGCGCAAGCCGAGGCAGAGGGCACGGTAGACTTCCTCGTCCTCGCCGAGCGCGCGGGCGATTGTCCCGAGCGAGACGGGGCCCCGCAGGGCGTCCATCGGCTGCACGCGGGCGACCGCGGGCGACGGGGTCAGCAGCGCGGGATCGAGGGGGACCACGTCTAGGTGGAGCGCCGGACCGGTCTGCAGCGGCAAGGGCTCGGGATGCCGGTCGGATGAAGGCGTGCTGCCGCCCGCACCCTCCCCGCCGACGGTCTGGCTGCCCCTGTCCGCGATGTCATCGTCCTCGCCGCCCGCGGGGGGGGCAGGCGCGGCCAAGTCCACGAGCAGCAGGTGCGGCTCGAACTGCGGCGCGCGCGCGATCACGCGGCCCGAGGGGTCGACCGCGAGGCTCTGCCCGTCGAACACCAGCTCGTCCTGGCCGCCGACGAGGTTGTTGTACAGCAGCGGCAGGCGGAATGCCCGGGCGCGCGCGACGGCGAGGGCCTCGCGGGCGGCGCCCTTACGGGCGTGATAGGGCGACGCCATGAGGTTCACCATCAGATTGGCGCGGCCTTGAAGGGCCTGGACGCGGGGTGCGCCGTCATCGATCCACAAGTCCTCGCAGATGTTGACCGCGAGACGCCAGGGCCCCGCCACGTAGACCGGGCAGCGCGTGGCGGGCCGGAAGTAGCGCCGTTCGTCGAAGACACCGTAGTTGGGCAACGCGCACTTGCGGTAGGTGTCGAGGATGCGGCCGCTGCCGATGAGGGCTGCGCTGTTCCAGATGCCAGCCAGATCGCTCTCCGCGAAGCCGACCAGCACGAGGCCGCGATCGGCTTGGGCCGCGAGCTGCTCGAGCGCCGCGCGGGTGTCCTCGAGGAAGGAACGCTTCAGCAGGAGATCCTCGGGCGGGTAACCGGTGAGCGTCAGCTCGGGGAAGACGACCAGCGTGGCCCCGGCGCTGATCGCCTGCTGGTAGGCCTCGGCGACGAGCTGCAGGTTGCCGGGCAGATCCCCCACGGTCGTGTTGATCTGCGCCAGCGCGGCTCGGAGCACGACCTGACGGTCCATCGATCGCTCCCATCTCCCCCGGCAATGGCGGCAGGCGGGCTACGGCGACCCCTGTCGTCGAGCCTCAGAGCCTGCCGCGAGCCTCCCACAAGGCGCACTGTTCTCGAAAATGCAGGGTACCACCCCGTCAGGCACGCGGCCACGCGGATCGAGCCCGGCAACGCCCTGGCCGGGGGCGAGCCGGCAAGGGTCGGTCCCGGCCGGTCACCCGGGCCCGGCCGGCCACGCCGGCCCGGCTGGTCACCACGGCCCGGCTGGTCACCACGGCCCGGCCATCCAGCGCCCGCCCCGCGGGTCCGGGGGATTCGTCCCACGTCCGCGCGGCCTGTGGTAGCATCGGTCTCCTTACGGTCGGGGGAGAAGATGGGAATGCCACGAGCCTTGAGGCCGCTGCGGGCGACGCTCTCGGCCGCGTTGCTGGCCGCGTGGGGGGTTGCCCTGGTGGCCACCCTCCGGGCTGCCTGGGCCCAGCACTACCTGGCGTACGGCTTTCTGCACACGCTGGCCTTCGACCTGCGGCACAACCTGTCGGTGATGGCTGCGCCCGTGGCGGCAGCCGTTCTGGTGATGGCGCTGCTCAGCGCCTGGCGGGCACGGCGCGGCGCGCCGGTTGCGCCTTTCGTGCTGCGCCTGGTCGCGATCGCAGCCGGAGCGACCCTCTTCCTCAGGCTTGGGTACATCTACAATCGGTACAGCTTCGGTGGTCACTGGTGGCGGAAGCAGGACGTGGGTCCGTTGCGGCTGCCCGAGGCGCTCTCCCGGTGGGATGTGTGGCGCACGAACCTGTTGATCGCGCTGGGCGCACTTGGGCTGGGACTGGCCGTCTACCTCGTGCTGCGACTGATCGTCCGGCGGCGGCCGGAGATCGGAACGCGCTTCTGGCGGGCCCTGGGGCACCCGACTGCGCTACTTGCGGGGGTGGTGCTGGTCGGGGGGACACCCGTGCTGGCCCGCGCCCTCCACGCGCGGGTCGCGGCGCATCCGAACTTCATCCTCGTGTCGCTCGACACGCTGCGGGCTGATCGCATGAGCCTGTACGGCTGCGATCGCCCGACCACGCCCCGCATCGACGCGCTCGGCCGCGAGAGCATCGTGTTCGACTGGACGATCGCGCAGGCCCCGAACACGCCGCCATCGCACATGTCGATCTTCACGTCGCTCTATCCCACGATCCACGGCTTCCAGGGCTCGGGGGATCGGCTCGCCGGGCGGTGCCTGACGGTGACCGAGTACCTGCGCGACGCGGGGTACCGCACGCTGGCGACCACCGACGGCGGGTTCATGCGCGGCCGCTTCGGCTTCGGCCAGGGATTCGAGCACTTCGACGATCACGACAAGGGCATTGCGCGGTCGGTCCCGCTCGTCTTCGACTGGATCGATCACGGGCGGACGGATCCCCGCTTCTTCATCTTCCTCCACTGCTATGACATCCACAGCCCGTACGATCCGCCCCAGCCCTATCGCGACCTGTACACGGACCCCGACTACCAGGGCGGATTCAACCCCGGATCGCGCGAGCTGGAGCAGATCCGCGAGGCGGTCAACACGAATCCCACCGCGGGGCACGGACTTTCCCCAGCAGACGTCGCCTACATCCTGGCCCGCTACGACGGCGGCGTGACCTATGCAGACCACTGGATGGGCGAGTTCGTCGAAGGACTGCGGACCCGCGGGCTCCTGGCCAATACCTGGCTGATCGTCACCTCCGACCACGGGGAGGAGTTCACGGAGCATGGCTCGGTCCTGCACGAGAAGCTCTATCACACGGTGACGCGCGTGCCCTTGATCATCCGCCCGCCGGATGATCCGCGCTTTGCGGGTGCGGCGGGCACGAGGCGCGGGACCCGGGTGCCGGAGGTGGTCGAGCTGATCGACCTGATGCCGACGCTGCTCGAGCTGATCGGGCGTCCCGCCGCGGCGCAGGTCCAGGGAGCGAGTCTGGTCGGGTTGCTGCAGGGGTGGGCGGAGAGCTGGAAGAACGCGGCCTACAGCGAGCTGCCGTGGTATGGCCGGCAACGCGCACTGACGACCCCCGTGCTTCACCTCATCACCTCCCTGGACGGCGAGACCTTCGAGGCCTACGACTACCCGCGCGACCCGCTCGAGCAGGCGGCGATTCCATACCGCGAGTGGTCTGCGGAGCTGCCGGTGCTCTTCCGCGACCTGCGGGACTGGAGCGAACACCAGCTGCTCGCCGCTGCCGGCCAGGGGCAGTCCACTCGGTCCATGACGCTGGACGAGGAGACGCTGCGGCAGCTCCGCGCACTGGGCTACCTGAAGTGACCGCGCGCATGCCGCATCCGGGCTCGCGCGCATGCTCGTTCTCCGGCTCGCGTGTCCCGGCCCGCTCCTGTTTTCGTTCGCGTTCTTGTGGTACCTTGTCCGGCTTGCCGTCCGGCGATGTGGGCGGAGCGATGCGCGCGACGCGGCGCGCGGACAGGGCGGCGGGCTGGTCGGACGCGCGCGCGGGGTCGCGCCCCGGTCGCAGCCGGGCCACGGCAATGCGCGTGAGTCGGAGGGGCCATGGGATCCAAGCAGCGCCGTCTCCAACGGCTTCTCGAGGAGCTGGCTGACGTACGCCGCCTGCTCATCCTGCTGCATGACAACCCAGATCCCGACGCCGTCGCCGCGGGCTGGGTTCTGGCCCACCTCGTGCGCAGTGTGAGGGGATTGCCCGCCGCCCTGGCCTACGAAGGCGTCGTCGGGCGCGCCGAGAACCGGGCGATGGTGAGCTTGCTGCAGATCAAGCTTGTCCGGATGTCCGAGCTGGACCCGAAGCGCTTTGATGCGATTGCCCTGGTCGACACGCAGCCAGGCACCGGCAACAACTCGCTCCCGCCCGGGGTGATGCCGCGCGTCGTCTTCGATCATCACGCGCTGCGCCGGGCGACGCGCGTCGTCCCGTGGGTTGACGTTCGCCCGGACTATGGCGCAACGGCCACGATCCTAGCCGAGTACGTCGAAGCCGCTGGGCTGTCCCTGTCCCGGCGCCACGCGACCGGGCTCTTCTATGCCATTCGTTCGGAGACTCAGAACCTGGGCCGCGAGGGCGCCGAGCCCGACCTCGACGCGTTTCTGACACTATTCCCCCGGATCGACAATCGCCTGCTGGGGCGGATCGAGCAGGCACCCATCTCCCCGCAGTACCTCGTGGCGCTCAAGAGCGCGCTCGATGCGACGCGCCTTTACGGTCCGCTGTTGGTGACCAGCCTGGGTCGTCTGCCGTACCCCGACGTGGTGGCCGAGCTGGCGGACATGTTCCTGCGCATCGATCGCGTGCGGTGGGCGCTGGTTATGGGGCATTACCGGGGCGGCATTCACGTGTCGCTGAGGACGGATCACGCGCGCGCCCGTGCGGGACACGTCATCCGTCAGATCATAGGGGACATGGGCAAGGCCGGCGGCCACGGGCTGATGGCGGGAGGCCGGGTCGATCTGCGGGGGATCGGAAGGGAACCGCAGCAGATCGAGCGCGAGATCACGCGCCGCGCGCGGGTCCTGCTGGGCGGCGACGCGCGGGGCCGGCGGCTCTTGCCGGGGACTTGCCCCGGCCGGGCGAGGAGGGGAGCGCGATGAACGCCACAGGTACGGAAGCAGGTCGCGGCGGATACGATCTGATCGTGATCGGCGCGGGTCCCGGCGGGTACACCGCAGCGATCCGAGGGGCGCGCGCAGGGTTGCGCACCGCGCTCGTCGAGCGTGAGGAGGTCGGCGGCATCTGCCTCAACTGGGGCTGCATCCCGACCAAGGCGATGCTCCACGCCGCGGCGCTGTGGCGGGGCATGTCGGCCGCGCGCCGCCACGGCATCACCGTGACGACGGCCAGCTTCGACTACGCAGCCGTCGTGCGTCAATCGCGCCAGACGGTGGCGCGCCTGGTGAAGGGCCTCGAGCTCAGCTTCGAGCATGCCGGCGTGCATCTCGTGCGCGGCTCGGCGCGACTGGACGGGCGCGAGCATGGGCTGATTCGGGTGGCGGTGAACCCAGCCGGCGGGGCAGGAAACGGTGTTCGGGGCGGGGCTGCGGGCGCGGGGGCGCGACCCGCGCGCCTGCGCGCGCCCAAGGTGATCCTTGCGACCGGCAGCCGGGTGAAGTCCCTCCCGGGTCTGGCGGTCGACGGCCAGCGGATCCTGGCGAGCCGCGACGCGATCGTGCTGCCTGAGGTGCCGCCGCGCTTGCTCGTCGTCGGCGCCGGCGCGATCGGCCTCGAGTTTGGCGACCTCTTTGCCACCTTTGGATCGAAGGTGACGGTCGTCGAGCTGCTCTCGCGCATCCTGCCGATCGAGGATGAAGAGGTGAGCGCCGCGCTGCGCAGCGCGCTCGTGAAGCGCGGGATCAAGATCGTGACCGGGTCGCTGGTGGAGAAGGTCGTGCCCGGCGAGACGGGGCTGCGCTGCACGATCAGAGCCGCGGCCGCAGGTCGCGGGACCACGGCTGGCGGCAGCGCGCCACGCAGCGCGGGCGGGCCCTCGGCCGG
>CAZDKK010000049.1:8638-36056 GCA_964506245.1 uncultured bacterium | reverse complement strand
GCCGAGGCCCGCCGCTCGCCCGCGCCGGCCGGCGCGCGCGGCCGGGCGACCCAGCACCGGCGCGTCCTGATCGGCATCGCCGGCGGCTCGGCCTCGGGCAAGACGCTGGTGGCCGATCGGGTGTGCGAGCAGCTCGGGTCGGGCCGCATCGCCATCATCAAGCAGGACTCCTATTACCGGGACCTGTCGCACCTGCCCTTCGAGGAACGCACGAAGCAGAACTTCGATCACCCCGACGCCTTCGACCGCGAGCTGCTGATCAACCACGTGCGGCTGCTCCTGGAGGGCTCGTCGATCGAGGTGCCGGTCTATGACTTCAAGAAGCACCTGCGCCTGGACGAGACGGTGCGCATTTCCGGCTGCCGGATCATCATCCTGGAAGGGATCCTGCTGCTGGACGACCCGCTCCTGCGCGCCTTGATGGACATCAAGGTCTACATCGACACGGACCCGGACATTCGCCTCGTGCGGCGGATCCAGCGCGACGTCGCCGAGCGCGGCCGCACCCTGGGTACCGTGCTCGAGCAGTACCTGATGAGCGTGCGTCCCATGCACCTGCAGTTCGTCGAGCCTTCGAAGCGTTACGCCGACGTCATCATCCCTGAGGGCGGGCACAACGAGGTCGCAATCGATCTGCTGGTCACCAAGATCCGCTCCGTCCTGGAGAGCGGTCCGAGGCATTCATGACCTTCGGCACACCGCAGGGCACGGGCTGGCTCGAGGTCATCTGCGGCTGCATGTTCAGCGGCAAGACCGAGGAGCTGATCCGCCGGCTGCGGCGGGCTCAGATCGCCCGCAAGCGCGTGGCGATCTTCAAGCCGATGGTCGACGATCGCTACGCGCGCGCGCAGATCGTGACGCACGACCGGATCAGCGTTCCCTCGGTGCCGGTGCGCCACCCGCGCGAGATCCTCGAACTGGGGCAGGACGCGGACGTGCTGGGCATCGACGAGGTGCAGTTCTTCGACCGCTCGGTGGTGGAGGTCTGCCAGGAGCTGGCCGGGCGCGGCATCCGCGTGATCGTGGCCGGCTTGGACACCGACTACCGCGGCCTGCCCTTCGAGCCCGTGCCCGAGCTGATGGCGGTGGCCGAGTACGTCACCAAGACCCAGGCGATCTGCGTCGTCTGCGGGAACCCCGCGACGCGCACCCAACGCGTCGTCGCCGGGGGCGAGCGGATCCTGGTGGCCGGCGGGGATGCCTACGAGGCGCGCTGCCGCCGGTGCTTCCGCCCGCCGGAGGAGGTGTCGGGCGACCTGTTCCCGCGACCGTCCGGCAGCGAGGAGGGCCAGAAGACATGAGGAGACGCATGCGGTGGGGGCTGGTCGCACTCGCGCTCGCCGGGCTGGTCCTGGCGGCCGGTGGGTGCGGCGGCGGGGAGAAGAAGGCGGCGGACCGGCCCTTCCACGTGGGGCTCGTCTTCGACGTGGGGGGACTGGGCGACAAGTCCTTCAACGACCTGGCCTACGCTGGGCTCCTGCGCGCGCGCGATCAGCTCGGGATCAGCTTCGAGTACTTCGAGCCGGCCCAAGGGTCGGAGCGTGAATCCGCCCTGCGGCTCTTCGCCCAGGGCGACGCCGACCTCATCGTGGGGGTCGGATTTCTCTTCACCGACGACATCCGCGCCGTGGCGACCGCCTTCCCCGCGAAGAAATTCGTCTGCATCGACTACACCTGGTCGCCGGGCGAGAGCGTCCCCCCCAACCTGGTGGGGCTCAAGTTCCGCGAGGAAGAAGGGGCCTTTCTGGTCGGCGCGCTGGCAGCGATGGTCAGCGAGACCCGCGCCATCGGCTTCGTCGGCGGCATGGATATCCCCCTCATCCACAAGTTCGAGGCTGGCTACCGCGCCGGGGCGCGCTATGTCGACCCGAGCCTGCGGGTGATCGTCAACTACGCCGGGGTGACCGGGGAGGCCTTCAAGAACCCCTCGAAGGGCAAGGAGCTGGCCTTGGCCCAGTACGACCAGGGGGCCGACATCATCTTCCACGCCTCCGGATCGACGGGTCTGGGCGTCTTCGAGGCCGCGCGCCAGAAGCAGAAGCTCGCCATCGGGGTCGACGCGGACCAGGCAGCCGAGGCTCCCGGTCTGGTGCTCACCAGCATGACCAAGAACGTCGATCTTGTTGTCTTCAAGGAGATTGAAGCCGCAGTCTCGGGTCGTTTCGAGGGGGGCGTCCAGGTGCTCGGGTTGGCGGAGGGGGCGGTCGGCTACGTGAGCAACGAATCGAACGCCCGCTGGCTCACGCCCGAGCGGGTGAGCAAGCTCGGCGAGATCCGCGCCGCGATCGTGGCCGGCACGATCACCGTGCCGAAGGATTGAGGGGCCGCCGGGAGGGGGGATGCGCGCGCCCGAGATCCGCCTGGAGGGGATCACCAAGCGCTTCGGCTCGACCGCGGCCTGCGACGCTGCCAGCGTCCGGTTCCTGCCCGGATCGATCCACGCCCTGGTGGGGGAGAACGGCGCGGGCAAGTCGACCCTGATGCGGATCCTCTATGGCCTGGTCCGCCCGGATGCCGGCCGCATCTTCGTCGACGGCCGCGCGGCTGCAATCGAGACTCCCTCCCAGGCCCTGGCCCACGGGGTCGGCATGATCCACCAGCACTTCATGCTGGTGCCGGCGATGACCGTGCTCGAGAACATCGTCCTCGGGTGCAAGGGTCTGCGGGGTCTGCGGGCTCTGGCGCGCGAGCAACTCGCGCGCGAGCTCGCGACGCTCTTCGCGGGCTATGGCTTCGACCTCGATCCGAACGCGCGCGTCGGGGCCCTGGGCGTGGGCGGCCGGCAGCGGGTCGAGATCGCGCGGCTCCTCTACCGCGGCGCGCGCTTCCTCATCTGCGACGAGCCGACCGCCGTGCTGGCCCCGCCCGAGGTGCGCTCCTTCTTCGCGATCCTGCAACGCTTCCGGGACGAGGGGCGGACCGTGGTCTTCATCACCCACAAGCTGGCCGAGGTCCTCGAGATCGCCGACCGGGTGAGCGTGCTTCGCTGCGGCCGCGTGGTGGGGGAGATGGAGCGGGCGCACTTCGATCGCGATGCGCTCGTGCGGATGATCATGGGCGAGCAAGCCCATCTGCCCGGCGGCCCCGGGCCCGCGCCGGTGCCGATCACCGCGGCCCCCTCGCGCATCCGCGCGCGCGCTCAGAACCAGGGCGACGGCTCGCTGCTCGAGGCGCGAAGCATCGCGCTGCGCGACGAGACCGGACGTGTGCTGCTCGATGACGTGACGCTGGGGCTGGGAGCCGGCGAAATCCTCGGGATCGCGGGGGTGATCGGCAACGGCCAGAACGAGCTGGCCGAGGTGGTGGCCGGCCGCCGCACCTTCCAGGCCGGGGCCCTGCGGATCGGGGGCTGCTGCTACGGGCCCGGAGAGCTGCCGGCGCCCGCCGACCGCCCCGCGCTCATCCCTGAGGATCGCGGCAACCAGGGCCTGATCGGGAGCCTGAGCCTCTGGGAGAACCTGCTCCTGGGCCGCGTCGCGGAGGCGACGTTCCTGCGCCGCGGCTGGTTCGCGCACCGCGATGCGCGCGCGTGGGCGCGGCCCCAGCTCGAGCGCTTCCAGGTGCGACCGGGTGACGAACGGCTGCCGGTGGACGCGCTGAGCGGCGGCAACCAGCAGAAGCTGCTCTGCGCGCGCGAGATGTCCCGCGGGCGCGGGCTGATCGTGGCATGCCAGCCCACGCGCGGCATCGACATCGCCAGCACCGCCTTTCTGCACGAGCGGTTGCGGGAGTTCCGCGCCGCGGGCGGCGGCGTGCTCCTGGTGTCGGCCGATCTGGAAGAGATCCTGGCGCTCGCCGACCGGGTGGCGGTGATCTACCGCGGTCGCCTGGGGCAGGCGGTGCCGCGCGCGCGCGCCGACCTCGAGACGCTGGGGCGCGCGATGGTCGGCATAGGTGACGCGCCGGTCCCGGCCGGGTAGCCGCGCGCGGGTGACGGGAGAGCGGAGCATGATCCACTCGCGGCGGATCCACAAGCTGGGCATCCAGCTCCTGCCGGTGGCCTGCGCCGTCGCCGCCGCCGTGCTCCTGGGCGCCGCGCTGGCCGCGATCCTCGGGGTCTCGCCGGGGCTGCTGCTGCGCACGCTGGCCGAGCGCTTCGGGCCCTACGCCTGGGGCCAGGTGCTCTTCCGGGCGACCTTCCTCATCTTCACCGGCCTGTCCGTCTCGATCGCCTTCCAGGCCGGGCTCTTCAACATCGGGGCGGAGGGGCAGGCCGTCGCCGGCTCGCTCGCGTGCGCGGTGGCCGGCAGCGCCCTGGCCGGCGCCCCCGGCGCGCTGGTGGTCGCAGGGGCGACGCTGGCGGCGCTGGCGGGAGGCGCCGCCTGGGGCTGGCTGCCGGGCTGGCTCAAGGCGCGGTTTGGCGCCCACGAGGTGATCGTGACGATCATGCTCAACTTCATCGCCCTGGCCGGCTCGAACTTCTTGATGACCCGCGGCCTGGCTCTGCCCGAGACCGTGCGCACCGCGGAGGTGCGCGGGGCCCTGCCGCGCCTGGAGACCTGGCTGCCGGCGCTGCAGGGGTCGGCTGCCAACGCCAGCCTGCTGCTGGCGCTGCTGGCCGCGGGGGCGGTCTTCGCCCTGCTCCACCACCACGCCGCGGGCCTCGCGCTGCGCGCGGTGGGGCGCGGCCTCGCGCAGGCGCGCACGGCCGGGATCGACCCGGGCCGCAGGATCATCCTCGCCTTCACGCTGGCCGGCGGGCTGGCGGGACTGGTGGGCACGAACTTCGTCCTCGGTTACAAGCACTACTACGAAGACGGCTTCACCGGGGGCATCGGCTTCGTCGGCATCGCCGTGGCGCTCATCGCGCGCAACGAGCCGCTGGCGGTCGTGCCGGCCGCGCTCCTGTTCGGCCTGCTGTCCGAGGCCGGCCTGGTCGTGAACACGCTGCTGCCGCGCGAGCTGGTCGATGTGCTCACCGGCGCGATCCTGCTCGTCTTCATCGCGAGCGAGCCGGTGCGGGTGCGGGCGCTGGCGCACCTGCGGGAGCGTGCGGCATGAGCGGGCTGTTCTGGGCCGCCTCGGTCCTGGCGCAGACGCTGCGCATCAGTCTGCCCTACGCGCTGGCCTCCTGCGGCGGCGTGCTGTCCGAACGCAGTGGGGTCGTCAACATCGCCCTCGAGGGCATTCTCCTGACAGGCGCTTTCAGCGCCGTGGTCGTGACGATCGCCACGGGCTCGCCCAGCCTGGGGATCGCGGGCGCGATGCTGGGGGGGCTGCTCATCGCGGCGCTGCACGCCCTGGTGACGATCCACGGCCGGGCCGATCAGATCGTCTCGGGCCTGGCGATCAACATCCTGGCCTTCGGCGCGACCCGCGGGGGCCTGCGCCTGCTCTTTCACAGCGCCAGCAATTCCCCGCGCATCGAGGCGCCCGCGACGCTGTGGGGGACGAGCCCGGGCTCGGGGGGGCCGCTGCTCGCCATCCTGGGCGACCCGCTGTTCCTGCTGGCGGTGATCCTGATCGTCGCGTCGCTGGGCTTCCTCTTCCGCACCGGACTGGGCCTGGCGCTGCGCACCGCGGGCGAGCATCCCGAGGCGGCCCATTCCGCCGGCTTCTCGGTGGCGCGCCTGCGCTGGCTGGGAGTCCTCGCCAGCGGCGCGCTCGGCGGGCTGGGCGGCGCATGCCTGGCCTTCCAGCAGCACTCGTTCACGGATCAGATGTCGGCGGGGCGCGGTTACATCGCCCTGGCGGCGATGATCGTGGGCAAGTGGCATCCGCTCGGGGCGGCCGCGGCATGCCTGCTCTTCGCCGCGGCCGAGACAGCGCAGATCCGCCTGCAGGGCGGAGGGGCGCCGACCCAGCTCTTGCAGATGCTGCCGTTTGCCCTGACGATCCTCGTGCTGGTCGCATGGGTGGGCCGCTCGAACGCGCCCGCCGCCGTGGGCAAGCCCTACGATCCCGAGCGGGTGGAGTGACCGAGCGCTCGCAGCAGCCGGCCGGGGAGACGGAAGCATGGCGCACAAGCCCATCGAGCTGTCCGAGGAGCTGCTGGCCAAGCTGCGACGGGCCGCAGGCGGCGAGCCGCCGGCCGGCGCCGTCGTCCTGGGCTCGGGGCTCGGCGGGTTGCTCGAAGCCTGGCCGCTCGAGGCCAGCTTCCAGGCCGGCCAGCTGCCCGGCCAGCCGCGCTCGACCGTGGCCGGCCATGCGGGCCGGACCGCAGTGGTGCGCTGGGGCCCACGCCGCGGCCTGGTCTTCCAGGGGCGCGTGCACTTCTACGAGGGCCTGACGCGCGCCGACGTGACGTGGGGCGTGCGGGTGGCTGCGGCACTCGGCTGCCGCTGGGTGCTGCTCACCAACGCGGCCGGCGCATGCGATCCACGCCTGGTCCCGGGGACCATCATGGTCGTGGAGGACCACATCCGGCTCGCCCTCGGGGGACGCGCCGCCGCGGGTGCGAGTGCGGGCCAGTGCCTGCGTGGATCGCCTTACCATCCGCGGCGCACCGAGCAGCTCTTCGCCGAGCTGGGCAAGCAGGGACTGCGGGTGGTGCGCGGTGTGCTCTTCGGCGGCCTGGGGCCGAGCTACGAGACGGCGGCCGAGGTGGAGGTGATCCGGCGCATGGGGGGGCAGGGCGCCTGCATGTCCACCGTGATCGAAGCCGAGGAGGCCGCGCGGCTGGATCTCGAGGTCGCCGCGGTGTCGCTCGTGACCAATCTGGCCACCGGCCTCTCGGCGCGCCCGCTGGACCACGAGGAGGTCGTCGCCATGGCCGGCGAGGTCGGCCCCCGGCTGGCCGCCGCGCTCGCGCAGGTCCTCACGGGTTGGGCTTGCCCCGCGGAGGCTACTTGATCGACGAGCGGATGATCAGCCGGTCGTCCTGGACATCGACCACGATGCTGCGCGCGGCCGCGTGCTCGAGCAGGAACTTCGACAGCGGCGTGAAGAGCTTCTCCTCGAGCGCGCGGTTCAGATAGCGCGCGCCCGCCTTCTTGACCTCGCTCTCCTTGATGAAGGTGTCGTAGACGCGGTCGGAGATGATCACGCCGCGGTTCTGCCGCTTGAGCCGCTCGAGCACCGCGTTGACCTTGTAGCGAGCGATGAGGCGCACGTCCTCCGTGGTGAGGCTGCTGAAGTAGAGCACCGCGTTGAAGGCACCGACCAGCTCGGGCGAGAACTGCTCCTCGAGGATCTTGCGGCGCCGCTCCTCGCGCGGGGTGGAGGAGCGCGTGAAGCCGATCTGCTCGACCATCTCCACGTCCTCGGTGTCCATGCGCGTGGTGGCGAAGACGATCGTTCGGCTGAAGGAGACCTCGCCCTGGGCGTCCACGAGCGTGCCGCGCTCCAGGATGTGCAGGAGCATGCGGCGCACCGCCTCGTGGGCGCGTTCGATGCCGCGGAAGAGGATCACCGAGCGCGGATTCCGCCGCACGGGCGTCGTCAGCGCGCCCTCGACCAGAACGCCCTCCCCGCCGGGGTAGGCGGTGACCAGGAGATCCTCGACGTCCTCCTCCTCGGTGTAGTCCGCCATGTCCAGGTTGATCACCATGCTGTCGCTGCCCAGCAGCACCTGCGCGACCGCGTTGGCGAACTCGGTCTTGCCGACGCCCGGGGGGCCGACGATCAGGAACGATCCGTCTGGCCGATGCGGCTTGAAATCGAGGTTCGTGCGGCGGATGCGGATCACGTTGGCGACACGGGCGATCGCGTCGTCCTTGCCGACGATCCGCTGGCGGAGAAGCTCCTCGAGCTTCAGCAGGATCGTGTTCTCGTCGTGCACGATCCGGCGGCGGGCCGCCTTGGCCCGGACGGGCGGCTTGCTCCCGGCCGCCGGCTTGGGCGCGTACCGTGCCACGCCCGGCGCGGGCGTGCGTCCGGCGGGCGGACGGGTCGCGCGCGAGCCGGTCGGCTTGCGGCTGGGCTTACGGGCGGAGACCTTGCCGGAGCGGGGCGCCGGAGCTGCCGATCGGCTGGCGGGCTTGCGCTTGGGGGCCGGACCGGCGGGGCGCTGTTTGCGGGACTGCGCCACCTTGCGTGTCCGGCGTTCGGCCGGATCGATGCCTGCGGCCGCCGGGCGATCCCCGCGGCTCCTTGGCTTCCTCTTCATCGTGTCCCCGTCCTCCGTCCTGGTCGGGCCGCGCTCCTGGCGGGTGTACGTCGCCGCAGGGTGCTCCGGATTCCGTATTCTACAGTTCGGCATTGTGGGGGCCGACGTTGAATCTGTCGAGAGCGAGCCCTGGCCAGCGGGGTGCGCATCGGGTAGATTCGGCTCGCGGCCGGGGTGTGCAGCGGGCCAAGCGCTGGCGTTGCATGGAATTGGCTGACGCGCGCCACCGGGGGTTCGGCAGCCCGGGGCGCTCACTACCCAGGGAGGGGAGGTCATGGGCACGGTCAAGCGCCTGGGGGTGCTCACCGGCGGCGGCGACTGCCCCGGTCTGAACGCGGTGCTCCGGGGTCTGGTCAAGGCGGCGGCCTACGACCACGACATCCAGGTCGTGGGGTTCGTCGACGGCTTCGCGGGCCTGCTCCGGGACCACACGATGCGCCTCGACTCGAACGCCGTGTCGGGCATCCTCGCGCGTGGCGGGACGATCCTGGGCAGCTCGAACAAGGACAACCCCTTCCGCGTGCCCGTCAAGACCAACGGCGAGACGAAATTCGAGGATCGCTCCGATGAGGCGCTGCGAACCTTCGACCGCTACGGGCTCGACCTGCTGGTCGTGATCGGCGGCGACGGCAGCCTGACCATTGCCAACGAGCTGGGCCGCAAAGGCATGCCGGTGATCGGGATCCCCAAGACGATCGACAACGATCTCGCCGCCACGGACGTGACCTTCGGATTCGACACGGCCCTCTCGACCGCCTGCGCCGCGCTGGACAAGCTGCACACGACTGCCGAGTCGCACCATCGCATCATGGTGCTCGAGGTGATGGGGCGCTACGCGGGCTGGATCGCGCTCGAGGCGGGGCTTTCGGGCGGCGGCGACATCATCCTGATCCCCGAGATTCCCTTCCGCGTCGAGAGCGCGGTCGCGGCGATCAAGGACCGTCGCTTCCAGGGCCGCTACTACACGCTGGTGGTCATCGCCGAGGGCGCCAAGGCCCAGGGCGGCGAGCTGCACGTGGCCAAGGTCGTGGAGGACTCGACCGACTCGCTGCGGCTCGGCGGGGTCGGCGCCTGGTTGGCCAGCGAGCTGGAGAAACTGCTGGAAACCGAGGTGCGGGTCAGCGTGTTGGGACATCTGCAGCGCGGCGGCACGCCCACAGCCTACGATCGCATTCTCGGGACGCGCTACGGCGTGCACGCCGCCCATTGCGCCGCGCAGGGGATGCGCGACATCATGGTCTCGCTGCGCGGCACGCGGATCACCGAGGTGCCCCTGGCCGAAGCGGTGCAGAGCCTGCGGCGGGTGGACCCGGAATCCGAGATCGTGAAGGTCGCGCGCAGCGTCGGCACGCGATTCGGCGACGAGTAGACCAGACGGGCGGGGCGCAGGCGACCGGGCCGCGTCGCAGGAACGACCGAGCGAAGTGGGGAAGGATGCCACCGAGGCGCACCGCCATGGAGAGCCGCGGCAGCTTCGCCGCGCGGGCCGGGCGTGGGCTGACCGCGGGAGTCCTGCTCGCGGCCTGGCTGGGCGGCACTGCCCTGGCCGGCGGACCGTGTGGAGACCGGGCACCGCTGCGCGCCCGGCATCTGGAACGGCCGCGCTTCACGGCCGAGGTGACCACCTTCATCACGGCGGAAGGCGCGCAAGCCCTGCTCCACGTCGAGGTGCCGTACAGCGAGCTCGCCTTCCACCGCAGCGGCGGCGGCCTCGAAGCTGCCTTCGATCTGATCGTGCACGTCTACCGCGGAGACCGGCAGTCGGGGGGCGACGTCTGGCCCGAACGCATCCGGGTGGCCGACCGCGCGGCCCTCGCGGACAAGTCGGCCCGCTTCACGCGCGATCTCCCGTTCCAGCTGCAGCCCGGGTTCTACCAGTTCGAGGTGGAGCTGTCCGAAACGCGGTCGGGCAAGGAAGGCCGGTTGTGCCTGGGTCTCGACGTCCCTCTGCGCGTCTCGGGCCGGATCCAGCTCTCCTCGCTGCTGGCCGGCGCATGCGGGCTGCCCGGGTCGATCGCCGAGCTGCGGCAGGACCCGCGGATCTCGGCCGAGATCGACGAGCAGGGGCGGACGGTCTGCTTCTACGCGGAGCTCTATCACCCTGAGCTGGCGCCGGACTCGGTCAGGGTGGCGTGGACCCTGAAGGCCTCGGGTGGACAGGTGGTGCGGCAAGGTCGGTACGCCACCCGCGCGGCCACCGGGATGACGCCACTGGCGTGGGAGGTCTCGCTCGGTGAGCTGTGGCTCGACGTCTACCGGCTCGAGGCGGAGGTGAACGCCAGCGGGCAGCGGGTGACCGGCTCGACCAGCATCACCCTGCGGGCCGAGTCGGATCCGGCGCTCTCGACCTTCTTTCGCGAAGATCTCGGCGTGCTCGCTTACATCGCGGAAGAGGAGGAGGTCGCGGACCTGCGCATGGCCCCACCGGAGGAGCGTCGGCAGAAGTGGGACGCATTCTGGGCCAAGCGCGACCCGACGCCGGGCGACGGGCGCAACGAGTTCAAGGAGGAGTTCTTCCAGCGCGTCCAGTACGCGAACCAGCAGTTCACGGTGCTGCGCCGGGGATGGAAGACCGATCGCGGGCGCATCTACATCACCTACGGGCCCCCGGACGAGGTGCAGCGCGATCCCTACTACGCCGGCGGCCAATCGGTCGAGGTCTGGTTCTACGACCGGCTGAGCCGGCGCTTCGTCTTCGTGGACCGCGGCGGCTACGGCGACTACGAGCTGCGCTGGAGCGACTGAAGCAGCGCCTCGACCTCGGCCACGCGCCGTTCCCAGGAGTGCGCCTCCGCCATCTGCCGCCGCTGCGCCGCCAGCGATGGGTCATCCGCCGCCAGGGCCTGATCGACGGCGCCCAGGAATTCCTCCCCCCCGCGGTACGAGAAGACCCACGGCGCGCGCAGGTGCTCGGCCAGACTCGGGAGGGGTGAGGCGACGACCGGGCGGCCGCAGGCCAGGTACTCGAAGAACTTCATCGGGAAGCTGTGGCGCGTGACCTCGTTGTCGGCGAACGGAATCAGGCCGACGCTGCAGTGGTGGACATACGCCCCGAGCTCGGAGGCAGGTTTCTCGCCCAGGAGATGGACGTTCGCCCGCGCGCGCAGCTTCGCCACGGAGGTGCCGGCCTCGCCGCGTCCGATCGCGCCGACGAAGACCCACTGGAGCGCTGGGCGCCGGCGCGCCGCTTCTTCCAGCAGGGCGACATCGCACTTGTAGGCCGCGAGGTTTCCCAGGTAGAGCAGGCGCGGCCGTGCGATGGGGGCGAGGTCGGCGGGTTCGGGCGGCGGGGCCTGCGGCGGGGGGAAGGCCGTGATGTCGGCGACGTTGGCCAGGAGCACGACGCGGCGATGGCGCGAGGCGAGGCGCTGCCGGAGCGGCTCCGAGGAGGCCACGACCAGGGCGGCCCGGGCGAGCAGCTCCCCTTCGAGGTCGCGGATGAGCGGCCCGTCGACGCCGGGATTGGCGTCGTAGGCGTCCACGCAGTGGTAGACGATCGGTCCCAGCTCCAGATGGGCCAGCGCGCGCGCGGCCGAGGGCAGGAAGGTCCAAGCAACCGGGCGGGTGAAGCCGAGGCGGTGCAGGGCTCCGCGCAGCTGCAGCTCGAGGAGCCGCCCGCCCGCGGCGGCCCGCAGTCCGGGACGAGCGGGCGGCAGGCTGAGCGGCGACAGGACGTGCAGAGCCCGTCGCGCGTCGGGCTGCCGCGGAGCGCGCGCGAGCGCGCGCAGGCGCCGGGCGATCTTGCCCAGGTCGCGCCCATCGGCGCGCGGGGCACGCAGCCCGAGGCTGTTGACGTAGAGCACCCGGTGGCGGGCGGAGAGGCGCCACATGAGATGCTGGGCGTTGACCCAATTGGGCTCTTCGAAATCGGCCGAGCCGAAACAGAGAATGTCGGGACTGGCTGCCGCTTCCCACATGACGATGTCGCCTCGCGCCAACCTCGGACCGCCGGGACTCCCGGCCCGCGAGCCCTTCCCCTCTGCGCCGGTCCCGCGTACCCCGCAGGCTAGACGGGCCGTTGGGCGGGGTCCAGGGGACTCCCGTGCGGGGCGGGCGGCCTGGACAGCCCCAAGACCCCTCTCTATACTACCCGCCTGTTTCGCAGGCGGCCAGCAACTCGAACGCGGAGATCCGCCCATGCGTGTCGTGCAGATCACGCGCTCGCTCGATCCCACGCGGGGCATCTCCTACGTCGCCCACCATCTCGCGCGCGAGCTGAGCGCGGCCGGTCTGCCGGTCACGAGCCTCACCTGGTCCCCCAGCCCCGCGGCCGCCCAGGGCCGCATGGGCGAGTGCCGCACGGCGCCGCGTCTGGCGCGGCTCAGTGCCCGCGTCTCCAACCCGCGCCTGCGTCTGGTGTTCGAGGTCCCGGTCTTCACCCTGTGGGCCAGCCTGACCGCGCGCCGCCTGCGCCGGCGGGGAGACGTGCTGCTCTCGCACGGCGATTCGCTCATCGGAGACGTCTATGTGGCCCACAGCTGCCACCGCGCGGCGGTGGCGGTCAAACGCAGGGCGGGAGAGCGCGGCTGGGTCTTCTTCCCCCTCCACTGGTTCGTGCTGCTGCGCGAGGCGTGGAACTTCGGGCGGGGGCGGCGGCCCTACCTGGTGGCGATCAGTCGCGGGGTGGCGCAGGAGTACGCGCACTACTACGGCGTGCCGGCCGAGCGGATCCTCTTCATCCCCAACGGCGTGGACCGCGCGCGCTACCGCCCGGCCGAGGACCGCGCCGCGCTGCGCCGGGAGCTCGGGCTGCCGGAGCACGAGCGGTTGCTGCTGTTCGTCGGCCACGAGTTCGCGCGCAAGGGACTGCGCTTCATCATCGAGGGAATGGCGAGCTGTCGCTCGGTCGCGCAGCCCGTCCTGCTCGTGGTCGGGGCCGACCGGCCCGGGGCCTACCGCGACCGAGCCCGGGCGCTCGGTCTCGGCGACCGGGTGCGGTTCCTCGGACCGAGATCGGACCTGTGGCGCCTCTACGGGGCCTGCGACCTCTTCGTCTTCCTCTCCAACTACGAGTCCTGTCCGCTGGTGGGACTGGAGGCGCTCGCCTCAGGCCTCCCCATCCTGACCACGCGCGTCAACGGCATGGAGGACTTCGTCCGCGACGGTGAGAACGGGCTCTTCGTGGAGCGCGATGGGCAAGCCTTTGCCCGTGCGCTCGAACGCCTGCTCGACGACGAGGTGCTCTTCGCCCACCTGCAGGCCAATGCGCGCCCGTCGAGCGAGCCCTACGACTGGCCCCGGGTCGCGCAGCAATACCGCGAGGCCTTCGAGCGGATCCTCGCCGAGGGCGCATGAGGCTGGACTACCTCCGATTGAGCGCCGGTGGCGCGCTGGCCAAGCTGGTCGGCGCGGCGCGCGAGATCCTCCTGGCCCGCTTCTTCGGCACGGGCCCGGTCGCCGATGCGTATCGCGGTTCGCTGACGCTCACGCTCGCGCCGGTGCACTTCCTCACCGCCAAGGCGATCGAGACCTGCTTCGTGCCGCTCTACGCACGCTACGAGGCATCGGAGCCGGCCAAGGCCCAGGCGCTCCTCCAGTCGCTGCTGCTCTTCTTCGTCGCGCTGGGGGCGCTGGTGGCCGGGGCTCTGGCGCTGTGGGCGCCGCCCCTGGTGCGCTGGGTCCTCCACGGATTCGACCCCGCCCGCGTGGCGCTCGCCGTGCAGATGGTGCGCATCCTGGCCCTGGGCGTGCCGGCCTACGTCTACTGCGGCGTGCTCAGCTCCCTGGGCATGGCGCGCAGGGACTTCGTGATTCCCGCCCTGCGCCCGGCGCTGCAGAACCTGGGGATGGTCATGATGATCGCCGTGGCCGCCTGGCGCGGGGAGCCGGCGCTGGCGGCGATCGGCTTCAGCGGCACCTATCTGCTGATGGCGGTCTGGGCCACGATCCACCTCGGGCGGCGACACCATCTTCGGTGGCGCGGCGCCTGGGACCGGGGCCTGGCGCGCGAGACCGGCGGGCAGCTCTGGCTGCTGCTCCGGCCGCTCTTGCTGCTCTCGGCGCTGGTCGAGGCGAACATCCTGATCGAACGCAACATCGCCTCGCGGATCGGGCCGGGGAGCGTCGCCGCGCTCGACTACGCGCGCTTCCTCACCGAATCGGTCCACTTCCTGGTCGCCGTGCCGCTGGGCCTGCTCGGCCTCTCCCTCTTCGCGACCCTGAGCGACCGCGAGACCCACGCGCGGGTGGACCGGATGATCGCGCTGCTCCTGCTCGCCCTCGTGCCGATCTCCGCCTTTCTGGCGATGAACGGCCGGGAGGTGCTGGCGGTGCTCTACCTGCGCGGCCACTATGACCTCGACTCCCTGCACATCACCAGCCGGGCCTGCCTGGGGCTCAGCCTCGGGCTCTGGGCCTTCAGCGCCAGCCACGTGCTGCAGCGGATCCTGAACGCCCGCCTCAAGAATCGGGTCGTGCTCGTCGCCGAAGCCTTCTCGATCGGACTGAACGTCGGGTGGAACCTGCTCTTCTATCGATCCCTCGGCATCCTCGCGCTCGGGCTGGGCGCGGCCCTCGGCTCGGTCGCGTCGCTGGTCTACTATCTGACGCGGATCGGGTCGCTCGACGGCCTGCTGCGGCGGACGGGCTGGCACCTGATCGCCGCGGTGCCGCCCTACCTGCTGATCGCGTGGCTGCTGGGGCGCGTGCCGGCCGGCACCCTGGTGCGGCTCCTCCTGCAGGGGATCGCGGCCGGCGGCTACTGGTGCGCGGCCATCGCGCTGCGCCGCGAGGCGCGCCGGATGGTCCTGGATCAGATCAGCCGGAGGTCGCTCGCATGAGGCGCGGCCGGCTCTGGTTCATCACCCGCCGTCTGCCCGCCCATGGGTTGGGGGGCATGGAGCGGGTCGTCCACGAGCTGGCCGGCGGCCTGGCCGGTCGCGGCTGGGATGTCGCGCTGGTCACGACGCGCATCGCCCGACCGGCAGCCGCGCTCCCCGCCGGCGTCGAGCTGCATGCGCTCGACGCCCCGTGCGGCGTGCCCACGGGGCGATTCGCCCGCGAGCTGCTGCGGTGGGAGCCCACGCAGCACGCCTGTCCGCCCGACCTGATCCTCACGGCCACCTTCGCTGCGGGGCCGCTGGTCGCGCGGCGGCGCGAGGTTCCCGCGATCTACCAGGCGCACGGCAGCTCCTGGGTCGAGGCCGCGGTCAAGCTGCGGGCCGGAGACCCACGGGGTCTCTACCGCCTCTGGCTCTATCTGACCGCCGAACGGCGCGGCTTCCCGCGCTACGACCGCATCGTCGCGGTCGGACCAGCGGTGCAAGGCTACTTCTCCCGCCGGCCGTATCGATTCCTGCCGGCCGAGCGAGTCGTCGAGATCGCCAACGGGATCGATCTGGCCGCGCTCGCCGAGGGCGGCCGGGACCGCCAGCGTGTGCGTGCCGAGCTGGGCGTGGGGGAGAACGAACGGATCGTGCTGTGCGCCGGCCGGTTGATCCGGGAGAAGGGCGCCCTCGGTCTGCTGCGGGCCTACGCGCGCACGCCGCAGCGCGAGCGCCTGCGCGTCCTGATCGCGGGTGCCGGCCGCGACGAGCCGGCCCTGCGGGCGTTCGTGCGCCGGCACAGGCTCGAACGGGTGCGCCTGCTCGGTCCGGTCCCGCGCGAACGGTTGATCGATCTGGCTCGGGGAGCGGACCTCGTGGTGCAGGTCGGGACGCGGCCCGAAGGGCTGCCGCTCATCGTGCTCGAGGCGCTCTGCCTCGGCTGTCCGGTGCTCGTCTCGGAGAAGCTGCCCGTGCCCTCGTTCGGCGGGGACGCGGGCGTCTGGCGCGCGCGACCCGGGGATGCCGCCTCGGTCTCGGCCGGGCTGGAGCGAGCGCTGCAGGTCGCGGTGCCATGGGCGGAGGTGGCGGCCGCGGCGCGGGCTCGCTTCGGCCTGGAGCGCGCCCTGGACGCCTACGAGGAGCTCTTCGACCAGGTCCTGGCACGGCGCCGGGCGAGTCGTCCGGGCTGAGATCCCGGCCCCGACTCGCCTGGCGCGGGGCGGGACAGGGCGCCTACGACAGGGCCCGCGTGCGGATCTCTTCCCGCAACTTGGCCAGCAGCGCGTCCACCGCCGAGGGTCCGTGCACCTGGTTGTCGCGGGTGCGCACGTTGACCGCGCCCGCCTCGATCTCCTTGTCGCCGGCGACCAGGATGTAGTTCACCTGATCGAGCTGGGCCTGGCGCACCCGCTTGCCGAGCGACTCGTTGCGCGCATCGACCTCGACGCGGATGCCGCCGGCGGCGAGTTGCGCGCGCACCCGCTCGGCGTAGTCGGCGTGCGCCTCGGCCACCGGCACGACGCGCGCTTGCACCGGGGAGATCCACAGGGGCAGCCGGCCCGCGGTGTGCTCGATCAGCACGCCGATGAAGCGCTCGATGCTGCCGAGGATCGCGCGGTGAAGCATCACCGGCCGGTGCGGATGTCCGTCGGGCCCCTCGTAGGTGAGGTCGAATCGCTCGGGCATCGAGAAGTCGACCTGCACCGTGCCACACTGCCAGCGGCGCTTGAGGCTGTCGCGGATGTCGAAGTCGATCTTCGGCCCGTAGAACGCGCCCTCGCCCTCGGCCACGACATAGGTGAGGCCGAGCTGCTCGAGGCCGGCGCGCAGGGCGGCGGTGGCCAGGTCCCAGATCTCCTGCTCGCCGATGTGGTCCTTGGGCTGGGTCGAGAGCTTGATCTCGGGATCGGGGAAGCCGAAGGTCCGGTAGACATCGATGCAGAACTCGATCAGCTTGACCACCTCGTCGTGCAGCTGGTCCCGCGTGCAGAAGACGTGGGCGTCGTCCTGGGTGAAGGCGCGCACGCGGAAGAGCCCGTGCAGCACGCCCGAGAGCTCGTTGCGGTGCACCAGGCCCAGCTCCGCCTGGCGGATGGGCAGGTCGCGGTAGGAGTGCAGCCGGCTCTTGTAGACCAACAGGCCGCCGGGGCAGTTCATCGGCTTGACGGCGTGCGGCTTCTCGTCGATCTCGACGAAGTACATCGACTCGGCGTAGTGGTCCCAGTGACCGCTGCGGAGCCAGAGCTCCTGGTTCAGGATCAGCGGCGTGCGCACCTCGACGTACCCGCGCCGGCGGCACTCGGCGCGGATGTAGTCGGCCAGCTCGTTGTAGATGGTGGTGCCCTTGTCGTGCCAGAAGGGGAACCCCTGACCCTCGTCGTGGAACGAATAGAGGTCGAGGTTGCGGCCGATCACCCGGTGGTCGCGCTTGCGGGCCTCCTCCAGCATGGCCAGGTGCGCCCGCAGCTCTCTCGGATCCCCGAAACTGATGCCGTAGACGCGCTGGAGCATGGCCTTGCCGGCATCCGCGCGCCAGTAGGCCCCGGCCAGCTTCAACAGCTTGAAGGCCCGGATGCGATTCAGATCGGGCACGTGCGGGCCCCGGCATAGATCGATGAAGGTCGTGCCCTGGCGGTAGGCGCTGATCGTCGCGTCGGGGGGCAAGTCGCGGATCATCTCCGCCTTGTAGGGATTGTCGCGGAAGATCTCCAGGGCCTCAGCGCGCGACAGCTCGACGCGAGCCATCGGGCGACCCTCGGCGACAATCTCGGCCATGCGCCGTTCGATGCGGGCCAGATCCTCCTCGCTGAAGGGCGGGTGGTCGAAGTCGTAGTAGAAGCCCTCCTCGACCACCGGTCCGATGGTGGGCTTGGCGGCGGGGAAGAGACTCACCACCGCCTCGGCCATCAGGTGGGCCGAGCTGTGGCGCAGGATGTCCAACCCCTCGGGATCGGCGGGGGTGAGGAACCTGACGCGGCAGTCGCCGGCGACGGTCGCGGTCAGGTCGCGCGGCTGCCCATCCACCAGCGCCGCCACCGCCTGACCGGCCAAGCGGGGCGAGATCTTGCGGGCCAGATCCATGAGCTGGATGCCCGGCTCGACTTCCACCCGGCTGCCGTCCGGCAGCTCGACTCGAACCATGGCAGTCACCCTCTTCGTGGGGGCCCAGCGGCCGCAAGGGGTGGCCCCCGTCGATAGCGAATCGGTCCGCAAAGGCGGCGTCGCTCACTGCGCGGCGTGGCGCCTCTCGGACCGATCCAGGTCAGCGCGCTCTCGGCAACCGGGCTCGATCAGCGGCCGCCCTCCAGCCCGGGAGCCACGGTGCGGAATCCAACATTGTTGTCGGAGCTGTCGGGGAAGGCGGCCTGCCGCCAGAAGACCTGACAGACGATCGGCGCGGATCGCCAGCCGCCGCCCTTGATCACCATCATGCCCTGGTTCGCGCCGCCGTGGTACGGCACGTAAGTGTCGGCACACCACTCGGCCACGTTGCCCGCCAGGTCGTGGGCGCCGTAGGCGCTCGCCCCGTCGCGCGTGCTGTAGCCCGAGTGGCTCTGCCCATCATAGAACCCCACCTCCGACGCCCCCACGCCCACGCGGGCGTCGAAGGGGTCGCCGCTGCCGCTGTAGTTGTAGCGGCGCGAATCCGACTCATCGCCCCACGGGTAGGGGGTGCCAACCCCCACGGTCACCGTCGTGCTCTCGTCGACCGCCTCGGTGACCGTCCCGAATGTACTTAGCGTACAGCGGGCTGCTTTTTCCCACTGCACCTCGGTCGGCAGCGCGCGGCCCATGTACTCGGCGAAGCCGGCGGCCCCGTGCCAGGTCACCTCCAGCACCGGGTGGTTTTCCCGCCCGGGCCGCGGCAGGAAGCTGCCGTTCACGCCCTGGTTGGGGTCGAAGGTGATGCCGGCGTCCTCGTCGCCCCCCGGGGACACCTTGGCCAGCAGATGGCGGGCGGGCTCCAGCTTGTCGTAGACCAGACCGCCGACGACCTCGATGTACTTGCCATCCTTCAGCTCCTGGAGGTACTGCGCGAAGAGCTGGTTCGATACCTCATAGCGGTCCATGTTGAAGTCGTCGACGTGCACCACGCGCTGATCGGGACAGAAGCTGGTCGTATCGTCCTCGAAGAACTGCCCGCAATCGCCGCGCACGAAGTAGCCGGACGGGACATCGACGTGCTCGATGCGCATGCCGAAACTGAAGTAGGGCGAGAGAGTCGTGGTGCCGCTGGCATCGGAGGCTGCCACCCGCCAGTAGTAGAAGCGCGTGAACTCGGGCGCACTGGGCAGTGCGGCCTGGCCGCCGGTGTTGGCGGTCGAGATCACCGCTCCTTCGAGATCGGCGCGCGAACTCGCGTAGTAGACGTTGCAGTAGACCTCCTCGTCATCGGCGTCGGTGACGGTCCACTGCAGGACGTCCACACTGACCAGGCCAAGCGCCCCGTTCGCGGGCGCGATGGCCCCAGGCTCGAGCGAGAACTCGGGGGCCCGGTTCGTCACGGCGACCCCCCAGACCGGCTCGGTCTGCTCGCCGGATCGGCCGAGCGCATCGAGGCCGCGCACCTTGTAGTAGTAGCGCTGCGCTTGGGCGACGGTCTTGTCCGCGAAGCGCACCTTGCCCACCTCCAGCGTGTCGAGGGGCACATACCCGTCCGACAAGCGTGTTGAACGGAAGATCTCGTAGCGAGCGGGCACGGTGGCCGGCTCGGTCCAGCCGAGCGCGATCGAGTCGGGCGTCGTCTGGCTCACGTGCAGCCAGACCGGCGCCGACGCGCCCCCCCGCGTCACCGGCGGTTCAGGCTCTGTGCTGCTGCAGGCGGCGGCCAGGAGTACGACGGCCAGCAGGGTCGCCAGCCAACCTCCGCGCGTCATGGCTCTCACCTCCCCAATCACGAACACCGCGGCTACCCCCTCACGCAGTCCATCTGCGACATCTGCTCCAGCTTCTGCTCCTCGTTGAGGAGAAGCGCATCGAAGCTCATCACCGGCTGCAGATCGATGCGCGGCAGGCAACCGCTCCAAAGGCCGAGCTCCTGCGACCTGAGGCTCTCCCGCAGGATGACGATCTCGGGGACCAGGTCCGACTCCGGCGGCACGAACCAGACCATGAGGGTCCAGTCGCTGTCCGCCAGGTAGCTCACCTCCAAGCGATAGGAGCCATCCCCGGCCGTCCTGATCTCGGCCTGCAAGAATCCCTCTTCGAAGAGCTTGACCGCGACGCCCCCCAGCCCCGCGCCGTCAGCGCCGATGACTCGGCCGCTGAGCGAGCCCGGTGTGCGCTCCAGGATGCCGCTGGCGGGCGCTGGCGCCTGACCCTGCGCCTCCGCGCCAGCCATGATCGCGACCAGTATAGCCAGAAAGGCGAAGCGCAAGCTCCTCACCTCGATACGCCTCGTTCCCGAGCCGCGGGGCCCTGGCCGCCGCAGCGCATCCCGCCGCCACCGCGGGCAAACACGCGAAGGACCGTAGCAACCGGTCCGATGACGGTCAAGACCAAAGAACCTTTGGACTTCTGCGCGAAATGCTTGCGCCGTTCTAGGGCATTTGCTACCTTGCGCGCGGCCGGAGGGCAGGTGGCGAGTAGGCCTATCTGACCCATCGGTTGAAGTTTAGACCCTTGCCCTGCCAGTGGACAGGGAGAGTCCGGGAGCCTATGCCCATGTTCCTTTCCAAGCTGATCGGCTACATGTCCAACGATGTGGCGATCGACCTCGGGACCGCAAACACGCTCGTGTATGTGAAAGGCCGGGGCATCGTGCTCAATGAGCCTTCGGTCGTGGCGGTGGAGAAGGCCACGCGCAAGGTCCTGGCGGTCGGAACGGAAGCCAAGGAGATGCTGGGCAAGACGCCGCAGGCGATCGAGGCCGTGCGCCCCATGAAGGATGGCGTCATCGCCGACTTCGAGATGACCGAGGAGCTCTTGCGCAAGCTGATCTCCAATCTCCAGAAGCACCGCTTCCTCGTGCATCCGCGCATCATCGTCAGCGTCCCGTCCGGCATCACGGAGGTCGAGAAGCGCGCGGTGCGCGATTCGGCGGAGAGGGCTGGGGCGCGCGAGGTGTTCCTGGTGGCCGAGCCGATCGCGGCGGCGATCGGGGTGGGCCTGCCGGTCGAGAAACCGCTGGGCAACATGGTCATCGACATTGGCGGTGGCACGACCGAGATCGCGGTGATGACGCTCAACGGCATCGTCCACGACACCAGCCTGCGCGTGGCCGGCGACAAGATGGACGAGGCGATTCAGCAGTATGTGAAGCGCGCCTACAACCTGCTCATCGGTGACCGGACCGCGGAGCGGATCAAGATGGAGATCGGCTCCGCGTTTCCTCTGGAAGAAGAGCTGGAGCTGGAGATCAAGGGGCGCGATCTGATCGGGGGGATTCCCAAGACCATCAAGGTCACATCGGTGGAGATCCGCGAGGCGCTGCAGGAGCCGATCAGCGCAATCGTCGAGGGTCTCAAGCAGTCGCTGGAACAGACGCCTCCCGAGCTCGCCTCGGACATCGTCGATCGCGGGATCGTCATGACCGGGGGCGGCTCGCTCCTGCGCGGGCTCGACATGCTGCTGCGTGAGGCCACCAATCTCCCGATCACGGTGGCCGAGGACGCGCTGCTCTGCGTCGTGGTGGGCTGCGGGAAGATCCTCGACAACCTCGAGGCCTACGAACAGGTGCTGATGCGAAGCAACGCCTAGGGCGTCGGCGCGGAGTCCTGAAGATGGTTCGCAAGGGCGCGCCGCATCCCAGACTGGGCGACTGGGTGGCGCTGGCGGCCGTGGCGCTGTTGTCGCTGGCGCTGCAGCTCTCGGGCAGCGCGTTCCGCTACCAGGTGGCCGGGTTCTTGCGCACCACCTTCCTCCTGCCCACGCGCCTGGTCACCCCTTACGCCGCCGGACCGTCGGAACCGGAGCGGGAGCTGACGCGGCTGCGCCGCCAGCTGACCCGGGTGAGCCTGGATGAAGCCGCCCTGCTGGAGGCGCGCCTCGAGAACGAGCGGCTCCGCGAGCGCCTCGGCTTCCTGAGCCTCCAGGTGGACGAGTTGATGCCGTGCCAGGTCGTGGGCAGCCGCTCGGACCGCTATGGAGAGTTGCTGACGCTCGGGCGCGGCTGGGCCGACGGGGCCTACGAAGGGCAGTCGGTCGTGGGGCCCGGCGGATTGATCGGCGTGGTCACCGGAACCGAGGCCCACGAGTGCTGGGCCAAGACGCTGCGCCACCGCGGGCTCCCGGTGAGCGCGATGCTGGCCGAGTCGCGCTACGTTGGCATTCTGCGCTGGAGCCCGAGCCACCGATTGCTGCGCTTCGAGGGCATCCCGATCCACAGCGATGTGAAGGACGGGATGCAGGTCGTGACCTCGGGCCACGGGCGCATCTTCCCCAAGGGCATCCCGATCGGCTCGGTGGTTCGCGTGGCCGGTGACAGCACCGGGCTGGTCAAGGAAATCTTCGTGCGCCCGGCGGTCGATCTCGAACGGCTGGAAGAGGTTTTTCTGCTCGCGCCGGGCGGCCGGCTGGTCGTGCCCGCCCCCCCGCCCGCCCCGCCGGATTCGGCAGCCCCGGGCGACTCGGGTGGGGTGGCGGTCGACTCGAGCGCGGCTCCGAGCGGCCGGTCCGGTGGTGCCGAGCGCGAGGGCCCCGCTGCATGGGGACCGAGCGACGGTGGCGCCCCCGAGAGCGCCGCTGCACCGCGATGAGGCGGCCATGTTCTACTGGCGATACCTGCTGCTGACCTTCCTGGCGTTCTTGCTGGACGCTACGGTGGCTCACCGTCTGGCCCTTGGCCCGGTACGCCCTGACTTCGGCCTGGCAGTGGCCGTCTACGCCGGGCTGCTGGGGGGGTGCCGCACGGGCATCGGCTTCGGCTTTCTCATCGGGCTGGTCCGAGGCTGCGTGCAGCCCGACTGGCTGGGACTCGATCCGTTGCTCCTCGCGCTGGTCGGCTTCGCCGCCGCCTGCACGTCGCCCAAGGTCAATCGCAAGCACCCCCTGACCCAGGGGGGGCTGATCGTCCTGCTCCTGCTGGCGCATGATCTGCTGCGCGCGCTTGTTGTCTCGGCCGGAGACATCGGCGCAGCGCTCGTGCTGTGGCTCCGCCAGGCGCCGGCCAGCGCGGTGCTCACGGCCGCACTCGTCACGGCGGCCGCGACCTACCTGCCGCCCGTGCTGCTGGGAGGCTCGCGCCGTGCCTTCCGCTGAGAATCTGGGCGAGCGCCGGCTGCGGGCCTGGCTCTTCGTCGGGCTGGTCGTGGCAGTCCTGGGGATCCTGGTGGCGCGCCTGGTCCATCTGCAGATCACCCAGGGCGAGTTCTATGCCGAGCAGGCGCGTGACAACATGGTCCGCACCGAACCCCTGCGGGCCGTCCGCGGCGCGATCTTCGATCGAGAGGGCCGGCTGCTGGCCAGCAATCGCATCAGCGTCAACCTGAGCCTCGACACGAGTCACCCCGCTTTCCGGGACCCCGCGGTCGCCGAGCGCGTCCTGGCCGAGGCGGCCGGCCTGCTGGACCGCGACCCGGCCGAGTTTCAGCAGCGCGCCCGCCGCACGTCCGGCGCGTACGAGCCCATGACGCTGGCGCGCGATGTCGACATGGTCACGCTGGCCCCCTTTGTGGAGCGGTTGCAGCCGATTCCGGGCCTGACGATCGACCAGATGTCCCTGCGCTGGCACCCGCACGGCACCCTGGGCGCGCATGTGCTCGGCTACGTGGGGGAGGTGAGCGAGGAGGAGCTGCGCCAGCCTGCGGGACGCGAGCTGCGCCGCGGGCAGCTCATCGGACGTTCCGGCCTCGAACGCCAGTACGACGCCTTGCTGCGCGGCGAGGACGGCGAGACCTACGTGGAAGTCGACGCGCTGGGGCGCAAGATGGACCTCTTTCCCGACGTTCCACCCAAGCCGTCGGTGCCCGGGGCCGACCTCTACGTGACCCTCGATCTGAAGATGCAGGCCGTTGCAGAGTCGGCGCTGGCGGCGGCGCGGCCCCACGGCCGCGCGCCGCGGCCGGACGAGCCGCCGGTGAAGGTGTGCGGGGCGGTGGTGGCGCTCGATCCCTGGAGCGGCGAGATCCTGGTCTGCGCCAGCAGTCCCTCGTTCGACCCGAACTACTTCGCGCACGGTCTGTCGGCGTCGCAATGGAACGCGATCAACGACGCGAGCCATCCCCTCCTGAACCGCGTCATGCAGGCAGCCTACCCGCCCGGGTCCGTCTTCAAGATCGCCACCTCGCTGGCCGGGCTGAGCGAGGGTGTGATCGGGCCGCTCTCGGTGATGGACACACCGTGCTACGGGCGCTATCCGTACGGCAACCGGGTCTTTCGCTGCTGGAGGCCGCAGGGGCACGGGTATCTGACCCTGCTGCACGCCTTTGAGCAATCCTGCGACGTCTACTACTACCAGGTCGGCCGAGCCCTGGGGGTCAAGCGCTTCCTCGCCTTTCTCTCCCGGTTGCAGCTGGATGCACCCACCGGCATCGACCTGCCCCAGGAGCGCCAGGGGCTCGTGCCGACGGTGGAGTGGTACCGCAAGCGCCTCGGCCACGATCCCCCCGAGGGCAGCGCCCTCAACTTGTCGATCGGGCAGGGGGAGATCATGCTCTCGCCGCTCGAGATCGCCTGCTTCGTGGGGGCGCTGGTGTCGGACGGGGTCGTGCGGCGGCCGCACGTAGCGCGGCGCGCGGTGCGTACCGACGGCCAGATTGTTTGGGAGTACGGCGACCCGGTGGAGGTTCGCCGGCTGCCGATCGCTGAAGAGCACCGCCTGCTCATGTGGCAGCTGCTCGAGCAGGTCGTGATGGGCAGCCGGGGCACCGGCGGGCGCGCCCGGGTGAAAGGCTTCCGTCTCGGGGGCAAGACCGGCACAGCCCAGAACCCGCACGGCGGCGATCACGCGCTCTTCGTGGGCGTGGGTCCGATGGAGCACCCGCGCATCGTCGTCGTCGTGGTCGTGGAGGGCTTCGGGCATGGGGGTACCGTGGCCGGCCCGGTGGCGCAAGCGGTGCTCGAGGTCTTCCTGACCGGCGGCCGCGCGTCCGCCCAGAAAGCGGGCGGGGCTGAGCCGGTGGTGGAGGGGGATTGATCACGCTCCTGCGACAGCGGACGGGCTTCTGGGAGATGGGGATCGTTGTCCCCACGGTCCTCCTGCTCCTCATCGGCCTGCTCACCGTTTTTTCCGCGACCGCCCTGGCCCACGCGGGCGGGATCGGGATGACCCTGCGCCACCTGCTGTCGATCGCGATCGGCATCCTGGGGGCCTTCACGCTGGCGCAGGTTCCGCCGCGGGCCCTCGAGGACTTCTCACCGCTGTTCTACGCGGTCTCGGTCTTCCTGCTCGTGGTGGTGCTCTTTGCCGGGGAGGTGAGCGGCGGGGCCGGCCGCTGGCTCGGCGTAGGACCCGTGCGTTTCCAGCCCTCCGAGCCGGCCAAGCTCGCGACGATCCTCTTCCTGGCCCACTACCTGTCGGGCAAGCGCTGCGATCTGCGCCGATTCGTGCCCCTGATCGGCGCGCTGGGGCTGCTGGGATTGCCGTGGCTGCTGGTGCTCAAAGAGCCCGACCTGGGCACGGCCCTTGCCTTCGTCGCGTTTGGGGGCGCGATGCTGGTCTGGGCGGGCATGACCTGGATGACGCTGTTCGTCTTGGTCTCGCCCCTGATCATCGCCCTTGCCTCCCGCTGGATCCTCGTCTGGGTCCCCTTCCTGGCCGCGAGCGTCCTGCTGTTGCGTTGGCGCCGCGTCCCGTGGGTGCTGGTCGGCGTCTTCGCGGTGGTCCTGGCCGCGATCGCGTTCGAGACGCCCCGCTTGTGGAACCACCTCCAGCCCTACCAGCGCGCGCGCCTGAGCACCTTCCTCGAGCCCGAGCGCGATCCCACGGGGGCGGGGTATCAGGTGATCCAATCGAAGATCGCGATCGGCTCTGGGGGGATCACCGGGCAGGGATACGGCCGCGGCTCGCAGAAGGCGCTCTCGTTTCTACCGCGCCAGCACACGGACTTCATCTTCTCGGTGATCGGCGAGGAGTGGGGCTTCGTGGGGGCGGTCACGACGCTGGGTCTCTTCGGCGTGCTGCTCTTGCGCTCGCTGGCGCGGGCGCGCGTCGTCCGCTCGCGCTTCGGCAGCCTGGTCGCGGTCGGGGTGATCTCGTTGCTCTTCTACCACGTGGCGATCAATATCGCGATGACCGTCGGCCTGGCGCCGGTGACCGGCCTGCCGCTGCCGTTCATCAGCTTCGGCGGGTCGTTCATGGTCACCACGCTGGCCGGGATGGGGCTGTTGCTGGGCATGATCGCCCGGCGTCGCGAGCGGTGAGGCGCGGCAGGGAAGGGCACGGGCACGATGAAACCGATTCTGGTGGAACTGGGGCCTCTGAGGATCCATGCGTACGGTCTGGCCCTGGCGATTGCTTTCCTCGTCGGCAGCTGGCTCGTCACAGCGCGAGGGCGGCGGCTCGGGTACCCCGAGGACGAGCTGATGCGCCTGTTCTGGTGGATCCTCGTGAGCGCGCTCATCGGCTCGCGGCTCTACTACGCGCTGCAGCACCCGGATGACTTCAAGGACAATTGGCTGGGCGTGTCGCAGATCTGGCGCGGCGGCCTCACGCAGTACGGCGGGCTCATCGGGGCGATTGCCGTGGGCGGCCTCTTCATCCACACACGCCGCTGGAGCTTCTGTGAGGTGAGCGACCTGATTGCCCCGGCGCTCGCCCTGGGCGAGGGGATCACGCGCATCGGCTGCTACTTCAACGGCTGCTGCTTCGGGCGCGTCAGCGACCTGCCCTGGGCTGTCTGCTTCCCCCCGGGATCGCACGCCCACGCGGTCATGGGGCCCCAGAGCCTGCACCCGGCGCAGCTCTACCTCAGCCTGGCGAACTTCGCGCTCGTGCCCGTGCTCCTCGCGCTCGCCCCGCGGCTCGAGCGACCCGGCCGGCTCTTCGCGATCTACCTGGCAGCCTCATCGGCGATCCGCTTCGCGCTCGACTTCACCCGGTACTACGAGCCCGGCGATAACTTCGGCGTCGCCGGGGTCGAGCTCGCGCACAGCCAGTGGATCTCGATCGCCCTCGTCGCGATTGCCGCCTGGATCTGGCTGCGCGCGCCGCTGGCTCGCCGCGGACCCTTCCCGCCGGAGGCGGACCAGGGGGCGGCCGAGTCCTAGAGACGTCCGGCACGCGCGAGGCCGCAGCCGCGGCGTGTGGCACGCGCGAGGCTACAGCGGCGGCGTGTGGCATGCGCCGGCGACGGGCCTCTGGCGAGCGGTGCTCGACCTGCTCGCCCCGTGGACCTGCCCTCTATGTCAGGCAACCCTGGCGCGGCAGGACGCGTGTCCCGCGTGTGGTCTGCCGAGCCCCGATCGAGCGTCCCGCACGCTCCACGAAGATCGCCTGGGACCCTACCTCGTTCTGGCCGGCGGGGAGATGGCGGGGGATCTGCGGCGGCTCGTCCACGCCTTCAAGTACCAACGGGACCCGGTCGCTCTGGCACTGCTGGCCGCGCAAGCCCACCGCGCGGTCCTGCCGGGGGCACCAGGGTGGGACGCGCTCGTGCCGGTGCCCGCGCACCCGGTCCGGCGGCGCGAGCGCGGCCTGGATGCGGCCGACGAACTCGCCCGCCGGCTC
>CAZDKK010000049.1:0-8628 GCA_964506245.1 uncultured bacterium | reverse complement strand
AACGCGTCGTTTTGGGCGTAGAGCACGGCCACCCGCTTGAGGTCGGGCTTGATCTTCATGGCCTGCCTCAGGGAGTTGGGCGCGACCTGGGTCATGGGGGCGGAGATGCGGCCGACGAACTCGCCCGCCGGCTCTCCGCGCTCCTCCGTCTGCCGGTCGTGCGCCCGCTGCACCGAGTGCGCTACTGCGAACCGCTCACGGGCCACGGTCGGCTGGCGCGGCGTCGGTTGCTGGAGGGCACGTTGGCCGCCGCCGGCGCGTGGGGGCGACTGCTCCTGGTCGATGACGTGACCACGACGGGCACGACCTTTCAGGCCTGCCGGCGCAGGCTGCTCGAGGCCGGCGCGGCGTCGGTGGATCTGGTGGCCGCCGCGCGGACACCCCCGAGGCGTACGCGGGTTGGTCGCGGCGGCCGAGACCACGCTCGCTCGGGCGGGGCGAGGTTGTAGCCCCCGCGGGGCTGTGATAGCGTGCGGTCACTCTGGCCGCCCGCGGCGCGCGGAAGAGGGGTATCCGTTCTTGCTTGGCGGGCGGCCCATGGGGGTCCAGGACGGATGTTCCGCGAAATCGTCATCAATGCCGACCCGGCCGAGACCCGCGTCGCGATCCTCGAGGACGCCACGCTGGTCGAGTTCTTCGTCGAGCGCGAGGAGGAGCTGCGCCGGGTGGGTGACATCTACAAGGGCAAGGTGAGCAAGGTCTTGCCGGGGATGCAGGCGGCTTTCCTCGACATCGGACTGGAGAAGGCCGCCTTCCTGCACAGCTCCGACATGCTCACCTCGATCATGGACCTCGATGCCTTCGACCTGGATGAAGGCAGCGTGCGCCGCACCCCCCCACGCGATACCTCGATCGACAAACTGCTCGAGAAAGACCAGGAGATCCTGGTCCAGGTCATCAAGGAGCCGATCGGCACCAAGGGTCCCAAGGTCTCCGGACGCCTCAGCCTGCCGGGCCGCTTCCTGGTGCTGATGCCCGGTCTCGACCGCATCGGGGTGTCGCGCAAGATCGCGCAGCGCGAGGAACGGCTGCGGCTCAAGAAGCTTTTGCGCGAGATGAAGCCCAAGAACGCCGGGGTCATCTGCCGCACGGTTGCCGAGGGGATGACGAAGAAGGAGTTCGCGCAAGACGTCAAGTACCTGGTCGACCTGTGGCGCGAGATCGAGAACAAGGCCGCCCGGCTGCAGGCCCCCGCGCTCGTGCACCGCGACATGGGGCTCACCACCAGCCTGATGCGCGACATCTTCACCAGCCAGGTCGATCGGGTCGTGGTCGACTCGAAGGAGGTCTACAAGGAGATCCTGAGCTACCTGCGCGTGGTGGCGCCCGACCTGAAGACGCGCGTGAAGCTCTTCACCGGCGAGGGGCCGGTCTTCGACGAGTACGGCATCGAGACGGAGATCCAGAAGAGCTTCGAGCGCAAGGTCTGGATGAAGAAGGGTGGATACATCGTCATCGAGGCGACCGAGGCGATGGTGACGATCGATGTCAACACCGGACGCTTCACCGGCAAGCGATCGCAGGAAGACACGATCCTCAAGACGAACCTGGCCGCGGCCCAGGAGATCGCGCGGCAGCTGCGGCTGCGCGACCTCGGGGGCATCATCGTGATCGACTTCATCGACATGGAGGAGACGGCGCACCGCCATGCGCTGCTCGAGGCGTTCATCAAGGCGCTCGAGCACGACAGCGCCCGGACGCGCGTCTTCCCCGTCAGCGATCTGGGTCTGGTGGAGATGACTCGCCAGCGGGTGCGCGAGCCGCTCATCAACTACTTCAGCCAGGACTGCCCGAGCTGCCAGGGGACGGGACGCATCGCGTCGCTGCCCGCCTCGGCGATGCGGGTCGAGCGCAGCCTGCGGCGCCTGGGCGGGAACGTCAAGGAACGGGAGGTCCAGATCGTGCTGCACCCCACCCTGGCCGCGTTCCTGTTCGAGCGGCGGGGTCACCGGATCGAGCAACTCGAGCGGCAGTATGGTTTTAGGCTCGACATCCGCGAGGACCCCCGCCTGGGTCCCGACGGGATGCGGATCTACTTGCCGCGCATGAAGAAGGACGTGACGGCCGAATTCCTGGTCTAGTGCGGCCGCGCGGCCAGGGGTGCCCGCGGCGGGCCGCAAGGCCGCGGCCTCGCCGGGGCCCTTGACGGGGCCCGACCCCGCCGGTATACTCGCACCTTTGTCGATTGGCTATGGGGAAAGCTGCGCCCAGGAGGTTGGCAGTGTACGCCATCGTGTCCGTACAGGGATTTCAGTATCGCGTGGCCAAAGATGCCGTGCTGCGCGTGCCCGTGATGGCGGGCGAAAAGGGCGCCGAGATCGAGATCGAGGATGTCCGGCTGATCGCGGACGGCGACTCGGTCCAGATCGGCACGCCCACGCTGGGCGGCGCCCGCGTGCGCGCCGAGATTCTCGGCCACGTGCGCGGGCCGAAGATCTTGGTGGGCAAGTACAAGCGCCGGAAGGATTACCGTCGCCGTCGCGGTCATCGGACCGACTACACGGAGCTGCGCGTCAAAGAGATCGTGCGGCCCTAGCGCGCCAGCGAATCGGAGGAGGACGAGTCCATGGCTCACAAGAAGGGCGTCGGCAGTTCGAAGAACGGGCGCGACTCGGGACCCCAGTACCTGGGCGTCAAGCGCTACGGCGGCGAGCGGGTGCACGCGGGCACGATCATCATCCGCCAGCGCGGGACACGCATCATCCCCGGCCGCAACATCGGCCGGGGCAAGGATGACACGCTCTTTGCCCTCATCGACGGGCTCGTGCACTTCGAGCGGCAGGGCAAGAACCGGCGGCGCGTCAGCGTCGTGCCGATCGAGGCTTGATCCGCGGACTCCGCGGACCGATGCATGAGCCGGCTGCTCCCCAGGGGGCGGCCGGCTCGGTTTTTGGGGTGCCCAAGGGCTCCCGACTCGGCGGTTGACCCCGTCGCGCGAGCGACCCTATCGTGGCGCGGGCGCGACAGGCACCGGGGGCCGCAGACAGCGAGCTCAGAGCCGTGGGAGGGATCTGCATGGGTGGCGGCGTGGCCGTGATCGTGCCGGCCCGGCTGGCTTCTACGCGCTTCCCCCGCAAGCTTCTGGCCCGCGTGGCGGGTCGCACGATCCTGGAGTGGACCTGGCGGCGCGCCCGAGCCGTGCCCGGCACGCGCGGCGTATGGATCGCGACCGACAGCGCAGAGATCGCGGGTGAGGTGCGGGCCTTCGGCGGTGAGGTGCTCATGACCGGTGAGCAGCCGTCGGGCACCGATCGCGTCGCGGCCGCGGCGCGCAGCCTCAGCCCGGCGCCCGAGGGGGTGGTGAATCTCCAGGGCGACGAGCCCCTGATCGCCCCCGCGACCATCGGGGAAGTCTGCGCGGCCCTGCGCGAGTCAGGCGATGCCCTGATCACCTGCAGTGCCCCGCTGCGCGATCACCGCGAATGGGTCGACCCTGCCGTGGTCAAGGTGGTCGTCAATGGGCAGGGGGAGGCGCTCTACTTCTCCCGCGCCCCCATCCCGGCGACCCAGGACGGGCCAACGCCGGCGGCCTTCGAGCGGGCGCGCGTCGCAGGGCGAGCCCATGTGGGGATTTACGGCTATCCGCTCGCGTTGCTGGTGAAGCTCCGCGGGCTGCCGGTAGCCGCGCTCGAGCAGATCGAGTCGCTCGAGCAGTTGCGGGCGCTGGCGGCGGGCGTGCGCATCCGCGTTGTGGCGGTGGCGGGGCGCACCCAGGCGGTCGACACCCCGGAGGATCTGGAGCGCGTCCGGCCGGCGCTCGAGGCGGAAGCTGCCCGGGCCGGCGCGTCAGGCGTTTGACGGGAGAAGGGGAGGGTCATCTTGAGCACGGCGAGCTACAGGGCACCGGGAAGCGGCCCCGCGGACGGCGAGCGCCGGCACGTCTTCGTGACCGGCGGGGTCTGCTCGGCGCTGGGCAAGGGCATCACCTCGGCTTCGCTCGGCTTTCTCTTGAAGGAGCGCGGGTTCCGCGTGACGCTGCAGAAATTCGATCCCTACCTCAACGTGGACCCCGGCACGATGAGCCCCTTCCAGCACGGGGAGGTCTACGTGACGGATGACGGTGCGGAGACCGACCTCGATCTGGGCCACTACGAGCGGTTCACCGACCAGAGCCTCTCGGGCGCCAACTGCACGACCTCGGGGCAGATCTACGACACGATCATCTCCAAGGAGCGGCGCGGGGAGTTCCTGGGCAAGACGGTGCAGGTGATCCCGCACGTGACCGAGGAGATCAAGCGGCGCATGCTCGCGACCGCGCGCGATCAGGATGCCGACATCAACATCATCGAGATCGGTGGCACCGTCGGCGACATCGAGGGCCTGCCCTTCCTCGAGGCGATCCGCCAGCTGCGCCTGGAACTGGGGCGCGAGCGCGTCCTGTTCGTCCACGTCACGCTGGTGCCCTACATGCGGGCCGCCGCCGAGCTGAAGACCAAGCCGACCCAGCACAGCGTGCGCAAGCTGACCGAGATCGGAATCCAGCCCGACCTGCTCGTCTGCCGCACCGAGATCCCGCTCGGCGACGAGCTCAAGAACAAGATCGCCCTCTTCTGCAACGTGGGGCGGGACTGCGTGATCGAGGCACGCGACTGCGAGACGGTCTACCAGGTGCCCCTCATGCTGCACGACCAGGGGCTCGACGATCGGCTCCTGGGCTTCCTGCGGCTGGAGGGGCCGCGGGAGATCGACCTCGCGCCGTGGCGGGAGATGGTGCAGACGGTGCTCGAGCCGCCGCGCGAGATCGAGATCGCCATCGTGGGCAAGTACACCCACCTGAAGGACGCCTACAAGAGCATCGTCGAGGCCTTCGTGCACGCCGGCGTCGCCAACCGCGTGCGCGTGCGGATCCGCTGGATCGAATCGAGCCTGCTCGAGAGCGAACCGCCCGAAAAGGTCCTCGAGGGCGTGCACGGGCTGCTCGTCCCGGGCGGGTTCGGCGTGCGCGGGATCGAGGGCATGGTGCGGGCCATCCGCTGGGCGCGCGAGACGCGCGTCCCCTTCTTCGGCATCTGCCTCGGCCTGCACTGCGCCGTGATCGAGTTCGGTCGCCACGTCTGCGGGCTCGAGGGGGCTCACTCGACCGAGTTCGACTCGACCAGCCCGCACCCGGTCATCGATCTGATGCCCGACCAGCGGGGCGATGTGCCCAAGGGCGGTACGATGCGGCTGGGCGCCTACGACTGCGAGGTGGCCGAGGGCAGCCTGCTCTACGAGGCCTACCACGCCGACCGGATCTCCGAGCGCCATCGCCATCGCTACGAATTCAACAACGCCTACCGCGCGCGGCTCGAGGCGGCCGGGCTGCGCGTGACCGGCGTCTACGCCGCGCAGGACCTGGTCGAAACGATCGAGCTGCCCGGCCACCCCTGGTTCCTCGCCGGGCAGTTCCACCCCGAGCTCAAGAGCCGGCCCCGGCGCCCGGCGCCGCTCTTCCGGGAGTTCGTGAAGGCCGCCAAGGAATGCGCCTCCGCCCAGCCGACCCTGCCCGGACTGGCCGCGACGACGGCGCGCGGGAGGGGTGCATGACGACGGGCGGCGCCGGGCAGGCGCGGCTCATTCCCGCGGGTGCCGCCCGGCCGTTTCTCATCGCCGGCCCGTGCGTGATCGAGGGCGAGGCGATGGCCCTGAGCGTCGCGGAGCAGTTGGCCGCGGCCGCGCGGCGGGCGGGCCTGACCTACATCTTCAAGTCGTCTTACCTGAAGGACAACCGCACGGCGGCGGGCGCGTTCGCCGGCCCGGGCCTGGGCGAAGGGCTGCGCATCCTGCGCAGGGTGCGCGAGAAGGTCGGGGTCCCGATCCTGACCGACGTGCACGCGGTCGACGAGGTGGAGCCGGTGGCCGCGGTGGCCGACGTGCTGCAGGTGCCGGCATTCCTCTGCCGGCAAGGACGGCTGCTGCACGCGTGCGGCGCGTCGGGCCGCGCGGTGAACGTCAAGAAGGGGCAGTTCCTCGCGCCGGCCGACATGGGCCAGGCGGTGGCGAAGATCCGCGAGGCCAACCCGCAAGCCGAGATCCTGCTGACCGAGCGCGGGACCTTCTTCGGCTACCGGGATCTGGTGGTCGACATGCGGGCGATCGCCCTGCTGCGGGCTCTGGGTGCGCACGTGGTCTACGATGCGACGCACGCGCTGCAGCACCCGGGGGCGGGCGGGGATCGCCGTTTCGCGCGTGCGCTGGCCCGCGCGGCCCTGGCGGCGGGGGCGCAGGGGATCTTCGCCGAGGTCCATCCCGACCCGCCCCGCGCGCTGTGCGACGCGAGCACCCAGATGCCCCTGGCCGATGCGCCGCGCTGGATCGAGGAATGGGCCGCGCTGGGGTCTGCCATCGCGCAGATCGAGTCGGGCGATCAGCCGGTCGACGGACCCGACTGGCCCGGACTCGAGCAAGGGCACGGCCCGGGGAGCAGGCGTGGCATCTGAGGTCCGAGCGGGCGGCGGCACCGGAGGGCCGCGCACACCGGTCGATGCGCAGATGATCCAGCGCTTGGCGCTGGAAGTCGCCGCGGCGGAGGTCACTGGCATCCAGGGGCTCGCACGGCTCTTTGGCAGCGAGCCGTTCCGCGCGGCTGTCGAGGTGCTGCTCGCCTGCCGCGGGCGCATCCTGGTGTGCGGTCTGGGCAAGTCCGGCCTGGCCGGGCAGCGCATCGCGGCCTCGCTGCGCTCGACCGGCTCGCCGTCGATCTTCATCCACCCGGTCGAGGCGCTGCACGGGGACCTGGGCATCGTCGATCCGCTCGACGTGGCCCTGCTGATCAGCAAGAGCGGCGAGAACCGCGAGGTCCTGGCGCTCGCCCCGACTTTCCAGCGCATGGGCGTGGCGATCGTCGCGCTCACCGCCCGCGGCGACTCCGAGCTGGCCCGCGCGGCCGACCTCGTGCTCGACATCGGCCCCGTGGCCGAGATCGCGCCGCTGGACGAGGTTCCCACCGTCAGCACGACGCTCTTCCAGGTCATCGGGGACGCGCTCACCGTGATTCTCTGCCGGCTCAAGGGGTTCACCTCCGAGGACTTCGCCTACCTGCACCCGGGCGGCGTGCTGGGCCACCGCGTCAGCCAGCGCGTGGGGGACGTCATGCACTCCGGGGCCAGCCTCCCGCGGGTGAGCCGGGAGACGCCGCTGGCCGAGGTGTTGGTCGAGATCATGGACAAGCGGCTGGGCATGACCACCGTGGTCGATGCCGCGGGTCGCCTGTGCGGGGTGATCGCCGACGGCGACCTGAAGCGCATCCTGCACCGCACCGGAGGCAGCCTGGCCGGGCTGCGCGCGGGCGAGGTGATGACGCCTCAGCCGCGGACGATCGAGGCCACGGCCCCATTGGTCAGTGCGCTCAAGAAGATGGAGACCAACCAGCCCGCGGCGATCACCTTCCTCGTGGTGGTGGATGAGCGGGGATGCCCGGCGGGCGTGGTCCACATCCACGACTGCCTGCGCCTGCCCGCGAGCCGGCCGTGACCCGCCCGAAAGAGGTCTGGCGGCGCTTGCGGTACTGGCTGCTGCTGTTGCTCCTGACGCCCCCGTCCCGCCTGCCGCGCCGCTGGGGGCTGGCCGCCTTCGCCGGCCTCGGCGCCGTCGCCTGGGCCATCCTGCCCCGCACGCGCCGAACAATCGTCGCCAACACCCGCCGGGTGCACCCGGACTGGAGCGACCGGGATCGCCGGCGCTTCGCGCGCCGGGTGCTGGTCGCGATCGGCCGAAACGCATTCGACTTCATCCGCCTGCGCGGCTACAGTCGAGATGATCTGCGCGCACTGGTGGCGATCGAGGGGCTCGAGCGGTTGCGGCGCGTGCGGCGGCCCGGCGTCGGCGTGATCTGCCTGAGCGCGCACCTCGGCTGCTGGGAGTTGCTGCCGCAGCGGCTGCAGGCCGAGGGCTTCGATGTGGCGATCGTCTACCGGCGCCTGCGCGCCCCGGAGCTGCAGACCTACGTGGCCCAGCGTCGCGAGCGGGCGGGGATCGAGACGCTCGAGCGCGACAGCGACGTGCGCGCGATGGTGCGCAGCCTGCGGCGGGGCGCGCTGCTGGGGCTGCTGATCGACCAGCGCACACAGGTCGACTCGGTGCGGGTGCCGTTCCTGGGGGTCCCGGCCTGGACGCCGACGGGACCGGCCCGGCTCGCCATGCGCACCGGTGCACCGGTGGTGACCGTGGTCACCGCGATGCGGTCGGGGGGCGAGCACGTGCTCATGGTTGGGCCCGAGGTCGAGATCGAGTTGCCTCCGGCCGGGGCCGGCGCGACCGAGACGGCGGCGTGCGTGGAGCGCAACACGGCGCGCTGCAACGAGGCGTTGAGCCGGGCGATCGCCCCGTGGGAAGAGCAGTGGGTCTGGTTCCACCGCCGCTGGCGGGAACGCCGCGGGGCGGGGGAGGAACGCCAAGGCGCTGTCCCGGGTGAACAGAGCGGCGGTGAGCGAGCTGTCCATGGCGGCACATAGCTTGCACATGGGGCGGGGCGGCGGCGAAGGCGCGACGGATCGCGCATGCGGGGCCGCGCGGGCCGTGGCGCTGGCGGCCGCGCTGGCGGCGGCGGTCGCAGGGTGCGACCACGAGGCGGACCAGGCGCGACCCCGCGGCGACGAGCGACTGCCCCAGCAGATCGTGGCGGACCTGGTCCTGCGCGAGAGCAAGGCC